>JAABSA010000004.1 GCA_011390635.1 Desulfotignum sp. | reverse complement strand
AAGCGATTACCAGAGCCGTACCAATGACAACCCCCAGTCCCCCCATCATCAAAATTGACTGAATCATGCCGTATCCTCAATATTGGGTTTACAATTCTGTTGTTCATCCGGGTCCTGCAAACTTCCGGCTTTCCACAATGCCCCTACTCTATAACCATCTGTAAAGCAAAATGTCAACCATATCCCTGAAATTCTAACAATTATCTTAAATAAAAGGATATTTACGGGCTGAAACCAGATTATTTTCCGGTATAACCGGCTTCTTTTGCCACAGCAGATGCAAAGTCCGGCGGAGGATCGCTTGCAAACTGCAATTTTTCACCTGAATACGGGTGTCTGAAGGCAATCTGCCAGGAATGCAGCATCTGCCTCGGGAAGGACTGCTGTTTTTTACGGTTTCTGCGGTATTGATATACCCGGTCCCCCAGCAGGGGATGGCCCATATCATAAAAATGAACCCGAATCTGGTGGGTGCGGCCGGTATGGAGTTGTATTCTTACCAGGCAGGTACGGGCAAATCGCCGGCACACCTGCCAGGATGTCCGGGCTGGTTTGCCTGAATCGGGGGTGACAGCCATGCGCTTACGGTGTTTTGGATGCCGGCCCACGGGAAGCGAGATCTCGCCGTTATCCGGAAGGGTGGCTCCTGATACCAGCGCCATGTATGTTTTTTCCACCCGGTGATCTTTAAATTCTTTTTGAAGAAAATCAAGACTTTGAGACGTTCTGGCCACCAGAATCAATCCGCTTGTATCCTTGTCCAGGCGATGCACAATTCCCGGCCGAAGGGGGTCTTCGCCCACATCTTTAAGGTCTGGAAAATGGTAAAGTAATCTGTTGACCAGGGTATTGGACTGGTTGCCTGGTCCGGGATGAACCACCAGATTCGGGGGTTTGTCCAATACAATAATATGGGGATCTTCATGCACAACATGAATGGGTTCAGGATCTGAACTCACCTGCAGGGGTGGTTCCGGCGGCAAAATCACCCCGGTCACCCTGTCAGATTGCGTAACCCGGTATCCAGGTTTTTTTATGTGACCAGAAATCCTGATTTTTCCCTGGTTGATCAATGCAGCGGCCATGGACCTTGTACAGCCTGGAACTGTCTGGGAAACTATAAAATCCAGCCGTTGACCAGTGGATTCCAAAGGAATAGGAAAATCTATTTTCATGGGTTGTCAAAAAAAAACCGGCGGACACTGCCTGACCGCCGGTTTCTCATACAAAATCCTGGATAAAGGCTATTGAAACAGGTTCTCGATTTCTTTCATCATGGCCATTTCATCAATATCCTTTGCCGTTGACAATTCCTGTACCAAAAGATTCTGGGCTGTATCCAACAGCTTGCGTTCACCAAAGGAAAGATCTTTTTCCAGTTTGAGCTGAAAAAGATCCCGGAACACTTCAGCGACATCATAAATGGATCCGGTCTTGATTTTGTCCATGTATTCTCTGTATCTTCGGTTCCATGTCTGGTTGTCGCCGTTCTGGGCCTTTGCCTGCATCACCTTGTACACGTTTGGAATTTCGTTTTCAGGGATCACCTCCCGCAATCCCACGGATTCGACATTGGATGTGGGGATCATTATCACCATGCCGTTTTCCACGATTTTCATCATGTAAAAATTCATGGTATCGCCGTTTATCTCTTTGCTTTCTATTGACTCGATGCAGCCGACCCCATGTGCCGGATAAACCGCCAGATCTCCTTTTGCAAATTCTTTTTTGGTTGATTTGTTCACCTTAGCCGTTGTTTCCTTGAATTTTTCACCCATTGGATAGCCCGCCTTGATTTGTTAAAACAATTTGCCTATTCTCAGACATGTAATCACATTTTCACAAGATTGTCAACAAAAAGAATTGCCATGCCCGCTCCCAAAGGCGGTTTCAATCATTTGTATTCAGAAAAGGCAAGGATTTTAAGCGGAAACCATAATGTATACAGGCACAAAACAACCAAACTATCGTAAAAAAAGGGGATCAATGTTCAGCGTTTGGTATTCACCTGGTTCATGGCCCGGACAATCCCCCGGGAAAGAATGAGGCGGCAGGCTTCCGCCGCCGAGGCCACAGTGTTGCCCAGGGCAGCCTGTTCGTCAGGGGCAAAACCACCCAGCACGTGGCCGGTCACCCGGGCTTGGTCATGGGGATGCCCCACCCCGACCCGCACCCGGATACAATCTTTGCGGCCAAAGGCATCAATAATGGATTTTACGCCGTTGTGGCCACCTGGCCCTCTGTCCTGTACGATTTTGAGAGTACCAAAGGGCAGGTCCATGTCATCATGCACCACAATAATATCAGTGAAAGGGATTTTAAAATATGCTGACAATTTCTGGAGGGGGAAACCACTGCGGTTCATGTAGGACAACGGTTTTACCAGAAAAACATCCCGACCGCAGATACAAACTTTTACAAAAGCCGCGTCAAATCGGGTTTTATCAAAAACTGTGCCGGCTTTTTCGGCAATGGCTTCCACCACCAGAAAGCCGATGTTATGGCGGGTCCGGGCATAGGATTGGCCTGGATTTCCCAGACCCGCTATCATTTTGCAGTTTGCATCTGTCATAACGCATGGGACACGCTATTCAGAAGATTCTTCAACCGGTTCGTCTTCCGTTTCATCAACTTCTTCCATCAGTTCGTCCTCTGCCATCTCTTCTTCATCTTCACCAGCATCAGGCGGAACAATGGTTATCACGGTAAAATTCACCTCATGGGGAATTTCCACCGCATCTCCAAGATCAATTTCCTCCACATGAACGGCATCTCCGATGTCCATGTCAGTGACATCGATTTCAATACGCTCAGGGGTGTCCCCGGGCTTACATATCACTTCCATTTCACGGCGGATGATCTGAAGCATGCCGCCACCGTCCTTAACCCCTTTGCTGACACCCACCGGCACAACCGGTACTGACACCGTCACCAAGGTGTCCATATCAATCTGATGGAAATCCGCGTGAATGTATTCAATACCATATGTATCCATTTGCAGATCCTTGAGCATCACCACCTTGCTCTTGGCATCTTCCCCCTGAATTTTCAAATTCAAAAACAGGCCTGATATACCCCTGTCCCGGATGATTTTATCAAACTCGCTGGTTTCCAGACACAGCATCAGGGGATCCATCTTTGGCCCGTAGATGACCGCAGGCATGGTTTTTTCCCGGCGCATTTTTCTGGCAGCGCCCTTTCCTTTGGTTTCGCGTTTTGTTGCATGTAACGTAATAAGTTCCAAAGCATTTTCCTCCGTGTCCGCTATTACAAGAAGACAATAAAAATAGCGCGTTAAAATGGACTGCTAAAATACATCATTTATATAAATAGAGAATTAACCGAATCACCCCTGTAACTGCGCATGATGGCTTCACCCACAAGTTTTGCAATGGACAGGGTTTTTATCTTCTCACATTTTTGTGCCTCTTCTGACAATGGGATGGTATCCGTTGCAACCAGAGAACTCAGAGATGAACTGGTGATTCTGTCAATGGCCGGACCGGATAATACTGGATGGGTACAATAGGCATGCACCTTTCGGGCACCTTTTTCACGGATCACTCCGGCAGCCTCTGTCAGGGTACCTGCTGTATCCACCATATCATCAATAACAATGGCGATTTTATCCTGAACATCCCCTATTATGGCCATGGCTTTGGCCTGGTTTGGAGCACTTCTGCGCTTGTCAACAATGGCAAGGCCGCAGTTAAGGCGCTTGGCATAGGCCCTGGCCCGCTCCACACCGCCGGCATCCGGAGAAACCACCACCAGATTTTCAGGGTACCGGGTTCTGATATCATCAATGATAATAGGGGCAGCATAGAGATTGTCCACGGGCACACTGAAAAATCCCTGGATCTGGCCGGCATGCAGGTCCATGGTAATGACCCTGTCAACCCCTGTGTTCTCTAACAGATCCGCCACCATCTTGGCGGAAATAGGAACCCTGGGGGATACTTTTTTGTCCTGGCGGGCATATCCGAAATAGGGAATGACAGCGGTAATGCGACTGGCAGAAGAACGTTTGAACGCATCAATCATCAGCAACAGCTCCACCAGATGGTCATTCACAGGCTTGCATGTGGACTGGATCACAAAAATTTCCTGCTTTCGAACATTTTCAAGGATTTCAACCTGGATTTCCCCGTCGCTGAAACGGTTTACTTTCAACTTCCCCAAGGGCTTTGCAAGATATTCAGCAATTCTGTCTCCCAAAAGGGGGTTTGAATTTCCTGCAAAAATCGATAACCCACTCATAACATATCTCTTTTTAATGTCGTCATAAAACTATGGCTGGGGCGAGAGGATTCGAACCTCTGAATGCAGGGATCAAAACCCTGTGTCTTACCACTTGACGACGCCCCAGTACATTTACCATTTGTGTTTCATCCATTGTGCATTGCGGTTAAAAAAATCTTTTTTTCCCCACCGGGCCACCGCCTGCAAAGCATTTCATATCCCTGCTTTGCATTGTTCTGCTCCGAATAAAGAGCAAAAAGAGATCCACCACTTCCAGACATGGATACAGGTCTTTGCAGCAACCGCACCATCTCATCTTTGGTGGTTTTGATTTCCGGGTACAATCTGAAGGCAGATGCTTCCAGATCATTGTTACCATAGTGGCGGATATCAATCTTTTGTCCCCTCAGCAGAGCATCCGAAGCAGATTTTATAGTATATTTCTGGTGGGATGTCAAACAAAAATCCAGGGTTTTAAACACCCTGGCAGTGGGGACATGGATACCGGGATCACAGAGTACCACATACTGAAATCCCGGATTTTCAGCCCGGATAAGCGTTTCCCCCACACCGGTAGCCAGGGCCGGGCCGCCAAAAAGAAAAAAAGGGATATCCGCCCCAAGGCAGAGTCCCATCTTCATCAATGCATTTCGGGAAAAAGGATTTTGGCAAAACTGATTCAATACCATCAGTACAGTGGCTGCATTGCTGCTGCCCCCTCCCAGACCGCTGCCTACAGGGATTTTTTTGTCTATATGAATTGTGACCCCGTCCAGGGATATTGGTTTTACAAGTTTTTTACAGGATTCAAAAAACAGAACTGCTGCCCGGTGGGCCAGATTGGTTGTATCTGCTGGCACCTTTGGATGATCACAGGTCACATGTACACCATCCCCATGAAATGCAAATGCCATGTCATCTGCCAGCGTGATTCTTGTCATCAGGGAAAAAAGATCATGAAATCCGTCGGACCGCCTGCCTGTGACATACAAAAACAGATTGATCTTGGCAAATGAGGCCTGATGGTGCATCAACCGGTTGCCTCCACATAGGCCAGTCGGATTTCACTCAAAAGCGCCCGCATCAAATTTTCTTCATCCTTGTTCAGGTTTCCCTGGGTTTTTTGTGAAAGCATGGCCATCATATCAATGGTGTGCCTGGCCATGGCCAGATTTTTCTGTATCTTTCCCGAAGAAGGGTCCTCCACCTTTCCCAACTGCACCAGTCCGGAAGAGTAAATAGAAAGAATAAAACTTGAAAAATCGACCTTGGGAAAAGCATCTTTGCGGCTGGCTTCTTTTTTTGCTGCTTTTTTTGCTGATTCCATGATAATAAAACCGTTTCCTTCAGGCATGTTCAAAATCTCCTTCAATGGGTTTTCACCTTGTCATCAAGCCGGATAATAATATCGGCCACGGTTGTTTTTTTGCCTGCTTCATGCACAAAAAGCGGATTGATATCCAGTTCCCTGATCATTGGATAATCATCTGCCAGGGCTTTTAGAGAAACAATATTTTTTTCAATTTCTTCGATATCAGATGGTGCTTCTCCGCGCAATCCTTTGAGGATGGGGTAGCCTTTTATACTTTTTACCATCCGCCTGGCAACATTTCTACCCATGGGGGACAACCTAAAGGCCACATCTTTGTATACTTCCACAAAAATCCCCCCGAGCCCGAACATGATTGCATGGCCGAATACCGGATCCCAGGTCACCCCCAGAATCACTTCTTTTCCGGCAGGTGCCATCTGCTGTACCAGCACCCCTTCCAGATGGGCATCAGGATCGTATTTTTTTGCGTTTTTCATAATCTCTTTGAACGCCGTGTCAACGGCCCGGTCATTCTCCAGTCTCACCCGCACTCCCCCGGCATCGGACTTGTGAAGAATCTGGGGAGATACAATCTTCATGACCACAGGATACCCCAGATCCTGGGCAATATGCTTGGCCTCGTCTGCTGTTTTTGCCAGGGCCATGGGTAAAACAGTAAACCCATAGCATTTAAGAATTTCATTGCCGTCCAGTTCCCCCAAAACATACCGGCCCTGGGACAGATATTTCTGGATAATATTTCCGGCCTTTTCCTTGTCATATACCAGATTATACTGGGGCAGAATTTTTCTGAACAGCCATTTCATTCCCTCCCGCAAAGCCCCCAAAGAGCGCGCTGCGCTTTCCGGAAACTGATATACCGGCACCTTGTGCTGCTGTAGCAGTTTGACCCCGTCAGACACATCCACAATGCCCATGAATGCACATAAAATCGGTTTAATGGTGTTTTTGGCAATCCTGACAATGGCTTCAGCCGTGCCAATGGCATCGGTCATAGATTGGGGAGTCAAAATGATCAACACCGCATCCACTCCCCTGTCCGCCAGCACGGTGGCCAAAGTATTCTCATACCGATCTTTGGCTGCATCTCCGATGACGTCCACTGGATTGTGGAAATTGGCTGTAGACGGCAGATATTTTTTCAATTCCGTTATGGTTTCTTCGGAAAATCGGGCAAGTTTCAATCCGGACTGTTCACTCATATCCGTTGCCATAATCCCCGGCCCCCCGGCGTTGGTGACAATGGCAACCCGGTCGCCCGTGGGATATTTATTGGCAGCAAAGGCCTGGGCATAGTCAAAGAGCTGGTTTACTGTTTTGCACCGCAATATTCCGGACATGGTGAACAGGCCGTCATAAATGACATCTGATCCTGCCAGGGCCCCGGTATGGGAAGCGGCAGCTCTTGCACCTGCAGCAGAAGAGCCGGACTTGATGGCAATCACATGGGTAGGGTGGGTGCCGGAGGTCATTTTCCGCACTTCAGTGATAAACTCTTCTGCACTGCGGCTCAGTTCTTCCATATAGATCATGACTACATCCGTATCCGGATCCTTATGATAATAGCGCAGCAGATCCAGCTCGTCCACATCCGCTTTGTTACCGATGGAAATAAACTTTGAAAATCCGAATCCCTTGTCTGCTGCATAATCCAGCACAGCCGTACACAGGGCACCGCTTTGGGAAATAAACGATACATTGCCCGCCTCGGGCATACGGGCGGAAAAACTGGCATTCAACGATACTTTGGGAGACGGGTTGATCACCCCCAGACAGTTGGGTCCCACCAAACGGACCCCGGCATCGGTGCACAGGGCCTTTATCTGTTTTTCAATATCAGCACCTTCACCACCCACTTCTTTAAATCCCGCGGAAACAATGACAATGCCTTTTACTCCCTTGGCAATACATTCCTGCACTGATGCCAGCGCAGCCGCGGGCGGCAGAATAATCATGGCCAGATCTATGGGATCGGGAATATTGGTGATCGTGGTATAGCATTTTACACTGAGAACGGATTTTGCCTTGGGATTCACCGGATACAAAGTACCTTTATACCCACCGGACAAAATATTGGCAAATATATCATGCCCCACCTTACCTTTTTGGGTTGAGGCACCAACAACCGCAATGGTCTCCGGTGCAAAAATTGCATCCAGTTTATCCATGTTTCCCCCTTTTTGCCTTTCCCATCATTTTGACGCCAAAAATCTTCGCAAAATTGTTTTTTTACCTGCACAGTTAGGGTTTATCATATGGCATAATTCAGACAAGTAAAGAAAAAACCTCTGGATATTTGCCGTAAAGGGTAAAATACAGCATCACAGACCTTGAAACACGGAAGAGAATGCATTAGTCTGACTGTAAAATATTTCGAAAACCCTTTCACAAAAAAAAGGAAAATTTGCGTGTTCACCGAAACCATAACCTTTCCGGCAGCATTTGCCGCAGGACTGCTTTCCTTTTTATCCCCGTGTATTCTGCCCCTTATACCGGCTTATTTTTCCTTTATCACCGGTCTTTCCCTGGATGAACTCACCCAGGGCAGACAAGAGACCCGCAAAAAAGTAATCCTGTCCACTTTGGCCTATGTGGCGGGATTTTCCTTTGTTTTCATCCTGTTCGGGGCTTCGGCCTCATTTCTGGGATCTGTTTTCACCCAATACGCATATGTGGTCCGGTACCTGGGAGGTGCCATTATTTTAATTTTCGGGCTGCACCTGCTGGGTATCATCAACATCAAGGCACTGGCCTTTGAGAAACGCATCCACCTGAAACACAAACCGGTTCACCTGCTGGGCACATTCATCATCGGTATGGCATTCGGGGCAGGGTGGAGCCCGTGCATCGGTCCGTTGCTGGGCAGCATCCTTATTGTGGCGGGAAACCAGGACACCCTGGCCAAAGGGGTATGGCTGCTGGCCACTTACTCGGCCGGTCTGGCACTGCCGTTCATTCTCATGTCTGTTTTCATCACATCTTTGATGGAATTTATGAAAAAAGCCACCCGGTTCATTGCCGTCATCAACAAGGTGGCCGGTGGTCTGCTGGTTTTCATGGGGCTGATGCTGATTTTTGATAAATTTCATTTACTGGTTGCGGTGTAATACCGGATATGCTGCCATGATCAAAAATTTTCGACAATTTTACAGCCTTATCATTGTCACCACCCTGGCCAAGCTGCTGCTGAACACGGCCAGGCGGATGGTCTACCCCTTTGCCCCGGCCTTTGCCAGGGGACTTGGCGTGGATCTGGCCGCCATTACATCGGTGATAGCCCTTAACCAGGCCACAGCAGTATTAGGGCCCGTGGGAGCATCCTTTGCCGACCGGTATGGTAACAAACGCCTCATACTCATCGCTCTGGTGATGCTCTGCACAGGCTGCTTTGCCGCAGGCTTCATCCCCCTGTATGGTGTCCTGGTGCTGAGCCTGTTTCTGGCAGGCCTTGCAAAAAGCATTTTCGACCCCAGTTTTCAGGCCTTTATCGGCAGCCATATTCCTTTTGATCAGCGGGGAAAATTCATCGGTATCACGGAACTGGCCTGGGCCGGTGCCACACTTTTGGGAATCCCCCTGGCCGGGCTGGCCATCCAGAAATTTTCCTTTCAGGCCCCGTTTCTGGCCATCGGGATGCTCGCCATGGCCTGTTTTTTTCTGATCTTGCGCCTCATGCCCGAAGATGGTCCGGCAGACAAGAAAAAAAGGGCGAACAATGCAATCGTGATAGCCAACTGGAAACAGATCATGCAGAACCGACAGGTTCTGGGAATCTTAGGTTTTGCATTTTTCATGGCCCTGGGCTCTGACATCCTGTTTGTGGTGTATGGTGCCTGGCTGGAACAATCCTATGGTCTTTCCCTGGCTGCCATCGGATTAGGCACTATCCTCATCGGTATTGCCGAGGTGGCAGGCGAAGCGATTACCGCTTTTTTTTCCGACCGGGTAGGACTGTTACGCACCATATTCATCGGAATGGTTCTGACGGCAGGGGCCTATTTTCTGCTGCCGGCACTGGACCGGGGGGTTCCTTATGTGCTGGGGGGATTGTTTCTGGTGTTTTTGTGTTTTGAATTCACCATTGTGACCGCCATGGGCCTGGCCACGGAACTGATGCCAAAACTGCGGGCCTCCACCATGTCCGCTTTTTATGCCATCGGCGGCCTGGGCCGGGTGGCAGGGGCTTTTTGCGGGGGAATAATCTGGTCCCATACCGGCATACTGGCCATCAGCCTCATTGCAGGCGCCTGTACCCTTGCGGCCCTGGCCTGCATGGCAGCCGGATTTGCCCGTTTCCCAAAGCCATAAGGATGCTGCCCCATGGGCTGCACATTCTGCCTTCCTGGCCACCAGAGGATCATGGACTGATGATCAGACATATTTTTTGCAGCTTATGACAAGGCCGCATAAAACCGTTTGAAATCCGCTTGTGATATACCTGCCACGGCCGGGGGACGTTCTGTGTCATCATGGCAGTCGGATCCACCGGTTACCAGAAGCTGATGGGTCTTTGCCCAGGAGAGCAAGACCGCCCGGTGTTCTTTTGTATGACCCGGATAAAAGACCTCAATGCCCTGGATGCCTGCTGCCAGAAATTCAGGCAGTATCTTTTCCACGGTATCCAGAGGGGGCAGCACTTCTTTGTAATGGCCTTTTCCGGGAAAAGAACCGGCAGCGGGATGGGCCAGGACCGCCAGCAGGTGCTGTTTTTTGATAAAATCAGCCACCGCATCCAGTATAATACCGGACGGCAGATAGGCGGGGCTGGCATTGCCGATGATCTGATTAATGATTTTTTTGTCTTCAATGCCCAGTCTTTGGGACAGGGCCATGGCAAAATGCCGCCGGCTGGCGTTGGTGCTGTAGGCGGCTATATCTGCAAACACAAGGGGTCGTTTCAGCAGAGGGGTGGTACCGTCCGGACCAAAAACCTTATTGATACGGACTATCCGGGCTTTGACCAGTGTTTCTCCCCGGCCGTCCGACAGGAGGGCTTCGAAAGCATCCACAAACGTTTGATCTGACAGGCGGTCCGGCAGAAAATAACACAGCAGATGCAGGGTCCCTGTAAACAAAGAACGGTTGAAACGGACAGACACTTCCACCCCGGGAATCACCTGAATATCTTGTTCTTTTCCCGCTGCCAGACCCTGTGCAAGGCCTTTGAGGGTGTCATGGTCGGTGATGGCTATGGCGTTGATTTTGTTATCTTTTGCCTTTTGCACCAGCTGGCGGGGTGAAAAATCACCATCCGATGCCAGGGTATGGTTGTGCAGATCTGCAAATACAGGGAGGGTCATGGCGGATTTATCCTGATGGTTTGTTGTCTGGTGCATGGATGTTTGTCCGGTTACCCACAAAAAGTGATGATGTCTGTAACAATGCAGCAGAGCATTTTTTTACAATAAATGCAATATACCATTTGATTTTTGCCTGGTAAATGGTAGAAGAAAAAATCTAAATTTTGAATATTTTTAGAAAAAGTAGAAAAACTGCACCATACATATTAAATGGATACTGACATGGATATTTTAAATGTACTCGGGAAAGTCACATCAGTTGAGGATGCCAAAAAAATTTTTGCCCGGCGGATGGACACTGTCCAGTTGGACCGCATCCTGAAAATTACAAATCCGGATATTTTAAAACGGATTGCCAATGCCATTGTCATTTGCAATCCAGATACCATTTTTATTAACACAGGTTCTTCCAAAGACCAGGATTTTATCAGAAACCTGGCCCTGGAAACCGGCGAAGAAAGTGCGCTGGCCATGGAAAACCATACCATCCATTTTGACCTGGCCGGTGAACAGGGAAGGATCGTGGACAGAACCTTTTATATTGCCAACCCGGAAGACCATATATCGTCTCTTGCCAACCGCATGAACCGGGAAAATGCCCTGGAAGACATACAGGCCAACATGACCGATATCATGGCAGGAAAAACCATGATGGTGGGATTTTATATGCGGGGTCCTGTGGGATCTCCTGTTTCCAACCCAGCCCTGGAAATCACCAGTTCCGCATACGTGAGCCACAGTGCAGAACTGTTATACCGCAATGCCTATGCTGATTTTGACAAGGAAGTAGCAACCCTGGGGCATTTTTTCACCAATGTTCATTCCCAGGGATTGAACCGGCCCGAAGATCTTCCCAATGCCCGGGTGTTCATGGACCGGCAGTACCAGACCACCTACAGCTTTAAATGCACCTATGCCGGCAATACCCTGCTGCTCAAAAAAGGCAACCACAGGTTTGCCGTGGATAAGGCGGTATACCGGGGCAAGGGGCAGGAATTATCCGAGCATATGTTCATCACCGGCATCCAGGGTCCCAATGAACGGGTTACCTGGTTTGCCGGCGCCGCCCCTTCCGGGTGCGGCAAAACCACCACGGCCATGGCAGGCAATCTGTTTGTGGGAGATGATCTTGCCCAGATGTGGATTGCCCCGGACGGCAGTATCCGGTCGGTCAATCCGGAGGCCGGTATCTTCGGCATTGTGGAGGATGTGAACCAGCAAGGGGATCCACTGCTCATGAAAGTGCTGCGGCAGCCCGGTTATGAGGTCATCTGGTCCAATGTGCTCATTGATGAAAACAAGATCCCCCACTGGGTGGGCAACAATGAATCCCACCCGGAAAAAGGGATCAATTTCCAGGGGCAATGGTATGCCGGCATGATTGATGACAAAGGGAAACCGGTTCCCATGTCCCATCCCAACTCCCGGTGCACATTACGGTCCACCTGTCTGGACAATTATTCTGATGAAGCGGAAAATCCCGGAGGAGTCCTGACCCGGGTGTTTACTTACAGCGGCAGAGATGCCGACACCATGCCGCCGGTATGGGTAGCCCCTGATCCAGACCACGGGGTGGTCATCGGGGCCTGTATCGTATCCGCCGCCACTGCCACCGAGGTGGGTGCCACCGGTGTGAAACGAGCGCCCTGGGCCAATGCCCCGTTTATACCAGGGGCTTTGGGCGATTACATGGATGCCCAGTTCCAATTTTTTGGAAACGCCAAAATCAATGAAAAACATGGCCCTGTGATGGCGGGCCTGAATTATTTTCTCACCGAAAAAGCCCGGGGGGGAGATTCCAATAAACTGCTCGGAGAAAAAAAAGATGTGAAGGTATGGCTGGCATGGCTGGAACGGTATGCCCACCATGAGGTGAACGCTATCAAAACCCCCATGGGCAACCTGCCCCTGTACCAGGACCTGGTCCGGTTATTTCAGGATATCATAGACAAATCCTATCCCAAAGCGTTGTATGACCGGCAGTTTTCCCTGTATGTGGACCATATCATTGCGCGTATCCAACTGCAGGAAAAAGCCTATGCCAAAGAAGCAAAAATTCCCGGCCGGCTGTTTGAAATTCTGGCCAGGCAGAAAAAAGAACTGCAGACATGGAAACAAAAAAAAGGAGCTGTCATCCTGCCCGATGACATGGATATCTAATTATTTGCTGATTTTATTAATTTTTCATGATTATATTTCTTGATTTTATCAACTTTATTGGATTAAAATGCGGATTTTAATATAATTTAAAACCTTAAAAAAATATCGTAGCAGCCGGATGCTGCTGACAATATGTTTTATGACAACAGGAGGAAGTAATGGCAAAAATTGTAACCCGTGAGGAAATGGCCCAGGGGACCATCATAATGAATGAAATTGAGGCCCCCCGCATATCCCGCAAAGCAAAACCCGGCCAGTTCGTAATTCTTCAGGCCGATGAAACCGGAGAACGTATTCCGCTTACAATGGCAGATACCAACCCTGAAAAAGGCACCATCACCATTATTTATATGGTGGTGGGCAAATCAACCGCCCGTTTCAAAGAACTGCAGGTTGGTGATACATATTTCGCCCTGATCGGTCCGTTGGGAGCCCCCACCCATATAGAAAATTTTGGAAAAGTGGTGTGCGTGGGCGGCGGTACAGGCATTGCCGTGCTGCACCCCATTGCCAGGGCACTGAAACAGGCCGGCAATGAGGTCACCACCATCCTGGGGGCCAGAAGTTATGACCTGCTGATCATGGAAGACAAAATGCGGGCCGCATCAGACCATTTTCACATCTGCACAGATGACGGTTCCCACGGTCACCACGGATTTGTTACCGATGTATTAAAAGATGTCCTGGAAAAAAACGATATCGATCTGGCTGTGGCCATCGGGCCCATTCCCATGATGAAATTCTGCAGCCTGATCACCAAGGAAAAAAATGTTAAAACCTTTGTCAGCCTGAACCCCATCATGGTGGACGGCACCGGTATGTGCGGGTGCTGCCGGGTTTCCGTGGGAGGAGACACCAAATTTGCCTGTGTGGACGGCCCTGAATTCGACGGCCACAAAGTGGATTTTGATGAGCTGGCCAAACGTCTGGCATCCTATGTTGACGAAGAGCGCACCAGTTTAGAAACCTTTGAAAAATGCAAAGCACTATAACATAACCGGTAGGTTTTTACGGAGGAATAAATGGCAGAAAAAAAAGAAAAAATTGACCGGGCCCGGATGCCGGAACAGGACCCGGATATCAGACGCAGAAATTTTGAGGAAGTTCCCCTGGGACTGAGCGATGAAACGGCCCTGCTCGAGGCAAGCCGGTGTCTGCAGTGCAAGAAACCGGCCTGTGTGGAAGGCTGTCCCGTGTCCGTGGACATCCCGGGGTTCATTGCAAAGATTGCGGAAAATAATTTTTCCGGTGCAGCCAACAAGCTGTGGGAAAGAAATGCCCTGCCGGCCGTGTGCGGCCGGGTATGTCCCCAGGAAGAGCAGTGTGAAGGCCGGTGTATTCTTGGCAAGAAAGGCAAACCGGTGGCCATTGGTTATCTGGAACGATTTGCCGCAGACCATGAACGCAAACACGGCATCGGTGAAGTACCGGCCGTGGCCCAGAAAACAGGCAAAAAAGTGGCGGTGATCGGTTCCGGCCCATCGGGTCTCACTGTTGCCGGAGACCTGCTCATCAAGGGGCATGATGTCACCATTTTCGAGGCTTTCCACAAACCCGGCGGGGTGCTGGTCTATGGTATCCCCGAATTCAGGCTGCCCAAGGAAATCGTGGCATCTGAAGTGGCCACCCTGGAAAAGATGGGCGCAAAAATTGAATGCAACACCGTGGTGGGGGCGTCTGTTACCATTGACGAGCTGTTTGAGGAAGGGTATGATGCCGTGTACATCGGTGTGGGTGCAGGCCTGCCCCGGTTCATGAACCTGCCCGGTGAAAACCTTATCGGCATCTATTCCGCCAATGAATACCTGACCCGCACAAACCTCATGAAGGGGTATCTGTTCCCCAAATACGACACCCCCATTGCCAAGGGAAAAAATGTGGTTGTCCTGGGGGCAGGCAACGTGGCCATGGACTCTGCCAGAACCGCCATGCGCCTTGGTGCTGAATCGGTAAAAGTGGTGTACAGACGGTCCAGAGAAGAGATGCCGGCCAGGGAGGAGGAACTCCACCATGCACTGGAGGAAAAGATCGAGTTTGTGCTGCTCACCAATCCCACCCGGTTTTTCGGGGATGAAAACGGCCGGGTTACGGGCATGGAATGCCTGAAAATGGAACTAGGAGAGCCTGATGATTCCGGCAGAAGAAGGCCGGTGCCCATCGAGGGATCTGAATACCGCATTGACTGCGATCTTGTGGTGGTATCAGTGGGCTCCAATGCCAACCCCTTGCTGACCAATGCCACCCAGGACATGTCATTGAACCGCTGGGGCAATATTGTGGCGGATCCGGTTACCGGCAAGACCACCAAAAAAGCTGTGTGGGCCGGCGGTGACATCGTCACCGGTGCAGCCACGGTCATCCTGGCCATGGGGGCCGGCCGGGCTGCAGCCAACTCCATGCATGATTACCTGACCATGGGCTGGTAATTACCCGGGCATAACAAAAACACAGACAATGGGGGCTGGTTGCAGACCAGCCCCCATTACCTTTTTTTAATGGTACTTGCAATTGATACAGGCCTTTTTGAGAAAAGTGTTCCATTTTCCCCTGTTCCGTCTGCACAAATGCACTCACGCGGGTGTAATAAACACCTTGTGGTCCACCAGGGACAATGAGTGGATATGTCCTTTTACAAATTTCTGCTCCCCGAAAATAGAGACCAGGCGGATGCCGTCTTCATCCGGCTCCACCTTGTCAACTGCTTCCATGATCAGGGTCTGGGTGCCATTTTCCGTTAAATATGCATTTGCTTCACACATGTCTGAATCTCCTTGCATTACATCATATAAAAGACAGATGGGATGCCATAAGCTCATCCACCAGCATGGGAAGGGGCAGTCCGGCCACACCCACAATGTCAATATTTTCCTGGCTCAGGGGCAAAAGCACTTTTCTGGCATCTGACAGGCTGACGGCCTCAGCGATCTCGCAGGTCACTTCCCCCATCATGGCATGGGGAATGATGATGCCCACGGGCCCTATGATCACATCCGCCTTTTTTACCGTCTGAATAATGGCATTGGTTCCGGATGCCCCCTTGTTGGCCCGGGACTTGAGCATCTGGGCCGTTGCAATGGCATTGGTGCCCAAGGCAATAATCTCGATCTGTTCACCGAACCGATCCTTGAGTTTTTTAATGATAACCGCTCCGATGCCGCCGCCCTGCCCGTCCACAACACAGACTTTTTTTGTTTGTTTTGTATCCATTTGAGCCCGTTATCTTATGTCTGATTCCATCCGGAAATTCACAAACGGCTGCAGATGCTGCCAGATGCATTCTTCAACTGCATCCTCTGAAGCATTTCCATCCACCGCCACCACTTTTTCCTTGTCCCTTAGACGGTCAAAGGCAGTAAAATAATTATTACGCACCTGTTTGAGGATGTCGATTTTTTCATACATATCCAACCGTTGCCGGCCGGCCCGGATCCGGTCCAGACAGGTTTCAGGCGCCACATCTATGAAAAGGATCAGATCCGGTCGAAGAATCTGGGCATTCACACTGTTCAGGGTAATGATCCATTCCAGGTCCATATCCCGGGCATGGTAGGCATAAGAAGAAAAATAATACCGGTCGCACAGCACCACCCGGCCTTTTTCCACCAGAGCCTGCACCCCGGTTTCCGGTTTCACCAGATGGTCGGTCCTGTCTGCGGCAAACAGGGCCGCAATGGTCCGCGGATCACTGGGGATCCCCCCTTCCAGCACTTTGCGGATCAAAGATCCCACAGGACCGTCCGTGGGTTCACATGTGGTAATGACGTTGATACCCATGCTGATAAGCCGTTTTTGTATCCGGGTCATCTGTGTGGTTTTACCGGACCCGTCCAGCCCTTCGAACACCAGAAATCTGCCTGTTGTCATGTGCCCCGCATCATAATTTTAAAGATTTTTGTCACAACCGGAGCATTTATACCAGTATCCAGCGACTGTGGCAAGACCGGATTCTCATCCAGGCCGGGCAAGGGCATTCCTCTGCTGTCTGATCTCGGATGACCTGCGATCACGCTGGCCCGCTCGGATGAACTGTTTTGCTTTCAAATTTCAGGCCCCGCTGATCCTGGCCTGGCCTACAGGGAACCGGACCCCGTTTTCCGCTGGCATCTCATTTTTTTTATGACCTCAACCGCTTGACTAGCAGGCAAGCTTCTTTATTTTGCGGATTCGCTCAAGTCCCTTCGATTATCATTGATTGACAAATCGTGCATCAATAAACCCCTCACACCTCCCAAATATTCAAGTTGCAGGCATGGGCCGCATCATCCGCTCCATGGGTGTGATGGTGCACATGGCCATGGGTATGTTTATGTCCATGGCTGTGGGTTTTGCCGTCGTGGGTATGGGTATGATCATGTTCGTGTGCGTGTTCATGGTCATGATTTTGTCTGTGTTTGTCCAGTTTGATTTCCATGGGTCTTCTCCTTGTCTTGATTGTGTTGAGCATGAAGGCTGTCTTCATGGCCGCTGCACATCTTTTATACATAATACTATAAATATCATTGCAGACAATGGAAGACGAAAAAAAATCCAATTTTGCCCAAAGATGTTTTTTTCTTGCACAAGACACAGCAAATGGTATGGTTACAGGCGCAGTTACAATAATTACAATAATGGTCAGGAATTGAAACACGTGAAAAAAATTGTGATACACGCCTTTTTTATCAGTTTTCTGGTAATGGCTGCCATGGGAAGCGCCGGTGGTACAGATCTTTCACACACCCCCGGCCCGGTCGGACCGAATCCTGAAGATGTCACGGCATTGATCGTGTATGTGGTGCTGGCACTTTTTTTTTCATTTCTTTGCTCAGTGGCGGAGGCAGTGCTTTTGAGCATCACCCCCTCATATATTGAAGGCCTTAAAAATAAACAACCCAGGCAGGCTGCCCTGTTAAAGCGCCTGAAACAGGACAACGTGGACAAATCCCTCGCAGCCATATTAACCTTGAACACCATTGCCCATACCGTCGGGGCTGTCGGGGCCGGGGCAAAGGCAACACTTGTGTTTGGAAGCGCCTGGTTCGGTGCATTCTCCGCAGCTATGACCCTGATGATCCTTTTTCTTTCTGAAATCATCCCCAAAACCATCGGTGCAGTCTACTGGTCAAAGCTTGTGGGTCCCACGGCATTTTTTGTCAATACATTAATTGTGACATTGTATCCCATTGTGTGGCTGTCCGAAAAGATAACAAAATCAATTTCCCATGGTACCAGCATGCATATCTTTTCCCGGGATGAATTCATTGCCATGGCTTCGGTGGGGGAAATCACCGGCCAGATCCGCACAAAAGAATCCAGGATTATCCGGAACCTGCTGCGCTTTGAAAGCCTGAAAGTGACCGATATCATGACACCGCGCACGGTTATTTCAGCACTTGCCGAGGATATGACAATCAATGAATCACTCACATATATCATGCAGACCCCTTTTTCACGCCTGCCCCTGTATAAATCCCACATGGACAATACCACCGGGTTTGTCCTCAAAGATGATGTGCTGATTTTTCTGGCCCAGAAACGGGGAAATGAACCTTTGAAAGTGTTGAAAAGAGATATCATGGCAGTTCCGAACTCCATACCCCTGACCGTGCTTTTTGAACGTTTTCTTAAAGAACGCCAGCATATTGCCCTTATTGTCAGCGAGCACGGCGGAACAGACGGATTGGTGACCCTGGAAGACCTGATTGAAACCCTCATGGGAATGGAAATTGTGGATGAAACAGACAATGTTGTAGACATGCGGAGTCTGGCCCGCAAAAAATGGATGGAACGTGCAAGGGCAATGGGTCTTGAACCAGAAGAGCTGGAGAATAAACATGACATATGATGTTATCATTGTGGGCGGCGGACCTGCAGGGCTTTTTGCCGCCTGGCATTTAATGGAGCATTCTCATCTCAAGGTGATTTTGATCGAAAAAGGCACAGATCCCTTACAGCGAAAATGCCCCAACCATCACCTGCAAAAATGCACCCAGTGTGATCCGTGCAATATTTTGTCGGGCATCGGCGGGGCCGGTCTGTATTCCGACGGGAAACTCAATTTCATTCCCCGGCTGGGAAAAACAGATCTGACACAGTTCATGTCCCTGGCTGCTGCCCAGGACCTTATTAATGAAACCGAGGCTATCTTCACCCGGTTTCATATGGATGGACCGGTATATCCCACTGACATGGATGCGGCCAGACAGATTAGAAAAGAGGCCAAACGTGTAGGCATTGACCTGATGCTCATCAGACAGAAACATCTGGGATCAGACAACCTGCCCGGGTATATTGCAGGCATGGCTGATCATATCCGATCCAAAGGACTTACAATAATGGTCAGGGAAACCGCCCTGGATATTATAGAACAGGATGGCAGGATAAAAGGAGTGGCAACAGACAAAGCCACCTATGAGGCCCCCAATGTGATCCTGGCCCCGGGCCGCATCGGCGCCAACTGGGTGGCATCGGTGGCGGCAAAACACGGTCTCAACTTAAGCCAGCGGGGTATTGAAGTGGGGGTCAGGGTGGAGGTGCACAACGATATCATGGAAGATTTGTGCAATATCATCTATGATCCCACTTTTTTTATCCAGACCCGCACCTATGACGACCAGACCAGGACATTCTGCACCAACCAGGGCGGGTTTATCTCCCTTGAAAACTACAAGGATTTTGTGTGTGTCAACGGACATGCCTATTCCGGAAAAAAATCGGGCAATACCAATTTTGCTTTTTTATCCAAGGTGATACTCACGGAACCCGTAACCGACAACCAGGCCTATGGGGAATCCATCGGCAGGCTGGCCACCATCATCGGCGGGGGCAAACCCATTCTCCAGCGGTTCGGAGATTTGAAACGGGGGCGCAGATCCACCTGGCACCGAATCCGAAAAGGGTATATCGAACCAACCATGACCAATGTGGTGTGCGGGGACATTGCCATGGCCCTGCCGGAAAGGATCCTGTCCAACCTCATTGAGGGGCTGGAAACCCTCAATTTTGTAGTACCAGGCGTATCCAATGATGAGACCCTGCTCTATGCACCCGAGATCAAATTTTTTGCCACCCAGGTGGAAACCAGCAACCATCTGGAAACCACTATCCAGGGTTTGTACATGGCCGGAGACGGACCAGGCGTGGCCGGCAATATCGTATCAGCGGCTGCCACGGGACTGATCCCGGCCAAGCAGATCATTGCGATGCAATGAACATGGCCCCAGAAGGGAGACTACTCAGGATAATAAATGGCACAGGCATCATCTGATTCCCATGCCATGACACGGGACACCTGCAGTTTTTCTTCCAGACTCTCATCCAGCAGGGCCTGGACCTGTTGTGCAATATACACGGCAATCCGCTCCGAGGTGGGCTGCTTGTCCTGAAAAACCGCCAGCTCATTGAGAAATTTATGGTCCAGGTCCCCGTCCACCACCTTGCGCACCGCTTTTTTGATATCACCAAAATCAGCCAGCACGCCGGCTGAATTGAGTTGGGATCCCTTGACACATACCTCCACATGCCAGTTATGGCCGTGGAGGTTTTCACATTTACTGCCCACCATGGTCAATTGGTGGGCCCCGGCAAACCGGGTTTTTACCTTGAGCTCAAACATGGATTCCGCCTGGAGCTAAATATTTTTAAAAAGATTTTTCAATTTATTGGAGATCTTGTTGGCATCCAGCTTATCAAACTGTTTTAACAGTTCTTTTTGCTTGCCTGTCAGCTTGGTGGGGGTCTTTATGATAACTTTTATGATCTGGTCCCCCCGCCGGCCGCTGCGCAACGAGGCAATACCCTCCCCCCGCAACCGGAAACTGTCTCCGAACTGGGTACCTTTGGGGATGGTGAGTTTTTCCTCTCCCACCAGGGTGGGAACCGTGATCTCATCACCTAATGCAGCCTGAGCAAAGGAAATATCAATGGCACAGATGATGTCACTGCCATCCCGCTGGAAAAACTTGTGGGGTTTTACATTAATGACCACATACAGGTCACCGGCTGGACCATCCTGCGAAGGAGAGGCTTCCCCTTCACCTGTGAGCCGCAATTTGGAGCCCACATCCACACCGGCTGGGATCTTGACCTGGACTTTGCGGTTGATTTCCACCCTTCCGGCTCCCACACACTTGGGGCAGGGATCGGCAATCACCCCTCCTCTGCCCTTGCAATAGGGGCAGGTGGTTTTGACCTTGAAGAATCCCTGGCTCTGGATAAACTGCCCGGAACCGTGGCAATGGGCACATGTTTCTGCCTGGGTGCCGGGCCGGCACCCATTTCCGCCGCATTCATCACAAATGGCCAGCTTGGGGATGGAAATGGTTTTTTCAGTGCCAAATGCCGCTTCCATAAAATCAATGGTCATATTGTACCGCAGATCCGACCCCCGCTGGACCCTGTTGCCCCGGCCGCCCCTGGCACCGCCGAATCCAAAGAAATCCTCGAAAATATCACCGAAGCTGGAAAAAATATCCTCGAACCCGCTGGGACCGGAATGGCCTGCACCTTCAAGCCCCTGGTGGCCGAACTGATCATAAATGTGGCGCTTGTTGTCATTGGTCAGCACCTCATAGGCTTCAGAAGCTTCCTTGAATTTGTCTTCAGCTGTTTTGTCATTGGGGTTCTTGTCAGGATGAAATTGAATGGCCAGTTTTCGATATGCTTTTTTTAGAACCGTCTTATCGGCATCCCTGGCTACTCCCAGGATTTCATAGTAATCGCGTTTTTCTGTCATATCCTACCCAATCGTTCCAGTCATTTCCAAATGGTTTTGTTTGAATTCTCAACTGTCCTACATAATATTGGCCGCCTGGGGCACCCGGGAAACTTGCGTTGTTATTTTGCCCCTGGTATGGTATTTTCCCAGCCTGATATTTTATAAATACTATACACTAATTCTGAAATTCAGGTTGTCAACGATGAACAAAGAACTTGATTTTGTCAAGGAAATGTTTGACAAAATTGCCCATAGATATGACTTTTTAAACCGCCTTCTCAGTCTGCGGCAGGATGTGATGTGGCGCAGACAGATGGTGCAGGCCGCCGCACCTGCCCCCAGAACCCGGGTTCTGGATGTGGCCTGCGGCACCTGTGATGTGGCCCTGGAAGTCGACAGACACCTCAAAGGCCAGGCCAGGATAACCGGGCTTGATTTTTCCCATGCCATGCTCTGTGCCGGCCGCAAAAAATTGATGAAACATAAAAACCAGACTATCTGCCTGGTGAATGCCGATGCACTGGAACTTTCCTTTGGTCCTAATACCTTTGATGCGGTGCTTATCGCCTTTGGGATCAGAAATATCATGGACCGGCAACGGGCATTGGGACAGTTTCATACGGTTCTTAAAAAAGGGGGAAAACTGGCGGTTCTCGAGCTGACCACCCCCCAAAGCCGGATTTTTAAAAAAATTTACCTGACCTATTTTACAAAAATTCTGCCACTTATCGGTGCCCTGTTTTCAAAGGATTCCCATGCCTACCATTATCTGCCGGCATCGGTTTTATATTTTCCGCCCCCCACTGCATTTGCATCCCTCATGTCCGATACAGGATTTAGCCATGTACGGTTCAAACAGATGACCTTTGGGATTGTAACTTTGTTTGTGGGCACCAGCAAATGATTCATTCATCCCGTCACCTTGGACCTGCAGCAAAAATTTGGCGCGGGTATCGGTGTCTTGACAAGCTTTATGCTTTCTTTTATAAGAAATGCCTGGATCCGATGACCCCCCAAAAAAAAGTACCATAAACTGAATGCAAGACAGCGTATTTAAAACCCTCGAGGGAAAACTCCTCCTGGCCGGAATTTTTTTGACATTGCTGCTTACGGGAGCAATCGGATTCTATGTGGCCACTGATACCGAAACTGCAAAAACACTTATCCTGGTCTTTTTTGCTAACACCTTCGGAGGCAGGTCTGTTGGGGTCGGGTTGTGCATTATTCAGGAATTAGGGGCATTTTCCACCATTTTTTATAATTTTTACCTGGAAGTGATGGTGGTGCTTTTTACCTATTCCGCTTTTGTATTGACCACCACCAATTATCTGCGGGTGGAATGGGTCACCCGGGCCATGGAGCGGATTGCCGTAACCGCTTTTACACAAAAAAAGAAAATCGAACGGTTCGGCTGGATCGGCATTTTTCTTTTTGTCATGATTCCGTTACCGGTAACAGGACCGGTGGTAGGTTCCATCATCGGCTACATGATCCGACTCAGTCTCCTGAAAAATTTTTCCGCCACCTTTCTGGGCACATTGACCGCTATCATTCTCTGGTACCAGTTTTTTGATTTTCTTGACCAGCGCTTTCAAATGATCCAGTATATCTTCGCTGTCCTCCTCATCCTGGTGCTTATCCCCTACATAAAAACAATCCGGCGGTTTATTAAAACCATCAGCAAAAAAAACCACATTGATCAATAGGCACAAAAGCGTTTCACAAGTGCATCTGCCATATTGACCCCTGAAATTTTTGCGCTGTCTTTTCCATCTAAAACCGTTTCTTTAATATGGTGTGGGCCAGAAAATGTTGGTCATCCCGCCGGGGATAACCGATATTATAGTGCAACCCCCGGCTTTCTTTGCGCATGAGGGCGGATCTGATCACAAGTTTTGCCACCGTGGCAATGTTTCGCAACTCCACCAGGTTTGATGTAAGCTTAAAATCCCAATAATATTCATTGATCTCATCCTGGATGGTTTTAATGCGCCGGGCGGCACGCTGCAACCGTTTATCCGACCTGACAATCCCCACATAATTCCACATGAGGCGCCGGATCTCATCCCAGTTGTGGGACACCACAATGGCCTCGTCACTGTCGGTTGTGTTGGTTTCATCCCAGGGATCAAGGGTGATATCAACCGTGTTTTTGATGGCACAAAATTGCTTTACCGAATCCAGACAGGCATTGTGGGCATACACCAGCGCTTCCAGCAAAGAATTGGATGCCAGGCGGTTGGCACCGTGAAGACCGGTACAGGCCGTCTCTCCCACTGCATACAGGCGCGCAATATCTGTTTTTCCGTTCAAATCCGTTGCCACCCCTCCGCACATGTAGTGGGCTGCAGGCACCACCGGAATCGGATCTGTTGTAATATCAATGCCATATTCCAGGCACCGGGCATAAATATTGGGAAACCGCTGTTTCACAAATGCGGCATCCTTGTGGGAAATATCCAGGAAAACTGATTCAGCCCCGGTTTTCTTTAATTCACTGTCAATGGCCCTGGCCACTACATCCCTGCAGGCCAGCTCCCTGTCAGGGGTATAATCCTCCATAAACCGCCGGCCCTCAGCATCCAGCAGCCTGCCCCCTTCTCCGCGCACCGCCTCGGAAATCAGAAAGTTTTTGGCCTTTGGGTGATACAGACAAGTGGGATGAAACTGGACAAATTCAAGATTTGCCACAGATGCACCGGCCCTGTAAGCCATGGCAATCCCGTCTCCGGTGGCGATATCCGGATTGGAGGTATACAGATACACTTTGCCGGCCCCGCCGGTTGCAAGCAGGGTAATGGCAGCATGGAACGTTTCCACTTTACCGGTTTTTTTATTCAGAACATATGCTCCGCAGCAGATATTCTCGTACTGGGTCACCAAGACCCCGCTTCTGACCGAAGAAGAAAAGGTGATCAGGTTTACTGCGACATGGTCCTCAAGAATGGTAATATTGTCATGTTTTTTTGCCTTTGCCACCA
This sequence comes from Desulfotignum sp., assembly GCA_011390635.1. Classification (GTDB taxonomy): domain Bacteria; phylum Desulfobacterota; class Desulfobacteria; order Desulfobacterales; family Desulfobacteraceae; genus Desulfotignum. Next base: position 123,736 of record JAABSA010000004.1, on the reverse strand, counting down.
GAGCATCTTCGATTTCTTTTCCTGTCAGATCATGGGCGTATACAATGCGCTTGGCGGAATGTCCCCCTTCTCTGCCCAGGGCAAAATCATATTTTCCTCTGCCGGCCTTGTTGAACCGGGCACCCTGGTCCACCAGATCACGTATTCTTTCAGGCCCCTTTTCCACCACCATTTTCACCACATCCGGGTTGCACAGGCCATCCCCTGCCTTCATGGTATCTTCCATGTGCAAAGCAAAGCAATCCTTTTCCCCGAACACGGCGGCCACACCGCCCTGCGCCAGGGCGGTATTGCTCTGCTGGATCTGTTTTTTGGTAATAATGGTGACCCTTCCGGACCGGGCTGCCTTCAATGCATAGCTCAACCCGGCAATGCCGCTGCCGATGACCAAAAAATCGGTTTTCTGAATCATAGCAATGAACGTTTTTTCTTTTTGCGGGTACTCAGTCCGAGAATCAACCCAACGATGAATACGCCTGCCCCGCTGAGGAACCATAAAATTTGCTCATTATTCAGATTTTCCTTTAAGGCCTCTATCTGCTGTTTCTGATCTTCAGACAATTTGACAAGGGCCTTATATTCCTTATCAAGTTTGAGAAACCCGGCTGATTCCTGTTCCAGTTTGTGAAATTTTTTTTCAATGTCCACCAGAGCAGCATTTTTTTGGACAAGGGCATGATTTTCCTCCCGGCTTTTCTCAAGGGCTGCTGCCAGGCGTTCATTTTCCCGGCCCAGGTTTTCAACCTGGATAGTCAACGGTTTTTCTTCGGTGAGAAAACGGGTCAACACCCAGCCTTCTTTTTGGTCGTCAGTCCGGACCCGGGACCAATCTTCCTGGTACTCTACAATCTCCAGTCTGGTGCCGGATACCAGCATGGCCACAATCTTATGCTCCACACCAGGCCCTGTGCGCATGGTAATCTTGGTAATCGGGCTCACATACACTACCTGGGCAGATGTCACAGATGCCCATCCCCATAAACAGATAACAACAAATATTCTGATCGATTTTGTCATGGTACCTAACATTTCTCCTGTCCTGATTTTATAATCGTTTGTATTATCCATTACCATTGCAGTTTTGCTTTATCAACCGCAAATACCTTTTGTCCGGATATTTGTCACAAGATCATCGCAACTTTTTATCTCCCAAAACACGAAAATCATTTTAAACTTGGGAAAGATATGCATATAAACAGATAATAACACAGGTTACGTAAAAAAACAGGAGCTTGCTGGCAAGGCTTCACAACAGCAGTATCCCCCAAAAAAAGGAGATGTATGATGCAGACCCCTAAATGGCAGACCCCTTACTGGCCGGAAGGTGTGGCACATGATGTGACCAATTACCACTACCCTCTGACCCAAATCCTTGACAACACCGCCCAAAAATATCCTGATAATGTGTATACTATTTTTAACGGCGCTTCCAGGACCTATGCCCAGGTAAAGGATACAGCCGACAGAATAGCCAATTTTCTTGCCGGAAAGGGGATAAAAAAAGGGGATAAAGTGGCTATTTTTCTTCCCAACATACCGCATTTTCCTGAAATTCTTTTTGGGATACTCAAAGCCGGGGCTGTGGCGGTCAACTGCAATCCGGTATACACCCCCAAAGAACTCAATTACCAGCTTTCGGATTCTGAATCAAAAATGGTATTCTGCATGGACCATCCCATGTTCTATGCCAACACGGTTGAGGCAATAAAAGGCACCCCGATTGAAACCGTCATTGTCTGCAATATCAAATCCTATCTGCCGAAAATAAAGGCATTTCTGGGTGGACTTCTGGGAAAAATCCCCAAGGCGGAAAAGCATGCGCCCGGACATCTGATGTTTGATGATATTGTGGCAGCATCCAGCCCGAATCCGCCGAAAATTAATATTGTCCCTGATAAAGAAACAGCGGTAATGCTTTACACAGGTGGCACAACCGGAGTACCCAAAGGAGCGGAGCTCACCCACACCAATTTTACCTATAACCTGGAAGCCTGTGAAGAATATTTCAGACTGGTCCATGAACCGGGCGCCAAAGCGGAAAAAATGCGCCATGGCGGTTTCCATACATATCTGGGTGTGCTGCCCTGGTATCACAGCTTCGGCATCACCAGTGCCCTGCTTTTTTCCGCATTATCCGGCAGCCGGCTCATTTGCATACCGGATCCCCGGGCAGGCAACCCGCCTTTTACCGGCGTTCTGGAAGCGGTTCAAAAATACCGGCCCACCTTTATTACAGCGGTTCCCACCATCTTTGTGGCTTTCACCAACCATCCCCATCTGGATAAATATGATATTACCTCCATCATGGGATGCCTGTCAGGTGGTGCGCCGCTTCCACCTGAAGTGTGCCGGCAGTTTGAAGAAAAAACCGGTTCCATTATTTTTGAGGCCTATGGGCTGACGGAAACCGCACCTGCCGCCTGCATCAATCCCTCATTCAAGGAAACCCGCAAGATCGGTTCCATCGGTTTTCCTTTGCCGGGCACAGATGTCAAAATAGTTGCCCTGGATGACAGCACCCGGGAAGTATCTAAAGGAGAAGACGGGGAACTGGCCATCTGCGGTCCCCAGGTCATGAAAGGATACTGGAAAAGACCGGATGCCAATGAAGAGGTGTTTGTAATGATTGACGGCAACCGCTATTTTCTCACAGGAGATATCGGCAACATTGACAAGGATGGGTATATCACCATCACTGACCGCAAAAAAGATATGATCATTGTGGGTGGGTTCAATGTATATCCCAGGGAAGTGGAAGATATCCTGTACACCCATCCCAAGGTGGAGCTAGTGGCGGTGGTGGGGGTGCCTGATGAAAAAAGCGGGGAAAAGGTCAAGGCATTTATCAAATGCAAACAGGGGCAGACCGCCACAAAAGAAGAAATTGATGCCTTCTGCAAAGAAAACATGGCTGGATACAAACGGCCCAGATACATTGAATTCAGAGAGGAAATCCCTGTATCCAATGTAGGCAAGGTACTGCGCCGGGTGCTGCGGGACGAAGAAGTCAGCGGGTGATGATATGGACTGCCTCTGCTGCCAGGGTCAGTCCGAAAATTCCTGGTGTCCAGGGGACGGTGCCTATGGTGGTCCGTTTACGGCCATGACCGGTGCCGTTCCCCGAATCCAGTGCGCCTTCGTCAGGCAGGGCATGGGCATCCGGTGACAGAACCGGGTGTTCAAGGGAGTACACGCACCGGATCCCCGTGAACACCCCCCGGCGGTGCAGCCGCCGGCGCACCACCCGGGCCAGAGGGCAGACACTGGTATCAGCGATATCCCCGGTTCTGATCCGTGATACATCCATCCGGCCACCGGCCCCCATGGAAGATACCACCGTAAGGTCCATCTGCCTGGCCGCAACCAGCAGGTTGACCTTGGAATTAAGACCGTCTATGGCATCCACCACAACGTCCAGGTCTGGCGACAACAGATCGGCAAGGCTGTCAGCATTGATAAAAGTATCACGGATTTCCACATGACAGGCAGGATGAATGTCCAGGATTCGGGATCTGGCTATCTCTGCCTTTTTCTGGCCCAAGGTGGAGTGCAGGGCAAAAAGCTGCCGGTTGATATTGGTGATATCCACCCGGTCAAAATCCACCAGGCGCAGATACCCCACCCCGGCCCTGGCCAGGGCCTCAGTGGCAAACGATCCCACCGCTCCCAGGCCGAACACCGCGATCCTGGCCTGGCCAAGTCTTTCCACGGCATCTTTGCCCATCAGGCGAACGGTTCTGTCAAACTGGGTTAGGTCCCGCATGTGCACCTGTTGTCAGGACGCTTCATACATCGTTTTCCGGGCTTCGTTGAGTAGAGAGCGCAAATTGTTCTTCATTTTTTTCTTGTGCCATATTGCTCAATCCAATATATGTTTGATTTTCATTTTTTTCTAAGCCGCAACCCGTGTGGCACTGCAGAAATGATCGGCGCAAACACCTCCCGGGCATTGGCATAGGCCTGGCGGACAAAATCCGGAACAGGCACACCGGACCGGGACGCGGCGATCCGGGCGATGACCGGCAGGTTTTTGGGTTCATTGAGACCGTGCGCATCCGGATCAGGTATGCTGGGGTATATATCAGGGGTATCGGTTTCCAGCAGATACCGGTTTCGGGATACCGCCTTCAGGGCATTCACCACTTTTTTCGCCCCGGGCCGGGTTACGGATCCGGAAAAGGAAATATACAGGTTGTATCGCTCCAGCAGCACTGCCAAATCTGCTGACCCGGAAAAAGAATGCACAAGTCCCGGTGTCTTCAGCGGGCCTGTTTTTTTCAACAGCGTGATAAAGGCATCCCAGGCCTTTCTGATATGAATGTTGATGGGCCGTTCCAGATCCCGGGCCAAAGACAGGTGATTGGCAAACACCTCTATCTGACGGTCTCGGTCTGCGCTTTTGTCCATAAAATCCAGCCCGGTTTCCCCCACGCCGCTGGCAGTGGCTGCCACCCGGTCGCCCAGCACCTGCTGCCAGCCGGGTGACAGAGACTCCAGAAACCAGGGATGGATGCCGTAGCAGGGGACAATGGCCGGGTATTTGCTGGCCAGCGTTGCGGTGGCCCCGAAATTCGCCTCCATGGTGGCGCAGGTCACCATACGGGTCACCCCGGCATCTGAGGCCCGTAGCACAATACCGGGAATATCCTGTGCAATCCTGTGATCATGCAGATGACAATGAGCATCCACATACTGCAGGATTTGTTCCGATGATTCTGATGCCATGATCAGGTTCTTTCCTTGAGAATTATTTCACATATATCAGCCACACGCTGTACGGCTTTTCCTATGTCCCACCGGTTTTTATCCCTTTCTCCTACCCGGTTGGAAACAGCCCGGATCTCCACCATGGGTACCTGATACAGGGCAGCCACATGGGCTGCGGCAGCCCCTTCCATGGATTCCATTACAGGGGAAAAGGCCTGTGACAGGGCAGCGGCTTTTTCATATGAACCGGTAATGGAGGATACCGTAACAAACGGTCCATGGATCACCCTGCATCCCAGGGACCGGTCCAGCAGATCTCTGCTGGATCCAGCCAGGTCCGGATCCAGTATATAAACGCCCTGTCTGGTCATTTTTTGTCCGTCAACCAGGTCAAAGGGCAGAGGATCCAGCGGCATCTGATAGCCAAGAGCACAAGATTGAGGCACCAGAGCGGACAGGGCATCTATGCCAGCTGAATGGTCTTTGGATATTTTGAAAGCCTGGTGATCCGGACCGATTTGCATGATTTTTGGATCTGTGTCAGCTGTCTGGCCCGTGCCTGGCCGGCAGAAATCCACCCCGGTATGAATATAGGTATCTGTGACAGCCACTGCAGCATCGCCCAGGTTCAGGCCGACGCTGTCGAACATTCCGGCAATGCCCGTGTGAATGATGAATTCGGGCTGAAACCGTTCCAGGCAGACGGTAAGTGCCCGGGCTGCATTGAATACCCCCGGCCCGGATATGACCAGGTCCCAGGATTGATCCGGGCTGGAAAACTTCGTAAGGCCTTTGTCGGATTCTTCTGTAAAACCGGCCGGGTTTCGATCAAAAAATGCCGCCATTTCCAGCCGGGTGGCACAGAGAATCAGAATCCGGCCTGCCATGGCATCACGATGACAGATGGTGGTGAAGGGACAACAGAGCCATATGGTACCCGAAATGTCCGAATCCGGTGATCTGGCCTGTAACGATATCCGACAGCAGGGAGGTGTGGCGGAAAGGTTCTCTTTTGTAGATATTGGACAGATGCACCTCCACCTTCGGGCAGGAAAGCATCACCAGGGCATCTCTTAAAACAACGCTGGTATGGGTCAGCCCCCCCGGATTGATGATCACCCCTGCAGGGGGCTGGTCCACCATCTGGTGAATCCGGTCCACAAGTGCCCCTTCGTGGTTGGACTGAAAAAAATAAAGGGACAGCCCCAGGGGTTCTGCTGTTGCTGTCAGTTCCCGGTTTATTATATCCAGGGTTTGGGAGCCGTAAACCTCCGGCTCCCGTTTTCCCAGCATATTCAAATTGGGACCGTTTATAACAAAAATATCAGGCATTGGCTGCTGCCGTAAAGCCCAGATCAAAGGCTTTCAGGTTTACATCCAGAAACGCCGGCTTGACACGGCGTTTGATGGCCTCTTCCACAACATCTCTGGCAAAGCCCAGGGCTCCGGTCTGGAGCAGTGCACCCAACAGCACGATATTGACGCTCATGGGACTGCCCGCTTCCCTGGCCAGGGCCATGGCATCAATGGCCACCAGTCCGGCTGTCTTGGCTTTTATCAATTTTTTTATCTCTTCCACATCCGGGTAGGTCCCCAACCCCACGGACACAGTAAATGGTGGCACAGGGGCTGTGTTGGTGATAACCTGGGTATTTTTGCTGCACCGCTTGATGGCCCGCAGGGTTTCGGCCGGCTCAAACCCCAGCAGGATATCAGCTTCACCGTCTGAAATAATGGAGCTTTGGGCTTCTCCGAATACAATGGCCGATTCCACCACACCGCCCCGCTGGGCCATGCCGTGAATTTCACTCATGCGCACCGGTACCCCGGCAATCAAGGCTGCCTCGCCAAGCACCTTGGACGCAAGAAGATTGCCTTGTCCGCCAACTGCTACGATGATTAATCTGGTTGTTTCCATTCGTTCGCATCCTTACGTGTTTGAACATTATTTTTTCAAGGGCCTGATGGCATTTTCAGGACAGATTTGGGCGCATACTGCGCACCCCACACAGGTATTTGCATCAATGGCCACCCGGTTGTCTGCATCCAGGTAAAAAGAAGGACAGGCAATGGTGGTGATACAGTCTTTGTGATCCACACATTTGCTTGATACCACAAAGGGCCGGGCGGTTTTCAGTTTCAGACTCTTGGTATACAGGGCACAGGGTTCCTGTGAAATGATCACAGACACACCCTTGAAAGCCAGGGCCTCTTTGATGGTATCAATGCTTTTTTGCACCTTGAACGGCTTGATGACCGACACATGCTGCACCCCCAGGGCCCGGACCAGTTTTTCAATATTGATCCGGCCATGTCCCGACAGGCCGAACAATTCCATATCCACCCCTGGATGGGGCTGGTGGCCGGTCATGGCGGTGATATCATTTTCCAGGATGACCAGGGTAAAATTATGGTTGTTGAACACGGCATTGACCAGCCCGGTGATCCCGGAATGGAAAAATGTGGAATCACCGATGAAAGATACCACTTTCTGGTCCGTGGCTTTGCTGAATCCACAGGAGGAACTGACGGATGATCCCATACAGATAACAAAATCACCAGTGCTCAAAGGCGGTAAAAATCCCAGTGTATAACATCCGATGTCCGTAGGGCAGATCACGTCCATGTCTTTGGCAGCCTGTTTGATCTCATAGAACGTGGCCCGGTGGGAACAGCCGGAACACAGATTCGGGGGCCGCATGGGAATTTCCGGTATGTCAGAGGTATCCACGGCCGGTCCGGGAGTATAGGCCACATTGAAAAAAGCCGCCATTTTTTCCCTTACCATGGCCGGATCATATTCAAAAAGCCGGGAGAACAGATCATCGGATTTTCCCTTGATGGGAATAACAATCCCGACTTCCTGGGCAAAGGCCTTGACCGCCTCTTCCATAAAGGGCTCTCCTTCTTCCACCACCAGGACCCGTTCACATCCGGCCAGAAAATCCTTGATCATTTTCTCGGGCATGGGATTGGAAAACCCCATGCGCAAAATTTTGGCCCGGTCTTCCAGTCCCAGATCTTTCACCGCATCCGCAGCATAATAAAAGCTTACCCCGTTGGCAATAATACCCAGGGGGCCCTCTCCTTGTATGAGATTAAATGCGGATGTTTCGGATAATTGCCCGGCTTTTTGCAATTTTTCCAGCAGTTTGACATGCAGGCCCCGTGACACCGCAGGCACGGTGACGCATCGCTGGGGATCACGAACAAAATGCCCCTTTGTCTTGCGGGGGGTTATTTCACCAAAGGTAACAAATGCATTGGAATGGTTGATCCGTGTGGTGGTGCGCAGCAGCACCGGCTGTTTCAAGGTTTCAGACAGGTCAAACGCAGCTTTGATCATATCTTTGGCTTCGGCCACTGATGAAGGCTCCAGCATGGGCAGACCGCCGAACTTGGCATAATACCGGTTGTCCTGTTCATTCTGGCTGGAAAACATGGCCGGATCATCAGCACTGAGAATTACCATGCCCGCAGTAACCCCCACATAGGCCAGGGTCATCAACGGATCCGCCGCCACGTTGATCCCCACATGCTTCATCATGCAAAAGGTGCGAAGACCGGAGTTGGCAGCAGCTGCCGCCACTTCCAGAGCCACCTTTTCATTGGTGCTGTATTCAAAATACAGATCGGTTTCCCGGGACATCTGGAAAAGGTTCAGAGAGATTTCAGATGAAGGGGTACCCGGATAGGTGGTGGCAAAGGCCACTCCTGCTTCCACAGCCCCTCTTGCAATGGCTTCGTTTCCCAGGAGCATGATTTTCTCGCCCGGGCTGTCCTGTAAAAGTTTGTGCATTGGTCCTCCTTGGTTTAAACGTAAATTTTTACGCGTATAGCTTTTCTGCGATTTCAAGGGACGCAGCATATCCCTTGAACCCGTCAATATCTTCGCATGACTGTATGGCACCGAAAGCAAAAAAACCTTCCACCATGCTTTTTTCCCCATGACGGATCAGCCCCATGAACAGCACCGGCACCAGGCTGATATCGGATTTTCCGGTTTCAACGGCACATGCCGGTGGCCGGGTTGACTGAAACACCGCAAAAAGCGGGGTGGATACAGGCATAATCTGAACAAGGGCAGGAGAATGGTTATGGGAATGATCATGGGTGTGGTTACACATGAATGGCACCTCTCATTTTACATCACAGGCTGTGATAATTTTTTCCAACGTACAGTGCATGTTACAGCAGAATACTGCCATGTAGCTTTATTACAGCCATCTTATGGCTATACCCTTACCGGTATTTATAATAGAATTATACGTTTTTGCAAGGAAAACTCTTGGTTTTTCAAATTTTTCTTTTTCATCCCAATAATATTGGGCCGTTTTCGGGTATAAGATGTAACGTGCTCAAAAAATTATCCCCCGGTCAAACCCCCGATACTGGATGGCCTCTGCCAGATGTCCAGTCCGGATATCCGATGCGTTGTCAAGATCGGCAATGGTCCTGGCCACCTTTAAAATGGAATGGCATGCCCTGGCCGAGAGCATCAGGCTTTCTGATGCCTGTGCCAGCAGATTCTGGCCATGTTTGTCCACACGGCAGCATTGGCGGATATCCTGGCTGCCCATGCGGGCATTGCAGAAGATCTCTCTATCGGCAAAGCGTTGTGCCTGTATCTGCCGTGCTTTCTCCACCCGGTTGCGGACAACAGCAGAACTCTCAGCCTTTTTCGGATTGACAAGGGCCGCAAATTCCACCCGGGGCACTGCCACCTGAATATCCAGCCGATCCACCAGGGGCCCCGATATTTTGGACCTGTAGGCCTGGATCTGGGTCTGGCTGCAGGTACAAGCATTACCGGGCTCGGAAAAATATCCGCATGGACAGGGATTCATGGCAGCCACCAGCATAAACTGACAGGGAAAAACCGCTTTGATGCCTGCCCTTGCAATGGTCACTTTTCCGTCTTCCAGGGGTTGACGCAGGACTTCCAATGCGTTTTTCTTGAACTCCGGCAGTTCATCCATGAAAAGAACCCCGTGGTGGGCCAGACTGATCTCACCGGGAAGCGGTCTGGAGCCGCCGCCCACCAGTCCGGCATCTGAAATGGTGTGATGGGGGGCTCTAAAGGGCCGGTTTGCAGATTCTTTTTTCCAGGTTTCCAGTCCCCCCACCACCGAATAAATGCGGGCCACTTCCAGAATTTCTGCAAAGGACAACAGGGGGAGAATCGTTGCCATGCGCTTGGCCAGCATGCTTTTGCCGGACCCGGGAGGACCGGTCATCATAAGATGATGTCCGCCGGCAGCCGCAATTTCCAGGGCCCGTTTCGCATGGGCCTGGCCCTGTACTTCGGACAGGTCCCCATCTGCAGCCCTGGCAAAGGTTTTCTGCAGGTATGTTTCATCCCGGATCCAGGGAACAATGGCCGCATGTCCGCTGAAAAAATCCACTACCTGGCTCAGGCAGGTGACAGGCAGCACATCAAGCCCGCCCACCATGGCAGCCTCTTCTGCATTTTCCTTTGGCACCAGCAATCCCTTGAACCCCATTTCCCGGGCTGTGAGTGCCAGGGGCAGAACACCCCGCACAGGCTTTATCCTGCCATCCAGAGACAATTCCCCGGACAGCAGATACGGTTCCATGGTATCGGCCGGAATCAGGCCAGAAGCTGCAAGAATGGCCACAGCCACGGGCAGATCCAGTCCGGAACCACTTTTTTGTACATCAGCCGGTGCCAGGTTCACCACCACCCGGTCCAAAGGAAAGCTGTACCCGGAATTGTTCACCGCAGCCCGCACCCGTTCCTTGCTCTCCCTGACAGAGGCTTCTGCCAGGCCCACCATTTGGAAAACCGGCAGGCCCAGGGAAATATCCACTTCCACGTCCACCACAAATGCGTCAATCCCGTTCAGGGAGCAGGAACTTGTTTTTGCGATCACGGATCACCTTACATCTTATCTTTTTCCTTAACTTTCTGACTTCAGCGTTGGTAAACAAGGTCAGCCAACTCCAAAAGTTGCTCTCTTTATTGGTGTTTACCAGAATTTGTCCCTGAACCAAAGAAAATTCTTATTTGTTTTGCTTTGTATATTAAAATCAGGTATATATACCACACATTTTCACAGACCCTTAAATTGTAAGAAAACACTTATGGATACAGCCTTCAGGCAGCAGACCCTGGCACAGAATGTTGCCCTGTCCGGGACCGGGGTTCATTCAGGCAAAAAAAACAATATCATGGTCAGGCCGGCCATGGAAAACCATGGTATCAAATTCAAGCGGGTGGACCTGCCCGGAACCCAGGAAATACCAGCCCTTTTCAAACGGGTCGTGGATACCAGTCTGGCAACGGTTCTGGGAATAAACGGCGCCATTGTCTCCACCATCGAACACCTCATGGCCAGCTTTGCAGGACTCGGTATAGACAACGCCCTGGTGGAAATGGATGAATATGAAATGCCTATTATGGACGGCAGTGCAAAAGAATTCACCCGGGCTTTTACAGCAGCCGGTATTGTGCCCCAGCGCCTGCCCAAACATTTTATCATTGTAAAAAAAACCATCCGGGTACAGGACCAGGATAAATTTGTAGAGGTCCGGCCCGAGCCCTGTTTCAAGATCACCTGCTCTATTGATTTTGACCAGTGTTTCATTGGAAAACAATGCCTTACCTTTGACCGGACAAAACATAATTTTGAAAAAGAGATCAGCCATGCCCGAACCTTCGGTTTTATCCAGGATTTTGAATTATTGAAAAAATTCAGCCTGGGTAAAGGCGGAAGCCTTGAAAACGCCATTGTGGTTGATAAAGATAGAATCTTGAACCCGGAAGGATTGCGGTATCCGGATGAATTTGTCCGGCACAAGCTACTGGACAGTTTAGGGGATTTTTCCCTGCTGGGCATGCCCATTCAGGGACACATTGTCACCCACAAATCCGGCCATACCCTGAACCACATGTTCATCCAAGAACTGCTGAACAACAAAACCGCCTGGGAAACCGGGCCTGCAACCATGGAACTGGATACCGGGACATGAGGACACCACTAATATACAATGCAAAACCGGCCTGTTTTTTTCTGATTCTCACTGTTCTGGTTCACCTGCTTGCACCGCTTGCCATCCAGGCTGATAACACCCCGGTTTTGGCCAATATCAAGCTGGCGAACACACGGGATGATCTACTCACCTATTTTGAGATAAAAAATGCATTTACCGACAAAATTACCCAGGCGGTCCAAAACGGTATTCCCAAAACATTTACCTTTTATGTATCCCTTTACAAAACCAGTGACTCCTGGCTGGACAAAAAAATAGCTGATATTGAAATCACATCCACCATAAAATATAATTCACTGAAACAGGAATATGCGGTTTTTCGACCCTGGAAAAATGAAAAACCGTCTGTTACCCAGTCCTTTGAAAAGGCCCGGGACTGGATGACAGATGTCGATAACCTGCAGGTGATTCCTTTGGAAAATCTGGTCAAAGCAGAAAAATACCAGATCAGGATCAAGGCAAAACTAACCAGAATAACCCTTCCCTTCTCTTTGCATTATGTTTTCTTCTTTGTATCTTTCTGGGATGTTGAAACAGACTGGTACCTGATTAATTTCACCTATTAACCCCTATTGTCACCATCTTTGGCTGCCCCATGACAGATGCCATAGAAAATCATAAGCAAAAACGGTCCCGGCGGAAAAAAGAAGGGCTTTTTATCCTCCTTATCCTGGTTGCCGTGGCCTTCCTTACGCTGATTGAGACAAGAATCACCCCTTTTGGCACTGATTTTCCCCTTTCCAGCACGGTATTGATGTTCATTCTCATCAATATCAATCTGCTTTTGCTTTTGACATTGCTGCTGCTGGTATTCCGGAACCTGGCAAAACTGTACTACGAAAAAAAAAACAATGTCTTCGGCTCCAAGCTGAAAACTCGGCTGATAACCTCTTTTGTGATTTTGGCTCTGGTTCCAACCACCGTTTTGTTCTTTTTCTCCATTCAGTTTATCTCCACCTCCATTGCATTCTGGTTCAATGCCCCGGTGGAACAGACCCTCGAAAGCTCTCTCGGGGTGGGGCAAAAATTATACAGTTATATCGAAGAAAAAGATGTGTTTTTTGCCAAACGGGCTGCTTTTCAGATTGATTCCAGAAAACTTCTGGAAAAAGAAAATCACAACGAATTGAGCCGGTATACCCAGGTGATCCAGCGGGCATTCAACCGCCATGCCGTGGAGGTATATACCCCGGATGCCAAACGGGTCAGCCTGTCTTTGGCCAATGAACTGGAACCCCTTTATTTTGGACTGCTGACCACTTCCGATCTGAACAAAATTTCTGAAAACAAAACCAGTACCACCATTTATCAGCCAATAGACCAGGGAGAGTTTTTGCGCACCGTGTCCACCATTCCCTTTGATTCTTCACCAGAAAAAGTATTGGGATATATTGTCATAACCACGTTGATTTCAAAGGATCTTTCTGACAATCTCACTGCCATTCTAGATGGAATGGAAGAATACCATCAGCTCAAACTGACCAAAAAACCAGCCCAGATTTCCTATTATATTGCCCTGTCCATAGTGGCACTGCTGGTTGTATTCTGTGCCATCTGGTTCGGGTTTCAACTGGCCAAATCCATCACTGTTCCCATTATGAAATTTGCCGAAGGTACACAGCGGATCGCAAAAGGTGACCTTAATTACCAGATCGATTTTGAAACCGATGATGAAATCGGTACCCTGATCAAATCTTTTAATTCCATGACCACCCAGCTGGCTGCTGGCAGAGAACAGATTGCTTTATCCAGAGAAATGCTCAAACAGCAGAATATGGAACTGGAAAAAAGCAGGCAGTATATTGAGATCGTTTTACAAAACATTTCTGCCGGTGTTATCTCCATTAATGACACAGGTTCCGTCACCACCATAAACAAATCAGCTGAATCCATGCTGGCCATTAAAAAACAGCATATCATCGGCTGTCATGTCAGGCAGATTCTCACGGGGGAATACCTTCAAATGGCTGACAAAATTCATGAACAGGCCACTGCCGGCCAGGATTATATTCAACTGCCCATTTCTGCAACAATCTCCGGCACTCCCAAGCATTTTTCTTTGCACTACAGCACCCTGAAAGATGATGCCGGCCGCAACATTGGTGCGGTCCTGGTGTTCGATGATGTCACGGAACTGGAAAAAGCCCAGCGAATGGCTGCATGGCGGGAAGTTGCCCGGCGTATCGCCCATGAGGTAAAAAATCCGTTAACCCCCATCAAACTGTCTGCCCAGCGCCTCAAGCGCAAATACGGAAAAGAAATCAATGATGAGGTGTTTACAAATTGTGCCGATACCATTGTGGAACATGTGGATCTGATCCGGAACCTGGTAAACCAGTTTTCAACGTTTGCCAAATTTCCGGATGTAAATTTCTCCCAGGCAAGAATTGAAAATATCATTTTAGAAACCATTGCCCTTTACCGGGAAGGACTGGAAACCGTCAATATCATATCCAGATTTGAAGAAAATCTGCCCACACTCAGACTGGATCACCAGCATATGAAACAGGCGTTCATCAATCTTATTGACAATGCGGTATCCGCGGTCAACAAAAACGGGACTATTGTCATTGATGTATCTTTTGATACCATATTGAAAATTGTGAGAATTGAAATCGCCGACAACGGGAAAGGCATCTCTGATAAGGAAAAAACCAAATTATTCGAGCCCTACTTTTCCACCAAAAAAACCGGAATGGGATTGGGGCTTGCCATTGTCAATTCTATCATTGCCGACCACAACGGGGTCATACGGGTTCAGGACAACCAGCCCCGGGGGGCAAAATTTATTATTGAACTTCCGACCGCCTGACCCCGCTTGGCCTGCGACAAGCGCTGTCTGAACAAAAAAAGAAAGGAATTATTGTATGTATCCGGCTGTTTTAATCGTTGATGATGAGATTACCATCATAGAGTCCCTTGAAGGCATACTTTCAGATGACGGATTTGAAGTAATGCATGCCTTTAACGGATACGAGGCACTACAAAAAATTGAAGCCGAATCCCCGGATATTGTGCTGCTGGATATCTGGATGCCGGGAATGGACGGGATCGAAACCCTGAAAGAAATTAAAAAAGGGTTTCCCAATATTCCGGTGGTGATGATCACCGGCCACGGCTCAATTGAATCGGCAGTGGACGCTACCAAATCAGGGGCCTATGACTTTCTGGAAAAACCTTTGTCCATAGACAAGGTCATGGTCACCATCAACAACGCCTTAAATTTCAGAAAACTGGAAGAAGAAAACATTTATCTGCGCAAAAAAACCATTGAAAAAAATTCCATTACCGGCACCAGTCCGGCGGTTCAAAAACTATACCAACAGGTGATGGCGGCATCCCCTTCTGATGCCTCCATTTTGATCACCGGAGAAAACGGCACCGGTAAAGAGATGGTTGCCAGAACTATCCATCAGTTCAGTTTGCGACCGGAAGAGCCTTTTATCATTATCAATTGTGCGGCCATACCTGAAGAAACCATTGACAGTGAATTATTCGGCCATGAAAAAGGTGCTTTTGACAATGCTTTTTCCAAAAACATGGGAAAATTCGAGCTGGCCTCCGGCGGTACCCTGTTCCTGGATGAGATCGGTGACATGAATATCAACACCCAGGCAAAAATCCTGCGGGCTCTGGAATCCAAGACATTTCAACGCATCGGCAGTGGCAGAACCATCCACATGGATGTTCGGATCATCGCTTCCACCAACAAGGATCTTGCCGCGCAAATAGAAAACGGTAATTTCCGTCAGGATCTTTTTTTCCGCCTGAATGTCATTCCCATCCATGTCCCGCCTTTGCGGGAAAGAAAAGAAGACATTCCATTGCTGGTGGATACCTTTTTAGACAAGCTGTCTCTGCAGTCGTCAGATCCAAAAAAATCCATTTCAGACCCTGCCCTGGATCTGCTGGCCGATTATCCCTGGCCGGGAAATGTCAGAGAACTCAAAAATCTGGTGGAACGTCTGTCCATTATGGTCCGGGGAAACCGCATTGACGTCACAGACCTGCCCGACCCCTATAATCCGCAATTTGAAACCACCCCGACCAAAGAACGCAGACATCTGTTCTCCATCAATAATCTGGATAAGGCCAGGACAGCTTTTGAAAAAGAATATGTCAAAAGCAAGGTGGAGCAGGCCCACGGCAATATCCCGGCCGTGGCTAAAGCACTGGGCACCAGTACCCGGTTTATTAAAAAACAGCTGACATGACCCGGACCATCCCATGAGAATCATCAGCGGCACCTGCAGGGGCAGAAAACTTTCTTCGATGGAAGGCTTAGATATCCGCCCCACATCAGACAGGATAAAAGAAACCGTGTTCAACATCCTGGGACCACAGGTAAAAAAGGCAATGGTGCTGGATCTTTTTGCCGGTACCGGAGCCCTGGGCCTTGAGGCCCTGAGCCGGGGGGCCGCCCATACCGTGTTTGTGGATATATCTGCTGCCGCCTGTAACATTATCCAGCACAATATCGACAACTGCAGGTTTTGTGAAAAATCCAGGCTGATCCGCCATGACATTTTCAATGGCCTGCTTCCTCCATCCGTCATGGGCGACGGCTTTGACCTGATTTTCATGGACCCGCCCTATGACCGGGATTATGTGAGAAAAATCCTTGAAAACCAAAACATTTCCCCTCTTTTATCTGATGGGGGCATCGTTGTTGCCGAGCATGCAACCAAAGAAATCCTGCCCCATACCCTGAACGGACTTGACATTTTCCGGCAAAAAAAATACTCAAGGACAACCATTTCCTTTTTAACCAGAACACAGCACCAACCATAAGGAAAATAATGCCGCCAAAAAAAAGAATAGCCATCTATCCCGGGTCATTCGACCCCTTGACAAACGGCCATATGGATGTGATCCAGCGGGCCCTGGAAATTTTTGATGAAGTAATTGTGGCAATACTCCGGAATCCTTCCAAAAAATCGCTTTTTTCCACTGCCGAAAGACTGGAAATGATTCAGCACACTTTCAACGGCAATGATGCGTTGAAAGTGGATTGCTTTGACGGGCTTCTGGTGGAATATGCCCGCATCAAAGAAGCGGTTGCCATTATCCGGGGAATGCGGGCCATATCTGATTTTGAAAGTGAATTTCAGATGGCTCTGATGAACAGAAAACTGTATAAAGATGTGCAGTCAGTGTTTCTTATGACAGGGCTGAGATGGATTTTCACCTCTTCTTCCATTATCAAGGAAGCTGCCCAGTTCGGTGGGGATATATCGGATATGGTACCGGAACCGGTGAAAATAAAACTTATGGAAAAATTTCCGCTGCTCGGGGATGAATTGCGCCGGAATCCGACCAAAAAAGGCACCCGGTGAATATGGATCTCTGGCAGCTGCAGATTTTTGTCACTGTTGTGGAAGAAAATAGTTTTTCAAAAGCTTCCCATATCATCAATCTGTCCCAGCCCACCGTATCTTCTCATATAAAGGATCTGGAGCGCCATTTTCAATGCCGGCTTCTGGACCGGCTGGGCAAAAAAACAGTGCCCACACAGGCCGGCTTAATACTGCTGGAACATGCAAAAAAGATGCTGGCCCTCCGGGACAGGACCGAATCCGCCATGCTCGATTTTATCGGGTGTACCAAAGGCAGTCTGATTATCGGCGGCAGCACAATACCAGCCGGCTATATTCTTCCCAGACTCATGGGACCTTTTGCCCAGGCTTATCCTGATGTTGCGGTGTCTTTGCATGCGGGAGACACCCGTCAGATAATTGAAGATGTCAAAAACGGCCGGGTGGAACTGGGGGTGGTGGGCGCCCTGACAAAAGATCCAGCCATTGCCCAGAAAGTGCTGGTAGCAGATGAAATGAAGCTGATTGTACCACAAGGGCACAAATGGGCGCACCTGTCTGACATTGACTGCAACAAATTGACTGATGAGCCGTTTATTGCAAGGGAGCCCGGTTCCGGCACCTGGCAGAGCATCTGCAAAAGCATGGCAACCGCCGGATATAACCCGGAAAAACTGCATACCTGCATGACCATGGGTTCTTCTGTCTCCGTACTCCAGGGAATACTCAACCATGTGGGAATTTCCATTCTCTCCACCATAGCTGTGGCTGATGATCTGGCAAAAGGAAGGCTGTCAGCCCTGGCGGTGAACGGACTGGACCTGAATCGTTTTTTTTATTTGACATGGGCCAGAAAACGCACCCAGTCTCCCATCTGTAAAAAATTTATCGCCTTTGCCCAGCAACACCTTCCAAACACCTGATCCACTACTTGCCGGCCAACCTTTTTTACAGCAAAAACGTCATTGACAACCCTGGTGTTTTCTGACAAGCTTCCCCTTGATATGACAGATAAATATAAAGGCTGAACACAATCATTTAGCAACAGGAATACGCCATGATAATAGGATTGGATGTTGGCGGCACACACACCTATACCGTTCTTCTCAGCAACAGGGGTATTGAAAAAAGTGTTAAGGTTACCACAGATCATGCGGATCTTTTTAACACCGTTCTTTCAGGTTTTACCCAGCTCCTTGAATCCGTAGATCCCAGCCGGATCAAACGTGCGGTTATTTCCACCACACTTACCACCAATGCGATCGTCCAGCAGACCATGGAACCGGTGGGTATGATTGTTTCGGCCGGACCAGGCCTAGATCCGGAATTTTTTCGTACGGGGGAACAGTATTATCCGGTATCCGGATCCATCAACCACAGAGGCAGGGAAAAAGCCCCGGTCAATGAAATACAGATCAAGGATATCTCACAAAAACTGGTCGCTGCCGGTATTGAATACGTGGGTGTGGTAAGCAAATTCTGTGTGCGAAACCCAAGCCATGAAATTCTGATAAAACGGATCATTCACAAATATTTCAAAAAGGTTTTTCTGGGCCACCATGTATCGGGAAATCTCAACTTTCCCAGGCGGATCGCCACCACCCATCTGAACGCAGCCGTATTTTCCCTGCACAAATCCTTTTTTGAAGCGGTGAAAAAAAGCCTGAATGAAAAAGGGTTGACCGTTCCCATCCAGATTCTCAAAGCTGACGGCGGTACCATGAGCCTGGAAGCGTCCATGCATTTTCCCGGTCAAACCGTATTATCAGGGCCGGCTGCCAGTATCATGGGCGCCATTCCATACGCCCCCGAAGGCCAGGATGCCATTGTTCTGGATATCGGTGGTACCACCACGGATATCGCCTTCCTGGTGGACAAGGCCCCGCTGCTGGAGCCGGTAGGTATTCAAAGGGGCCGCTACAGAAGCCTGATCCGATCTTTGCGCACCGATTCAAAAGGGATCGGCGGTGACAGTGCCCTGCGGGTCATTGATGGCAATCTCACCATCGGGCCGGACCGGCAGGGACCTGCCATGGCCTTTGGCGGACCGTTGCCCACCCCAACGGATGCCATGGTGGTGCTGGGGGTTATGGATTCGGCCAATCCGGAAAAATCTTTGGCCGGCATTCATACCATTGCCAAAGGACTGGGGCTTTCCGATGAACAGGCCGCTGAAAAAGTCTTTAAAACCTGCTGCACCATCATTTTGAAAAAAACCTTTGAAATGATCGATCAAATCAATTCCCAGCCGGTTTACACGGTGCATGATTTTCTGGAGGGATACAAACTCAGCCCCCAGAAAATTCTGGTACTGGGGGGGCCTGCCCCCTATTTTGCCCAAAAGATTGAAGACCTTTACCAGATAGACACTTTTGCGGTCCCGAACTCCGCCGTTGCCAACGCAGTAGGTGCCGCTCTGGCCAGAACCACCTGTGAGGTGTCTTTGTACGCCGACACGGAACAGGGCATTGTAACAGCCCATGAAGAAGATTTTGCCGAACCCATCTCAAAAACCTTTTCCGAAGATGACCTCATGGAAACCGCCTATAATCTACTCAAAGAAAAAGCCATAAATTCCGGTGCTGACCCTGAGAATATGGATGAGGTGGAAGTGGTGGAATACCAGAAATTCAATATCGTGAGAAATTTCTCACCCAGGGGAAAAATTTTTCGTACCAAAATGCAATTGAAACCGGGCCTGATCAAAGGCTATGAAACGTTGTTACACTAAAGGGGAAATCATGTTAAAAGCAATACATAAGACAGGACTGGTATTTTTTCCCGCCTTTGACTGGGCCATTGATCCCACCCATCCGGAACGTGAAGAACGGTTGCTGTATACCCAGGACCAGGTTACGGAAGAAGGGGTGTTTGATATCCCGGGTATTATTGAGTACAAACCGGTACTGGCAACCGCCAAAGACATCCAGCGCGCACAGTTCTGTGTACCGGACGAAGCGTCCATCACCACCGAATCTCATCTCATAAGTGCCGGCGGCGCCAAGGTCATTGCCGATGCGGTCATGGGCAAGGAAGTCAAGAACGGATTTGCCCTGGTCCGGCCGCCGGGGCACCATTCCATGCGGGTTTCCCACGGGGGCAGGGGGTTTTGTCACATCAACATTGAAGCCATCATGGTGGAATATATCCGCACCCGTTACGGTGTCAAACGCATCGCCATCATAGATACCGACTGCCACCACGGGGACGGCACTGATAATATTTTCTGGCATGATCCGGATGTGCTCTTTATCTCCATGCACCAGGACGGTCGCACCATGTTCCCGGGAACCGGATTTCCCGGTGAACTGGGAGGACCCAATGCCAAGGGCTCCAATCTGAACATCCCTTTGCCGCCGGGCACCTCCACCGAAGGATATCTGTATGTGATCAACAATTGTGTGCTGCCGGTGTTGGATGAATTCAAACCCGATCTGGTGATCAATTCCGCCGGTCAGGACAACCATTATACAGAC
The DNA here is from genome assembly GCA_011390635.1 of Desulfotignum sp. Lineage (GTDB taxonomy): Bacteria > Desulfobacterota > Desulfobacteria > Desulfobacterales > Desulfobacteraceae > Desulfotignum. The sequence continues at coordinate 103,224 of JAABSA010000004.1, read as the reverse complement.
CCCTTGACCAATATGAATTTCTGTGCCCAGGGATATGCCCAGCTGACCACGCTGCTGAAACCGGACATTGCCGTTCTGGAAGGCGGATATGCCATTGAGGGGGCCCTGCCCTATGTCAACCTGGGTATCATTCTGGCCATGGCCGGTGTTGACTACAGCGGTGTGGTGGAACCTGATTACAACCCAGAAAAGCTCAAACAGTCTGTGAGCATCACCGACAAAATCAAAAAAACCATTGACCAGATCAACAGTTTCTGGGCACAGCGGCATCAGCTGCGGGAGGCCGCCGGCACGCCGGGTGAACTGCAGGTGCGGCACAAAGAAATCTATTATGACACAGACAATATATTTGAACGGCAAAAGGAAAGGGTCAGGATATGTGCCGATTGCGGCGGCAGCTTTGAAATTGATTCCAGGGCCATGCCGGGCCTGCACATCCTGGGGGTGCATATTCCCATCAATGCCTGCAAAAACTGCATTGAAAAAGGATATGAATTTTATGAAACCGCACCAGGCGGCAAATATGACCGCATTTATCTAATGGACCGGCCCAAAGATTCCTATCATGTGAAATAGATGGCCCAGGCCCTGCCCCTTAATCACCGCAGTCCATACCTTGAAACCCGGTACCGTGTGATCCGGCTCATCCGGAATTTTTTCCACCAGCGCCTTTATCTGGAAGTGGAAACCCCTGTCAGAAGCCCTGCTATCATTCCCGAAGCCCATATTGATCCGGTATTCGCTGAAAACCAATTTCTCATGGCATCCCCGGAGCTCTATATGAAGCAGCTGCTGGTCAGAGGATATCCAAAAATATTTCAAATCTGCAGATGTTTTCGCAAAAATGAAAGGGGAGATCTGCATCTGCCTGAACTTACCCTGCTGGAATGGTATGGGACAGGCCATACCTACTTTGATCTCATGGACCAGTGTCAGGCACTGGTCCGGTATGTTGCCCGGGGACTGGGCATGGATGAACGCCTGTCCTATCAGGGAATGACCCTGGATCTGGCACAGCCTTTTGACCGTATGACAGTGCACAAGGCATTTGAGGCCTTTGCACAGAAATCCTGTGACCAGGCCCTGGCAGACGGCAGCTTCAATGAAACCATGGGGTTTGACGTGGAACCCTGCCTGGGCACTGAGCGGCCGTTGTTTCTCATGGATTACCCCGTCTCTTTGGCCAGTTTGGCAGCGCTGCATCCGACAGATCCGTCCCTGGCCCAGCGTTGCGAATTTTACATGGCCGGTATTGAACTGGCCAACGGATTTTCTGAATTAACCGATGCACGGACCCAGCGCCGGCGGTTTGAGAAGGAAAATCAAATCCGGACCAGTCAGGGCCGGCAGGCGCTGCCCCTGCCGGAAGCCTTTCTTTCGCAACTGGATGCCCTGCCTGAATGTGCCGGCATCGCTTTAGGTGTTGATCGGCTTGTCATGCTCTTTGCCGATGCTGCCAGCATTGATCAGGTGGTGGCATTCACCCCGGAGGCTTGTTGACCGCCCAAAAAAAACCGGAACTTTTCTCAGGTAGATGAAGAGGGCGCAACGTCCCGGGAGCGCAAAAATCCATACATGATGCCGCATCCCAAAACAAACAGGGCAAAGGCCCACAGCAGCTGCACATCAACCGGCGGCAGTACATTGACATTGGTGTACACCCGGACATTTTCAAGCATGATGACACTCCCGTTCTCTTTTACAAAATGCCGGTCCAGTACCGCCGCCTGCTTAAAGGGCCACAAGGCCCACAAAGATCCCACCATCAACCCCAGCAAAACCGCCATGGTGGCATCATAGTACCGTTTGAAAACATAGTTCACCAGCCGGGCGAACACCAGTCCGCCAAGGACAATCCCCAGGCTGAAACATCCCAGATACACCACGGCATCCATATCAAAATATGGCAGGGCAGATATGGCGGAAAGCACGTCATAATAGGCCCCCATAAGGATCAACACCAAAGATCCGCTGATGCCGGGCAGCACCATGGCGGAAATGGATACCGCCCCGCAAAAAGCCGCATACAGGTATTGTGCACCAGGTGCCGGCAGCCCATGCGGTTTGGTTTCATTACCCGTCTCCCCCTCCTGCCCGGTAATTTGGTTTTCATACTGCACCTGGTAAAGGGCGGATTTGTGTTTCATCTTGTCATAGGGGTTGACCTGGAGATATACCATCACGGTGATGCCCGCCCCCAGAAGCACAAAAAGCAGCAGATAGGCCCGGACCTGCCGGAACAGTTTTACAGGTATCATGACAGATACCAGAATCAGGCCGAAAAAAAGCGCATAGGTCAAAGAAAAATAATGGGTCAACAGGTGGGTCATCAAAGTAGAAAGTCCCAGGATGGCGATGGCGGCCCCTGTCAGCAGTTTGAACAGGAACAAAAAATCATTTTCCACCAGAAAACCGGTAACGGCCCGGGTGGTGCCCTTTTGTCCCAGGTGTTTCAAAAACCGCCCGCCCAGGCCTGCGGCCCGGAAAAAGCAGGATTTGTTGATACGGTTTAAAATGCCGAAAACCCGTCCGTAAATATTGAAAATCAACAAAAAAGTACCACCGGAAACCCCTGGAATAATATTGGCCGCTCCCAGGCAGAATCCCATGAGCAGCTCATTCACCAAAACCGGCATGGATCGGCTCTTATTCATTCCACCCGTGCTGACCGATGAGCTTGACAAAACGGCATCCCCCAAGATTTTCCTGCTTGATGCCGGTGTCGGTTCTGGTGAGCTTGATCAGTTCCTGGGAAAAATGTCCGCCCACCGGCAGGACCAGTCGCCCGCCCGGGGCCAGCTGGTCCACCAGGGGTGAGGGAATTTTGTTTCCTCCGGCCGTTACAATGATGGCATCAAAGGGACTTTCTTCCTTCCAGCCCTGGGTGCCGTCGGAATACCGGGTCACGACATTGTGAATCCTGAGCCGGTCAAACAACTGCCTGGTCTGTAAAAAAAGGGAGTGATTCCGTTCGATGGTATACACCCGGTACACCATATGTGCCAGAATGGCGGCCTGGTATCCGGACCCGGTACCGATCTCCAGAACCCGCTCAGACCCTTTAAGTTCCAGACTCTGGGTCATTTCTGCAATAATATAGGGCTGGGAAATGGTCTGGCCCTCGCCAATGGGAAGGGGAAAATCCCCATACGCACTATCCACAAGGGCCTCGCTCACAAACAGATGCCGGGGCACCTCAGTCATGGCCCTGATCACCAAAGGATCGGTCACCCCCCTGGCAATAATCTGGCGGTCCACCATATCCTTGCGCCACCGGGCAAATTTTTTGGGTTCGTCATTCATGAAACCCTTCATACCAGCATGTCCGGGTTCCGTCAAGCAGATACCGTTGTATCTGGATATTTGCCTTAGGTGGGCCGGTTTATGATCGTCCCCTGCAGTGTCTTGGCCAAAGGCCCGCCCCTGGAGGTTTCCTGTGAACGGAACAACGATTTTGGTGTTTACTCCTCATTTCCTGTCAAAAAAAAAGAAAATGAGGAGGGACTTTTGGGTTACGGGTTTCTTGCGTTAGATTTTATAGATGACCCGTTTATCCGTAATGATAATATCCACAGTATGTTTTCTGGAATCCATCTGGATCTGGTCAACGATCTGTTCTTCAAACGCGAGGGAAACCTTGCGGCAGGTTTCGGGCAACTTTGTGATAAATTTCGTATAATAGTTGTTTCCGAATCCAATGCGCCCCCCTTTGTCATCAAAAGCCAGTCCTGGAATAAAGGCGATGTCGATCTCATCCAGAGAAACTTTTTTGCATTTTTCAGGATTCGGCTCCAGCACGTCACTGGCATTCAGCACCAGATCTTTGTCATAGTCACTGATTTTACAAAGATGAAACGCATTTTTTACATCTGTAAACACCGGCAGGACAATGGTCTTTTCAATTTGAAGTGCTTTTCGTATGATACTTTCCATGGGTATTTCTGTATTGCCGCCGGTGTGCATGAACGACACCTGGGCTTCCATGAAATTGGCAAACTCAAATACCTTGGTCTCAATTTTGTAGTATTTGGTTTCCCGCTCTTGTTTTTCAAAGGCATCCATCCGCCGGGCCACCTGCGCCAGAATGCTGGTTTTCGTATCTTTCACCTCTTCCATAATCATTTTTCCCTATGGTTACAAAAAAAATTTACCAAAATATTATACACAAGTGACACATTGTCAACCTGCAATAATCATTGACTGTTCATAAGGCCCATGCTATTTGGTTACAATAATAAAAGACATGTAAATTACAGGTTTATCAAACCCCAACCAGGCAAAAACAGGTATAACAATGCTGGATGTAAAATATATTATACATAACCTGACAACCGTTCAGAAAGGAATGGAAAAACGCGGCACAGAAATTGATTTCTCACTGCTTTTGGAAAATGAGGAAAAAAGAAAAACACTGCTGCTGGAAATCGAAGCGTTACGGCATCAGCGCAATGTAGTTTCCGATGACATTGCCAAAATGAAAAGGTCCGGTAAAGATGCCAAACAAAGCATTGACAGAATGCGGTCTGTTTCTGAAAGCATAAAAATGCTGGACAAAGACCTTGTTGAAACAGAAAGTGCCATCCACACCTTTTTGATCACCCTGCCCAACCTCCCCCATGATGATGTACCCAAAGGAAAAGATGATTCCCAGAACCGTTTAGAGAAAACCCACGGCTCCCCCCGTGTCTTTGATTTTCCTGTCCAGGACCATGCTGATATCGGAGACGCTTTGGGCATTCTGGATCTTGCCCGGGCCACCAAACTGGCAGGCGCCCGTTTTCCTTTGTACATGGGATCAGGTGCCAGACTGGAAAGGGCTTTGATCAATTTCATGCTGGACATCCACACCAAAGAGCATGGATACAAGGAAACACTTCCCCCCTTCATCGTTAACAGGGCCACCATGACTGGCACAGGCCAGCTGCCCAAATTTGAAGCGGATCTGTTCAAGCTGGAAGGCTGGGATTATTATCTGATTCCCACTTCAGAAGTACCGGTGACCAATATTTATGCCGGCGAAATACTGCAAGAGGAAGATATGCCCTTTAAATTTACGGCCTTTACCCCGTGTTTCAGATCTGAAGCCGGCTCTTACGGCCGGGATACCAAAGGACTGATCCGGCAGCACCAGTTCAACAAGGTGGAAATGGTAAAAATCACCACACCGGAATCCTCCTTTGATGAACTGGAATCCCTTCTGGCCAATGCGGAAACCATACTCCAGCGCCTGGAACTGCCCTATCAGGTGCTTACCCTGTGCACCGGAGACTTGGGATTTTCCGCCACCAAGACCTATGACATAGAAGTATGGATGCCGGGACAGGACAAGTACAGGGAAATTTCCTCTTGCAGCAACTGCCTCGACTTCCAGGCCCGACGTGCCAATATCCGCTTTAAGCGGGAAAACGCAAAAAAACCGGAATTCTGCCATACCTTGAATGGATCAGGCCTTGCCGTGGGACGAACCTTTGCCGCAATCCTTGAAAACTATCAGCAACCGGATGGAACGGTCAAGATACCCGATGTCCTGGTACCATATATGGGAGGTCAGAAAATAATTGAAAATGAAAAATGATCTGTTTCCGGAGCATATCCGGCCCCATCTGATTCCCCAACCCAAAGGAGAACTCTTTTACCGATGTCTGGGCTGCGATGCCGAGTATCCAGTGGAAAAACTGCTGTATGTCTGCCCCGAGTGTAATGCGGTCCTGATGCTCCATAACCGGAACCAGGCAGACCTTCACAAGATTGAGGGATCAACATGGCAGCAAATCTTTGATTACCGCAGGATGTTAAAAATACCCGCGCTGAAGGGCATTTACAGGTACCATGAATTCATCGGCCCGGTCATTCCTCTGGAATCCATTGTTTACCTTGGAGAGGGACATACCCCGGTGGTGGCGGCATCACAATTTCTCAAGGAAAAGGTCGGACTTGACTTCTTTTTTAAAAACGACGGCCAGAACCCCAGCGCTTCATTCAAAGACCGGGGTATGGCATCAGCTTTTTCCAGCATCAAATACCTTATTGACCAAAACCTTGTCTCCGATATAATTGCGGTGTGCGCATCCACCGGAGATACCTCAGCAGCAGCCGCATTGTACGCCTCATACCTGGGTCCTCTGATCAGGTCGGCGGTTCTTCTGCCCCACAAGAAAGTCACCGTCCAGCAGTTGTCCCAGCCTTTGGGCAGCGGTGCCAGGGTATTTGAAATACCGGGTGTGTTCGATGACTGCATGAAAATTGTGGAACATCTGTCCAGCAACTATCCTGTGGCACTGCTCAATTCCAAAAATGCCTGGCGGATTCTGGGTCAGGAATCGTATTCCTATGAAATCGCCCAGGATTTTGACTGGGACATGGCCCATAAAGTGGTGGTGGTTCCCATTGGCAATGCCGGCAACATTTCTGCGATCATGAATGGTTTTTTAAAATTTTTCAAGGCCGGTATTATAGACCAGCTTCCCAAAATCATCGGGGTGCAGTCAGAACATGCAGATCCAGTGTATCAATACTATCTGGAGCCGGTTGAAGCAAAGCGGGTATTTACGCCGGTGGATACGAAACCCAGTGTGGCCCAGGCTGCCATGATTGGCAATCCGGTGTCAATGCCCCGGGTGGTTGTCCTGGCAAAAGAATACAACCGGGAATCCGGACAGGACAATGTCTTTTTTGTCCAGGTGACGGAACAGGCCATTATGGACTGGCAGCTCACCGCCAACCAGAATGGTCACATCGCATGCACCCAGGGAGGAGAATGCCTGGCCGGTCTTGTAACGGCCAGGGCCATGGGTCTGGTTTCCTCCAATGAAACTGCTGTACTGGATGCCACCGCCCATGCCATTAAATTTTCTGAATTCCAGGACCTGTATTTTAAAAACCAGATCCCTGCCCCGTATCACATCGTACCTGATCCTGACCGAATTAATCTGCCGGAACTGATCACATCTGATAATCCAGCTCTGTCACCATCCCAGGAAAAGCGGTTGACAAAATCTGAACTTGACCAATTCATCCAGGAAATATCTGGAAAAATTGCCAAAAAAATGCACCTGACCGCCTCTTCAGAATGATGGACTTTCACGGCTTTAAAAATCTGGCGGTCCTGGCCTGTGTCTGCATGATGCTAACATGCCACCTTGACAGTCCGGCTGCCAGCGGGGTGAAAACCTCCTACAAGCATTATTCCATCTTCACCTATCAGGACCAGGATATCCTGTGTGAACCCTATATCGTCAAAAAAGATGACTGGCTCTATAAAATTTTCAGGCAGAAAGGTGAAATTTCTGAACAAAATTTTCCCCTTTTTATAGCTATATTCAAAGAAATCAACCCCCAGATCCACAACATTGATACCATATCCCCTGGAATTCAAATCCTCATACCGTTGCAAAAGGTAAACAGACAGGCATACAGACTTGATGATAAAGGCATGGTGGAAGTACCTGTGGTGCAGTTTTCAGACATTTCTGAGCCCCTTGATCTGACACCGCATATACGGGAACATATCATCCAGCCAAATGACACGGTGTCAGATCTTCTGGACAAGGCATTTTTACAAAAAGGAGGCGGTGTTACATCAGAAGGCCGCCAGCTGTTTTACCGCCTGAATCCTGATATCACGAACATACATGTGATTTACCAGGACACAAAGGTGACAATTCCTGAATCTTCCATTTTGTCCCAGCCCTGGTTTCCATCGTTTCTTGCCCATGGCAGAGTAACAGCGGCATCCCGGGCAAAACAGACCACTGTTCCCACCCATGCTGAGGCTTCCGGCCCTATACCCCAAAAGATTATACCAAAAATTTCCGCTTACCAGATCCAGCAATTGCAGCAATATGCAGCCCTGCTCAAAGGCACCCTGGTCCATCAGGGAAAAATGTATTTCCCCTCCAAAGAGGATGAAACCCATTTTCAGATTGACCTTTCGCAAACCCCGCTGATTGAAACCCATGATCATGATGAAAAAATCCTGCTCATTCCCGGCGGCTGGACAGGTGCTATTTTGGACAGGCAGCTGATCCAGACCATAAAATCCCACTGGCACCAGTTAAAAACCGAACAGATCGCATCCGCCATCCAAAAAATCGGGCTGCACACACCACAACCAGTCTCTTTGTCTGTGATACAGCACCATATGACAGACATTCTTTCCAATCCATCATTTGCGTATATTCCTGAAGAAAGAATCGAATTTTTTATCAATGATATTCCCATGTCAGCCACATTCGGGCGGGTGAAACGGCCCGGGCATGTTGATCTGCTTATTAACTTCGGCAATGTTTACGGCACAGCAATTACGACCATCCAGGACATGGGATTTAAAGTTTTATCCTTTTTCCCGGACGTATCCTGGAAGGACCAGATACAGCAGGTGCTGTCCTCTCTGGGTTACAGCACCTGGAAAAATCCTTCATTCAGCCACCAAAAAATGGTAAAAACTTTGGAAGGCCTGTATGGAGAGCTGCCACCCGATCGTCTGTTTATTTCTCAATATCCGTTGACATCTGTTGCCGGCACCTTTTTAAAACATGAGCAGATCCGGTATATTCACCTGAAAGAATAAACATGCAACACTATTACCTGTCAAAGGATGAATCATGAAACAAACGCTGATGTGGGTCCTTTTATCCGGTTTTTTGATATCAGCCTGCACCAGTTCAAGTACCAGTCAGAAACAGGATGATGCAAGACTGGCAGAGGCTGTTAAAATGCAGGGGGAGGCCCTACTGGTGCAGGGAGATTACACGGCAGCCCTGTCCAGGCTCCTGGAGGCCCGCAAAATGATACCCGGTAACCCTTATCTGCTCAACAGCCTGGGGCTGGCCTATATGGGAAAAAACCGGGATGACCTGGCAGAACCATATTTTCAAACAGCACTGACGATAAAGCCTGATTACACCGAAGCCCTCAACAACCTGGGGGTCGCATATCTGCGCCAAAAAAAATGGGATCTGGCCATACCGGCTTTTGAAAAAGTGCTACAAGATCTGTTATACCCAACCCCCCAATTCCCGCTGTCCAACCTGGGACGGGTCTATTTTGAGAAACAAAATTATCAGCTGGCGGAATCTTATTTTCTACAGGCACTGGATGTTATGCCCGGATTTGTTACTGCCTCCCATGGACTGGCCCAGGTATATCTTGCATCCCGGCAGGTGGATGAGGCCATTGATTTTCTTACGAACGCCCTTCGCAGGCTTCCCCACAATGCCATTCTTCACGCAGACCTGGCCCGGGCATATGAATCCAAAGGCCAGACCGCCAGGGCCAGAGAAGCCTGGCAAAAGGTGAGCCGATATGCCCGGGAAAATTCAGAGCTGGGTCAGACAGCGAGAAAAAAGCTGTCTGAGGGAGATTAATTATCAGACTGGCTGATATTGCGTTTCTGCTCCAATTGTACAATGGATGGGGTCAGGAAAATAAGCAGCTCATTTCGATTGTCCTCTTTCCGGGTGGTACCAAAAAGCAGATTTCCCAGAATCGGAATTCCTGTCAGAAATGGCAGGCCGTCTACATCCTGGCTTGTGGTGGTTTTGACAATACCCCCGATGACCACGGTATCATTGTCGTTCACCAGCAGCTCGGTTTCCGTCTCATTTGTGGCAAGGGTGGGCACACCGGTGGAACTGATGCCGGAAATATCATTTTTGGTCAAAAACACCTGCAGGGAAATCCGTTTGTCCGGAGTCACGTGGGGCGTTACCTCCAGCAGGAGATCGACATTTTTAAACTGCACCGAGGAGCCGCCGGCATCATCTCTTTCCAGGTATGCAACCTCAAGTCCCTGCTTGATCCTGGCTTTTTTGTTGTCCAGGGTCAGTATGCGTGGAGAAGAAACAATCCGGACATCCCCCTGGGCTTCTGATGCTTCCAGCTTCGCATTCAGGGCCATGCTGGATGAACCGAACAATCTGAAAAATGAAAAATCTCCACTTATTCCGGAACCGGTTGGATTGTTCACCGACACATTGGTATCATTTACAAATCCGGATGAAATAACAGCATCATTGGTGAGGTTCCATCCTACGCCGATACTCTGGGAAAAATCTTTGGTTACCTCGACCACCCTGGCCTCGATCATGATCTGGGGGGTTACCGTGTCCAGGCGATAAATCATTTTTTGGATCTGGTCAACCTTTTCCCTGGTATCGGTAACAATGATCATATTGGTACGCTGGTCCACAGAAATATTGCCCCTGTCCGGTGTCAAAAGAGACGTTATATGGGGTTGAATATCTGTCTGGGCAGAAGAATAATTGATGGGTATATATTCTGTTACCAAAGGTTCCAGGCTTTTTTTCTGCTCCAGACTCTTTTTTCGGGCGGAAATGGCATCCTGAAGATCCTGCTCTTCCTGTTTCAGGGTCTGCACGGTGGCAATGCGCACCACATCGCCTTCCATCTTTTTACCCAGGCCGTTCATTTTAAGGACAAGATCCAAAACCTGATCCCAGGGAATCGGTTTTTCCAGGGTCATGGTCACTTTTCCCTGTACATCCTTGTCCACTGCAAAGTTTAAACCACTGACACTTCTGAGTATCCTAAAGACATTTTTGATATCGGTGTCATAAAAATCCAGCTTGATCTTTTCTCCGGTATATTTAGGCTGGTCCTGCCCTAAAACCGCTTTCCATTCATCCGCCAGGGTCACCACGTTACCGGGTGATGCAGTTTGGCCGACTGATGGTGTCATTATCGGCTGCATGGCTGATGGTGTATCACCACTTTCTGTAGAATTCATTTGGTCTGATCCGCCCGATACCATGGTTACCGGCTTTTCAAACCGGGGCGGTTCAATGGTTGCAGGATCAAAGAGCAGAGAAATCCGGTCCTGATTCTGTACCACTCGGAAGGGCACTTTTTCCCGGATCATGATTTCAATTTTTGCATCCGTGCCATTATCCGGGCCGGGTTTGGGCAGTATCCGTTCAACAGCGGCCGTAAAATATTTTGTCAGCAAAGGCCGCTGATGGTGTTCGGGTATCCGGGTATTATACAATGTTACGTCCAGCTGGTCCGGGCTCTGCCATAGTGTTTCATATTGAACCGGATGGCTGGTATCAACCTGGATTCGTGCATGGCCCGATTCCGTCGTATCAAAGGAAATACCGGTCATCACAGCGGATGTGTGCGAATCCCCTGGTGCTGCCGTCATTGTTTCTGTCGCATCAGGCATTTCCGAGGACGGTTTCCAAGCTTTCGGAGCAGTTTCTTTCACAGCCTGTTCTGCTGTATGGACCTGTCTGGCAGGATCCGTGAACAGGACTACTTGCAAATCATTTCCCTGCTCTTTGACCTCATAGGCAATGTCCTGGTTCAACAGAATTTCAACTTTTGCGGTTGTCTGCTTCTGGTCGGCATAAACGGCTCTGACTGACTCCACGGGATCTGCCACAGCAGCTGGAAGCGTAAAATTCGGTTCAATGTCGGTTTCAGGCAGGTAAATAGCCACACCAAAAGGGAAATCTTGTTTGATAGAGGTATAGGCCAGTTTGGCTTTGCCCCTGATAAGAATACCCATATTTTCGTCCAAAGGCTGCAATTCAACCGCATAAATCCGGTTGCCTTTCTGGGCAGAACTGCTCTGGGAATCATCCTGGACTGTGGCATCAACCGGTCTGGATTTTTCAGTTTTCAGGGAATTGCACCCGGCTGCAAGTGCGCCAGCCAGGATCAGAACACTGGCCATAACCCGATAGTTGATCTTGTTAAACCGAAAAAAAAACATATTATTCTCCACTGTCATCTTTATGAAGTTTTATTTCCTGGAGGCGTGCCGTTTCATTGCCTTTATAATCTGTTACAATTTCTTTTACAACAATGCTGTCAAATGCGATTTGTATGACCTGTCCTTCATTTTTTCCCATGTAGGTACCAATGCCCACCTCATACCCTTTTCCGGTAGCATCTTCAACCATGGCTATTTTGCGGTCCTCCATGATCACAACTGCGACCAGTTTGATCTGGCTTAATTCCATTTTTTCCAGGGGGGTCAACATCCGCAAAGGTTTATTCGGTTTTTGAATTTCAGGGGCGCTGGTTTCCTTTTTCTCCTGAATCAGCGGCTTAAACGGATCCAACGCGCTTTTGGCAGCATATTCCCGGATCGCAGTATCTGTAAAAGAAAGGGTCGCAGCCATACCAGCCTGTTCCAGCTTTACCAGTGTTTCAGGCACCTGTCCCGGAATTTTTTTGTCTTCATTTTGCAGATTTTTGTCATTTTTTACAGGGATTTTTTCCCCGGAAGGATCTGCTGGTGTGGACACGGTAAGGTTCACAGCGGAAGCCTGGGGCGATACCGCTTTTTTTGGATCTGTTGAGTTTTCAGACGGCTGCTGCTGGGGTATCGACTTTGAAACAACAGGAGAAGATGGCTGTCGGGATTCTTTCTTGGCTGGTTTTTCACATGACGAAATCAGCATCACCAGCACTGTGCAGACAAGTATCATCCATCTATTTCTCTGATTCCCCTGATTTTTCATAATTTCTTACATCAGCCTTTCTTGCCCTTTTGTTTCTTTTTGTCTGGTTTTTGTTCCTGGACAGCTTCCACAAACATATAGGTAACCGCACTGCAGCTCATGTCTATTATGTCCGGGATGGTTTTGTTTTTTCTCATGGAGATATTTTTAATGTTGACAATCCTGTTCAGTCTGGATACCTGAAAAAAGAAATCCGCAATCTGAAGGTAATTTCCTTCTACTTTCATGGACAATGGAATTTCATTATAAAACTCTTTGTTCACTGCTGGTTCAGGCTGAAACAGCAAAAAAGTAAGACCTGCATTGCTGCCGGCAACTGATATTTCCGTCAAAAGGGAAGGAACTTCTTTTTTATCAGGCAACGCCCTGGTGGCAACGTAAAATGCCTGTTCCACCTCGGTCATTTTGGCTTCCCATTTTTCCAGATCACTGGCCTGGCGTTTCACGACATCCAATTTGTTGGACTGGGCTTGAAAAACCTTTGTGACCTGCTGCAGTTTCCGGTGTTCCGGCATAAAAATAAAGTAATAATAGCCGCCCCCGATTACTGCAAAGGTGACAAGGCAGATCAGCAAACGCTGAAGCCGGCTCAATTGACCCACACTTTCAAACATTTTGCTGGTCTGTGTTTTTATCTTGTCCGACCTGGTTGGTTTTTTTCCTTCAGCCATTATGTACCTTTTGCAGTTGTTTCCGCTGTGACAGAACGTTTTTGACACTTCAACTCAAACGCTTTCAAGTTGGTGCCCTCGTCAAATTTTTTTATTCTGGTCTGTTTCAGATCGATTTCCTGGAAAAGATTCGATGCCTCCAGGCGTTTCATGAAATTTGCTATGGTTGGGTTGTCAAAGGCAATGCCCGTCAACGTCACGGATCTTTCATCAGCATCAAGGGTTTCAATCCACATCTGTTCAGGTACCAGGCGCACCTGAAGATCTTCTAAAAGTACCAGCTGCTCATCTCTTTTTTGTTTGAGAGATTCAACTATTTGTAATTTATCTTCCAGGATCTTGAGGCGTTTTTGAATCTCAGAAACCCTGTCGGCTTTTTCCTTGTAAATGGCGATTTGGGCATTTACACGATCGGTTTCACGCTGTTTTTCTTCAATGGCATTTTTTATACCCAGGGTGTACCAGGTTAATACCGACACCAGCAAAAGAATGGAAAGAAAAAATATCGATACCTGTCGACGGATATTTTCTTTCTTCCTGGCCAGCCTGAAAGGCAATAAATTAATGCGTATCATTTATCATCCACCCTTCTCAAGGCAAGCCCCAACGCAATGGGCGCCTGGGGACCGACCCGGGATATGAATGTGGATGAAAATTTTTTTTCGTCCACTTGCAATCCCGTGAAGGGAGCAATGGTGAACACTTCAGCCTCCAGTTCCGATCTGATGTTGTCTGCAAATCCGGGGATATAATTTCCCCCGCCGCTCAATACAACTTTTGTAACCAGTGTATCATTGGTATTGGACTGAAACGTATTGACCACCTCACAGATTTCTGAACACCAGGCATTGGCAACCTCATGTAACATCATTGTCATGCGCCTGGGATCCGGCGCATTTGCCACAGGGGCCTGCAATATTTTTTCAGCCCCCTGGATATCGGTTTCAAACTGGGTGCTTATTTTTTCAAGGAGCTGGTGGATGCCTGAATCGTTATCTCGCATCATCATGGAGGCGTTGTCCTTGAGAATATTGAGTGATGTCTTTGATGCCCCCACATCCAGTAGAAGGACTATGTCCTCCGGATTCTGATCGGGAAGGGTTTCATAAATATTTTGCAACGCAAATGTATCCACGTCAATAATTTTGGCATTCAGGCCTGCCATGGTTGTCAGATCCATGTATTCAGCAACGATATCTTTTTTGACTGCCACCAGCAGCACATTCATCTGGTCCGGAGAAAACTGGCTTTCCCCCAGGATCTGGTAGTCAATATTGACATCCTCGATATCATAGGGGATATACTGTTCCGCCTCGGCCATGATGCTTTCCTGGAGGTTTTTTTCAGAGACTTTCGCCGTGTTGATGGTCTTGATGACCACGGAATGACCGCCTGTTGAAATGGCCACATCTTTTTTTCGAATTTTCTGGGACCGGAACAAGGCACGGATGGTTTTTGCCACTGTTTCAACGTCCATGATGCGACCATCCACAATGGCCCCGGGTGCAAGCGGTGTTATGCCGAATTTTTTCAAAATTTTCTTTTTGGGGGATATCTGAAGCTCAGCAACCTTGATGAAGGAAGATCCGATATCTAGACCTACGAGATGATCTTTTTTACTAAATACCATAGCCGTTCATCCTTACATCTTCAGATATATTATTGCATGCAATGTTCAGGCGGCCCGTTCCCTGTTTTTTTTATGTTGATAACCTGCACCAATATTACTATACTCTGATACGAAATACTTGGAATGTCAAGTATTATCATATGTTTTATACTTGAATAAACAAATGATATCCATTTGTCAAACCAAAAAACAAAATAAAGATGAAATTTATTACATAAATAAAGGAAAATTGTGAAAAAAACTTTCCAAACCCAACCCGATTTCCAGGGGGGGAGACCTTTTGTTCTGGTCAAGGCATTTACTTTCTCCAGCCTTATCGTCATGCTGACAGCAACCATTGTTATTGCCGCATTGAATGCCCATTGGGTCAGAAACCTTCTTTTGGAAAAAAGTAAAGAGTATAATTCTTTGCTTGTGGAAAACTTGAATCACCAGATCTTTTTACGGTTTGCCGCCCCGGTTGCATTTAAATACGGAGAGATAAAATTGAGGGAGCCGGAACAACACAGGCTTTTAGATGCGGTCATTACCTCCACCCTGCACAGCTTTCATGTGGAAATGGTCAATATCTACGGCACCGACAATATCATCGGGTACAGCTTTGATAACAGCCGTGTTGGCGAGGAAAATGCCGGCGGTGTTCTGTATGAAAAAGCCATGAAAAAAGAAACCACATCTAAATTGATCCAGAAAGGCAGTTTTCTTGAACTTTTGTTCTGGTTTCCCGAAGAAACCAAAATCGTTACCTTTGCCCCTCTGGTGCAGGAAATGCAGCTTTCCAGGGTCGAAGAAAAAGCAGTAATAGGGGTCATTGAGATTGTCAGAGATATTTCCCATGATTACCAGCAGGTATTTAAACTGCAGGGCCTTATTGTAGCCTCCTGTGCCGCTGTGATGGCTATTTTGTTCATTGTCCTGCGATTCGTTGTAAAACATGGGGAAAAAATCATCGAAAAACGGGCTGAAGAGCGGCTTCGTCTGGAGGAAAAACTGCGCCAGGCAGAGCATCTGTCTGCCATCGGAGAAATGACTGCCGGCGTTTCCCACGAAATCAGAAATCCTCTTGGTATTATCAAAAGCTCGGCCCAGTTGATGAAAAAGAAAATGGCCAGGCTGGATGCCGAATCCAATATACCCGATATCATCATAGAAGAATCCCGGAGACTCAATAACATTATTACCGATTTTCTGGATTTCGCCAAACCCAAGCAGGCAAACCTGCGCCCCTGCAGCATTACTGATGTGATTGAAAAAAATCTGTCTTTTCTTGGAACCCAGATCCAGGAACAGGGGATTTCCATTACCAGAGAGTTTCACCATAAAATGCCAGCGATGCAGGCAGACCCTGATATGCTTTACCAGGCATTTTTAAATATCCTGATCAACAGCTTTCAGGCTGTGAATAAAAATGGAACCATAACCATTTCCACCCGGTGTGATGCACACAATGTGTATATTTCGTTTGCAGATAATGGCAATGGTATTGGTGAAGATGTGATAAAAAAAATATGGACCCCGTTTTTTACCACCAAAGATACCGGTACCGGCCTTGGGCTTGGCATTGTGAAAAATATCATAGAAGCCCACAACGGGACCATCACCATTTCCAATGCAGAGCCGTCCGGCACGGTTGTTGACATTGCCCTGCCAATTTAGGATAACGATTCTATGGAAACCATATTAATTGTTGATGATGAAAAACACTACCGCCTGGTTCTAAGTGAAGTACTCCAGGAAGAGGGATATGCTTCTTTCACCGCTGCCAGCGGCATGGAAGCGTTGGATTTGCTCAAATCCCAGGTCATTGATCTGGTTTTGACCGATGTTAAGATGCCGGGGATGACAGGCATTGATCTTTTGGAAAAAATCAAGGAAATCACACCTGATCTGCCGGTAATCATCATGACGGCATACGGCAGTGTTGAAAAAGCAGTGGAAGCCATGCACAAAGGGGCTTATACCTTTATTTTGAAACCTTTTGAAAACGAAACCCTGATTGCCCACATCGCCAAATCCATATCCATGTACCGGGTAGTCCAGGAAAATGCCCGTCTCCGGGATGCCATCCAGACACGCTATCATTTTGGCAATATCATAGGCAAAAGCAAGCCCATGCAAAAACTATACGAAATTATCCAAAAAGTGTCTCCCACCAATGCTTCTGTTCTTCTGGAAGGAGAAAGCGGTACCGGCAAGGAGCTGGTGGCCAAATCCATCCATTACAACAGCCTGCGCAGGGACAGTTCCATGGTGGCAGTCAATTGCGCGGCGTTTGCCCAATCGTTGCTGGAAAGTGAATTGTTCGGCCATGAAAAAGGCGCATTCACCGGTGCTACGGCCATGAAAAAAGGCCGGTTTGAGCTGGCGGACAAAGGCACCTTGTTTCTGGATGAAATAGGAGAACTGCCCATGCCTCTCCAAGTAAAACTCCTGCGGGTTCTCCAGGAAAAAACCATCGAACGGGTAGGGGGCACCAGTTCCATATCCGTTGACTTCCGGCTTATTGCCGCCACCAATAAAACACTTGAAGATGAGGTTGCAAAAAAAAATTTCCGGGAAGATCTGTATTATCGTCTGAATGTCGTAAAAGCGGTGATTCCACCATTGCGGGAGCGCCAGGAAGACATCCCTTTGCTGATGCACCATTTTATCAAAAAATTTTCCCAAGAATCGGGGTCTGCGGGCCGGGTTACAGGCATAAGCCGAGATGCCGCCCAGATCCTGTGTGACCATCCCTGGAACGGAAATGTCAGAGAACTTGAAAACGTCATTGAAAGGGCTGTAATTTTTGCATCCAGCGAATGTATCACCCCCGCAGATCTGCCTTCCCAGATTCGGCAGACCCAGGGCAGCACGCTGGATCTGGCAGGCATTCCAGAAGGGGTGGGCCTGGCGGAAACCCTTGCAGCCGTTGAAAAACGCATGATCCAGCGGGCCATGCATTTATCGGGGAATGTCCAGACAAAAGCCGCACAAATTCTGGGCATCGGAAAAAGCGGACTGAACCAGAAATTAAAAAAATATAACCTGGACAAAGCGTTATCCATCAGAGAATAAAATGATCAGCAGGTGTAACTTCACACATCCTTGGTTTTTCCGGGTTCACGATTTGGTTTTACGGGTTCACGATAATAAATCCAACAAAAAGCATATGATTTCAATATATTATATGTGTTTATTGTGTGCCGGTCCCTGAAAAGGGTTTATAATTTTGAACTTTTGGACCGGCAAAAGTGACAAGTTCCCTTGCTTCGGCCAATGAGCAATTTTTTTCATTTTTATAAATATATTGTTTTCAGACAGTTATAAAAAAAATATCTAAAAATTATTATCTGTGGCAAAACAATTGCATTATAGTTATGTCAAGTTGACCACAGGTTAATTTTTTCATCTTTTTTTCCTTTTCCAAAAAAGGCTGCCCGCAACGGCAGCCTTTTTTGGTTTACCGTATCATGCACAAAACAGCCCTATTGAACAGGCCCGGTTCCCAACTTGTCCTGGGCCAGGCTTGTGTATATGGAATTTTGGTTTTCTGCAACAAGCTTTTCATACATTTTTTGGCTTGCATCCATTTTTTGCTCAGATGCATAGATCTGTGCCAGAACAAACCGCGATTCATCCTTGAGCAGATCCAAATTTCCCGTTTCAATCTGTTGAAAATAGGTTTTTGCCCGGTCCAGATCATTTCTTGCCAGCCATGCGTGGCCCAGGGATGAAAGCAGAAAATTGCGCATGGCAGCCTGGTCTTCAAAGCTGTCCAATGCTTTTTCATACAAAGCGCCCGCCGTATCATACTCACCTGCCTCCATACATATACCGGCATATGTGATCCGGGCCATTTTACCGGCATTGGTATTGGCATACTTGTTCAATACGGTTTCAAAGTCCTGCTTTACCTCTTGGTACGCCTTTTGGGGATATTGTGCCAGGCTGTTATAGCGGGCGGTCGCCTGGGCAAGCAGGTTGGAAGCCTCGTTTTCAGAGCGCTGAAAACTGATCATAATACCGGCGAACAACACTGCCACGACCACCACAGCCCCTAAAATCAGCAACAATTGTTTTTTGTATATCCCGGCATAGGCCATGGCTTTTAAAAGGTTTTTCTGTAAAGGATCCAGTTGTTCCAGTTCTTTTCTCCGCTCATTGGAGATACCTTGATGTACCATTGATGCACCTTTTTTTATAAGAAATTATGACCACACTACCAGACAAGGGTTTTGTATATCCACCCTTTTTCACCATCTGCATGTTCAATACGTATCCAATTGCCGTCTCGTTTAATTACCTTAAAGGGGACCCCCCGTTCAACGGTGAACAAAACCCTGCTGTCCGTGTTGGGTTCAGACCGGACATTGCACTTGGATTTGCTGGTAATAACCCCTTCCATCTTTTCCAGAAGAGAAGAATGAATCCAGGCCATGTCTCCTTCAAAATCCTGTATTTTGAACCAGTTGCCTTTTTTTTCCTTCACAAGAAACGGGTGATATTTCTCCACCTGCCAGAGAACTTCATAATTGGTGCCTGGTCCTGACCGCATATTGGCAATACTGGACTTGACTACCACCCGTTCGGCAGCAGTGGCAGCAGCGCCGCCGGCAGTCAGATAAAAAACTGCAAGGACCAGTATGATAGAAGATAAATTTCCCGATCGCTTTTGTATCATTTATGACCTCCCTTTTTCCATCATCCACGTAACATCATTCCTGTTTGATATACCAGAAAAGACAGGGTCCATGCAACCATGGTCGTATAAATAATGTTAAAGCAGGCCCATTTAAAAGACACTTCCCTGTATATTACAGCCACTGTGGCAAAACACGGAACGTACAGCAGCACAAATACCATCATGGAAAGAGCAGACAGCGGTGTCATTCCCGATTGTTTCAATGCCATGGTCAACGCCTGGCCTTCATTCCCCCCCACCCCGTAAAGCACCCCCATGGTGCTGACCACAACTTCCTTGGCCACAAACCCTGTCACAAGGGCTACACTGGCCTGCCACCCGATACCGATGGGGGCGAACAAGGGTTCCAGGGCATGGCCGATTCTGCCGATATAGGACTTGGAAACTCTTTCCTGCTCTTTCAGCGTGTGCATCTGTCGTATTTCTGCCGCAAGTTTTTCATGTAAAACAGATTGTTGATCAGCATCCGCTGTTTCAAGACTGCGAGCAAATCGGGACCGGATATCAGCTTCTTTGGCCCGGTAATCCTGTGAATAGGTAATGTCTCTGGGAAAACTCGACAACGCCCATATCACAATAGATCCCACCAGAATCACCCCGCCCATTTTGCGCAAAAACATTTTGCTTCTGTCCCACATGTGAATCAACAGACTTTTGAACATAGGCATACGGTAAGGGGGCAGTTCCATGACAAACGGGGCATCCTCTCCTTTAAAGAAAAGGGCCCGCAATATCCGTCCAGACACGATGGCAATGATAATCCCGGCAGCATAGAGCCCGAAAATAACCGTTCCGGCCCTGTGGGCGAAAAAGCTGCCGGCCAGTACAATATACACCGGCAGCCTGGCGGAACAGGACATGAACGGGGTCATCAAGATGGTGAGAATCCGGTCTTTCTGGTGTTCCAGAGTCCTGGCAGCCATGATGGCAGGCACATTGCAACCAAAGCCCATGAGCATGGGAATAAAGGATTTGCCATGCAGTCCTGCGGTATGCATGACCCGGTCCATGAGAAACGCAGCCCGGGCCATATATCCGGTGTCTTCAAACAGGGCAATACAGAAAAACAGAATCAGAATATTGGGAAGAAAGACAATCACGGAACCGATGCCGGCGACAATGCCGTCCAATAGCATTGATTTGAAAAGGGATGCCGGCATAAGCCGATCCAGCCAGAAAGACAAAAACCCCACCCCCGATTCAATCCAGGCCATGGGATAAGCTCCCAAAACAAAGGTGGTCTGAAACATGGCCCAGATGAAAAAAATAAATACCGGAATTCCCAGGAAACGGTCTGTTAAAACCAGATCAATGTTCCGGGACATATCGATGCGCTTTTTGGCGGAATTGGTGACGGTTTCCTTGAGTATGCCGGCTATCACCCCGTACCTGTCTTCGGTGAGCACAATCTCAAAATCATCCTGGAACAGATCAAATATTCGTTGGCGGCAGTTTGCGGCAGCATCGATTA
Organism: Desulfotignum sp.; assembly: GCA_011390635.1. Lineage (GTDB taxonomy): Bacteria > Desulfobacterota > Desulfobacteria > Desulfobacterales > Desulfobacteraceae > Desulfotignum. Next base: position 82,280 of record JAABSA010000004.1, on the reverse strand, counting down.
TACCGGCACCATCCCGGGGCAGGCAGTCCAGAATCTTTTGTTTTTCGATGGCATCATCTTCCAGCAGTTTGATCGCATGCCACCGGACCAGTGTTTGGTCCACATCGGTCCGGGCCTTATGGATCAAGGCCTCCACACGACTGATACATGCCTCTGTTTCATTCCCATACCGGATAACCCTGGGTTTTTTGCCCCTGTCAAAGGCCAGGCTTTCCTGGATAGCTGCTTCGATGAGGCGGTCTGTACCCTTGTTTTTATTTCCCACCGTAAACACCACCGGCAGGTCCAGCAGGGTGGATAATTTTTTTTCATTGATGCGTATCCCACGGGCCTGGGCCATATCCGCCATGTTCAGCACAAACAGTACCGGACATCCCAGCTCCATGATCTGGAGCGCAAGAAACAGGCTTCTTTCCAGATTGGATGCATCAATGATACTGATCACAATATCCGGATTTCCCTGGACAATAAAATCCCTGGTTGTTATTTCTTCAATGGAAAACGGGGTCAAACTGTAGGTACCGGGCAGATCCACCACCCGCAGAGAATACTGCTTATACCTGAGAAACCCTTCTTTTTTTTCAATGGTGACCCCGGGCCAGTTGCCCACTTTCTGGCGTGCCCCGGTAAGATTGTTGAAAATGGTGGTTTTGCCGCAGTTGGGATTTCCCGCCAGGGCAATGGTCAGCTCCTGTTTCATGTTGACCGTTTCCGGGTTGTCACATTTTCAACCAGAATCTGGGCCGCCTCTTCCACCCGGAGAGACACATGATAGCCTTTGACGACCATTTCAAGGGGATCTCTTAACGGCGCATATTTTTCCACATACACAAGTGCTCCCCTGTTGATACCCATCTCCAGCAGCCGCCGCCGCAAAACAGTTTCACCAGATACCCGCACAATGGTTCCTTCCTGGCCGGCTTTCATATCACACAACAGCACTCTTGTGCTTTCCGGCTCCGGCAGGATGGCATCTTTCCCGTTTTTGTGCATATCTGTGGAAATGTCCACAGGTTGCACCCAGATTTTCTGTGCCATTCCGCTGCCGATTACCAGGCGGTTATCACCGGCTGCGATCACGACCTGTCCGCCGAATCCATTGGATACCACTTCAATCTCATCACCGGTTCTCAGGCCCATGGAGGAAATACGCAGCTGCATTTGTTTGCCGGCTTCCAATTGCTTCACAAGCAACCGCTCTCCCTGTTTGGCTTTGTGTAAAGGGACCAGGGTTTGCCGCTGGGCCATGCAGGCAGCGCAAAGCCCATACATTTCCATGCGGTGCTGGAGCAGGTGAAACCCATAGGCCTGGGCGACCTTTTTTTGTTGTCTTTCCAGGGCCTCATCTTTGAATTCCAGAATAGTGCCGCATTTTGTGCAGATCATATGGTCATGATGAATACCAATGTGCCGGTGCTCATACAGGGTTTCTCCCTGATCGAATTCAACCTTTTCAGCAAATCCGAACCGGCAAAGATGCTCCATGGAGGAAAACACAAACGCATCGTCCAGCTGTTTCCCGCCTTTTTGTAACTGCCCCGCTATATCTGCCTGGGTCACGTGATGGTCCAGCTGTAAAAAAGCTTCAAGGACCTGAAACCGTTCGTCAAACCGGTCCAGTCCCTGTTCCTTAAACAGTCTGATGAACTGTTTTTTTTCCTGTTCGTGGGTATTGATCATTCTTTTTAATCCTGTAAAATAACACACTAAGATATGATAGCCGCCCTGGTATGTCAAGGTTGGATTCTTTGTCTTACATATTTGCCTTACTGGAAAGGAGCACTATATGCCCATGGATGCCGATGCCTTTGCCCGATACCTGAATACCCCTTTGCCCATCGGCAAAAAGGTGGCTGCCGGCCGGATGGTGCTGGCACCCATGGCCGGCCTGGGCCATATTGCCTTCCGGGAACTGGTGGCGCAATTCGGGGGGTTCGGACTCTTGTTCACCGGCATGTGCTCAGCCAAAGCGGTTCCCCATGAAAACCCGGCAGTTTCAACGGTGTTTTGCTGGCGCAAAAAAGAACTGCCATACACTGTCTGCCAGATCTTTGGTGCAACTGCTGATACCATGGCACAGGCTGCCCGCCGCATTGAGCAGGAAGGCTTTTTCGGGGTGGACTTGAACTTCGGATGTTCCGTGGCAGCCATCTGTAAACAAGGCTGCGGTGCAGCCTTGTTGAAAACCCCGGACCAGGCTGCAGAGATTGTGGCAGCAGTGCGGGCTGCTGTCTCTTTTCCGGTATTTGTAAAATTTCGCACCGGGTGGTCGGATGATCCGGCATATGCCGAAGACATGGCAAAACGCTTTGAATCAGCCGGGGCAGATGCCCTGACTTTCCACCCCCGGGTGGCCCCGGACAGACGCAGCCGTCCTCCTAAATGGGATATCATCACCAGGGTCACAAAAGCCGTCACTATTCCAGTCTTTGGCAACGGTAATATTTTCACCATCCAGGACGGCACAAGGATTTTGGCACAAACCACCTGCCACGGCCTTGCCCTGGGCCGCATGGCTGTGGCCCGGCCCTGGATTTTTGCCCAATGGACGAAAGGAATGTTTTTTGACCACAGCATTTACCATGCAACCGCCATACGCATGGCATCCCTGCTGGAGCACCACTATGACATGCCCTTCAGTCTGAAACTGTTCAAAAAATTCTCGCCCTATTTCTGTGCCAATTTCAAGTTTTCCCATTTTTTACTAAAACAGCTGAACCAGGCCAGGAACATGGAAGAACTCAAAGACAACATTCACAAACTTTTAGACCCGTGCCCTGCCATTTTGTCTATACCCAACCGCAATTTTTTTGTATGATCCGTGCGTTGAGAAAACCGCAGCCCCGGCTCAGGCCAAAAAAACGCAGCTCTGGTAAAGGCCCGAAAGTTGTCCCGCCGGGAAAATTTCTACAGACCCAGTATGGTCAACCCTTCTTCCAGTTCAAAATATGGTTTTATTTCATACTGGTATCCAGGCACTCCAAAGTAAATGGCCAGACTTTCTCCAATGGCCTGAAGTCCTTCAGCCAGACGGCTGTTTTCCAGCTCATAATAGGTGATGGAATGCATGCCTGACTGCCTGCTGGCTGAAATATAAGGGCCTTTTTTGGTAATAAAATCCGGCAGGACCGGTGCCTTGAGATACCGGTTGGCTATCTCACGGGTACTTTCAGGGGGATAGGTAACATTGGAAATAATAATCATCATCTGCCTCCATAAATAGTTATGTATTACTGACAAAAAAATCTTCAATAAGCTTCTGTGCTTTCAGTTGGTTGCCATAGGCTGTGGCTGCTGCCCTGTCAGCAAATTCAGACACCTGGATAAGATACCAGGTTTTGCCGCCGCCATCTGTTTTTTTTATACGGGCTGCTATCCCTTCCTGCTTGAGAACCTTGAGATAATGGTCTGCATGGGACTGTTTCAAATAGGCGGCCACTTGGATGGTAAAGGGTTTGGGAGCCTTTTTTTCAATTTTTTCAATGATGACTTCAACTTCATCCACTGCTTTGGATTTTTGCAGGTGAGAAATGGTATTGTACACAAACACCAGCAGCCACAATGACAATAACCCCAGGGCGCAGGCCTTCACGTAAACACGCCACCTGTTTTCCGTCTGTATGCGCATCACAACAAGGCCTGAATACTGTCTTACAAAACCCCATCCAGACACCAGCAGCATCCAACCATACCTTACCGGATTTCGGATGCCTGTGAAAAGAACTTTGCCCAAATCGGATATTTTCTGTCTGTCAATGAAAGGTCTGGATTGCGGCTGCATGTTCTGAACCGGGTATGCAGCATCATCATCAAAAACCTGTTGGGGTTCTTTCAAAAGAAGATGAATCTTTTTCCCATATTCTTTTTTTAATTGCGCATCTTCCATGGCACGGGCATATATTTGCTTGGCGGTAAAGTCCAGACGTTCCAAATGCAAAAAAAGCCTGGTAAGCAAAGGCACCAATGTCATATTGGCATGATGGATATCTGCCAGGCGGGTCAGCAGATCCTGCTCCTGATCACCCACTGCACCGTTTCTGAAAAGCCTTTTGAGCCAGAGAGCGGTCAGGGTATCATCCCATGGATTACGCTGAAGATAGGCAATGGATGCCTGTCTGAAAATGTGGCTATCTCTGTCAAATGTCAGAGAAAATCTGGCCAGAGACCCGGTTAAACGGGTATGTATTTTTCCAGCAGACAATGGAGACAATAAAAACGAATCGTATATTCTGACAGCCCGGAGGTAATTTTTTCTGGACCGGTTGTGAATTGCAGCCCGCTCCCACATCTCTGCTTCCCGGATTAGCCTCAGGATCATTTTTCTGCCCAGAAAATGCATCAGAAAATCAACCACTCCATAACAGACAGCTGCCACCCCCAGGCCCAAAAAAACAAAACCCATATCCGGAAAAATCTGCCTGATCCCGGGCATCACATAAAAGCAGAAAGGGATTGCCAAAAGGGTCGTTACCCAGAGTCTGACACTGATATTACGCACACACCAGATCATGGGGCATCCTGCACACAAATTGTCTGGCCGGCTTTCAAAGCGATGCGGATGTCAGTCATGTTATCAGGGGATCTGGTCCGGCACCCGGTATCAGGATCTACCTGTTCAAATCGGATATTTTCGGGAATAGGAAAATTTCGCTCCGGTTCTCCGGCCAACGCCTGGAGCATGAAGTCCGCCCAGATGGGGGCAGCCCCCCTGCCGCCGGTAATGCCTGTGCCGTTTTTATCTTCCATACGCTGCTTTCTGTCAAATCCGGTCCACACAGACGTACACAAGGTGGGAGTAAACCCGGTAAACCAGGCATCATTATAATTATCGGTGGTGCCGGTCTTACCTGCGCATGGACGTTTAAAACCCTGTTCCCGTATCGATCGGCCTGAACCATTTTCCACAACCGCTTTCATCATATCCACGACCTGATAGGAAATTGCCGGATCAAGGGCCTGGTGATCCTGGACGATACGCTCAAACAGGATCCGGCCAAAAGCGTCCTCCACCCGCCAAAATAAAAACGGTTCATGGTGCCTGCCCAGGTTGGCAAACACACAAAAAGCCTCGGCCATTTCCATGGGGGTTACGCCGGCACTGCCCAGAGCAATGGAAAAAACATTTTCCATAGGGCTTTTTATGCCGCATGTTTGAGCAGTTTCCACAACCGCTTCAGGACCTGTAATCTGGACCAGCTGGGCTGCAATGGTATTGACTGAATGGGTCAGGGCGGATTTTAATACCATCTTCCCTGTGAACCGGCGTGCAAAATTTTGCGGCCGCCAGTCAGGGGCCCCCACAACAGGAATGGTCACCGGCTGGTCGGTCATAACTGTTCCGGGATGATAACCGGCCCTGGCAAATGCCGTATAATACACAAAGGGTTTGAATCCGCTGCCGGCCTGTCTTCGGGCACTGGTGGCCCGGTTGAATTCACTGTCAAAATAATCACGTCCCCCTGCCATGGCCCGCACCGCACCGGTTACGGTTTCAATGGCCACCAGGGCTCCCTGAGGCCGCGGGGTTGTCCCGGGGGGGAGGGCCATCATGGTATCCAGTTTTTCAAGCCCTTGTTTCAGTGAGGTTTCAGCCAGTTCCTGGAGGCGGGAATCAAGGGTGGTATGGACCCGGATACCACCGTGGTATACCACATTCTCCCCATAAATCCGTACCAGTTCTTTGAGCAGGGCATCCAGAAAATAACTGCCGCTTTTGGCATTGCTTTTTTTCCTGTGCAGCAACGGTTTTTCTGCCCGTGCCGCCGCTGCCTGATCTGGTGAAATAAAACCGGTCTTAGCCATTCGATCCAATACCAGATTCCGCCGTTCCAGTGCCCTGTCATAATGGATAAACGGATTATATGCAGTGGGGGATTTGGGCAGGCCTGCCAGCAGGGCTGCTTCAGGCAGGGTCAATTCCCGGGCGGATTTTCCAAAAAAAGTGTTGGCAGCCTTTTCAACCCCCTGGGCACCTGCCCCAAAGTAAATCTGGTTGATATAGGCTTCCAGAATCTCTTCTTTGGCGGTGGTGGCCTCGATCTGAAATGCCACCAGCAACTCATTGAATTTTCTGGCATAGGACTGTTCAAAGGAAAAAAATAAATTTTTGGCCAGCTGCTGGGTAATGGTGGATGCCCCTTCCACCCGGCCCGGCTTACACAGGGTGACATACAATGCCTTCAGGGTGCGCAGTTTGTTAATCCCATGGTGCTGAAAAAAAAGATGGTCCTCGGTAGCCAGTATGGCATTGATAAAGTCAGCAGACACCCGGGAAAGGGGAACACTTTCCCGTTCTCCCAGCCGCATGAGCACCTGGCCCGAAGATGCATACACGATACTCTTGGGGGTTTCAATAATCTGGCTTACATCCTGAGGCAGTTTGGGCAGGGACGGGACCGTATAAAAGACCAGAAACATGACACTGAACATGGCAACACAGATAATAATTATCCCGGTAAAAAAGACAAACCGGCAGATGGCCAGAACACCCGGCAGATAGCTCATGGGTGTTCTCCTTTGAGAACAAGCCCCAGCTGCCAGACAGCCCATTCTCTGGCCCTGACAAACAACACCCGGGGCTGGCCCTGGTGCAAAAATTCAAACCCCAGCTGAATAAATCCATCCTGGGCTTCATTCCAGATACCGATACGCAAAATGGTGCCGTCCTGATCCAGTATCAGATCAGTATCGGGCAAAAGGTCGGGGATCATCTCCTTTGGCAGTTTGAAAACCCCGGTGAAAAACTGTTCCGCTGGATAAATGCGGCCGTCAAATCCCTGGAATTTCTCCAGTCTGCCGGGCTCCAGATATCGCTTTTCTGCAATGGCTGCAAGGGTGTTTTCTTTGAGATCAATGTGCGCCACCACCCTGTTTTCAGCATTGATAAAATAAATTTTCATACCGTTTTTCAGCCCTTCGCAGAAGATCCGGTCTGTCACATCTCCGTTGAGCAGCCAAATCAGGCGGGCCGGTTCCATAATCTGCCGGGCATGGGTCAGGGGCAGTGACCGGTAGAGACGCTTGAACTGGTTTGTATCCAGAATCACCCATTCTCCAGGTATCAGGCGGGCGCTGAGATGGGAAAAAGAATCCGCCCTCTGGGCAAACTGATGGGTATCGGTTTTACGGCTGATGATTTTATGTAAAGATTCATGGGCGCTGATGGTATCTTGCCCAAGTTCCCATATAGCCCCTTTTTCAGGTCTTGTGTCATTAGTGGAAGCCACAAAGTTCCCCAGTAATCGCTCACACCAGTCATATCGGAATTCTGAGAATATGATAACAGCAGAAAAAATAAGTATGCCCAGGTTTAGAAACGAGAACGTGCGCTTCACCCTTTCCTGGAAATCAAGGGGTTCATACCAGCTGAAAATCATGATACCACTATGCCTTGCCGGCTGTTTTCATGGCATCCATGTACACCCGGTAAAAATCTTTGTGCGCCTTTACTGCAGCAGACAGAACCGCCGACAGCTGCCCGAGACTGTCAGGACCTGCAACATAATTGGCACTTGCATGCAGCGCTGCCATGGGATCGCCTGTTTTGAACTGCTGTCCCATCAACACCAGGCAGATCATCCGCCGGATGGACATGTCCAGCATATTCATATACGTCAGGATGTTTTTAGGGCCACGGTCAAACCCCCGCTCCAGAACCACCAGAGGATAGACATGGTATGCTATCTTTTTTGCCGCATCGACCTGATCAGCAGCTGTTTCCACACCATATCCCAACTGCCGGACAGCAGCAAGAGCGGGCTTTTGAAAAGGACCTTCTGAAACCAGAACCAGGGCGCGTTCCTGGCCCTGAAGGGAAAAGTCTGATCCGGACAACAACCGGGTCCCCATATCTGCAGGTTTTTCCCCGGCAACCGTTTTGGCCAAAGGTATCTGGATTTTTTCCTTGCATTTTGGACATGTAAACACTGCATCCTTGTTTTTTGGCAATTTATCATCCGGAATATTAAATTGGGATTTACAATGGCTGCAACGGATATTCATGTTTATTTTTCCCCTTTATAACCCCGGTCAATTTCAAGGGAATCAATCTTGGATGTGGCTTCTCCCCGGGCACTTTTAATGCTGTCCAGACCCCTGCCCACCAGATCTTTTCTGGAGGCATAGGCCATGGCAACGGTTTCATCAATATTGGCTTTTTTATAAAGGGAAAGGATGAATTCATCAAAGGAAACCATTCCCTGGGCTTTGCCTGCCATGATAATATCAGTAAAGGTTTTTCCTTCAGATTCCCCGTTGAGAATGGAATCTCTTACCCGCAGATTGGTGGCCATAATTTCAAAGGCCGCAACCCGCCCGCCGCCCAATTTTGGCAGCAGCCGCTGGGCCACCACCCACCGCACGGTATCCGCCAGGCGGATGCGGATCTGTTTTTCTTCCTGGGTTGAAAACATCCCCAAAACCCTGTTGATGGTCTGGCCTGCATCCACTGTGTGGAGGGTAGACAGAACCAGATGTCCTGTTTCTGCAGCAGACAGGCCGATTTCCACTGTTTCCCGGTCCCGCATCTCCCCCACCAGGATGACTTTGGGGGCCTGGCGCAGAGCAGCCCGAAGACCCGAGGCAAAAGAGTCAAAATCCATCCCCAGTTCACGCTGGTTAAAGGTGGAGAATTTCTGGGTATGCTGATACTCGATAGGATCTTCCAGGGTGATCACATGCACGGATTTGGTCTCATTGATCTGATCCAGCAAGGCTGCCAGTGAGGTGGTCTTACCCGAACCAGTTGCACCGGTAACAAATATAATTCCGTTTTTCTCCTCAGCCATTTTGAAAAACGGTTCAGGCAGATTCAGGTCTTTGATGGTGGGAATTTTTGTTTCCAGCTTCCGCAGCACAATGGCATATTTGCCGGATCGTGAAAAAATATTCACCCGGAATCTTGCCCGGGTATCCAGCTGGTAAGACAGATCGCAGGACCCTTCCCGCAAAAGGGTTTCGATAAGTTTCCGGTCATTGTTGATCAGATTCAAAGCAATGGCTTCGGTATGGAAGGCAGTCAACACCTGAAAATCAGGTTCTATTTTCACCGGTACCAGTTGGCCGTCACTTTCCACCTGAAGGGGTTTGCCCGGTGTCAGGTTCAAATCAGATACATTGGTATGGGATGTCAGCATCATGGACAGAATATGATCGATCTGCTGCTTTTTCATGCCTCCCCCTTTCTGAAATATGGATCAGGCTTCGGTAAAATCCGATGGTATTTTTTTAAGAAAGGGCCTGAAAATCCCTTTGTTATTCGCCTTGCTATAGGCTTCATCAGCACTGATCCAGCCTTTTTTATACAACCCCATGATGGCATCGTCCAAAAGCTGCATCCCATATTGTTTACCCGTCTGTATCATGGAAGGTATCTGATGGGTTTTTGACTCTCTGATCAGGTTGCGCACCGCCGGGGTTGCCACCAGGATTTCCAGGGCCGCACACCGGCCTTTTTTATCAACCCGCTTGAACAGCACCTGGGCCACCACGGCCCGGAGACCGTCGGACAGTGTGGACCGGATCTGGGCCTGCTCTGTGGAAGGAAACACCTCAATGATCCGGTCAACGGTTTTGGCGGCACTGGAAGTATGCAGGGTACCGAAAACCAGGTGACCTGTGGATGCGGCCTCAATGGCCAGAGAGATGGTTTCCAGATCCCGCAGCTCCCCCACCAGGATAATATCCGGGTCTTCGCGCAAAGCCCCCCGCAGGGCCGCAGAAAACGTTTCGGTGTGGAGTCCGACCTCCCGGTGGTTCACAATACAGTTATGGCTTTTATGGACAAACTCAATGGGATCTTCCACTGTGATAATGTGGTCTTTTCTGATTTTATTGGCCTGATCGATAATCGCGGCAAGGGTGGTGGATTTACCCGAACCTGTCGGCCCGGTCACCAGCACCAGTCCCCTGGGAAGCTCGGCCAGCTTGGAAATCACCGGGGGCAGTCCCAGCTTTTCTGCGGTCAGTATACTCGAGGGAATTTCCCGAAACACTGCTGATATACCGTTTTTCTGCATGAAATAATTGGCCCGGTATCGGGCCAGACCGGGTATTTCATACCCGAAATCAACATCCCCGGTTTCTTCAAAAACCTTGATTTTTTCCTGGGAAGTGATTTCGTAGAGCATTCCCCGCAGTTTGTCTGAAGTCAACCGGTCATACTTGATACGCTCAATATCTCCATTAATCCGCAACGCCGGCTGCTGGCCAGAGGAAAGATGAAGGTCGGATGCCCCCTGCTCGTGCATAAGTTTGAAAAACGCATCAATATCAGCCATTGGTGTACCCCGGCTAAATGGTTGTCAATAAAGCATGGTCACAATGTTTGTATACAGGTTGTGACAGGATGCTCAGGCTCTGTTGATAAATTTTAGGGTTGCATCGGTTTCATCGGCAGCCTTGTTTTCCTCTTTGGTCATTTCCAGCAGCCTGGAATGGGACTCCAGAACTGCACTGACCTGCATTTCCAGCTGGATCCGCTGCCGTTTCAATTCAATGATGTCACCGTGGAGCTGGGAGAGCCGTTTGTGGGCACGGCTCAAAATCTTCTCCGCTTCCACCTCTGCATTGGCAATGATGTTCTGGGACGTCTTTTTGGCATTTTCCTTCATCTGATCCAGCACCTTCTGGGACTGGATCATGGCATTTTTCATGGCATTTTCCCTTTTCCGGTATCCCTGATTTTCCAGGTCCAGGCGCCTTTTTTCTTCAGTCAGGCCCTGCACCGTCCGGTCAAGGGACTCCAGCTGTGCTGCCACATCTTCCAGGAATGCATCCACTTCCTGCACATCAAAACCCCTGAACCGGGTTTTAAATTCCTTTTGTTTGACCACCAGCGATGTAATACCCATGGCAAATCCTTTATCTGTTATAATAAAATTGACCGTGCCAGTCCGTGAAGGCTGTTCACAACAAAGGTTTGGAGAAACACAATCGCCAAAATCACAACAATGGGGGAAATGTCAATTCCACCGAAATTCACCGGCAGTCTTTTTCGAATCTGATAAAATACAGGTTCTGTTGCCGTGTTGATAAACCGGACAATGGGATTGTAGGGATCCGGACTGACCCAGGACAGAACCGCACCCGCAATGACAATCCACATGTAGAAAGTCAATCCATAATCAAGCACCACTGCGATTGCCTGTAAAAAATTTGCCACTATCAGCATGCACATATCCTTTCACGCATAATTTCTTTTATGGGGGTTGTTATCAGGCAATCAGATAAAAATCAAGTTTTTTTGCCTGGTTAGGTACCGATGCCCCCGTTACATTTTTGCCAAAATATTGGGTGAAAAACCATTTGACAGGCGCGCATGAATCCGTTAATAATGGTTAGACCATTAGAAAGGTTTTCTGTATTCATGCGGCATATACTTGAACGGCTGTATATAGTATGATAATACAATATAAATTTGACAGCAAGATTTTCTGCTGCAGACATCGCCGGTTTTATCAGCCGGATCTTCAACACAAACCAACCAGATTGCCAAGGAGTGTAAAATGGGTCACATGCAATTAAAAGAAATAGCGGCCACCACCTATGAGCGGGCTGATGTCAACAAGGGATATACCGATCAATCCCTGCACATCAACCTGGACAAGGCAGACATCGGTATCACCCCCATTGATACCGCCATAAAAGAAAAATTCATCGGCGGCAAAGGCTATGATTTGTGGTACATGTGGAATGCCGTCAAAGGCACCACCAAATGGGATGATCCTGAAAACGCCGTCTGCATTTCTGCAGGGCCTCTGGGGGGCACCCCGGGGTATCCGGGAGGGGGTAAAAGCATTGTAACGGCCATTTCTCCGCTTACCGGCGCTCCCATTGACTCCAATGTCGGCGGCTACTTCGGTCCCTACAAAAAATTTTCCGGGTTCGATGTGATTACACTCACGGGCAAGGCGGATCAGGACACGGTTATTCTCATTGACGGCATTGAAAGCAACATCAAAATATTTACCGCTTCCGATCTGCCGGATAACTCCTATGAAATGTCTGATGCACTGACCCGGTATTTTGATGCAGAAAAACCGGTGAACGTGTCGGTTGTCACCGCAGGCCCCGGGGCTGAAAACACCTATTTCGGGTGCCTGAACTTTTCCTGGTATGATGCAGGCCGCAAAAGAGTCCGGTACAAACAAGCCGGCCGGGGCGGTATCGGCACCGTTTTTGCGGATAAAAAAATCAAGGCGGTGGTGGCACGATTCGGTGCTATTTCCATGAAAACCAACAACCCGGCTGACCTGGAGGCCCTTAAAACTGTCACCAAGACCCATGCCAAGGAAATCCATGAACTGGATCCCAAACAGAACCGCATGGCCCTTGTGGGAACCACCCACCTGGTCCCCATCATGAACGACCATGACTGCCTGCCCACCCACAATTTCAAGTTCGGATCCCACCCCGGCGCAGCCGTTATCGGCGAAGATGTATATGAACATATCTTTGACAAGGGATTTGACGGATGCTGGCGGGGATGTGCCGTGGCCTGTTCCCATGGGGTCAAGGATTTTTCTCCGTTCACCGGTCCTTTCAAGGGCACTAAAGTGTTTGTAGACGGTCCGGAATATGAAACCGTTGCCGGGTGCGGGTCCAACCTGGGAATTTTTGATGCCCACACTATCCTGGAAATCAATTTCTACTGTGATGCCTATGGACTGGACACCATTTCCGTGGGCACCTCCATCGGATTTGTCATGGAATGCTTTGAAAACAAACTCATTACCACAGACCATACCGACGGCATGGATCTGAGCTTTGGCAATCGGTACAACACCCTGGAACTGATCCATCAGATGGCCAGGGGTGAGGGATTCGGCGCCATTGTGGGAAAGGGCATCCGGCAGATGAAACAGATCTTTGCCGAAAAATTCAACGCAGATGCGGCCTTTATGCAGGATATCGGCATGGAATCCAAGGGCCTGGAATTTTCCGAGTACATCACCAAGGAAAGCCTGGCCCAGCAGGGCGGTTACGGCCTGGCCCTCAAAGGCCCCCAGCATGATGAAGCCTGGCTGATTTTCCTGGACATGGTCCATAATTTCATGCCCACATTTGAAAACAAGGCGGAGGCCCTGCACTGGTTTCCCATGTTCAGGACCTGGTTCGGCCTGTGCGGCCTGTGCAAGCTTCCCTGGAACGATATTGTACCCGAAGACAACAAGCAAACCGAAGAACCCGCCAAAGTCAAAAAACACATACAATGGTATGCGGATTTCTTTTCCGCCATTACCGGAAAAAAAACCACCCCTGATGATCTGATTGCCATGAGCGAGGCGGTCTATAATTTCCAGCGTGTCTTCAACCTGAAGATGGGGTACGGCACCCGGGAACATGACACCCTCCCCTACCGGGCCATGGGACCTGTCACTGCAGAGGAATATGAAAGCCGCCAGGAACGCTATGACAAGCAGCTGATAGAAAAATACGGTATGAATATTTCCGATATGGATACCGATACCAAGGTGGCGGCCCTGAGAAAGGAACGCGAAGCCCAGTATGAACAGCTCAAGGGTGCGGTGTATGAACGCCGGGGCTGGACTCAAAACGGTATCCCCACCAAGGAAACGGTGAAACGTCTTGGCATTGATTTTCCCGAAGTGCTGGAAGTGCTGGAAAAAAACGGGGTAAAATAACGCTTTTATGATACAGGTGGATGACAAACCCGTCACATGGCACCAGGGCATGACCATAGCTGATCTTCTGGAACAGATGGAAGGTGTCGGGTTCTGTTCGGTGGTGCGCCTTAACGGCAAACTGGTTTCCAGTCCCAGATTTCATGAAACACCGATTCCTGATGGTTCCATCATCCGCCTGTTGCCGTTGGTGGCAGGGGGGTAACCCGCAGGTTACCCCCCTGCCAAAATTTTGCTTCACAAATAACTGCCTGTCTGCTACTCACGGCCATGCCCTGACAGGCACAACAAATCATGAAATTATCATGCGGGCTGTATGGTTATTTCATATAACACACAGGCAGTTATCATTTGCAAACCCAAACATAGAGTCTACTATTGAAACCACTTATCTCATTTTTCAAGCAGCTGTTACAAAAACCCCGGTCAAAAAAAGATCAGCTGACAAACAACACCCTGGCTGACAAACCCATCACACCTGGTCCAAAGCAGCAACAGGCCGACAGGGCAGAAAATGGCCCAAGATTGCAGAACACATCTGAATCCGAATTTTTAAAACCACCTGCAGAATCCCATTCAGACCAGCAGGTACAAAAAAAACCAATCCGTCAGACCGCTGCAAAAAAAAGTGCCCAGGGGGAGCCGCCCCAAAAAAACAACAGACAGCAGCCCTGGTCTGTGGAAAATTTTTTGGTGGAACCTAAGGAGGGGAAGACCCGTTTCCATGACCTGGATCTGCCTGACACCCTCATGCATGCCATAGCCGACCTGGGCTTTTCCTATTGCACGGATATCCAGTCAGCGCTTTTACCCCATACCCTTGCAGGCAAGGATGCCACAGCCAAAGCCCAGACCGGAACCGGAAAGAGCGCCACCTTTATTATCGCCATGATCAAAACGTTTACCCAAAACCAGACAAAAAACAAAGAAGGATTTCCCAGGGCTCTGATTCTGGCGCCCACCCGGGAACTGGTGCACCAGATCGAAAAAGATTTCAATGATCTGGCCAAATATACTGCGTTAAAAATCGTGTCCGTTTACGGGGGCACCGGTTATGCCAAACAGCAGCAGATACTCCAGGACAATCCGGTTGATGTCATTATTGCCACCCCGGGGAGGCTTTTGGATTTCATCCGGCAAAAACGCATCAATTTATCCAAAGTGGAAATCGTGGTCATCGATGAGGCGGACCGGATGCTGGACATGGGATTTATTCCGGATGTCAGACGTCTGGTTTACATGACACCACACAAGGACAAACGACAGACCCTGTTTTTTTCCGCCACCCTGACCGATGCGGTTTTGCGTCTGGCAGATTCTTGGACCACCAAAAACAAGGTTCAAATTGAAATTGATCCGGAGCAGACCACCGCAGACAGTATCCGCCAGGTGGTTTACCTGACCACGGAAGATAAAAAATTCCAGCATGTTTACAACCTCATTGTATCGGAAAAACTTGACAGGGTGCTTGTTTTTGTAAACCGCAAGGATACTGCAAAATTTTTATGTGACAAACTGGTCCGGTACCGGCAAAAATGCAAGGTGTTGTCAGGAGATGTTTCCCAGGACAACCGGTTCAAGGTGTTGAACCAGTTCAAGAACGGCACCATCAATATCCTGGTGGCAACGGATGTGGCAGCCCGGGGACTGCACATTGAAAACATCAGCCATGTGGTCAATTATGACATGCCGTTTGAACCCGAACATTATATTCATCGCATCGGAAGAACCGGACGGGCCGGTGCCACCGGCACCTCCATTTCCTTTGCCGATGAAATGAGTTCCTTTCAGATCCCCCAGATCGAAGAAGTGCTGGGCCATAAAATCCATTGTGAATACCCATCTGAAACCTTAGAGCAGCCATTGCCCAAACCCCTTCCCAGGCAGCCTCAGAAACCGGCCCAGCCAAAAATCGGGCCAAAAAGAAGACGGCGCCCCGGACCGGCAAAAAAATTTACCAAAAAAACCTGACTATTGTTCAGGTTGACACACTCCGCACATTCGGTGTAAAACCTTTTACCTGTAGAGCAAGCTGCACATAAAGGAGATATAAAATAAAATGTTTGGTCTTGGAATGCCCGAAATATTGTTGATCCTGGCCATAGCCCTGATCGTCATCGGCCCCAAAAAGCTGCCGGAACTTGCCAAAACACTGGGACGGGCCATGGGAGAATTCAAGCGGTCAGCCCAGGATTTCAAGCGCAGCATTGACATGGAAACCACCCTCCATGATGTTACACCATCTGCCAAAGACCTGAATGATGTGACCCGAAAATCCCGTCGGGAGAAAACAGACAAAGACAAGGAAAAAAATTCGGAAAAACCAGACTCGGACAAAAACCAGATCCCTCCGGACGAACCGCTCGATGATTTACAAAAACCGCCTGAACCTGAAAATGATGTTCGGAAAAATGGCGGCACTGACGCAAAAAAAGCAGACAACTGATGCAGACCGAAACCAAAAGTCCGTTTACAGAACATCTGGGGGAATTGCGTGACCGGCTTGTCCGATCATTTATTGCGGTTGGTGTGGGATTTGCCGGGGCTTATGCCTTCAAGGAAAAACTGTTTCAGATTCTCACCGCACCTCTGGTAACCGCCATGGAAGCCAGTGGTGATGCAAAAATGATTTTCACCGGCCTGCCCGAGGCATTTTTCACCTATCTTAAGGTATCATTGCTGGCCGGTATTGTGGTGGCAACGCCTGTACTGTTCTACGAATTCTGGATGTTTGTGTCTCCCGGACTCTACCGGAATGAAAAAAAATACCTGCTGCCGGTGGTGGTGCTATCCATTTTCTTTTTTGTTCTGGGATCTTCTTTCGGGTATTTCATTGTATTCCCCTATGGTTTCCAGTTTTTTCTCGGGTTTGCCACCGATACCATCCAGGCCATGCCCTCCATGAAAGAGTATCTTTCATTTGCCTCTAAAATGCTTTTGGCCTTCGGGTTTGTTTTCGAACTGCCCCTGGTGCTCACTTTTATGGCGCGCATGGGCCTGGTGACGGTGCCGTTTTTACAAAAGAACCGAAAATATGCACTGCTGCTCTTTTTTGTGGGTGCGGCTTTGATCACCCCGCCGGATGTGATCACCCAGGTCATGATGGCCGTTCCCTTAATGATCCTCTATGAAATAAGCATTATCGGTGCCCGGGTTTTTGGCAAAAAACCGCCGTCTGATGAAGAACAAACGGATGAATCGCCAAAAACCGATACCGACAAAGACCCTGACACTGTCCCCAGCCCATCGGATGCATCACCGGACAAGGAGGACGACACCACAACGTAATCCCCCAGGAGGCACCCATATTTTTTTATTGACTTTGTCCCGGTGTTATGAAAAAAACAGGAAAATTATTTCCATAAAAACCAACCGGTGCCGGATAACGGTGCTGGCAAAAAAACAAATAATGTATTCAACAGCCAAAGGAGTAAACCGCATTATGAACAAAAAACTGATGTTGCTGCTGCTGATTGCCGCAATTGCTGCCATTTTTATCACAACCGGCTTGCAGGCCGGAACCCAAGTGGATGACACCTTTCAACTGCAAACCCCTGGTTATGAAAGCCGCAAAAAAGGGGAGCCCCAGTTTAAACCTGTGACCCTCACCCATAAAAAACATATTGAAGAATATAATATCTCCTGTGGTGAATGCCACCATGATGAAAACGGGGAACCCCTGGAACTTACAATGGGCGATGACGTTCACCCCTGTTATGAATGCCACAATATTTTTGAAAAAACCCAGGACAACAGATCCGACATCATGGTCCATGAAAATGCCATGCATGGCAACTGCAGAGAATGCCACAAAGAAGTCAATATAGAAGCTGGAGATCCCAAGGGACGTAAAGGACCCGCCCCCACTTCCTGCAACCAGTGCCATGAAAAAGCGTAAGGTAAGACCTACCGTTTTCAATGCGGCAGATTGTTAGATTCACGCAGCAGATTGTTACATTTAAAGGGACGGTTTTGCACGGTTTTATGCCGGAAAAAACTGTCCCTTTTTGTATCTTCAGCAAAAAAAAATGCACCTGATTTAATTTTCAAGGCACCGGCACAAGCATTTGGTTATCAATGAGGCGGGTCTTTCCCAGCCAGACGGCAATAGCCATGAGTGCCGCACCTTCAACAACGGCGATCTCATCCAGGGAGGCAGGATCACATATGGATACATAGTCCAACCGGATATCTGCGCAGGATGTCAGAACTTCTCTGGCAAGGGCCACAATTTTGCCGGCATCTGATTCACCTGTTGCCACCATTTTTTGGGCTGCTGTAAGGCTGCGATGCAGCAGCAGTGCATGGGGCCGCTGTTTTGGTGTCAGGTATTTGTTTCTGGAGCTCATTGCCAAACCATCCGGTTCCCGGACAATGGGTACCCCCACAATCTCAATATCAAAACAAAGATCCTCTACCAGCCGCCGGATCACGGCCAGCTGCTGAAAATCCTTTTCCCCGAACAGGGCTGCATGGGGTCTGACAATGTTAAACAATTTGGTCACCACCGTGGCCACCCCTTTGAAAAAGACAGGCCTGGACAGACCGCACAGATGGAATGGCAGTTTTTCCAGTACCACATAGGTTTCATGACCATTAGGATACATATCATCTGCAGACGGCGTAAATACGGCGGTGGCACCGATATCCCGACATTTTTCCAGGTCCTGGTCCAACGCCCGGGGGTAGGTGGAAAGATCTTCGCTGGGACCGAACTGGGCCGGGTTCACAAAAATGGATACCACCAGGTGATCGGCTTTATTTTTGCCTTCGGTCATAAGTGCCAGATGGCCTTCATGCAAAAATCCCATGGTGGGTACAAACGCGATGGTTCGGCCATCGCATCGCAGCTTTTGTGAAAACCGGGTCATTTCATCTATTGCTGCTATTACCTTCATGGATATCTCCTCGCTTTATACGCCCTGGCGTTTGCCACCAGGGAAGGGGCCCAGGAAACCGATCCCAGGGCATGGATGTGGGTATAGGTACCAAAGGTATTGTTTTTAAAAAAACCATCTTTTTTATCCAGAATGCCCTTGCCCCGTTCCATGGAAAAGGCCATTTCATGGTCTTGAAAATCGATTTTCAAAATTTTTGAATACCGGAACTCATGGCCTTTTAACATCTCCCCGAAGCGGTAAAATGGATTTTCATGCTTCACTTGCACCCGGGTATAACCATGGCCCTGGGGCTTTATGGAAAGACCGAACCAGATGGGCAGAATGCCGGACATGGGGTATTCTTTGTCTTTTAGGCTGATACTTTGGCCCAGGAAAATCAAACCGCCGCATTCAGCATAAATGGGCAGTCCTTTCAGGGAAAGGCGTTTGAGATGATCCCGAAAATGTGTGTTTTCTGCCAGCTGGGGCGCATGGGTTTCCGGAAATCCCCCGCCCATGTAAAGTGCATCGACATCAGGAAGGGTTTTCTGGTTTAGCGGACTGATGAATACAATGTGGGCTCCCAGGTTTTTCAATGCCTCCAGATTATCCGGATAGTAAAACTGGAAAGCAGAATCCCTGATGACACCAATAACCACCTGATTCTGTGGTTGCTGATTTTTTGTCGGCACTGAAACTGCCGGGGCCGTCGGCTTGTGGCCGGCGAGAAGATGTTGATGGGCAATCGGAATTTTTTGTTTCCCACAGGTTGTGCAGTCATCAATTATTGCCCGGTACAGGGCGTTGAGATCAATGTGGTCAGTGGCCATTTTTGCGACTGCGGCAAGGGCTTTGTGAGAAGACCCATGTTCTGCCGATGGTACCAGCCCCATATGACGTTCGGGAAAATCTTCGGATCCCAGTTTGGGAACGGCACCGAATACCGGTATTTTGCAGAACCGTTCAATATTGGCCGCAACTTTTTTCTGGTGGCGTTTGCCGGCCACCTGGTTGAGGATCACCCCGGCAATGCGCACCTGTGGATCAAAATGCATGCACCCCAGCAGCAGCGCAGCCATGGTCCGAGTGCTTTTGGTGCAGTCCAGCACCAGCACCACCGGCAAATTCAGCAGTTTGGCCAGTTCTGCCGTGGAGGTGGAACCATCGGTATCAATGCCGTCATAAAGACCGCGGTTTCCTTCCACAAGGGCGATGTCGCAATATTGGGAGTGTGATAGATAGGATTGCTGCACAACAGCAGAATCGCACAGATAGGTGTCAAGATTGTAGCAGGGGCGGCCGGCTGCCAGGGAAAGCCAGCCGGCATCAATATAATCAGGACCTTTTTTAAACGGGGAGACCGCAATATTCATGCGCTTCCATGCAGCGGTGATCCCCAGGGAGATAATGGTTTTGCCCGATCCACCCCTGAGACCTGCCACCACTACGCCAGGGACACTTTCACAACTTGCCTGCATGGGTTTGTTTCTTTTATCTTATCTTAATTTTCACCTTCAGAAGAGTGCTGGATACCCCCGCCTTTGAGACCATACATGGTGGTGGAACCGGAAGACCAGAATTCAAGGATTCCGTCTTCCACCATTTTATTGACTACTTTTTTAATCATTCTGGGTTTGTCATCCGGGAAAATCTTATAAAAATCCTTGATATAAAACTTGGATTTGGTTTTGGCTTTTTTGTTCAGCCATTCCACGACTGCCTCTTGTGCAGCTTCTTTGTTGTCAAGAAGATCACTCATTGTCTTAACTCCTTTGATTTAAAATGGATGAGCCGGGACAACCTTGCGGAAAGTCCCGGCTTTTCATCATATGTAGCAGGATCTGTTCAAAAACAAAGGTACATTAGAATTTGAACTGAGTGGATTGACGCCAGCTCATGTATGCCTGCTGACGGAAATCATCAATCAGGTGATGGGTAAAATCAAGCTCACACACCTCAAAGAATTTTTCCCATCCGATTCTTTCCGCCCAGTCACCCAGACGTTCGTATTTATTGGCGCCTTTGGCATAGGCCTCCACCATTCTCTGGATGGCATCGGTCATGGACGGCCACCGGGGCATTTCATTGGGCAGAAAGGCCACAACCACTTTGGAAAATTTGGGATCGGAAATCCGGTTGGATACCTTTCCACCGGCCATCAGAACAATACCATCCCCTTCCGTATCCGCCAGGGGCATGGACGGGCACATGGTGTAGCAGTTACCGCAGTACATGCACCGTTCGTTCTTGACATCAACAGACTTGACCTCTTTTCCGCTGTCCAGCTTTATCTTGGCAGGCTTGATGGCTGCGGTGGGACAGGCGGAAACAGCCAGAGGAATTTCGCAGACCTTGTCCAGATATTCATGGTCCAGCATGGGCGGTTTTCTGTGATATCCCAGGATGGCGATATCAGAGCAATGCACAGCACCGCACATGTTCAGGCAGCAGGCCATGGAAACCCGCAGCTGTGCCGGCAGTCTCATGTCCTGAAAATCATCGAACAGCACGTCCATGGCGGCTTTCACCGTACCTGATGCATCGGTTGCCGGGGTATGGCAGTGAATCCAGCCCTGGGTATGGACAATATTGGTAATACCTGCACCGGTGCCGCCGATGGGGAACTTGAAAGAGCCGCCGGCAAATTTTCTGGAGGACAACTCATTTTTCAAAGGCTCCAGCTTATCTTTGGAATCCACCATGAACTCCACATTATTTCTGGTGGTGAACCGCACATATCCGTCACAATGTTTGTCTGCAATCTCACAGATTTCATTGATCAGGCTGGTGGACATCAGACGTGCCCCGCCCACTCTTACCGTGTATACTTCATCTCCTGAATCAGCCACGTGCACGAGAACGCCGGGCGCAAGGATTTCATGGTGAGACCATTTGCCCTTGTTTTTTGCGATCACAGGAGGATAAAATTCGTTATAGTCTCTGGGACCGATGTCGGTAATCCGGTTTTCCATCGGTTTTTCTGGATTATAACCAGTCGAAATAAATGCCATTATTATTCTCCCTTTCTATCTCTGATGGTGTTTTCTGTATTCGTCCACATCACGTTCCCAGCCGCCCGGTACTTCATCTTCTTTCCAGAAGATGTAGGGGTTGGTTCTGGGATAGGCAACATGCTGGGGCATGGGATCGATACCGGTGACTTCCAGCAGTTTCTGGAAACCCTGGCGCATGATCAGCTCACCCAGACGTTCACGGTTCTTGCCTTCTTCCATCCACCAGTCCCAGATGTTTTCAATAACTTCCGTAATCGCTTCATAATCATTGTCAGGATTGACTTCAATAAACGGAACCAGCAAAGACCCCATCTGGGCACCATCAAGAATCGGTGCTTTCGCCCCGCAAAGAATAGAACAGCCGGTTTCTTTACCAATTTTCAAAGCTCTTGGCATGACATTGATGCAGTGCATGCACCGGGTGCAGTTGGCATTGTCGATGAACAGTTTTTTGTTTTGAAATTTCATACATTTTGTGGGGCAAAGACCAAGCACTTCTTTTTCAAGATCAAAGGGACCCCAGTCTTTGCTGCCCTTGTAAGCACCGGCATTGGCAGGATATGCCGGGTCGTTTTCAACATATTTGTTTACCGCATCCTGGTCAATGCGGATGTCATCTTTCCAGGTACCGATAAAGGACATGTCAGACCGGGCAATGGATGCCACGCAGCAGTTGGGACAGCCGTCCAGTTTAAACTTGAACTTATAGGGGAAAGCAGGCCTGTGCAGTTCGTCCTGGTATTCATTGGTCAGAAAATACACCAGGGCATTGGTGTCATAGCAGGCATATTCACACCGGGACTGTCCCAGACAATCGGACGGGGTCCTCAGGTTGGAGCCGGAGCCGCCCAGATCCTGGTTCATGTCATGGGTAAGGGTCCAGAAAATTTCTTCCAGCTGCTTGGTGGTAGTGCCCAGAAGGATGATATCCCCTGTGGAGCCATGCATATTGGTAATGCCTGACCCCCTGAAATCCCACAGATCGCACAGCTGTTTGAGATAGTCAGTCTTGTAGTACTTACCGGCAGGCTGGTTCACACGCATGGTATGAAAGGCCTCAACACCGGGAAAATTCTTGGGCTGGTCACAGTACCTGCCGATAACCCCGCCGCCATAACCGAACACACCGACGATGCCGCCGTGTTTCCAATGGGTTCTGCCGTGTTTGAAAGAAAGTTCCAAAATTCCCAGAAGATCCTCAACAACATCCACGGGCATCTGGAACTCAATGCCTTCCTCATTCTTTGCTCTCTTTTCAGCCTGAAATTTCAGGTCAGAGACAAAGCTAGGCCATGGGCCGGATTCCAGCTGGTCCAGTAAAGGAGTTTCATGCTTAGCCATTTACTTACCTCCGTTAAAAGTTAAATTACACTCAATTAATGAAAAGAATTTCCAAACTTTTCATTCAATAGTCTGATTTTGTATCATTTCAAATCAAATATTTGTCCTGCAAATACCATCCACCATAAAGGTACAGCTTCAACAAAATACCATTGCAGGTATAGAATTTCTGTTTGCACATGTCAATAAAAAAACCTGCGTCACCCCTGTTTTTCACACCTTGGCCAGGAAAATCTGATCATACTGCCTCAAATGTCTTGCAAATCCGACAGCAATGGGAAAAAAGATTTTCCTGCACCAGATCCTGTTCACCTGCATCCGGATGCCAGACATCCATAAGATTGGTCATGATACCCATCAATTGTTCTCGGGAAAAACCAGATATAAAGTGTGCAAATGCCGGTTGCAAATCCACAGGAGCGGGAAGGGTGTCGGCATCTCTTCCAAGACGTCCTTCTGCACGGTGCTCCAGGGCTTTCAGCGCCCCTTTTATGGTGGCATCCAGCACAATCCGGGGCAGAAAAACCAGTGGGCCTGTCCCATCCAGCCGATCCAGGCGCATGCGCAGCGTCAGGTTCAAAAAATAAAACAGCAGGCAGGCGAGCAACTTCACACCGGGTGCAAAAGAATCCTGCCTCATTTCACCCAAAGGGGCGTATCCCCTTACCGTGATCAACCGGACATCCAAAGGGGCATCTTTGGCAAAATTCACCACAAAATCGCCGGCTGCATGGTGCCAGGGATAAATCTCATGCCCTGTGCGTATGTCATAATAGGCTGTCAGCACATAGGCAATTTTCTCGTAGATCCCGGCAGCCTGATCCCAGGTGATCAACACATGTTCTCCGTCATTTTCCCACACTGCCACCTGGTTTCCGCTGCTGGTAGGGGTCACATGAAATTCAGAAAACCCGGCAAACCATTCCCCCAGAAAAAATGCCGCCTCCCGGCGGACACGTGCGATTTTTGCCGTCCCGAAAATCCGGGGAATATAAGACGGCACAACTTTTCCGGACATGTCTCCAAGCAGCTGATGCTCTGTTTTGATAAGGGTCAGGCCCGGTTCTGTAACCGCACCATTGAGAACCAGATAAAGCGGAGAAAAACGCTGGGTGTTTACTGTTATTTTGAGGGGGTGATAAAAGGCCCCGTGTTTTTCCAGGCAGATGTCAATTGTCACGATTCTGCCGCAGTTTTCTGCAAGCGATGTTACAGCCTCATAAAGCATCTGCCCCTGATTACGGATTACAAAATCTCGGGCTGCCAGAAAATAGTCTCCCACGGTGAATGCATCAGCAGCATTCTGCAAAGAGATATTGCGGGCAATCGTTTTTTTATTCCCGCTTTTTTGTCGGTTATGACCCATTTTGCCGGACAGGGGCATCTGCCACAGCGGGCTGCCGGGAATCACCGCCCGGGCATGTCCCGGCACAGAAAACGTTATCTGAGGATGAAAGGTCATCCTTTCTTATGGGCGGCCAGTTCTTCCAAAAGATCCGGTGCAACATCATACCCCAGACGCTGGGCCTGGTCGCAATGATGGATGGCTTTTTGATACTCTCCGAGCTCCAGGTATCCCACTACGAGGTTGTTGTGTGCAATGGGAAATTCAGGCTGTACCCCAATGGCTTCCAGGTTGGCCTGGACACCTTCCCGGTATAGTCCCTTCATAAAGTAGGCGGTTCCCAAGGTGGCATAGGCCTGGACAAAATATTTGTTATGGATAATGGCTTTTTTTAAATTTTTAATGGCCTTGTCCACTTTTTCTTCATCTTCTTTGGCATCTTTGCCATCCACCAGCTGAAGCAGAACAAAACCCATGTTGGCATAGCCTTCGGCAAATCCGGCCCGGGCTTTGGTGGCCCGCTGGTTAAACCGAAAGCACCCCTCCAGGTCTCCGCGCTGAAGGCAGATCCCGCCCAGAAGCACATACGCCTCAGCCAGGGTGGGACTGTGTTCAATGGCCTCGTGGAGAACTTTCTCCGCTTCCATATATTCCTGCTTGCCCAGCAGGGCTACCCCCAGGTTGTAATGGGTGGTCCCGCATTCCGAATTCTGGGTCAACTGGTATCTGAGTTTTGCAATATGCTCATCCGCATTCCGGGGCAAATGGTCCCTTTGCTGCGCATCTGACATGAACAACTCCTTATATTTTATACATTTGTATCTTGTATTACGGGTAAAATTTACTATAATAGACGTTCTGTCACAGGAGTCAAGACCTTTGGGTACCTCTGGCTATTTGCTCTAACGGGAGGACCTTGACAGGAGCTCCTGGAGAGGTGCTGTGACCGGACCGTCAGAGCCGGAGGGGGCCTGGATCTTTATTTTACAACCTTTTTTCAATCCCAGGAGTTGATTGTTATGATACAAGGATGCTTTACTGCACTTATCACCCCGTTCACCGATGCTGGAGAACTGGATCAAAACGGTTTGGAGAAGCTTATTAATTTTCAGATTCAAAACGGGGTCACCGGCATTCTGGTCACCGGCACCACAGGAGAGAGTCCCACCTTCAAATGGCAGGAACACAACCATGTCATTGCCCTGGCTGCCAGACAGGCCAGAGGCAGATGCGCCGTCATTGCTGGGACAGGCAGCAACAACACGGAGGAGGCCCTGATGGCAGCCGGACATGCGGCAAGCCAGGGGGTGGACGCCATTCTCATGGTGGATCCCTATTATAACGGACCGTCTTCTCTGGAAATCCGAAAAGAATATTATGAGGCGGTGGCAGTCCAGTATCCGGATATGGAAATCATTCCTTATATTATCCCAGGCAGAACCGGCACCCAGATGCTGCCCCAGGACCTGGCCCTTTTGTCCCGGTCCTGCCCCAATATCACCAGTGTCAAGGAGGCCACCGGCAACCTAAACAACATGAAACTCACCCGTAAGTGCTGCGGGCCCGACTTTCAGATCTTTTCCGGTGATGATGCCCTGGTATATGATATCATGACTGATCCGGACATCCTGGCCAGCGGTGCCATATCCGTTATGTCCAATATCGTTCCCAAATTCATGACACAGATGGTGTCCTTGATCAACCAGAAAAAAACAGATGCGGCCCATGGCCTTCAAACAGCCCTTAGGCCTTTGCTGGACCTGGTAGTAGTTACCACCACTGAAGAGACAACTTTTGGACCGGTCTTGTGCCGGGCCAGAAATCCACTGCCTTTAAAAACCATGATGCAGCTGCTGGGCATGCCCTCCGGCCCCTGCCGCAGCCCCCTGGGCAAAATGACCCGGCAGGGTCTGGACAAAATTGTGGCGGCCCTGCAGCATGTTCAGGCAAACCATCCGGAACTGTTGATCCCCATTGCGGAATTTTTCAACCTTGACCTGGATGAACGGCTTCACAACCCCATCCACCAGCAAGGACTGTGGTATGGGTATGAATAATTCAAAAACCGGTGCAAAGCGCTTCTTGAAACCACTCCGAAAAAACGGCACCGTCATCAAAAAGATCACGCTGGAAACCGGTCAGACCCTTGTGCTTTCCGATTTTTCCCGGAAAATCAGCGATGATGCCCATGTAGTCATCATGCAGGCAGCCATGGAAATTAAAGTGGAACCGGACCTGTTTAAAAACGAACCGGTTTCAGAGGTCATCTTTGCACAGATCCGTGAAACCCTGGGGGAAAAGGTCGTATATGAATACCGCATGGAACGTAACTTTATCATGAGTCATGAAAAGGATACCGTGCTGGCATCCCTTGTGAAGACCTTCCTGAAAAACATGGGCAAATACATCACCAACCCCGGGTTTGCACCGAAAGTGGTTTTGAAAGAATACAAAAACCGGCGATAGAAGGTGTCCAGCGGGAGCCCCTTGTGGTGTCCTGTGAACGGACCGTCAGAGCCGGAGTCACCCATCAGATATGCCAGGATATCAGGCGCGCATTTGGCTGACCTGTTCCCGCCTTATACAGACAAACTGTGCCCGGCCCCCCAGGATCGGGCCGGGCACAGGATACCACAAGGAGCGGGCAATCGTCATCAGCCGGAAAACGCAAAGGACCAATGCCGCAATTACGCTTTTTTGCCTGCTTTAACCTGAAAATTTTCCCTGCCGGCATGAAAAAATGCCGACTTCAGCCACTCAAATCCAAACTGCAGCAGCTTGACATCATCGGCCCGAATCTCTTCCAACCGGTCTGCAGCAATCTCATACCGGTCCAGAAAAGACGAATGAAAGACAAAGTCTCTGAATTTATCAATATTATAGCAGACCATGAAAAATATCTTTTTGCTTTCCTCGGACAACTTCATGCTGGGGGGCAGGGATTTTTTCCGTACCATAAGGTCCATCCACCCTTCGTTAACCTCATCCCGCAGATCAATACCCTGGTCCTCGCGCCACTGTGCCACTGTCCATTCTTTGTCTTCCTCAAATCCGAAACAATGGGCCTCTTTGACCGTAAAAAAAAACTCATCTTTTTCTTTTTTTTCTCCTGAATAACTCAAGGCCCCCACCCCGATGGGATAGTAGCGGCAGGTTGTAGGGCGGTCTTCATAAATGACACACCCGTCTTTGTCTTCCACGAACGGGCAGGATTTGCGGTCATCATCCAGCAGTTTAAGGGTCACCACCGGCATATCCGCTTTTTCCAATATCTGAGGCTCGGTAAACACTGCCAGAAACTCTTCAGATGACAGGTCCAGTTTCCGGCGCATGGTCAGAATATCATAGGGGGTGAGCATGATATCAATCCCGCGGCAACAGTCGGTAAAACACCTGACCCCTTTGTGGCATTGAAACGTGAACCGGGTATTAAGCCCCATCTGCTCTGGGGGAATTGCTGATATTTTTTGATCATTCATATTTTTGTCCTTAAAATAAAAATTTATTGTATGCATCAAAAGTCCTGGATACTATAAAAAAAATACAATAATGTCAACCGGATACAAATAGCCTTCCCGGCCTCTGGCCGGCGGGCAAAAAAAAAACACCAAAATAGATTTGACACGGCAAAGAATCCCCATTAAGACAGAGGACATAGACCAGCAGGCAAATTCCAACCCGTTAGATCCAAAGGAGGGGATATGAAGATAAAAAAAGCGGTTTTTCCCGTGGCAGGTTTAGGCACCAGATTTATTCCGGCCACCAAGGCCATGGCAAAGGAAATGCTGCCGGTGGTGGACAAACCATTGATCCAGTATGCAGTGGAAGAGGCATTCGAGGCTGGGATCGAGCAGATCGTCTTTGTTACCGGCAGGGGCAAGAAAGCCCTGGAAGATCATTTTGACCGCTCATATGAAATTGAAATGGCCCTGGAGAAAAAAAAAAAGACAGATCTGCTCAAACAGATACAGGAACTGGTCCCCCCCACCGGCACCATTATCTATACCCGGCAGCACGAGCCGCTGGGGTTGGGGCATGCCATCTGGTGCGCCAGAGATATTGTGGGAGATGAACCCTTTGCCGTACTTCTGGCAGATGACCTGATCCAGACCGACAAGCCGGTACTGTCAACAATGATACAAAAATTTGACCGGCTCCGGGCTTCCATGGCAGCTGTGATGGAAGTGCCCAATGACCAGACCGATAAATACGGCATCCTGGATGCCACACCTGTGGAAGAAGATATTTACCGTATCAACGACATGGTGGAAAAACCCTCTCCCGATCAGGCACCTTCCAACCTGGCCATTATCGGCAGATATATTCTCATGCCCAAAATATTTGAACTACTGGGCAAGAAAAATAAAGGGGCCGGTGATGAAATCCAGCTCACCGATGCCATGAAAACCCTTCTCAAGACCCAACCCATCTTCGGGTACAAATTCCATGGCAACCGGTTCGACTGCGGGGATAAGGTAGGATTCCAAATGGCCAACCTGGCATTTGCCCTGGAACGTCCTGACATGAGGGACAGATTGCTTGCATTCATCAAAACCCTTCAGACCGACTGACAGGTCTATGCCCCTTTATATCGGCTGTAAAGGTCCATCACTTTTCGGACATATGCCCGGGTTTCCCTGAAGGGAGGGATATGCTGATACCGGTCCACTGCACCGGGACCGGCATTATAGGCGGCCAGGGCCAAGGGCAGCTTGTGTTGATACCGGTCCAGCAGCTGTTTTAAATACCGGGTGCCGGCCATGATGTTCTGAGATGGATCAAAAGGATCAGCCAGGAAAAGTACTGCATCATTTTCCGGCATAATCTGCATCAGGCCTCTGGCGCCCTTGACTGATACCGCCCGGGGATTAAACGCCGATTCCACGCGTATGACGGCCTTTATCAGGGCAAAAGAAACCCCGTAGCGGTTTTCAGCCCTGCGGATAATATCATCATAGGTGTCTGGATCTAAAAACCTGCCCGCAAAAACAGACTGTTCCCTGATATAGAGCTCATACCCGGATGCGGTGGGGGTGTTGGTAAAATGCACAACTCCCTCACTGTCAATGTACCGGTAAATATCAGCATGGGCAGGCACAAAAACAGAAAAAAAAATGCCTGCCAGAAAAAGACACACCAGCCAATACACTGGCCGGGAACGGGCAGGTCGAAATCCTTTTGTTCCGGAAAATGACTGCATTCCTTGCAAAGAATGAATTCTGCTCACATGTTCAGTATGTTTCACTGCAGGTATGGCATCCTTTTTAAAACAATTCCAGCTGGATCTGCTCTGGTCTGTGGGGCAAAACTTTTTTTGGTTTTTCATACAGAGCCAGCCGATTTTCAATATCATTTATAAAAACAGATTGCTGTCGATTTTCAAGAGTGCCGTATACCCGTCTTTTCCTGGCATAGGTCAAGCACAAAATATCCATGGCCCGGGTCATTGCCACATAAAAAAGGCGCCGTTCTTCTGCCACATTCTCACAGGTTTTTCCATCCCTGGCAAAGGGAATCAATCCCTGTTCAGACCCGGTGACAAAGACCACAGGAAACTCAAGGCCTTTGGCTGCATGCATGGTCAAAAGGGACACTTTTTCCCCTGCATCTGCCAGATGGTCCGGATCCTGATCCAGTGCCAGCCGGTCCATGAAATCCTGGGGATCGGGAAATGCCTCGGCAAGGGCTGCAAGCCGTTTTCTGGCATCTGCAGCAGCCGGGCATGCTGCCAGAGACTGCTGAATTTCCAAAAACCGGACAAACAGATCCAGACATTCCCGGGTGGATCGGTCTGGGAGCTGATCCCAAACAGGTCCAAGGATTTTTTCCGGGCACTTCTGCATCTCTCTGGCTTTATGCGACACGGCAAAATGGCTGTTCAGGGTCTGCATATCTTTTGTCCCCCACCGGCGGGTCATGACCCGAAAACAGCTTAACAAAGGGCGGATACCCGGAAGATCAAGCCCCGCTTTTTTATCTGCCGTTTGAAACGGGATACCATGTTTTTCAAACACATCTGCAAATATTTTCCCCTGCCTGCGGGTCCGGAACAGAACGGCAAAATCTGAAAATCCATAGGATGCCTCTACAAACGCTTCTTTGTTCCGGGTATCCAGGGAAAAAAAAGACAGCCCCCCCACCCCTGCTTCAATCATTTTTCCCACAGCCACCGCTTCTGCTTTTTCTGTGGCGGTTTCCTTGATGATCAGCTTACGGGCACTGTCGACCTCTGAAAAAATCTTTTGAGGTCCCTTGTCCTGGCCGGACCGGGAAATCATCTGAAAAGAGGCATCCAGGATAGTCTGGGTGGAGCGGTAATTTTGGGTCAGTACTATCTGTTCACACCCGGGATAGTCTTTGGAAAACCGGTTGAAATACTGGTTGCTTGATCCCCGGAACCCGTAAATGGACTGATCCGGATCCCCGATGACAAATATGTGGCTGTTCCTGGCCAGCAGCTTTACCAGTTCGTACTGGCCCATATTCAAATCCTGGTATTCATCTACAAACACATGGGCAAACCGGGTCTGTACCTGGTTCAACACAAGGGAAGACTGGGTGAGCAGGTGGTGGAACCGGAAAATCACATCCTCAAAATCCATGAGATTCAGAGCCTGTAACTGCTCCTGGTAGGCGGCATAGACCGGCTGCAGCACTTTCTGGTCCCCGGCAGCACAGGACAAATTATCCCGGGGCCCCAGAAGCTGCTGTTTGCACAAACTGATTTGCAGATCCATACGTTCTGCCAGGCGGGCAGTGCCGGTTGTTTTTTCCACCATCTGGTGCAGGGCTGTTTTCACCAGCTCTTTTCTATGTTCCTCCTCAATAAGCCCGGCAGTGAGTCCGTCATATTCCTTGAGCATGGCCAGGCAGAAAGCATGAAACGTAGCAGCGGTCACCGGGGGCATGTTCGGAGGCAAAAACGCCTTTATGCGCCCGAACAGCGACTGGGCGGCCTTATTGGTAAAGGTCAGGGCCAGAATCTGTCCGGGAGATACTTCTTTTTCCGACACAAGGCGGGCAATCCTGGCTGTGAGTGTCCGGGTTTTTCCCGTCCCCGGCCCGGCCGTTATGAGAATCGCACGGGATGGAGAATCCACTGCCCGGCGCTGTGTTGCATTCAATCCTTCCAAAATACCCGCTTCGTTGGCAGCACCGGTTTCCGACAGTTTTTTTTGGGGTTTGTTTTGCGTTGGCCTGTGTTGTTTTGAACGGGTTGTTTTGGGCGGAACCGCCTGACTGTTCAAGGGTATTTTGACAACAAGCCGGCTTTTTTTTTCATAGTCCAGCGGTTTTTTTCCCAGGGTCATCTCTAATTGCAGATCACCTTTTTGAAGCTCTTTTTCCCGTGCCGTAAAAATATGCACCTTTCCATATTCTCCGTCAAATCCCGGTTCCACGGTAATATTTCCGGACCGCATCCGGGTGACGGCCTCTGCCAGCAGCGGTATGCCGGCCGCCTGAATGTCGTTATAAGAGCGCTCGGTGAGGATGCACAACTCCGGTCCCAGTGTATGCACCGCTTTTTCATAATACCGGGCAACCTTTTTTGTCTTGGGCCCCACCCCGAAAATTTCAGACAGTATATCGGTCAGCGGAATGATACTGGTATAGCCCTGGCGGTTGTCCGGCACAAATCCCCGGGGCCGGTCAGCCAGTTCCCTGACCCGGTAAAGCACCCCCAGTGTCAAAGGATTACCGCATTCCGGACAGATCCCGTCCAGCCGGGCGGTGTCATCCGGGTCCAGGCTGACATGGCATTTTCTGTGGCCGTCATAATGGTATTTTCCCTGGTCCGGATACATATCAATGGTTCCTTCAAAGGCGACAGAATCATAGGTTTCAAGGGATTTTCGCATGGCAGAATAATCCAGATCCGTATTGAACACACAGGCATTACGTCCCAAATATCCCGGTGAATGGGCATCGGAATTGGAGATCAGCCGGACATGGTCCAGGTCAGCCACCCGCCAGTTCATGGGGGGATCTGAAGACAGGCCTGTTTCCACCGCAAAAACATGGGGAGTCAAATCTTGGAAACAGTGTTCCATTCGGTCAAAACCGGATTTGGATCCAAACAGGGAAAACCAGGGGGTCCAGATATGGGCGGGTACCAAAAATCCCTGGTCATTGGTTTCCAGCATGATTTCCAGAAGATCTCTGGCATCCAGCCCCAGAATGGGGCGGCCGTCAGAGGTAATATTGCCGATGGCATCCAGGCGGGCATTAAATTTTTTAACACTGGCCAAATCCGGAAAATAGATGATATTATGATTTTTCCTGACCTGGCCGTCTTTTTTGTAAATATTGGAAATTTCCGCTTGAAGCATAAACCGCACCGGATTTTTGCAGGATAAGGGTATGGTGGTATCAATTGGTGCTGCGATCTGCTGTTTGAGGGCAAACAATCCGGGTTCAGCAGGCTCCAGCTTGGATTCCATTTCTTTTACCCAGGAAGGATGGGTAAAATCACCGGTACCCACAACACTGATCCCCTTGACCCGGGCAGCATGGTAGATATTTTCAAAATCCAGGTTCCGTGCAGTGGCCCGGGAAAATTTGGAATGGATGTGAAGATCTGCATAAAAGCGCATACTGTTTCTGCCCGGATAAAAGGTTTTGGGTCTGGTGTATGTTATGTACATGATTTTTACTTAATTTAAAAGCAGGATTCTGGTAAAGAACAAGGGAGACACCCAAATTTTTACCTTCAACACATAGGAGAGGCCCATGACCGCCACCTTGCACACGGCACTGATCATTGCGCCACAGGACACTGCCAGGGTTGTCAAAGCCGCATTGGCAGACACCCCGGAGCTGGCCATTATTGAGGCAGACACCACGGCTGATGCCATGGAACACATCTTTGGCCGGACCCTGGCCTTTATTGTCATGGACCTGTCTTTGACCAAAATCGATCCCCATGCCATTGCAGGCGGACTGTCCCGCCTGAATCATACCCAGATCCCGCCGGTGCTGCTTGTAGCAGATACTGCCGGGCTGCCGGATCTGTATGAAAATGTCCCTCCCCTTTTGCTGGACCATGTGATCAAACCCCTTGAACCGGTTCTGGTCAGGGCAAAGCTGTTACTCTTTCTGGCACTTTTCCGCCAACGCATTGCCGTGGGTCAAAGCATCCAGGAACTGGAAAAAGTCTATTCCCGCTTCATGGATCAGCACCAGTCATCATTGTCTGAAACTGCACTTACTAAAGACATCCTGGCATTGTCTTCGGCATTTACCAATCAGGTTTCCCCATTTCTATCAAAAATTCATGCAGGTGCCTATTTTTTGCAGCAGGCAAAGGATATGCCCCCGCGGCTGCGTCAAGGAGTCAACCAGATCCGGACAGCGGCAGATCACATCGCACGGGTGATCTGTCAACTGCGTATATCCCGGAACAGAGGAATGGGCAGCCAGATATGGTTCCAGGACAAAACCGGCAAAAATCGGGCCGGCAGAATCCTGTTTGCCACCCATTTCAGGGATGACTTTATGATTTTTCAGCATTATCTGGCCGGCAAAATAGAAGTCAGTCTGTTCCAGGCCGACTCCACTGATCAGGCCCTGGAATATGTCGCTGTCCACCGGCCGGACATTATTTTCATCAACCACCGGCTGGCGGACGGGTCCGGCCTGCATCTGCTGGAAAAATTGATACGGCTGAGAACCAGGGCTCCGGTGATTTACATTGTGGACAAACGCCATACCGATGCCGGGGCCGCTGCCATTGCTACAGGTGCCTACACTTTTTTGATCCAGGAACAGACATCTGCAATGGATATGGTTGACACCATCCAGAAAACCCTTACACATGCCAGATTCACCTATAAAGTGAAGGGTGCAAGGGACCGGATCGATCTGATTTCACGACGGGATCATCTGACCCGGCTGTTGAACCGCAGCTGGTTTAACCGGACCCTGGCTGTGGAAATGTCCAAAGCCAGACGTTATCAACTGCCCTTGTCCCTTTTGCTGGTAGAAGTGGACCAGTTTCACCAATGCAATGAAACATACGGATTCAAGACCGGGGACATTATTTTAACCGCCTGTGCCGCAAAGATCCAGGCAATGGTGCGGGACCTGGATGTGGTGTGCCGGTTTGCAGGACAAAAATTCGGCATTGTGCTGCCCAATACACAGATTACCATGGCAAAGATTCTTGCGGAACGTATCAGGCAGAACATCGGTGACAATAAGATCCAGGTGGGCACCCGGATGATCCAGTTGACCATCAGTATAGGAATGGCTTGTTTTGAGGAAAAAAACAACCGTGCCGAAAACCTTGGACCAAAAACACAGGATCCGACACCCATATCAGGGCCGGATCTGGTCCAGCAGGCATTACACGCATTGGCACTTTCAATAGAAAAAGGTGGTAACCAGATTCAGCCATGAAAACAACCGACAAAGAAAAATTTTCCGCCTGGGCAAAAAACCAGCCACATGCTCAGGAGATTTTTCTATCACAAACCCACCACCCGGAACAGGCACAATTTGATTCCTTTGTTCGGGAATTTTCACGGCTGGCCCCGTGTATACATATCCGACCCTCTGACAAAAAAGCATCTTTGCCCGGCCTTTTTATGACTGACAACATCCTGTTGAGTGCGCTTCCCCTGGAAAAAGAACTGCCCCCCTTTTTGGAAGCCTTGTCCTGTCTTGCCGGTTCCTGGCCTCCCCTGACACGAGCGATACAAAACATGCTGGACAGCCTGGACCATCAGAGCCGTCTGACCCTTTTCATTGCCATGCAATGTCCCCATTGCCCAGACATGGTCAGAACCCTTTTGCCATTGGCAGCCCGCTCAAAAAAGATCTTTCTCCATATTATTGACGGCAGCCTGTTTTCTGAAACCGCCCGAAAATATAATGTGTTATCTGCCCCTTGTCTGATTTTGAACCAGGATTTCAGATGGACCGGTCATACCGACCCCGAAGAAATTCTGGCCATGATGCACCGGCCGGATCCATCACAGTTGGGTTCCGAGACCCTGAAACATATCCTGGAACAGGGGGATGCCCAATGGATAAGCCGGCAGATGATCCAGGCAGGTGAACTTTTTGATGGTTTTATCGGACTTTTGCTGGACAGCACATGGTCGGTGCGCCTGGGTGCCATGGTGGTGGTGGAAACCCTGGCAGATGAAGCCCCGGATCTCGCAGCACAGCTTGGCCCCGGACTCATCCAGGCATTTTCTGATAAGGATATTCCGGTCCAGGGGGATATTTTATATGCCCTGGGAGAAGTTGGAACGGCTGAGACAAAAACCTGGATCAAAAAAATTCTGCCCGGCCTGGACCATCCGGATCTTTTGGAGGCTGCCAGGGATGCCCTGGCAGCCATTGATGAAAATCTCCCGGATTATCCGGTCTGATAGTCTGTTTGAGACTGACTGGTGTTCAACACCTGAATACGGTCTCTTGCTGCCTGGACCACATTTTCATCTTCATCTTTTTCGGTCATCTGCTCCAGAAGATGAAGGTCTTTGCATTTGTTGACAAATTTTATCCTGACCTTTGGATTGGAATGTAAATACTTGGGGACAAATAAATCTGAAAAACCCATGATGCCTCCTTTTTTTGATTATAATTACAGGAGGTCAGATGCTTTTTTTTACCACATTTTTCAATCAGCTCAATGGATACAGTGCCCTGGCGAGTCCTTGATGTTACCGCTGTCACGTTGAAGGCCTTGTGAAGGTGTTCCTGAATCTGCAATGCAACTCGTGTGATTTTGTCTTTTTCTGCTACAGCTCTGTACAGTTCAGTATCATTACATCTGATACCCTGACATATGTATATATTGTCATAAAACGGCAGTAACATCAAGACATAAAAAAAATCGGCAACACCCTCCGGAGATACCTTCCTGCCGGCCTGTCAGAGCCTGTGGATCTCAGGCCGGCAGGAAGGTATTTCCGGAGGGCGCTCCATGCTGCTTTGCATGTGATGACCCTGAAATGCAGATTGCCCTTTCTTGACAGGCACCGGGATATGGGGTATCACTCTGCCATGGACGATCTGAAACCATAGGAGATGATCATGGATTCACTGCCTTGTGAAAACACCCCTCCCGCAGCTGCGGCATCTTTACGAACCTGCGTCAGTCCCTGTGGCCGATTCCGGGTGGGTATTCACACGCCATCATTTGCAGTGGACAATCTGCGCAAAAATGATTTTATATCCCGGCTGGGAATGCTGCCCGACGGCACCCCGGTATGGAACCATGCCAATTTTCCAAAAAACAACGTACAAGAGCCTGCAGCAGACCGGATATATGAAATTGCCAACCCCTTTCCTTTCCGGGGTACCACGTTTATCAACTCCGCCTGGGCTGATCCCAAAGCCGGCCGGCCGGAAAAAACAGGCATCACCAAGCCCGGGAGATGCTCTTTGTTTTCCAGCCTGGATACCTGGAAAACAAAGCTCACATTACAAGACAAAACCCGGCTGCTGGAATCGTTGCCCCATCCTTTGAAAATCGCTTTGGCCCAGGCTTCCACCGACCCTGTGGAACTGTCTTCCCTGGCCTGCCATGCCTGCACTCTGGTGTTTGACCAGGAATCCGCCAAACCCGCAGGCATGGGATTTATCCCCGGCAAAAAAGGCACGCCCGTGCCCGAGATCCGGTTCCATGATCTGTTTGAAGTGCTGGTGAACAACCCACATCTGCCCGACGATTACAAAGAAGCCATGGTACTGCGGCCCGGAATACAGGGAAACAGTGAAATCGTAGGGGAATATACCGACGGCGCCACCCATGTAGTTGAATACCTGCGCCGCAATTCCTATATCCCCTGGGGCCATTTTGCATCCAACATGGCCAGCGATGCCATCCGGTACCGGGCACAGGATTTGACTTTCAACGACATGCAGGGGTTGCGCCATCTGTATTACCAGCGGGTCTATGTGCGCCTGGCCGGACAACTGGGTGTCTGCCCGCCGCCGCATCGCACCGGTCTGTCACAACAGGCATTGGAAGACCTGCGCCTGGCAGTCATGACCGCCCTGGACAATGGCTGTTCAACCCCTTTGCAGTTCAATGCGGCCCTGTGGGGATGGAATTTCGGATTCGGGTTTGCCCAGTCCGGCCACCGGCTCCATGCCTCCCACCAGATGATCCACCAGCAGAACGCCCTGGTCCCGAGACAGGTAATGGATGATGCACATGATCCTTTGCCGGCCTTTACCTGTGGCGATCTGGTGGCCGCGTTTGTCCGTGCCTATGAGGCAGCCCATGACAAACCGTTTTTTGATACTTATATTGCCGCCATTAAAAACAATAACCGCACCGACGGCACGGGCAAAGGAGAAAAGTCATTAATCGTGTATGAAGATGACCATGTCATACTCTTTGCCCCAAAAGCCCAGGTGAGTGAATGGGAGCTGCAGCTCATGACCAAAGCCAGGATTCCCCACATTCTGGCGGCAGACACCGCCACTCGAAAATCCCTGGACAGGGGAATTCTCACAGCCGTTCAGGTGCTTGAGACGCTGGGGGCTGATATGGTGACAGGCAGTGAATTATCCGGCCGATTTGATGAAAAACACACTGGTCAGCATTTGCTCTATTCTTTTATTCCCAGGCTGCCCTATGCCCCGGCCACCTTTTCAGAAGCCCAGCTGCGGTGGATCAGTGGCATCTTTCCCGAAGATTTTGCCCATGCCTGCCGCAGGACCCTCAAACGAGTGGCCCAAGATAAAAAGGAGATACCATGATCGTGCATGATATCACCTATGAATGGGATGGGAAAAGCCGTTCCGGCAAAAAACCCATTACCTGGTGGCCCGGCCGCTACCGGG
Source organism: Desulfotignum sp. (assembly GCA_011390635.1). Lineage (GTDB taxonomy): Bacteria > Desulfobacterota > Desulfobacteria > Desulfobacterales > Desulfobacteraceae > Desulfotignum. The sequence goes on along the minus strand of JAABSA010000004.1, from coordinate 44,251 downwards.
TCAGGATTATACGGATAGGGGATGAAAACGGCAGTATCCAATACCTGTTTCCCTTTGCCGTGGTATTCAAGCCATTGAAAACAAAGGCTGTCATGAACACATCCCTGGGAAATTATATCCATAATTTTGCTGAAAAAATCAGCGAAGAATACCAGCTGGATATGGCAAAGGTGATGTGGATAAAAATGGGCGATCCGGTCATGGTAGCCCATTTGACCCCTGACCGGAAACTGTCTGACAACACCCTGTATTCCATATCCTGGCGGCCCATCCGTCCCAATGAAATGGCTGTCATCGCGCCGGATATCACAGATTTTTAATCACACAAGGCCCTGGTCCATCATGGCATCGGCCACCTTAACAAATCCAGCGATGTTGGCACCGTTCACATAATTGCCCGGGGTGCCGTATTCTTCGGATGCGGTCAGACAATCTGCATGAATGCGCTGCATGATGCCTTTGAGCCTGGCCTCCACTTCCTGCTTGGACCATTTGATGCGCATGGCGTTCTGGGACATCTCAAGACCTGACACAGCAACCCCTCCGGCATTGGCCGCCTTGCCGGGGGCAAAAAGAACCTTACTGTCCAGAAAAATATCAACCCCTTCAGGCATGGTGGGCATATTGGCCCCTTCAGCGACCACCTGGACCCCGTTTTTGACCATATTCCGGGCATCCTTTTCATTGATTTCATTCTGGGTGGCTGATGGAAAGGCACATTCCGCTTTGTGATCCCACAAGGGATTATGGTCGGATCCAGGATCCAGTTCTGTATAGACTGCTTCCGGATATTTGTCTGCGTATTCTTTGATACGTCCCCGCTTCACATTTTTCAGGTACATGACAAATTGCAGTTTTCCTCTGTCAATGCCCTTTTCATCATAGATATACCCGGAAGAATCAGACAGGGTTACCACTCTGCCGCCCAGGTCGATTATTTTTTCCGTGGTATACTGGGCCACATTGCCGGAACCGGAAACCAGGCAGGTTTTGTCTTTCAGTGTCTGGTTTTTCGTAGCCAGTATTTCATCGGCAAAAAATACTGCCCCGTATCCCGTGGCTTCAGGCCTGATAAGACTGCCCCCCCAGTTCAGGCTCTTGCCGGTGAGCACGCCGGTAAATTCATTTTTCAATTTTTTATACATGCCGAACAAATATCCTATTTCCCGGCTCCCCACACCGATATCCCCGGCCGGCACATCGGTATCCGGCCCCAAATGGCGGTACAGTTCCGCCATGAAACTCTGGCAGAAACGCATAACCTCATTGTCTGATTTCCCCTTGGGATCAAAATCGGATCCGCCTTTCCCCCCCCCCATGGGCAGGGTTGTCAGCGCATTTTTAAACACCTGTTCAAAAGCCAGAAACTTGAGGATGGACAAATTGACCGACGGGTGGAACCGCAGGCCGCCTTTATAGGGTCCGATGGCTGAATTCATTTCAATCCTGAACCCCCTGTTGACCTGAACCTTGCCCTGGTCATCCATCCAGGGCACCCTGAATTGAATGGTACGTTCCGGCTCAACCATGCGCTCCATGATACCGGCATGGCGGTATTCGGGATTCTGGTCCAGAACCGGTTTCACCGATTCAATCACTTCTGTGACCGCCTGGTGGAATTCTTTTTCAAAAGGATCTCTTGCCGTAATGATGTCCATGATGGTAGTCATTTTTCTCTCCTGTATCCTGTAATTTTCCCTTTTATAGCCCTATTGGGTATTTGTTTCAAACAATTGTTTCATGGCACCAATAAAATCAGGATCAACAGATGCCACATAGGCATCCCAGTCACTGCCATACCGGTAAAAGGCCGTGGCTGCCAGTTTTTTGGTCACGATGGCATTGCGGTATGCTGTGAGCTTATCCGCATTCATGATGTTCAGAATCGCCTCTTTGCCTAAAATTTTCACCAATACACCGGGGATATAGGCTGCCAGGACCTGCCAGAGCAAATCCTGATCCGCAGCAATGGCATCCAGATGGGCCGCCACCTGGTTCTGGAAGGTGAAAATCTGCTCACTGGTCTGTTCAGACAACACAAACAAAGGCACTTGCGGATTTTTGTCATAAATTTTCAGAAGCATACCGGCTTCATTGCAGGCATGGGTATGCACCAGGGTCAGGATATCCCGGATCAAAGCCCACCGGGTGCCGGTATCTTCCAAAAGCCTTTTTTCATAATCATCTTCAAACAGAAAAGCGGTAAGCACTTCCGCTACGGCCGAGGAAAACACCCCACCCTTGTTGGCCGAAGAGTCCTTTATCTGGCGAATATCGGTCTTTTTTGCGATGTACCGCCTGGCTGCATCAGCAAAAAATACATTGGCGCCTTCCACAATAAACCGCAGCTCCCTGAACAGGCCGGTAAACTGCGTAACGTTGCGCTGGTTGATGGTGTCTTTGAACCCGCCGCAGGGGATGAAGGCCTGGATATTGGCCTGCTCGATATATTTGCGGTTGGCCGGATCGGTGATGAAATTGCGGTGGAACATGGCTCCGTCCGCCACAAATGTACCATCAGGAAGGGTAATACCCTTGGCTTTCAAGGGTACCTGGAATCCGTTTTTGCCCAGCTTTTCTTTCGGATAGGCCAGGGAATTGGCCCTTGGGGCAGTGTGGCGCATAAAGGCGATTTTCATGAGGGCGGGCTTATCCAGACCATCCGGGTCAAACAAGATGGACCCGCCGTCCACCAACAGGCAGATGTTGCCTTTGTAGCACTGGATCTCATTGCTGCCCAGATCCCCGTCCGGCCCGCCGGTCATCATCAGGTTCAGGTCTTTTTCTTTTTCACCGTAATGGCTGATCAATGTTCTGAAAGCGCCCATAACCGAGGTTGTGGTCATACCGCTGAAGTTCACCTGCCCGCCGATACGGGCATAGATTTCATCCATGTCTGTGGTAGTGCTGCAGGATTCGCCGTTGATGAGCAGTTCCGTGCCGGCCTTACCGGCCGGTACCAGACCGAACAGGTCCTTGTTTAACAGCATCCCATAAGTGTCGTGTGGAATGCCGAAGCTCTTGCCCGTGGTGATGGTCCGCCAATGGGCATATCCCCGCTGCTTTGCCCGAAAGGCCACAGCATCCATCAAGGGTGCGGTGCCTTCATCCGGTCCGAAAAATATCATCTCAGGACGGCCATAATAGTCTTTCACACGCCCATGTTTGAGCATCAGGTCCATTATCCCCTCGGTATAGTCATATAGCGCATCCATGCTGTAGCTTGCATACACGGGATGGGGTACCACCACCCCTTTGGATCCGCTTTCACAGATATCCTTGTGCTTGAGACGCTGGGCCTTGGGTCCCAACGCATAATTGAGCAGAACCGCATTATCCAGTTCCATGCCATGGTTGGCCGGTGTTACCCGGATCATGCGCAGACCGCCTCTGGCAATATCATCGGCCCGCAGATGGGTGCCGCATGAATAATGGCCATTGACAAAGAACAGGCCATATACAAATTGTTTGAACACCAGCGGATCCAGAACTGTATTATTCAGACGGAAGGAAAAGGAACGTTTCTCCGGTTTGTAAAAATTGGTTTTCAAACATGCTGACACAAGTTTCAACATGAATTTGAACAAATCATAGGCCAAAGGATCATCCATGAAACGCACTGCCAGCAATTGGTCAAATTCCGCTGCCTTTGCCTGCAATTGTTTTTCCGGCAAATCACCAGGGCCGTCCGGATTGAATTTGGCATCAAAGAGCCCATATAAAAACTGCACCAAGTCTGGATGTTCCATGGCAGTATCCAGAATCATATCAGATACATAGGTGAATTTATTGGATTCATGTATCCGTGCTGAAAATGCTTCCTGATGATCCACGGAAGTCAGGCTTTCCATGATCTCCCTGTCTGTTCTGGTTCCCTGCTCCTTGAAAATAAACATGTGGGTGAAATCCACGGCATTGCCGGCAAACAGCATTTCTTTAAAACTGAGAAGACCCTCCACATAAAGCCGGGTGATACGGGTGATGTGGAAGCTCAAAAAAGCCCGCAGGTCTTCCAGCAGCAGCGCTTCCTTGTTCCTTGACAATTCTCCTGCCACATACAGAGAGCAGATGGATGAGGGTACCCTGGTTTCTGTGAAATAAGGTTCCCAATAGGCCCGGGTGATGGTCAGCCCGTGATCGGCAAACAGCTTTCTGAGAACCGGCAGCTGGGGCCGCTCAAAATCAGAATTGAACATGAACCGGATTTCCCCGATATCCGACAGGTTGAACAGTTCCACAAACGGGGTGACATGCTGGTCAACCTGTCCCAGAAATTTTTCATACCGGTTCCGGGTCAGCCGGGGGATGGCGATATAATCCTTGTTCCGGTTAAAAAGGAACCGGGACTCGGCAAAATCAGCATCCTGAAAATCCGCCACGGTTTCCGGCCGGAACACATAGGTATAGTATTCTTTTTCCGGGTTGTAATAATATTCTCTTCTATGGCCGGACAACAGCTTATCCAGTACCCGTTCCATTCTGTCCCGGGTTTCGGCGGTAGCAATGCGTACCCGCTGGACACTGCTGTCCTGGTTCAGGTCGAAATCGATATCCGCCACCCAGGAATGAAGCGCGACCTTGTCCCCGCTGATGCGGATGCCTTTGGCAATGGATGCCAGAATGCTTTTCAAGGAATCTTTGGTAATCGTTTCAAAAAAATAGGTGGGAAATCCCAGGTCATTGAGAAGAATGCCGGCTGCCCGGTTAATGCAGTTGGCAGTAATCAGACCTTCGGAAGCCAGATCGATCACCGCCTCGTACAACAGGCTGGGGTTAAGGTTTACGCGTTTGGCTTTTGCTATGATAAGGGCGCCTTCTGAAACTGTCATCAGCGGGCTGTCGGACTGGGTATCCATAATATCTCCTGTTTTTTGTATTTTCAAACGGGTCTTACGGTCTTGCTAGTATACTTTAATCCCGACAGGGTCAACCATAATCGGATCTTTTTTACAAAAAAGAGTTAATTTTCAGATACCTGGCGCAAATTGTCTGCACAAGATCGTCCCGTCAAAGCGTGACCTACGTATTGACTTCAGACAAAAACAAGGATAGGCTCAAAAGCTTATAACGTAAGGACGGTTCGCGAACCGCCCAATATTTTGGCATACCGGCATTTTTGAACATATGGATTAATACACGCAAACATGGAAACCGATACCACCCAGATTCCCCTGACCGAACCTATCCCTTGTGTCCGTCTGAAAACCCTGCCGCCCATGCCGGCGGTATTCTGCAAACTACTGGCCTTGTCCCTGGTTCGAAAGCCGGGCCTGCCGTTAAATGCCCGGGTTCCAAAAGGGCAGTTATGTCTGTCCGGTTTTGTGCCTGATCCGGAAAAGATCGACCGATACCGGCAGGTGTGCGGATTTTCCCATACATCAAAAGACCCTGCCATCCCACCCAGCTTTCTTCAGACCCTTTTCATCGGCATGCTGGGCAGGTACGTTACCTCGCATTTTTTCCCCGTCAACCCCATGGGGCTGATCCAGACCGGTCAGTCCTTTGAAGCAATACACCCGGTAGGGATATATGACACCCTGGATCTGACCTGCACCCTCAAGGATATGACCCGGACTTCAAAAGGCATAACCACCCGGTTTCATCTGCAAATACATAAAAAAAACACCCAGGTCTGGCAGGGAATCTCCACCTATCTGACCAGGAACCCGGTTCCTGGAACCACGCCTAAAAAACAGATTAAGGACCAGTTCCTGCCGCCGAGGCTCACCATTCAGGTACCAGCAGACACCGGCCGCAGATATGCACAGGTATCAGGGGATTACAACCCCCACCACCTGTTTGATACCACCGCCCGGCTCATCGGTTTTAAACAGGCCATTGCCCATGGGATGTGGAGCCTGGCACGGACCCTGGCCGGACTGGAACAACCCATGGCGTTTTCCCGAACCTTTACAGTGGATGCCGCATTCAAGCTGCCGATTTTCATGCCTGCAGCCCTGACCCTGGGGTATGAACATATCATTGCCGGCCCCGGGCAGAACCGGATCTGTTTTGAACTTCGGGATGCTGCCGGCCGCCGGCCGCACCTTAAGGGAAATGTGAATTTTGGGGACCGGGACAGGTAATCCATGCTGGGATCTGTTTTTGCACTGGGATCCGCTTTTTTCTGGGCTGCTGCCGTTATTTTGTTTAAAAAAAGCGGGGAAGTGTTTTCCCCCATTTCCCTAAATATTTATAAAAGCCTGGTGGCCATGGTTCTGGTGACTGCCACCATGTTGATACTACGAATCCCTTTTTTTCCGGACCAACCTTTGAACGACTGGGTGATCCTGTCTTTGTCCGGATTTTTGGGCATCACCCTGGCGGATCTGTTCTTTTTCATGGCCTTGAACCGCCTGGGGGCAGGCCTTGTGGCCATTGTGGAATGCCTCTATCTGCCCAGTGTGCTGTTTTTTTCCTTTCTTCTGCTGGATGAAAGCCTGGGATTGGGCGGTATCATCGGCGGCCTGATGGTATTATCTGCCGTTCTGGTGGGGTCTTTGCGAAAAAAGGATCTGGCCATGGATCCCACTGTGCCGCCCACCGACAACATGGCAGGCATCATTGCCGGTATCCTGGCCATGATATTTTTATCTTTGGGGATTGTCATCATCAAAGAAATCCTGGTACATACCGATGTGTTCTGGGCCACACTGGTGCGGGTAAGTGCGGGTATTGTCACGCTCATGATCCTGGTGGCCTGCCTGCCGGCCAGAAAACGCTATCTAGCGGAACTCAAATGGTCCAGGGCCTGGCTCATTGCCCTGCCGGCATCCATCTGCGGCAACTATATCGCCCTGATCCTCTGGGTGGCGGGCATGAAATATACCACCGCTTCCCGGGCAGCCATCCTCAACCAGATGTCCACCATTTTCATATTTATTCTGGCAGCGGTGTTTCTCAAAGAAAAAATTACCACACATAAGGCACTGGCCATCTGCCTGGCTGTATCAGGCGCTTTGCTCACCATTTTCACCTGACCTTGTCCTCCTTTCTGTCCCCTATCAGTTTGACATGACAGGTTGTTTTGACATAAACTGTTCCATGGCAGCACTTTTGAAAGGTGAGTATGGCGCAGTTGTGATCCAGCGCCTGGTGGCACGCAAGACGAAACACACCAATTTTGGGAATACACATAAGTCCTTGACTATTGCAATGATTTTCGTCTAAATAGGCCCCATGAATTTTTATATACATTAGTGCCTTACTCCTCAGTTCTTGTCAAAAAAAACAAAAAAAATGAGGAGGGGCTCTTGGGTTGCGGGTTTCCCGCGTTAGGAGTTACCATGTCAAAACAAAAAGTGGTTCTGGCCTACTCAGGCGGGCTGGATACCTCGGTCATCCTCAAATGGCTGCTGGAACAGGGATATCACGTATATGCCTATATGGCCAATATCGGCCAGCAGGAAGATTTTGATGCCGCCAGAAAAAAAGCCCTGAATATCGGCGCATCAGATGTTTTCATCGAAGATATGCGCAAGGAATTTGTAACCGATTATATTTTTCCGGTCTTCAAGGCCAATACCCTTTACGAGGGCCGGTATCTTCTGGGAACCGCCATTGCAAGGCCACTGATCGCCAAAAAACAGATTGAAATCGCCCAATCCGTCGGTGCAGCCTATGTTTCCCACGGGGCAACAGGCAAAGGAAACGACCAGGTGCGTTTTGAACTGTCCTACTATGCGCTGAATCCAAAGATCAAGATCATCGCTCCCTGGAAAAACCCAGCTTTTCTGGAAGCCTTTAAAGGGAGAAGCGATCTGCTGGCCTATGCAGAAAAGCACGGCATTCCCACCAAGCAGAGTGCTTCCAAGCCTTACAGCGAAGATGACAACCTGCTGCACATATCCCATGAAGCCGGCATCCTGGAAGATCCGGCCCATGAATGCGAAGAAAGCATCTACTCCCATACCGTGTCTCCTGAAAAAGCACCTGACACACCCACCCGCATCAAGATCCGGTTCAAGGACGGTATCCCGGTCCAGGTGATGAACCTGGAAGACGGCACGCAAAAAACAGATGCCCTGGAATTGTTTGAATACCTGAACCAGCTGGGAAGAGAAAACGGCATCGGCCGCCTGGACATGGTGGAAAACCGCTTTGTGGGCATCAAATCCAGGGGGGTGTATGAAACCCCTGGCGGCACCATTCTCCACGAGGCCCACAAGGATATCGAAGGGATTGCCATGGATCGGGAGGTCATGCGGCTTCGGGATATGCTGGGGGCCAAGTTTGCCGAACTCATTTACAACGGATTCTGGTTCAGCCCGGAAATGGAATTTCTCATGGCAGCAATGGACAAGAGCCAGGAAGTCATTGACGGTGAGGTCACCCTCAAGCTGTACAAGGGGGTTGCCTATCCTGTGGCCAGAACCAGTGCTTCATCCCTCTATGACCAGGATCTTTCTTCCATGGACATTGAAGGCGGATATAACCAGGAAGATGCTGAAGGCTTTATCCGCATCAACGCCATCCGTCTCATGGCCCATAGAAACATTATCAATAAAGGGTAGACAGGAATTTTCCGGCATTTTTTGCGAAAATTTTTTTTGTAAAAAATGCCGGTTAAAGGCCGGCAATGGGCACTACGAATCTGGATTCTGAATCCCAGGGAAACAGAATCCAGGTGTCCTGGCTCACCTCTGTGACATAGGCATCCACCAGGGATTTTCCTGCAGGCTTGGCATACACCGTTGCAAAATATGCCCGGGGCAGCATGTTTCTGACCACCCGGGCGGTGGCACCGGTATCCACCAGATCATCGATGATCAGACACCCCCGGCCGGAACCTGACACCTGTTTGAGGATGGTGGTTTCTCCCTGGCGCTGCCAGTCATAACTGGTGACACAAACGGTATCAATGTGATGGATGGACAGTTCTCTGGCAATGATGGCCGCCGGCACCAGCCCGCCCCGGGTCACTGCCACCATTTTTTCCCAGGTTTTTTTTGTGTCGTGAAGCCGCCGGGCTAGGGACCTGGCATCCCGATGAAGCTGGTCCCATGAGATGGGATAGTGTCGTTTATACCGGTCATGATCCTTTGTCATTAAGCAGTCTCCTCACCGATTTTTTTTTGTGTGCCCCGTTTTTTTTTAACCACAGGCTTTTATATATAAAATGTGTGTTGTATGTTATCTTCCAAAAAAATTAAAGCGTAAATTTCAAGGAACCAGCGCAACATATAATCAGAATAACATTGTTTATGGTTTAACATCCCAAACTTCTGTGATAGATTCCAGGATGATTTACCCAAACCTGCAGATTACAGGAGAATCCATGCCACATCCGGTAAAAAAACAATGTTGTAAAACAATGGTTCTTTTTCTCATACTGTGGCTGGGCGCTGCCCTGCCTGTTACGGGAACCACATCACAACCCGGTAGTGTCGCACCAAAAGATTTCCCCGTTTATGAAGCCATCAAACCCAATGTGGCATTCTGGATAAAAATTTTCAGCCAATATGACCGGTCCCGGGGGGTGATTCATGATTCTCTTCACCTGGACCGGATTTTTGATGTCATAGATCTGGATCCTGCCCTCACCGTTGCGGCGGCAAAGAAAAACAAACGCATCAAAGATGCCGCCTTCAACAGACACAAAGCCGTTCTACTGGATCTGGCCGGCGGTAAAACCCCGTCCGGCAGTCTGGAAAAAAAAGTCGCCGCCCTGTTCAGTCCTGATGTGGACCCTGTAGAATATAAACATGCCGCATTCCGTCTCCGGTGCCAGACCGGCATTGCAGACCAGTTCAAGGCGGGTCTGATAAGGTCCGGGGCGGTGATTGATGAATTCAGGCGCATTTTCAGATCCCATGGCCTGCCCGAAGACCTGGTGTATCTTCCCTGTGTGGAATCTTCCTTTGATTTCAACGCCTATTCAAAATTCGGTGCCGCCGGAATCTGGCAGTTTACCCGGGGAACCGGAAAACAGTTCATGGAAATTGGCTATGTAGTGGACCAGCGGCGCGATCCTTATATTTCCACAGATGCCGCGGCCCGGCTTTTGAAAAGAAACTATGCGGAACTTAACACCTGGCCTTTGGCCATCACGGCCTACAATCATGGCCTGGCAGGCATGAAACGGGCCAGACAGGCCAGGGGCACCTATGAAAAAATATTTTTACACTACACAAGCCGTTCTTTTAAATTTGCCTCCAGAAACTTTTACCCGGAGTTTGTGGCAGCCCGGCAGGTGGCCAAGAATTATCAGCAATACTTTGGTGACCTGCAATTTGATACACCTTTGAACTATACCCGCTTCACCACCAAAGGCTTTCTTTGCGCCCAATCTTTCACCCGGGGTGTGGATATGGATATCCAGGATTTTCACACCTTGAATCCCTCTTTGCGAAGCCCGGTGTTCAAAGACCAGAAATATATCCCAAAGGGATTTGAGATCCGTCTGCCCCCCAGCATTGCCCTGCATCATGCCCGGGATATTGCTTTTGGCCTGTACCAGACAAAACAGAAACCCAGCCGTTTTCATGTGGTGGCTAAAGGCGATACAGCCGGTGCCATCGCCCGGACCCACAATGTTTCCCTTAATGATCTGATCATGGCAAACGGCCTTAGCCGGCAGGCGGTTATCTTCATCGGCCAGAATCTGCGCATACCGGTCAGGGAACAACCCAATATCCCGCCTGCAGCCATTCTGGCAGATCAAACCGTTACTGAAAACCCAGTGCCCGACACCCGGCAGCCCGGCCCGCAAACAATTATCAAAAAAATTGCCAAGTCCGCACAGGTAAAACAGCCTGTTTCTTTGCCGGAACCTGCAGCCTCGCAACTGCCTGTGGTTCAGGCCATTGGATCACCCGGGCCGGCACAACCAGTTTCAGGAGAAGTGGCAGCCTTGCCGGCAACCGCAGACAACCGGGTAAATCCCCTGGTTGACACCAGCAATCTGAAAATACAAAAAATTGTGGATGATAATAATGCCCGGGTGGGCATAATCCAGGTGGAGGCTGAGGAAACTTTAGGCCATTACGCAGACTGGCTAAACATCCCCACCAGCCGGATGCGGTCCTTGAACCGCCTTGCCTTTGGCACATCCATCTCCATCAGCCAGACCATCAAAATTCCCTTAACCGCTGCAGATCCAGACAGATTTGAAGAAAAACGGTTTGAATTTCACCGGGAAATTGAAGAAGATTTTTTTGATTCTTTTATGGTATCCGCAGTAGAAACCTATGAAATCCAACCCGGCGATACGATCTGGTCCCTGTGCCTCAAACAGCTGGAAATTCCTTTCTGGTTGTTGAAAAAATACAACCCGAAAACAGATTTCAGCGCCATGCATCCCGGCCAGACACTCAATTACCCGGTAGTGGCGGGCAAAAGGGGCGATGTACTGCTGTGATCATATCCCCAGGCGTTTTTTAATCCCGCGGAACTGGTCATAGGACAATCCCAGCATGGCTGCTGCTTTTTTGTGATGGAACCGGCTTTGTGCCAGGGCCTTTTGCACCCGAAGCGTTTCCAGGGCCTGCACCGCTTCTTTTAAGGGCATTGTCATCAGTTTTGCCGTAAATTGCCGGTCATACCCTTCGGATTGCGGTTCTTTTGGCGGTGAAGCGGTCAGTGGCGCAAAAACGGTTCCGGTCCCGGATGCCGGTTGCAAAGGTACTGATGACACTGATGCAGACGATTGCAAAAGAGGTTTTTTTTGGGCTCCATGGGTGATGTCATCATAGGGATTTTCAAACGGATCAAAGACAATATCATGTATGCGGGGGGTGGTACTTTTGTAAACCGCCCGTTCGATCACATTTTTCAATTCCCGAATATTGCCGGGCCATGGATAGGCTGACAGGGTTTTTTGGGCATGGGTTGTCAGTTCAGGCACCTGTCCCCACCCCAGTTCAAAGGCCATGCGGGAGGCAAAATGATTGGCCAGCAGCAGGATATCTTCTTTGCGGTACCGCAGGGGTGGCACATAAATTACTTCAAAAGACAGCCGGTCCACAAGGTCGCGCTTAAAGGTTCCTGCCCTGGTCATGGCTGGCAGATCCGCATTGGTGGCGGCAACAATGCGGACATCCACCCGAATCGGCCGGGAAGATCCCACCCGTTCAAAAACCCCATATTCCACCACCCGTAAAATTTTTTCCTGGACCTCCATGGGAATGGTGCCGATTTCATCCAGAAACAAGGTGCCGTCCGATGCCTGCTCAAACCGGCCGCTGTGGCGCGCACCTGCCCCGGTAAACGCCCCTTTTTCATAGCCGAACAATTCAGATTCGATCAAGGTGGGAGCCAATGCGGAACAATTCAGGGTAACCAGCGGTTTTTGCCACCGTCCGGATAAAAAATGAATTCGGGTGGCTGCCAGTTCCTTACCGGTTCCCCGTTCCCCTAAAATCATCACAGGCCGGTCAATGGGGGCCACCCGGGAAATCTGTTCCTGGAACTGAATAAATGCCTCAGACTGCCCCACTGCCCCATCCATGGACACATGGTCCATGGATGTATCAGATGCTGCATAACCCATACGCTTCCTGACAATATAGTAAAATTAATCTAAAAACGGTAAAAAAACCCACTTACTGGCATTAAATACCACAGTATTTCCCTTGTGTCAATCCAAGCAAGTTGTTACAACCGCTTGAAACAACACATAAATTCTGTTTTATTTCAACAATGGCACACTTCATGCTTTTATTAGGGGCCAGAAGGTAACTTCTGACCCCAAAAAAAAGGAGAAGAACCATGGGAATTTTTACACGATTCAGAGACATTGTATCTGCCAATATCAACGCCATGCTGGACCGGGCGGAAGATCCGGAAAAACTCATCAAACTGATGATCCGGGAAATGGAGGACACCCTGGTGGAGCTTAAATCCTCCTGCGCCGGCACCATTGCCAACCAGAAAAAGGTGTCCCGGCTACTGGATGACACCCGGGACAGGGAAGCCTTCTGGGACAACAAGGCCGGTCTGGCTGTGTCCAGGGGCAGAGATGATCTGGCACGGCAGGCGTTGCTGGAAAAACGGCGGTTTGCCCAGCGGTGTGAGGCAGTGGAACAGGAACTCGATGAACTTGGCGCCATTGTGGAACAATACAAAGATGATATCCAGGAACTGGAAAACAAGCTGAAATCCGCCAGGGAAAAACAACGCATGCTGGTCCAGCGCCACATCCGGGCCCAGCGCAAAAAAAAGGCGCACCAGGAAATCCGGCGCGTGGATTCCGCCGAAGTCATGAACAAATTTGAGGAAATGGAATCGAATATCGAACGGATGGAAGCGGAAGCAGATCTGGTGAACTACGGCCGGAAAACCAATCTGGAAGAGGCTTTTGAAGAACTCAGTGCGGATGATGACATTGAACGTCAGCTGCGGAATTTAAAATCCTCCCAAACAGCACAAAAAGATGATACAAGTACGCTGTAAATTATCCACATCAGAGGGAGGCAGTTTATGATGCATGGTGCGACAATCATCGGAATCGCCATGGGAGGATTCATCCTGTTTCTGGCTACCGTCGGGCTCATTGTCATCGGTATCATCCGGGCCGCTAAAACCGGCGGCATCAGCAAAAAAGACCGCAAGGTACATGATGAAGAAACACAGATGATCCAGGACATATACCATGGGTTGTCAAAAATGGAAGAGCGGGTGGAAGCATTGGAAACCATCCTGATCGAACGCCAAAGAAAGGACCGTTAACATAATGAGATACCATTACAAGCGCAAACAAAAATCCGGGTATGCCGGTTGCAGAAACCAATACAGCAGATTCCGGGACCGGCTGGATGATATTGCCGGAGACCACCGCATCTACCGGTCCAGAAAAGGCATCCTCATGGGGGTGTGCCGGGGGCTGGCCGAACATTTCAATTTGAGTGTGTTCTGGGTGCGGATGATCACCTTTCTGATTTTCTTGTTCACCGGATTCTGGCCGGTGGGGGTGTTGTATATCGTCGCCGGACTGATTTTAAAACCCGCTCCGGTGGTTCCGTTCCAGAATGAAAGAGACCAGGAGTTTTATCAGTCCTATACCACCTCCCGGGAATCAGCCCTCCAGCGCATCAAACGCAAATTTGAAAATATCGACCAGCGGATCCAGCGTATGGAACATACCGTCACTTCCCGGGATTTTGATCTGTAATCTATAAAATACCCAGAAGGGTCAGCCCGTCTTTTACCAGGACAAGGGCCAGAATACACAGGGCCAGACCCAGCCCCCGCATGGTATACACATAGGCCCGCCCTTTGATAACCGCTCTGGACCGGCCTACCACCAGGGCCAGGCCCACTTTGGATCCCACCAAAAGCAGATAAAAACTGGCAACAAATGCCGCAGCTGCGGCCATATGCACCGCCATGGCCCGGTGGAACACCGGGGCTCCCACTGATATCCAGAACAGATAGGGGTGGGGGCTTAGCACATTGACCAGAACACCTTTTACCAGGGCATTTTTTGTGGAGACTTCCGGGTCTATAACCAGGGCCCTGGTCATGAGCCCCTTGAAGCCCATGCGAAACACCACCCCTCCCCCCACAAGGGAAATCCCTCCCAGTACCGCCTTGAAATCCGACATGGTGGACAAGATGCCCACTGACACGAAAATAATTGGCAGATCACTGATCAAGGGTGCCAGTGCCACCCGGATACCTGCCCCCACATTACACCGCAGGGTTTCAGACACCACCAGGGTCAGCAAAGGCCCTGGTGCAAGCCCTGCGGACAGCCCCAGTACCAGACCCATGGTTAAAAATTGTATCATCTGTCGATTGTATATCCCAAATTATCAATTTTACCATGGGCCGGTCACAGGCCGCCACCATGGGCATCCCGGAACTGACCACCACCAAATTTGTGGTCTCGGGCAGCGGCCAGATCCGGACATGACACTGATTTTACCTTTGGTTAATCCTGATATTTAAAGGATAACCTGATGTTGGTACGAAACTGTGCGGGTTTGCCCTCTTCAATTTTCACATCCAGTTTCTGGACTTCAGCGATCCGCAGATCCCGCAAAGAACCGGATGCTTTTGCAATGGCTTTGTTGGCTGCATCTTCCCAGGATGTGGTGCTGGATCCAACAAGATCGATGATTTTGTAGACACTTTCGCTCATGATACCCTCCTTTAAAATGCATGAAAAAAAATAAAACGCGGGAGCACAAAACGAATGGCAGATAGCAAAACATACCAGCATGAGATTCAACACTATTATCTGATTATATAAGAATATACCTGGATGTCAAAAACTTTTTCCCGACACAGGGTATTTGCTATCATATATAAACATAGGTGTAAATCCTTTTGGTGATACCGGTCTTGCGAGCATACCGGATATCGAACCGATTGATTCTGCTGTTTTCTGATGTGGAGGGGATGCTGTTGGTTACTCCGGCAACCCTAAGGGCATATGTTTTTCCGGATCTTTTTGTAAAAACACATTCACCGCATCAAAATACGCCGCAAAAGCGGAAATGGTATTATGGCCCGCCCCGGCTATGGGAACCAGTTGTTTGGGACAGGTCAGGCTGTCATACAGTTTCTGGGTATGCCGGAAAGGAATCACTTCATCATCCGCGGCCGCCAGAACCAGGGTGGGAGATGTGATCCGGGGTGCAAAATCAATGGTGCGGTGCCGGTCCTGCAGTACCAGATTCACCAGCCAGGAAGGATAATAAGCGGCAGCCACATCCTGGATGCTGTCAAAGGGACAGGTGAGGATCAGCCTGCCAAGGCCCCGTTCCAGGACCAGGTGTGCAGCAATGGAAGATCCCAGGCTTCTGCCCCAGGCCGCGCATCGGACCGGATCAAGGTCAAACCGGTCTGCCAGATGGTCATAGATGGCCAGGGCATCTGATTTGAGATGGTATTCAGCAGTTGACCCTGTGCTCAGACCATACCCCCTGTAATTGACCAGAACCAAGTTGGCGGATACGTTTGCCGCATAGTCCTCCAGGTTCAATGATACCTCTTCTGCATTGCCCCCGAAATAAAATATAGTGGGCAGGCCGGCCAGATCTTTTTGTAATAACCAGCCGTGAAGAATAACCTTTTTTTCCACCAAGATCTGTATTTCCTCTACCTCCGGTATTCTTGCGTTGATGTCTGCCAGCCGTTCCGGCGTTATGGACACAGGAAAATACAATAGTTTGCGTGAAAAAAAATACAGTCCCACCAGAAAAACAAGAGCTGCTGTCACCAAAATGAATAAAACCCTCATTGCCGTCTCCTTTGGTTACCCGATCATGCCTTTGGTTATTCGACCATGGTGGGTGTAAAATACCCCATGGAACCTCATATGAAAAGAAAAACCTGCATGAATCCATAACCATCAGCCTGTTTGAAAAGAGCCGTGACGGGTGGCCATGACCCTGAATGGCTCATTTCTCCTGCTTGCTTTTATACCGTTTTTTTAGTAAATACCCGAACCAACAGGCGCCAATAGCATAACAGTGAAAGAAACCAGATTTGCAGACAAGGCACATTTTTTATCATCATGTTGTTATCAAAAGGAGAAAGGTACGGTGAGTTTCATATACCTGGTAATCATTGCAGCAGTGGGGGGAATTGCCGTGGCTGTGCAGGGCCAGCTGATGGGGAGCATTGACAGGCATGTGGGAACCCTTGAAAGCGTATTTGTGACCTATGGCGGCGGCGGGTTTATCATCGGCATCATCATGATTCTGCTGCGGGGCGGAAATTTATCAGGCTTGTCCCAGATTCCCTGGTATACGCTGTTATCCGGTCCCATGGGGCTGGTGCTCATCGCTGCCATCGGTTACAGTGTGCCCCGCCTGGGGCTGGTACCGGCATTCACCATTCTGGTGGCGGCCCAGTTTATGGCAGCAGCCCTGATTGACCAGTTCGGGCTGTTCGGGGCGGACATCAGGCAGATCACGCTGTCCCGGGTGACAGGCATGCTTGTGATACTTTTTGGAATCTGGCTGGCCATGCGGTGACGGGCAATAAAAAACCACGGGAACCATCTGCGTTGGCGTACACATTCATCCCCATAGCCACCCTGCATACTTGTTTTGCGGAAAAATTCGGCATCCCCCGGCAAATGAATCTGGCAGCGGCCGCAACAGGCCGCCTGGTCTTTCATCCGCGATTTTCCGACACAGATGCAGTGCGGCATTTGGAAGGCTTTTCCCATGTATGGCTGGTATTTGTTTTTCACCGGGCCATGGGCAATACATGGTCTCCCATGGTCCGGCCGCCCCGGCTGGGGGGCAATAAAAAAGTGGGGGTATTTGCTTCCAGATCCCCGTTCCGGCCCAATTCCATAGGTATCTCAGCCGTAAAACTTGAAACTGTGGAACATACCGGCCAGGGACCGGTCCTTCACCTGTCAGGGGTAGACATCCTGGATGGCACCCCCATACTGGATATCAAGCCCTATGTGCCCTGGGCAGACACCATTACAGATGCAACAGGCGGCTTTGCAGCAGAACGCCCTTCTCCCGGGCTCCGGGTTGTTTTTTCTGCCGCGGCACGGGAACAGTCCCGGCAAATGGCCGATCAGATCCCCGATCTGGCAGCCATCATTACCCAAGTGCTGCAAAATGACCCAAGACCCGGTTACCAAAGCGGTTTTTCTGCATCTTTGCCTAAAAATTACGATAAAATCCGATATAAAACCTACGGGATCCGTCTTTTTGATGTGGATGTGAAATGGCAGGTCATGAATGAAACCGCTCTGGTACTGTCCATTGAACCCATGGCATCTCCGGGATTTGAACCATAGGAGATATCTTTTTCAGACATGCCTTGCGAAAACAGGCTGACCAAAACAAAGGGTCTGTAT
This sequence comes from Desulfotignum sp., assembly GCA_011390635.1. Classification (GTDB taxonomy): domain Bacteria; phylum Desulfobacterota; class Desulfobacteria; order Desulfobacterales; family Desulfobacteraceae; genus Desulfotignum. The sequence continues at coordinate 26,478 of JAABSA010000004.1, read as the reverse complement.
TACACTTCAGGAAAGGGAATCTTCTTCAGAAAGCGGGAATAAAAAATTTTGTACCAGTTCAAAAAGCAGTTTCAAGGAATAGGGTTTGGGAAGAACTGCATCAAATATATGTTTATCCATCAGCCAGGGTGTGCCGGACATGGCAATGACCGGGATGCTGTTTCCTTTCAGGAGCCTTGCCTGCCTGAGCACGTCTTCACCGGACACTTTACCCATTTGCATGTCGGTTATCACCAGGTGGTATTGATTGGATTTCATCATTTTTATGCCCAGTTCACCATTGTCAGCAGTATCAACATGGTATCCTTTTCTGGACAATGCCATGGCCAGCATTCGTAAAATTGCTGTTTCGTCATCAATGACAAGTACTTTGGCTGGCGCTGGCAGGTTTTCCGGCATTGTTTCAACTCCAAAAAAGATTTTGGTCATACCTTAGTTTATTATTGCACTCACTGTATAATATATCAAGACACATAATACAAGAGGACAAAATCCTCAAAAATTTACGGTGGTATCACTGCGTAAAAATACGTATTTTTCATACATTCACCAGATAGGATCTCAAATTCACGCTGGTTTGCTTGAAACCCAGTTTTTGACGGATATTGTCCCGGTGCGTATCTTAATGCTTTATGCAAAAATCGAACCGACCAAAACTATTTTTTTCGGTGTGAAAAACCGCTGGTATCGGCAAAAGATCAGGTGACGGATGTCACCCCAAATCCCACCCTTCCTCCACCCCGTGGCAGGACACAAAGGTGCTGTTGGACAATTCATTGAAACGGGGAAATTCCTTACGACACCGATCCCGTGCATACACGCACCGGCCGTGGAAAACACATCCCGACGGCAGGTTCACCGGCGTGGGCACCTCTCCTTTCAGCTTGATATGCTTGGCTTTTTTCTCCCCGATCCTGGGGATGGCGGACAAAAGCGCCCGGGTATAGGGATGCCGGGGAGACTCGAACAGATCTTTTGCCGAAGCCAGTTCACACACCGTGCCCAGGTACAGCACGGCCACCCGGGAGCTGATGTGGCGCACCACAGAAAGGTCGTGGGTGATGAACAGATAGGTGAGGTCATGTTTTTCCCGCAGGTCCATGAGCAGATTCAGAATCTGGGCCTGGATGGATACATCTAAAGCGGAGACCGGCTCATCCGCAACAATGAAATTGGGATCAAGGATCAGCCCCCTGGCAATGGAGATCCGCTGGCGCTGGCCCCCGGAAAACTCATGGGGATACCGGCCAATCCAGGCCGGATCCACACCCACCTGTTCCATGACATAGGCCACCTTGTCAACGGCTTCCTGGGCCGTCATTTTGGGGTTATGGAACCGCAGCGGTTCTTCCAGGGTCTGGCGCACGGTTTTTCTGGGATTCAGGGAGGCATAAGGGTCCTGGAAAATCATCTGCATTTTCCGGCGATAGGGCAGCCATTGTTCATGGGAAAGGTGGTCGATACGCTGGCCGTCATAAAAAATTTTACCGGAATTGGGCCGGTAAAGCCCCAGGATCACCCTGGCAAGGGTGGATTTGCCGCATCCGCTTTCTCCCACCACACTCAGGGTCTCGCCTTTGTTGACGAACAAAGACACATTATTCACTGCCTTGACAGTGGTTTTTTCCAGGTGGATACCGCCCTTGAAGGCCAGTTGATCCAGAAAACCGCCGGAAATATCAAAATGCTTGACTACGTTCTCAACAGTCAATAAAGGGGTCTGATGCGTTGTCATTGGTTTTTTTACATCCTATTTCATGTGACAGGCAGCCATGATGCCATTTTGTTTTTCTTCAAAAACCGGGGTTTTTTTTGTGCAGATATCCGCAGCAAGTTCACACCTGGGATTAAAGGCGCATCCCGGCGGAATATTGGTGAGTGTGGGCATCATGCCCGGAATCTGCTTGAGATCCTTTCCCGGTTCAATGGAACCCGGGATTGACCCGATAAGGCCGATGGTATAGGGATGCACCGGATGGTGGACTACGGTTTCCGTGGGGCCGTATTCAATGATTTTCCCGGCATACATCACCGCGATTTTCTCGGTCACCTGGGATACCACCCCCAGATCATGGGTAATGAGGATCAGCCCCATTCTATCGCGTTCGCACAATTCCTGGAGCAGGTCCATGATTTCGGCCTGGATGGTGACATCCAGGGCGGTTGTGGGCTCATCCGCAATGATAATGGCCGGGTCTGCCAGAAGGGATATGGCAATGATGATCCGCTGGCGCATGCCCCCGGACAATTCATGGGGGTATTGGGACAACCGTTTTTCAGGAGACGGTATATACACTTTTTTAAGCTTGTCCAGGGCAATGGCCCGCGCCTGTGTTTTGGATATGTTCCGGTGGGCCTGCAGGGTCTCGATCATCTGGAACCCGATGGTATATACCGGATTCAATGTCATCATGGGATCCTGAAAAATCATGGAGATCCGGTTTCCCCTGATTTTGCGCATCCGGGCCAGGGAATAAGCGGATATCTCATTGCCTTCAAAATAGATGCTGCCCCTGGAAATATACCCGGGCTTGGAGATGAGATTGATGATGGCAAACCCGGTAACGGATTTGCCGGCCCCGCTTTCCCCGACTATGCCCAGGCGCTCTCCCGGATCCAGATTGAAACTGACCCCGTCGATGGCCGTGATATCACCGGAGCGAAGGGCAAACTTTACTTCCAGGTCCCTGACTTCAAGAAGGTGAGACATCTTAGCTGTTGTTATCCTTTGTATAATTTCGGGTTAAGTACATCCCGGAGCCAGTCCCCCAAAAGGTTGATCACCAGGACAAAGAGCACCAGCCACAACCCCGGCAGCACCGTAATCCACCATGATCCGGAAAAAAAGAACTCCTGTCCTGCCCGGATAAGTGACCCCAAAGACGGCTTGGTCACGGGCATGCCAAGCCCTAAAAATGACAGGGCTGCCTCGCTCATGACCGCATTGGCCACCTGGATTGTGGAAATGACCATCACCGAGGTCAGGGCATTGGGCAGAATATGGCGGAACATGATGATGCGCTGGGGCAGGCCGATAACCCTTGCCGCCTCCACATACTCCTTGTTTTTTTCCCCCATGACAGATGCCCGGATAGTCCTGGCGAACATGGGCCAGTTGGACAGACCGATGATAATGGTCAACAAGGGTATGGCCATCTGTTCAAAACTGCCGGCACCAAACACCACCTGAAAAATGGCGCTCATGAAAATGGCCACCATGAGATAGGGAAAGGAAAACTGGATATCTGCCAGGCGCATGAGAATGGCATCGGTTTTACCCCCCAGATATCCTGCCATAAGCCCCAGGACAACACCGATGGCCGCCTGGATGGCCACAGCCCCAAGACCGATGATAATGGAGGTGCGCAGCCCGTAAAACATGGTGGACAGCATATCCCGGCCCTGGTTATCGGTGCCCAGGGGAAATTCCTTAGATCCGCCGTCCATCCACATGGGGGGAATTTCCGAATTCATGATGTCGATATTGACGGAATCATAGGGGTTCATGGGAGAAATCCAGGGAGCGGCAAATGCGATAAACAAAAAAATCACCAGGACGGCAAAGCTTGCCATGGCCACCATGTCCCGCCGGAAACTGTATAAAAAATAGGATTCTGTAAACTGCTGTAATTTTGTTTTCATTTGGTTCCTGCTATCCTGACCGTGGGATTGATAAAGCCATAGAGAATATCCACAACCGTATTGACCACCACAAACAATGCTGCCACCACCACCAGATAGGCAATGAGCAAGGAAAGATCCGCCCGGTTCACCGCCTCTAAGAACATGAATCCCATACCCGGCCACTGGAATACCAGTTCCGTGAGCAGGGTAAAGGCAAACATGATCCCGATCTGTACACCGAACACCGTAATCACCGGCAGCAGGGTGTTCTTGAATGCATGGACCAGCCAGACCCGCCGGGGTGAAAGCCCTTTGGCCCAGGCATATTTGATATATTCGGTTTCCAGCACCTCCATCATCTCAGAACGGATCAGGCGGATGAACAGGGGCAGCATGAGCGTGGACAAGGAAATACAGGGAAGAATCAGATGTTTGAGCCCGTCAATGGTTAAAAATCCGGTCATCCAGATGCCGTTCCCGAACAGGTCCACGGTTTCCCCCCGGCCGTAGGAGGGCAGAATCCGCCAGTGCACTGCAAACAGATAAATAAGCAAAATGGCGGTCAGAAACACGGGCATGGACACCCCTAAAGTGGAAAAGCTCATGGTGAACCGCGAAAGCAGACTTCGGGGTTTTAATGCACAATACACCCCCAGGGGCAAAGACAGGACAATGATGATCAACGCAGTCCCCAGCACCAGCTCGATGGTGGCCGGTGCATGGTTCACAATCACCTCAAGGTTGGGTTTGTTGTATAAAAAAGACCGTCCCAGATCCCCTTTGGTCACAGCATTTTTGACGAAACGGCCGTACTGGACCAGGAACGGATCATTAAGCCCCATTTTATCGGCGATCTGCTGCCGCTCTTCCGGGGTGACCCGCTCCCCCACCAGATCTCTGACCGGATCACCAAACTGTTTTTGTATGGCAAACACCACCAGGCTGATAACCAGCATGACCGCCACGGCCTGGAGAATCCTGCGTATGATAAATGCAAACATGGGATGGTATCTTTGTCCAGAAAGGTTAACACTGCCGTCCCGAAAAATGTAATCCGGAACGGCAGTGACAGGTCAGGCCGCACAAACAGCAGCCGCTTTTTTATCCTTCAAACGGATATTTATTCAATCACCAGGTCGCCGATATACGGAAAGTTCTGTGCATTGATAACGGGTTGCGCACGGACGTTCTTTTTGACGCCATAGGAATGGTTCTGCCAGTGAAACGGTACAAAGGCGGCATCATCATACAGGATCTGCTCGATCTCCTGGAGCATGGCCTTCCGTTTTTCCACATCGGTTTCGGACTGAGCAGCGATGGTCAGTTCATCCACCCTGGGATTGCAGTACCCGCTGTTATACTGGCCGTAGCCGGTTTCCGCATTGGGGCACATGGTCAAAAATTCGGAAAAGTTCCCGGAATCTTCGGTATCAGAATGCCACCCGATCATCATCATGTCAGCGGCCCGTGCGTCGAATTCATTCCAGTACTGTGCCTTGGGCATGGTTTTCAGATTCACTTTGATGCCGATCTTTCCCAGCATCTGGGCGGTTGCTTCGGCAATCTTGGCATCATTGACATACCGGTTGTTGGGGGCCATCATGCTGATTTCAAAACCGTTTTCATATCCTGCTTCTTTCATGAGGGCCTTGGCCTTTGCAAGGTCATAGCGGGGTGTAAGGGTTTCCTTGTAGCCGAGATAGCCTTCGGGACCCTGCTGTGCCGCCACCGTGGCCGTGCCTTTCATGATCTGTTTGACGATCCCTTCATTGTTCACTGCATGGACAATGGCCTGGCGTACCCTCACATCCTTGAAAGCCTCCACCCGGTTGGGGTTCATCTGAAAAGTGATGATCCGGCCGCCGTTGATGTTCACCAGTTTGACCTTGTCATCGTTCTGGATTCTGGCAAAATCCTGGGGGGGCACAGGAGAGATCCAGTCCACACCTCCGGAGAGCAGGGCAGCCACGCGGGTGGCGTTTTCCTTGATGGGGCTCAGGATGAATTCGGTGACATTGCCCGGGCTGTTTTTGTCCCAGTAGTCTGCAAACCGTTTCATTTCCAGTACCACGTTGTGCTGGCGCTTGGTGACAATAAACGGACCGGTGCCTGAGGCGTTGTTCAACGCAAAAGATTCACCGATCTTTAAAATAGCATCTTTGGGCTGGCCGTTTTCATCGGTACCGGTATAAAACTCGGAATCCATGGCAAAGAAATAGGTGGCCATGTTGAGTACCAGGGGATACGCTTTTTTGGTTTTGATGTCCACGGTGTAATCATCTACGATATAACATCCGTCAAAGGGTTCCAGTAGGCCTTTGAAATCCACGCTTTTTCTCATGCGGTCAAAGGACCATTTCACATCTTTGGCGGTAAAGGTGTTGCCGCTGTGGAACTTGACACCTTTTCTCAGGTGAAACCGTATGGTCAGATCATCCAGCCGTTCCCAGCTGGTGGCCAGACGGGGTTCGAAATCCATTTCCTGGGTCCAGCGTACCAGGGGATCAAACACCCAGTGGGACAACTGGAGCATGCCGCCGGAGAGCTGCACCTGGGGATCCAGGGATACGGGATCGGCATCCAGCCCCATCTTAAAAGTCTTTGCACCGGCAGAAACAGCAAAAGACATCACCATAAAAACAGCTAACACAGTCAGTAGTAATTTTTTCATCCTTATCCTCCAAATTTAGAGTTAATCATATCATGAAACGCATTGAAAATCCTTTTCAATTGCGCTGAACAAGCCACATATTTCAACTACACAGAATTACCAAAAAAATGATACAGGGTCAAGCAATATCAGATTCTGAAAATAATCATTGACTATTTAAAAATTCCATGTAATGAATTGATATTCATTTTTTATAAACTTGGGAAAGCGTGGGTAACGGGCACAAAAAAACAACAGGATATATTATACAACAGCTTATTTTAATTAATAAATTTTTTTTCAATCACACATTTTCCATGGATATACTCCCGAAGAATACGGGAAACAAACCAATGAACAACAATTCAGCATCCATGGCAGACACCAACACCAGGAGGGCAATGTAATATGGCACAGGTAATTTCCGATCGACGGGACATAGAGTTTGTCATGCATGAACAACTCAATGCTGAATCTCTTTCCAAAATCCATGACGGTTTTGCAGACTTTAACAAAAAAACCATTGATCTGATCATTTCAGAAGCAAAAAATTTTGCTGTCAAAGAACTGCTTCCGGCAAATAAAGATGGCGACCAGCAGGGGTGTTCCCTTGAAAATGGCATTGTAACCACACCCGATTCCTTTAAACGGCTGTTTGCGTTGTTCAATGAAGGCGAATGGCTGGCACCCACTGAAGATCCCCGGTGGGGCGGACAGGGCATGCCCCGGACCGTGGCCTCGGCAGCGGCGGAATATTTCAACGGGGCCAATTATCCGTTCATGATGTATCCGGGCCTGACCCAGGGGGCCGGTCATCTGGTGGAACATTTCGGCACAAAAGAACAGAAAGATCTGTATTTGAAAAACATGTACACCGGCAAGTGGTGCGGCACCATGCTGTTGACAGAGCCGGAAGCCGGCTCAGATGTGGGGGCATTGACCACGAAAGCGGTTCCCAACGGGGACGGCACATATGCCATTGTGGGAGAAAAAATCTTTATCTCCGGCGGTGACCATGATCTGGCGGAAAACATCATTCACCCGGTCCTGGCGCGTATTGAAGGGGCACCGGCCGGTACCAAGGGTATCTCTTTGTTCCTGGTGCCCAAATTCCGGGTGAATCCGGATGGATCTCCGGGGGAATTCAATGATGTGATCTGCACGGGCATTGAGCACAAAATGGGAATCCACGGCAATTCAACCTGCTCGTTGTCCCTGGGGTCCAAAGGCAACTGCATCGGCACCCTGCTGGGAGAAGAAAACAAGGGTATGAAAGCCATGTTTCTGATGATGAACGCAGCCCGTCTCCTGGTGGGGTTCCAGGGATTTGCCTGCGCCACCACCGCTTACATGTATGCCCTGGACTATGCCAGAAACCGGATCCAGGGAAAGGACCTGATGGAAATCATGAACCCTGATGCCAAAGGGGTTCCCATTATTCGGCACCCGGATGTCCGGCGCCAGCTCATGGTGATGAAAACCTATGTGGAAGGCATGCGCTCGCTGCTCTACTTTGTCCACTATTGCTCGGACATGGCAAAATTTGCCCAAAGTGACAAAGAAAAGGCAAAATACCAGGGATTTGTGGAGGTGCTCACCCCCATTGCCAAAGGATATGTCACAGACCGGGCCTTTGAGGTCTGCTCCCAGGGCATGCAGGTATACGGGGGCTACGGTTTCATCGAAGAATACCCCATGGCCCAGCTGCTCAGAGACTGCCGTATCACCCTGATTTACGAAGGCACCAACGGGATCCAGGCCATGGATCTTCTGGGCAGAAAACTGGGGCTCAACAAGGGCAAACCCATCATGGACCTGTTTGGCGAAATGCAAAAAACCCTTGCACAGGCCAAAGAGATTGACACCATCCAGGGCTATGCCGTCAAAGTGGAAGCGGTCATCAACAAACTTGCGGAAGTGTCCATCCACATGGGTCAGACCGCCATGTCCGACAAAGTGCTGTCCGCCTTTGCCAATGCCCATCCGTTCCAGGATGCGGCCGGTGATACGGTGATGGCCTGGATGCTGTTGTGGCGTGCTGTGATTGCGGCCCAGAAGCTGGAAAAGGCCAAGAAAAAAGACAAACCCTTTTACCAGGGTATCATCAAATCGCTGCAGTTTTATACGGAAACCATGCTGCCCATCACCCTGGGCAGATTTGCGGCACTGATGAACACCAGTGGGGCTGCCGTAGAAATAGAGGACAATATGTTTCCCAGCTAGCCCCGGACAGAGGCAGCCTCCATGCCGGACAGGTCATCGCTTCTATATAATCACTTGACCGGTGGTGACAAAATGATTCCGTCACCACCGGTTTTTTATTTTTTTTTCTTGTGAAGATCCCCTGGTTTATGCTTCCATATACTGCAAGCAGGATATGACAAAGAATGAGAGATATGGCAAAATCCAAGGCAGGGTATGGTCGGCTGGACATGCACCGCATCGATTTTTTTTCGGTACTGAATCACCTGGATGACGGAGTGATCATTGCCGACATACACGGGGTCATCCATTTCTACAACCAGGCCCAGTCGAAAATTGACGGAATTCTGCCCGAAAAAGCCATGGGCCTCAAGGTAACCGACATCTATGAGCTGAACAACCGTACCAGCATGATCATGCAGTGTACCGCCCGGAAAAGCCCCATAAAAAACCGGATATTTTTCTACAAAACCATTTCCGGAAAAGTGGCCAATACAATCACCTCGGTCTATCCTTTGTTTGTGGAAAATGCCATCACCGGGGTCATCTGCTTTGTCAAGGATTATGAACTGCTGCGCAGATCCATGCCCGGGACAGCCGCACCGGAATGCCGCTCTGAACTGGGCAACGGGACCCGCTTCACCTTTGAAGATCTCATCGGCACCAGTGTCGACTTTATCCGGGTCAAAGAAACCGCCCAGAAAGCATCTGCATCTCCTTCCCCTATCATGATTCAGGGGGAAACCGGCACTGGAAAAGAACTGTTTGCACAGTCCATCCACAATTTCAGCCCCAGGCGCCAGGAAAAATATGTGGCGGTAAACTGTGCGGCCATTCCCCATTACCTGATGGAAGGTATGCTGTTCGGCACCACAAAAGGCGCATTTACCGGCGCCCTGGACAAACCCGGCCTGTTTGAAACCGCCCACAGAGGCACCCTGTTTTTAGATGAACTGCTGGCCATGCCTGTGGAACTGCAGGCCAAACTGCTCCGGGCCATCCAGGAAAAAAAGGTGCGCCGGCTGGGCTCTGTCAAAGAAATTGGTGTGGATGTGAAAATCATCTCTTCGGTGAGCCAGGATCCCCGGGTGGCCATCCGGGAGAACCGTCTGCGCACGGATCTGTATTACCGGCTGGGGGTGGTCATGGTCAAGCTGCCGCCCCTGCGGGACCGACTGGACAGCCTGGAGGAGCTGGTCTCCCATTTCATCGCAAAATATAATCTGCGCCTGGGAACCCATATCCAAAAAATATCTTCCGAGGTGCTGGAATTGTTCCGGGTCTATCAATGGCCCGGCAATATACGGGAACTGGAGCATCTTATCGAAGGTGCCATGAACATGGCCGGTCAGGAAAAAATTCTGGGAATTGACCAGTTCACCCCGGGACTGGATGCCCTGGATCCTGTTGATGCAAAGCAAACAGACATTGACATTGCACCTGCCCCGGCAGTTGCACAGGATTTTTTCCAGCCCCTTGCAGATATCCAGGAGAACCGTGAAAAAAAAGCTGTGAAGGCAGCCCTTTTGAACTGCCGGGGCAACGTGACCCGGGCAGCCGGCACCCTGGGGATTTCCAGACAGCTGCTGCACTATAAAATTAAAAAATACCGGTTGTGCCGGGCCGATTATCTGCCCCGGCCAGACAGATAATTTTTTTCACCTGAAAAAAATTTTTCTTTCTGTCCTGCAAAAAGAAAAAAATTTTTTTCTCTTTTTGCAGGACATGCCCGGAATACCATGGGCAATCTTTTTATTATATGGTCTTTTATATCAACGTCTTGCAGAGTAATCTGCACCGTTTTTTGGATCCGGAAACAACTGGCACATATCCTGCATTGTAAAGGGTCAGGCTTGTTTTTAAAGAATCACCTTTATATTGTCCCTACGGGATACCAGCGGGTTTCATCTCTTATTTATTGCTATTTTTTGGAACAATCCAGGAGATTATCAGTGACACAAAAAACCGTTTCACCCAGAGCCTTTGACCCCTTTGTTTTCTGGATTTCCGCCGGCATCACCATTGTGTTTGTGCTCTGGTCCATTATCTTTCCTGAAAATATGGCATCAATCATCAATGCGGTTTTCAACTGGACCACCACGGTATGGGGATGGCTTTACCTGATCACGGTATTTTTCCTGGTGACGGGATGTTTCATTCTCATGGGTCCCGGATATGGCTCCATGAAACTGGGACTGCCCGGGGACACGCCCGAGTTTTCCAATTTTTCCTGGTTCGCCATGCTGTTCGGATCTGCCATTGCCGCCGGGATTGTTTTCTGGGGGCCGGCCGAGCCAGCATACCATTACATGAGCCCGCCCCCCTATTTCGGCGGGGAAGCCAACACCCCGGTCACCGGGTCCAACGCCATGACCTATTCCTTTTTTCACTGGGGTCTGAGCGCATGGTCCATCTTTGCCATGCTTACCATTTCCCTTGCCCATGCCTGTTTTACCTGCAACCTGCCCCTGAAGTTTTCTTCAGCATTTTACTATGCCATCGGTGACAGAATCCATGGCATCTGGGGAAAAATCCTGGATATTTTTGCGGTTTTCGCCACCCTGGGCGGACTTGCCACCACCACCGGTTTTGTAGCACTCCAGCTGTCAGCCGGCCTCAAATACCAATACGGACTCCAGCTGGGTCCATCCAGCACCTATATCATCATCGGCGCGCTGACTGCCATTTTCACCCTGTCTGTTTACACAGGCCTGCAAAAAGGGGTCAAACTTATCGGAGACATCAACATGTGGGTATTTGCCCTGGTGTGGTTTTTCATTTTGGTGTTCGGTCCCACTATTTTTCTGATAAACCTTACTGTTAATTCCATAGGCCAGTATCTGCTGCATTTTATTCCCATGAGCCTGTTCACAGCACCCGGACATGAGGGCAACTGGATCGGGTCATGGACGGTTTTCTACTGGGCCTGGTGGATGAGCTGGGCACCTTTTGTGGCTGTTTTCATTGCCCGTATCTCCAGGGGCAGGACCATCCGGCAGACGGTTGCTGCATCCCTGATCCTGCCGTCTTTGGGAAATTTTCTCTGGTACGGTGTGGTGGGCGGGGCCGGCATCCATTATGACGTCACCGCCACACTCAAAGAACACGGGGTGGAAAGTGCTATTTTCGCCATTGCCCAGCATCTGCCCATGACAGGACTGCTGGCTGTGGCGCTGATCTTTCTCATCGGAACCTTTTTTTTGACATCTGCCAACTCTGCCGCCATTTCACTGGCCATGTTTGTATCAGGCCATGAAAATCCAGGCAGAAACCTGCGGGCTTTCTGGGGAATCGCCCTGGGTGCCGTGGCAGCCGTGCTGGCCGGATCAGGCAGTCTCAAGGCCATTCAGACAGCTTCCATTGCCACGGCCTTTCCCCTGATGTTTTTGCTGCTGCTGGCCCTGTTCAGCACCTTCAGGGGGTTGCACCGATACAGGACACAAAACTTTCATGCAACATAATTGCCAACCCTTAAGAGGAGGACCCCCGGGGGTCTTCAAAGGAGAAAAACCTATGTATGACCGAATGCAGGAACTGAGCCGGCAGGATATGGAAAAAATCCATGACGCTGCCATGGATCTGTTGAAGACCACCGGCGTGGCCTTCAATGATGAGGAAGGACTTCAGATTTTCAAAGACAACGGCTTCAAAGTGGACGGCAACAAAGTGTTTTTCCAGGAATCCGATATCCAGAAAGCCCTGGAAACCGCCCCCAAGCGGTTCACCGTACACGCCAGAAATCCGGAAAAAAGTGTGGAAATCGGAGAAGATGACTTTGTTTTTCTTCCCGGCTACGGCGCCCCTTTTGTCATGGATGCCAAAGGCAATGAACGCCAGGCCACCATGGAGGACTATGACAACTTCTGCAAACTGATCCAGACATCTCCGTACATCGACATGAACGGATGGATGATGGTGGAACCATCGGACATGCCCCACCAGACCGTTCACCTGGATCTGAACCTCTCCAACATGCTCCTTTGCGACAAACCCTTCATGGGCAGCCCGGTATCCAAAAAAGCGGCCCTGGAAGGGGTGGAAATGGCCGAAATCCTCTGGGGCGGCAAAGAAAAAATCATGGACAAAACCGTGTCCGTCTCCCTGATCAACTCCCTGTCTCCTTTGCAGTTTTCGGATGAAATGATCGGGGCGCTTATCGCCCTGGCCCAGAACAACCAGGCCTGCGTGGTGGCATCTTTGATCATGGCAGGGGGCTCAGGCCCCGTAACCCTGGGGGGCGTGATGGCCCTGCAGAACGCGGAAATCCTGGCCGGCATCACCCTGGCCCAGCTGGTCAGACCCGGTGCTCCCGTGGTATACGGTTCCACCTCATCTGCCATGGACATGAAAACCGGTGCCCTGTCCATCGGCGCCCCTGAATTAGATAAAAATATCCACCTGGTTGCCCAGATGGCCCGGTTTTACAACCTGCCCTCCAGATCCGGCGGCGGGCTCACCGATGCGTTGTGCACAGATGCCCAGGCTGGTGCAGAATCCGCCCTGGCCCTTTTAACGGCTGCCAGAGGAGGGGTAAATTTTATTCTCCATGCCGGCGGCATCTTAGGTTCCTACATTGCCATGAGCTTTGAAAAATTTATGGTGGACGAAGAAGTCTGTGGTATGATAAGAAACATGTTCAAACCGGTTTCTTTGACAGATGATGCCATTGATCTGGATGTGATCAAACAGGTGGGGATCGGCGGCCAGTATCTGACCCATCCCAAGACTTTCCAGCTGTGCCGGACAGAATTTTATATGCCGTCTCTCATGAACCGGAAAAACAAGGATGCCTGGGCCAAGGCAGGAAAACAGCATATTTTCCAGGTGGCGGAAGACAAAGTGGCCCAGCGCCTGGCTGCCTATGAGAAACCGGAGATCAACCCGGATATCGAAAAAGAACTGACTGACTACGTTGAAAAACGCAAAAACAAATAAAGGAGAAAAAAATGACTGATTTTAATGCCATGACCGAAGCCCTGGTTGCCTGCGATGAAGCCAAACTCACAAGCCTTGTCAATGATGCCCTGGCCAAGAATACATCTGCCAACGACATCCTCAACAAAGGATTGATTGCCGGGATGGACATTGTGGGGGAAAAAATGGAAAATGGTGACATGTTCATCCCTGAAGTGCTGATGGCTGCCCATGCCATGGCAAGTTGTGTCACCATTCTCAAGCCCCTGCTCGCAGAAGGGGAAGGAAAAGCTGCCGCATCCGTAATCATCGGCACGGTCAAAGGAGATCTCCATGACATCGGCAAGAACCTGGTGGCAATGATGATGGAAAGCGCCGGCATGGAGGTACACAATATCGGTGTGGATATTCCGCCGGAAGATTTTGTAACCAAGGCAAAAGAAAAAAATGCCCAGATTGTATGTCTGTCAGCACTGTTGACAACTACCATGCCCATGATGAAACAAACCATAGATGCTATTGTGGAAGCAGGGATCAGAGATCAGGTAAAAATCATGGTGGGCGGTGCCCCTGTCACCCAGTCGTTTGCCGATGACATCGGTGCGGACGGGTTTGCAGCTGATGCAGGATCGGCCGCCAAACTGGCCAAAAGCCTTGTAGCATAAAGGGATACTGATAAGGAGACACCCATGTTTGAAGTAATCGGAGAACGTATCAACACCTCCAGAAAACTGGTCCAGGCGGCTGTGGCAGATAGAAATGCCGACTATATCATTGACGATGTCAAAAAACAGCAGGAGGCAGGAGCCGCTTTTATAGACGTGAATGCCGGTGCCCGCATCGGCCATGAGGAAGCGGATATGAAATGGCTGCTGGACACCATCCAGCCCATTGCCACCGTACCACTGTCCCTGGACAGCCCGGATCCGGCAATCCTGGAAATGGCATTTGCCATGGTGAAAAAGACCCCCATGATCAACTCCATCAGCCTGGAAAAGGAACGGTTCGACAACATGATCCCGTTTCTGAAAGGCAAGGACTGCAAAGTGATCGCCCTGTGCATGGATGACGGCGGCATGCCCACGGCATCCGATGACATCCTGGGCCGGGCCAAAACCCTGGTGGCAGAACTCAATAAGATCGGTATTCCCACGGCCAATATTTATGTGGATCCACTGGTGCAACCCATTTCCACAGACTCCACCAAGGGAGTCATGGTTCTGGATGCAGTGCGGGCCATCAAGGCACAGTTTCCCGAAGTGCACATCACCGGGGGCTTGTCCAATATTTCCTATGGTCTGCCCCAGCGCCACATCATCAACCGCACCTTTGTCACCCTGATGATGGCGGCAGGTATGGATTCCGCCATCATCGATCCGTTGGACAAAAAAATCATGGCCACCATCAAAACAGCAGATATGCTGATGGGCCATGACAACTACTGCATGAATTACCTCAAAGGGGTCAGAGCCGGGGTCATTGAAAGTTAACCGTTTTTGATCCCCTGTCCGGCAATATATACCTGCAGGGCCTTTTCCATAAACACCCGGTGCTGCCCGATCCTTGTTCAAGGCGGCACCGGGTGTTTCTTTTATCCGCCTGGGCATTGACCAAACCCACTGCGGTTTTTACCTCCGTACCAGGGCTCCGGACAAATGTGCCGCCTGCTGCTGTTTTACAAGGCAACAGTTGACACCGGATTTCAATTGCCATAGAGTTGTGTTGTCAAATGACAAGACATGGAAGAGAAAGCACAGAATCAAAAGGGAAACGGATGCCGGGGCGTGAACAACAATACACGTGATGCATTGACCAATGCGGATGAGGGACTGATTGTTCTGGACAGGTCCATGGGAATAATGAGTTTCAATCTGTCAGCCCGGGACATGATCCCCACTGAACTCACCTATGGTCAACAATTGGATTTTGGTACATTTATCGCTGGTCCCTATCTATCGATATTGGAAGATGCAGTGGAAGCGACACTGCATCATGGCAGGTCCCGAACGGATGTAAAAGCTGCGATAAAAACCGCGTCTGGAAAATTCATTTCCATCCGTTATACCATAACCCCCCTCTATGAAAACGCCCGGATAATCCTGGGCGCTATTTTTTCCTTCAAGCGGTATCGCAAGCCGCCAATGGCCAATGCAGCGGACGACATCACCAGCAACACATTGATAAAGCAAAAATCTCTTCTGGAAGCATTGCCCGAAGGGGTATTCACCATTAACACAAAATGGAGAATCGCCTCTTTCAACCGGACTGCTGAAAAGATCACCGGATATTCCCGCAAAGAAGTGCTCGGCCGCTACTGCTGGGAAGTTTTCCGCTCAGATCTCTGTGATCTGGGATGTCCGCTTCGGGCAGCCATTGACACCGGAAAATCAGAGATGGATCAAGATATCCGAATTGTAAAAAAAGAAGGGATTCAACTGACCATATTGGTGAATATCGGTGTTCTCAGGGATGAGAAAGGGCGGATTGCCGGGGCAGTGGAAACTTTCCGGCCATTGATCGGCGAAAAAAGTTCACAGGAAAGAACAAAAAATCCCCATGCGTTTCCCAATATTATCGGCAACAGCCGGCCCATGAAACAGATCTTTTCAATCATACCGGATCTTGCAGCAAGTGAAGTCAATGTGTTTATTACGGGTGAAAGCGGTACCGGCAAGGAGTTGTTTGCACGCACCCTTCATGATAATTCTCCCCGGGCCAGACACCCTTTTATTGCTGTCAACTGCTCTGCCCTTGCCGAAAATATTCTGGAATCAGAACTGTTCGGCCATGAAAAAGGTGCCTTTACCGGTGCCACAAAAACCAGGGCCGGTCGATTTGAACTGGTGAAAAAAGGGACCCTGTTTCTGGATGAAATCGGTGAACTCAAGCCCAGTTTGCAGATCAAACTGCTGCGGGTTCTGGAACAAAGAGAATTTGAAAGGGTTGGCGGCACCACGACCCTTCCGCTGGAGGCCCGCATTATCAGCGCCACCAATCGAAACCTGGCCCTGGCTTTGAAGAACGGCTCTTTCAGGGAAGATTTCTACTACCGGTTAAGAACCGTTCCCCTGGTAATTCCGCCCCTGAGAGAACGCAAAGAAGACATTCCTTTACTGGTGCACTATTACATTCAGTGGTTTAACACCACCTTCAAAAAAAAAGTGAAAGGGGTTGACCCCAAAGCAATGGAACTGTTTTCAGCGTATGACTGGCCCGGCAATGTCCGGGAACTGGAAAGAACCATCGAGCATGCCTTTGTTTTTGTAAAAGGACCGATCATCCGGGTGGAAAATCTGCCGCATCTGGAAATGGGCCGCAACACTTTAACCACTGAAACATGTCACAATGCCGATCCCGGTCTGGACGTAACATCCGTTTCAACGGCACTTGAAACATCCGGCGGGAACCGGCAGAAGGCGGCACAATTGCTTGGCATCAGCCGAACGTCCCTCTGGCGGAAAATGAAATCCCTTGGCCTGCTGGATTGACGTTTCAAAATTATGTTTCAGACGTTTCAAACGTTTCATCTTCATGTTTTTAGAAAATTATAAAATAAATTCAAATAGTTAAAATTACAATTTTCCAACATCCTCTCTTTTTTGTTTCAATCACGGCTGATCCCTGGACAGCCGCGCCAAGAAAAACTTAAATATATCCATTATTTCAAATAGATACATAGAATGGCCTGCTCTTTGCACTATGACAAACCAACAAGCAGTCAGGCGATGTATGCCGTGCAAGAATAAAAAGCAACCATGTTCTCGGGCAAGGCCATTTTATGAAGACAACAGATATCCACCATACAAGGTCCAAGGAAACCGGCATCTTAGCTTTATCCCCCTCATTCACTCTGATGGGGATAAACCGGCACGCATGCCGGTTACTGGGAATTGCATCAACACCAGGGGCTGCATGCCCCCTTGAAAAAATAGTGGCCCCCGCATCCCTGGAAGCCGTCCACAATTTTTTTGCGGATGTCATTGAAAAACAGGTGCGCATCAAAGATGCCGGAATATGCCTTATCAATGCGGCCGGCAGACCCTTTCACTGCAATTTATCAGCGCTTCCATTGACGTCCGGACAGCAGTCGGCCATAGGGGTTATCCTGCACTTCAACCCTTTGGAAGACAAAAAATCGGTGTCCACCACGCCATCTTCCCTCACATATCTGCCAAGGCTGGGATACCATGGGGTGGTGGACAGCCTGCCCGAAGGGGTTTTTTCAATAGATCGGGAATGGCGGATCAACACCTTTAACAAAACCGCTGAAATGATTACCGGTTATGCCCGGCCTGATATCATTGGCAAATACTGCTGGCAGGTGTTTCAATCCGGAAATTGCCAACACCACTGCCCCCTGGCAGATATTTTTCAAAACGGGCGGTCCTGTGAAAACCAGGAAATGACCATACAGACCCACACCGGGTCTTTTCAAAAAATCCGTATCAATGCCGGCCCATTGACGTCAGCTGACGGCAGTATTGTCGGTGCGGTTGAAAGCTTTTGTCTGCTGCCTGCAAAAAAAATACAACGTGGTCCCTGTCTTGGTCAATATACGTTTCAGGGGATGATCAGCAAAAACATGGTTATGAAATCGCTTTTTGCCATGATAAGGGATGTGGCCGCAAGTCAGGCTGATGTTCTCATAACAGGTGAAAGCGGCACCGGCAAGGAACTGGTTGCCCGGGCCATTCATACGCTTTCCCATCCGGATACCGCCCCTTTTGTGGCGGTCAACTGTTCCGCTCTGCCTGAAAACCTGCTGGAATCAGAGCTATTCGGCCATGAAAAAGGGGCGTTTACCGGGGCGGATCAAATGAAACACGGCCGGTTTGAACTGGCTGAACACGGCACCCTTTTTCTGGATGAAATCGGTGAATTAAAACCCGCCCTCCAGGTAAAGCTGCTCAGGGTTCTGGAGCAGAAAGATTTTGAACGGGTGGGAGGCAGTTCACCCATAAAACTGACTGCAAGAATCATTGCCGCCACCAACCAGAACCTGGATAAGGCCATGGCCCGCGGCGACTTCAGAGAAGATCTCTATTACCGGCTCAAAACCATCCCTTTACGGATCCCCCCACTGCGGGAGCGCATCGAAGACATCCCTTTGCTGGTGGACCATTTTATTGAAACATTCAATCACAAATATGACAAAGCCGTCCGCCTGGTGGATCCAAAGGTGCTTGATTTTTTCAAAAAACATCACTGGCCTGGAAATATCAGGGAACTGGAGCGCTGCATGGAACACGCGTTTGTATTTGTCAGGGGGCCCATCATCTTTCCCCGGTATCTGCCAAAGATGAATGATTTCACTATTTTTGAAAGCACCAATGCCGGCAAAAAAAACCGGCCAAAGCCGGACAACCTGCTATGGGCGCTGGAAAAAGCGGACGGAAAAAGAGCAGAGGCTGCAAAGCTTCTGACCATAAGCCGCACCTCGTTGTGGCGGAGAATGAAAGGCGCCGGCCTCTTATAGGCACGGAAAATTTTATAATCAACCCGTATCAACATCCCAAAGGAGCAGCACCATGACCGACAACGCCCTTTATATTGATGAAATGATGGATCAGTATCCAGCCAAACCGGAATACCTGATTGTTATTTTGCAAGACATTCAAAACAAGTACGGCTACATATCCAGTGATGCCATGCGGCTGGCCTGTGACCATGTTCATGTGCCGATGACCCAGGCCTACGCCGTGGCCACTTTTTACCAGTCGTTCCGCCTTGATCCCTTAGGGGAGCATGAAATCAAGGTCTGCCTGGGAACTGCCTGTCATCTCAAAGGCGGCCAGCGCCTGGTGGAAGATCTGGAAAGAAAGCTTAAGGTGGCGCCCGGAGAAACCACTGAAGACATGCGGTTCACCCTGAACACGGTGAACTGTGTCGGTGCCTGTGCCCTGGCACCGGTGGTGTCTGTGGACAACAAATATCATCCCAATGCCACCGCCCAAAAAATGGAAAAGGTATTGAAAACTTTAACCGACCCATCACTTGCAGAGATGGAGGGAACAGGAAATGCATGATAACGCCCTTGCCGTAGAATCAGAATCCTTGTGCCTCAGATCCCTTGATGATCTGAACCGGTTCAGAAAACAAATTATGGACAAAAGAGATCCGGACCAGCCGGAAATCGTTGTCTGCCATGGAACCGGATGCCTGGCCAACGGCAGTGCCGAGGTCAGCGAAGCCATCCGGTCCGCCCTTGAAGCATCCGGTATTGATGCAAAGGTGTTTCCAGGGATCAAAACCACCGGGTGCCAGGGGTTTTGTTCACACGGTCCCCTGGTGGTGATCCGTCCCCAGGGGATATTTTACCAGAATGTCAAACCAAAGGACGCAAAAGAGATCATTGAAAAAACCATTGTTCAAGGCGACATTGTCAAACGCCTGCTTTACAAGAACCCCACTGACGGCAAAAAAATCCTTCATGAACAGGATATCCCGTTTTACAAGCGCCAAACCCGTGTGGTGCTGCATAACATCGGCAAAATCGACCCCACAGATATCTGCGATACCATTGCTTCGGGCGGGTACCAGGCTTTGGCCAAAGCCCTTACCACCATGACCCCGGAACAGGTGGTTACAGAAATAGAAATATCCGGCCTTAGAGGACGGGGTGGCGCAGGATTCCCCACAGGCAGAAAATGGCGCAGTGCTCTCAATGCTATTGAAAAAAAGGGACGGCCGGTTTACGTGGTGGTAAATGGCGACGAAGGTGATCCCGGTGCATTCATGGACCGAACCATCATGGAGGGTGACCCCCATGCCGTGCTGGAAGGGTTGATCCTTGGCGCCTATGCCCTTGGTGCGAACAAGGGCTATCTGTATGTCCGTGCGGAATACCCTCTGGCTATTAAACATCTGACCATTGCCATGGAACAGGCCAGGGCTTATGGACTGCTGGGAGATAATATCCTGAATTCCGGATTTTCATTTGATGCCCGGATCAACCGGGGTGCGGGTGCGTTTGTATGTGGTGAATCCACGGCATTGTTCACCTCCATAGAAGGAAATCCCGGGAACCCCAGACCCAAGTATGTGCGATCAGTGGAAGAAGGGCTCTGGGGCAGACCCACTGTGTTGAACAATGTGGAAACATGGGCCAATATTCCCCTTATCGTGAACAAGGGGGGAGACTGGTATGCAGCCATCGGTGTGCCCCACAGTACCGGAACAAAAGTGTTTTCCCTGGTGGGCAAAGTGAACAATGTCGGCCTTGTGGAGGTGCCCATGGGGGTACCGCTGTCCACCATCGTGGAAGATATCGGCGGCGGTGTTCCCGGCGGTGCCCCTTTCAAGGCGGTCCAGACCGGCGGCCCCTCCGGCGGGTGCATTCCCTATGAGTTAAAAGATACCCCGGTGGATTTTGATTCATTGACAAAAGCCGGCTCCATGATGGGATCCGGTGCCATGATCGTCATGGATAACAGAGACTGTGTGGTGGATGTGGGACGGTATTTTCTGCGGTTTCTGGAAGAAGAGTCCTGCGGCAAATGCATGCCCTGCAGGCTGGGATTATCACGGATGCGGGAAATTCTGGACAATTTTTCAGAAGGAAAAGGATCTGAAAAAGATATCGAAGATCTGTTGAGCCTTTCCAAAGCTATCCAGGACAGCGCCTTGTGCGCCCTTGGCTCCAGCGCCCCCAACCCGGTGCTGACAACCCTCAATTACTTCAAAGATGAATACCTGGCCCATGTCACCCGGCAAAAATGTCCGGCCGGGGTCTGCAAGAACCTGATCACCTATCAGATTGATCCTGACGTTTGTACCGGCTGCACCGCTTGTGCAAAACAATGTCCTGTGAGCTGTATTGCAGGAGAAAAGAAAAAACCCCATGCGATTGATACCAGTTTATGTATCAGATGCGGTATCTGCATGGATACCTGCAAATTTAACGCTGTTAATGTCATATGATGGAGGTCTGTCCAGTGATAACATTTACGATAAATGATCAAAAAGTAACCGCCGGAAAAGGATGGACTGTTCTTGAAACAGCCCGGGAATACGGCATTGAGATTCCCACGCTGTGTCACCATCCCGCTGTAAAACCCAGTGGCGCATGCCGCCTGTGCATGGTGGAACTCAAAGACGGAGACTGGTCCAAACTGGTGGCGTCATGTATCTATCCGGTTGCAGAAGGCATCAACATCTATACCGAAACCCCGCGGGTCCATAATGTACGGCGGTGGATTCTGGAAATGCTGCTGGCCTCATGCCCGGCCAGCCCGGAAATCAGCGCTTTGGCCGAAGCCCACGGGGTGATATCCACACGGTTCAAGATCCATGACCCATCCCAAAACTGCATGATCTGCGGACTGTGCCAGCGGATCTGTGAAGAAGTGGTGGGCCTGTCGGCCATTGCCGTGGTTGACCGGGGGGTTCACAAGAAAGTGGGCTCACCGTTTATGCGGCCAACCGATGTGTGTGTTGCCTGCGGCTGCTGTCTGACCGTATGCCCCACAGGTGCCATGCAGAATATCTTTGATACCGTTCGCGGTGAACCCAAAATGCCGCTGACACAGCTGGCCATGTAAACAAGGAGGTCCCCATGATGACCGATACAAAAATTGGCGTGTTTTTATGTAAATGCGGGAACGAAATTGCTCCCATGATTGATTTACCCCGTCTTTACAGCACCATTCAACCGGAGGCGGATTATTGTGAGATCCTCTCCTATCCGTGCCTTCAGCCGGGTCTGGAAAAAATTTTGTCTGCTGCGGCCGCCAACCGGTTGAACAGAATCATCATTGCAGGGTGCGAAGGGCGCACCATGCTCAAAAAATTTGAAACCGCCCTGGAACCCATTGATATTTTAAAGGGTCAGATTGATATGGTCAATCTGCGCAGCCATGTGGCCAGCGTATCAGACAAATCGCCCCTGGAAAAAGCCGGAAAAGCCGCAAAACTTATCCTGGCGTCCATTGCGGAAATGCGGGTGCTCAAGGCAACCGAACAAAAACGTGCCGATATTGACGGTCCGGTGGTGGTGCTGGGCGACGGGATCTCTTCTTTTCCGGCTGTTCAGAAGCTCACGGAATCCCGGATAAAATGTATTTTATCGGTTCCTGAAACAGATCCTGACAATATCATCCGAAACCTGCACCTTTCCTACCCTGGCGAACGCTCCCATTATGACCGTTTAAAAACGATGATCAAGGATACCCTTGAAAGCGAATACCTGACGGTTTTCGAACACAGCAGGCTCACAGCGCTGGTCGGCGTAACAGGAAACTATACGTTGACTTTCACACACCGGAACGGGCAGAATGAAACAGTAAAAGCCGGTGCGATTATCGCCGCACTGGACGCAGAATTATCACCGCCTGGACCGGAATTCGGTTATGACGGCGCCTCTGTTCTCATCCAGTCTGAAATGGAAGAGCATATTTCTCAAAACGGCACCCCGAAAGGACAGGTGGTATTCTGGATCAGCGATTATGAATATGGCACACCGGAACATGCCGGGCTTTCGGCAAAAAATGCGTGGTCAATGGCCATGCATATGAAAGCATGCTCTTCTGAAACCAATATCATGATTTTTCACAACGAAAAAATGGCTGTTCCCCTGACCGGTTCGGAAAGAGCTGTCAACCGGAAGGCGGGAATCGCCTGGATACCCTATGACAATGCTGTCCGCCCCAGTGTCCAGGATGGCTACATTACTTTCTGCAACCTCAGGGATCATGTGGAACACGAGCTTGCCTGGGATTTTCTGGTGCTCTCTCCCAAAAGAGGAATCAGCGGAGAAGCAAAGACCACAGCCCGGATACTGGGCCTGATTCACCGGGAAACCCCATTTCTCACCGGACACCACGCAAAGGTAAGACCGGAAATGATCGGCAGAGAAGAAACCTATCTGGCCGGCAGCGCCCGTTACCCGTGCGACCTTCAGGAAGCACTGAATCAGGGCAGAAAAGCGGGCATCAGAAATGTCGAGATGATTGACAAATCAAAAGCCGCCCAATTGCTGGTGCCCCGCATCGTTTGTGTGGTGGATCCTCACAAATGCGTGGCGTGCGGTCAGTGCCAGGAATTGTGTGACTGCGGCGGCATCGGTATAGAGATGTCATCCGGAGGACTGCCGCGGATAGTTGATCCCATGCTCTGCACTGGCGGCGGCACCTGCGCTGCTGCCTGTCCCTATGGTGCCCTGGTGCTGCAGAACAACAGTACCGACCAGAAAGAAGCCAGAATCGGTTCTCTTTCCAGGCAGATGGAACCGGATGAAGTAGTTGCCATGGCGTGTGTATGGGGTGGACTGCCTGCTGCAGACAATGCCCACCGCCGAAAACTCACATATGATGCGCGTACCCATATACTGGGAATCCCCTGTGTGGGCCAGATCGATCCTGCTGTCATGGCCAAAGCATTTCTGGAAGGTGCCCCCGGTTTGTTGCTCATCGGCTGCCTGCCGGAAGAGTGTCACCATTCCTATGGCATCGACCATGCCTGGAACCGGGTGAATCTTATAAAAAAACTGTTTGAATTGTGCGGTTTTGACCGCCGGAGGATCGCTATTGCACATGCAGATATGAACAAACCCGAAGAGTTTGTCAAAACAGTGGATTCCTTCAATGCTCTGATTGCGGCCTTGGGACCGATCCCGAAAACACAGGCCAATCTGGACAATCTTGCCTCCATCTACCAGCTGTGCAAGTATAACACCCGGATACGCACCCTGCTGTCAGTAGCGTTACGACGGCCCTGGGAAAAAACCTACCGTGGAGACCAGAGGCATGCCCTGGAATTTGACCGGGACTTCACCGCTGCCATTGAAGAAGAGTTTGATTTTGCCGAAAGCGCCCTGAACGAACCGGCATATTATCGGTATGCCTGATCACCGGACGTCCGTGAAATGACCGGCTCCGGCCGGCCTTGAAAAACAAACCCTGATGCCGCCGCATCCACTTTCAAAGGCGGCACCGGGGTTTTTCATTTTTGCCCGACAAGTACCCCGCCCCTGCCGGTAACCCCTGCCCGGCCCGAGATTGCGTAATCTGACGGTCCAGGCAGGGGTTACCTATTCCTACAGCAGGCCGGCATAAAAATCATTGCCCTTGTCATCCACAATAATAAAGGCGGGAAAATTTTCCACCGTGATCATGTACACCGCCTCCATGCCCAGTTCCTCGTATTCCACCAGCTCCACTTTTTTGATAAAATCCTTGCCCAGACGGGCTGCAGGGCCTCCGGGGGAACCCAGGTAGAATCCCCCGTATTTTTTGCAGGCATCAGTGACCTGCTGGCTTCTGTTGCCCTTGGCCAGCATGATCATGGAAGCCCCCTGGGCCTGAAACACCGGTACATACGGGTCCATCCGTCCGGCGGTGGTGGGGCCGAAAGCACCTGATGCTTCCCCTTCCGGAGTTTTGGCAGGACCGGCATAGTAGATGATGTGGTGTTTGATATAATCGGGCAGGCCTTCTTTCTTTTCATACCGTTCCATGAATTTGGCATGGGCGATATCCCGGGCCACAATAATCTTTCCAGTGAGAGACAGACGGGTGGACACGGGATATTGGGACAGTTGGGCCAGAATCTCAGGCATGGGCCGATTCAGGTCTACGGCCACCGCCGGTGTCATCTCCGGTTCCGCAGCCGGCAGAAACCGTTCCGGGTTTTCCTCCAGCTGTTCTAAAAAAATGCCATCTTTGGTAATCTTTCCCTTAATCTGGCGGTCGGCAGAGCAGGAAACACCGATGCCGATGGGGCAGGATGCCCCGTGCCTGGGCATGCGGATCACCCGGACATCCAGGGCAAAGTGACGTCCTCCGAACTGGGCACCCAGACCCAGTTCTCGTGATGCAGCCAGCACTTTTTCTTCCAGGTCGATATCCCGGAACGCGTGTCCTGTGTCACTGCCTTTTACGGGCAAAGAATCCAGATACCTGGCAGAAGCCAGTTTCACAGCCTTCAAATTGGTCTCCGCAGAGGTGCCGCCGATGACAAAGGCGATGTAATACGGCGGGCAGGCTGCCGTTCCAAGACCTTTCATCTTTTGGGTCATAAAATCCAGCAGGGATTTTTCTGAATTGAGCACCGCCTTGGTCATCTGGAACAGCATGGTTTTGTTGGCAGATCCCCCGCCCTTTGCCATGAACAAGAATCTATATTCCCCGCCCTGGACTGCGGAGATATCCACCTGGGCTGGCAGGTTTGTTTTGGTATTGGCCTCTTTGTACATGGTCAGCGGCGCATTCTGGGAATAGCGCAGATAATTTTTGGTATAGGCCAGATAAGCCCCCCTGGACAATTCCTGCCCATCATCAGACCAGGTCCACACCTGCTGGCCTTTTTTGCCCATGATAATGGCAGTGCCGGTATCCTGGCACATGGGATATACTTTCTGGGCTGCAATCACTGCATTTTTCAACAGTTCCAGCGCCACATACCGGTCATTGTCCGAGCTTTCTGGATCATGAATGACATCCCGCAGTTTTTCCAGATGCTGTGTCCTGTAAAGATGGGCCACATCCTTGAATGCGGCTTCCGCCAGCTGGGTCAATGCCCGGGGTTCCACCAGGAGTACCTCGCTGCCCTCGAATTCTCTGATCCGGACATGCTCTTTGGTCAAAAGGCGGTATTCCGTGGTATCCTCACCCAGGGGGAACAGGGTGTCGTATTTGAATTCAGTCATGATTCACCTTATTGAAAATCACTATTATGTATGGGAAACACAATGGTGAATTGATGTATTTTATCTGGTCAGCGCCATTTTACGTCTCAGATACGCGATCTGGGTCTGGTGGGGCAGGTCCTTGGGGCAGTAATCTTCACACCCCAGCAGGGTCATGCACCCGAATACCCCGTCATCATTGCCCATGATTTCATAAAACTCATCATCGGTGCGCTTATCCCGGGGATCCAGGGCAAAGCGGGCCAGGCGCATGAATCCCACGGCAGACAGAAATTCGGGCCGCATCCGCTTGGTGGCACAGGCAGACACACAGGCCCCGCACTCCACACACCGCTCCAGTTCATATATCTCATCTGCCACATCCGGGTCCATGCGCTCTTCCAGCGCATCATAGTTGACCTCGTCTGCATGCAGGTCATGAATCCAGGATTCCACCCGCTCGCTC
>JAABSA010000049.1:6209-25627 GCA_011390635.1 Desulfotignum sp. | reverse complement strand
TCTGGTCCGGGCCAGTCCGTAAGATATGCAGCCCATCCCAGGCAGGAAAAAATATCCTTGTTGGTCTGTTCATCCGTGGAAAGGATGAACTTCAGCGGCTGGTTGTTGGCTGCGGATGCACTGTGCCGGGCCAGAGCCACCAGTTCTTTCAGTTCATCCAGAGTGATTTTGCGGGCATTGTCAAACCGTCGGCAGGACCGGTTTTCCGCAACCAGTTTTGTAAACGCTTCAAAAGATATCATGGTGTTCTCAGCCTCCTTTGCATGCCACCCGTTCAAACCGGGGCATGTTGATATTGATCCATTCCAGGATCTTGTCCATTTCATCAGCTACCTGCTTCAGGGCGTTTCCCCGGTGGCTTACCCGTGCTTTTTCAGCCATGGTCAGCTGGGCAAAGGTTTTGTTGTATGCCGGAAAAAAGAACAGCGGGTCATATCCGAATCCGTTTTCACCCGCCGGTTCCCGGGTGATGATGCCCTGGCAGCTGCCTTCGTAGGTCAGGGCCGCACCCGTGGGAACGGCAATGGAAATAACACACTGGAAGGATCCCCTGCGGTTTTCATGGCCGTCCAGTTCTGCCAGTAGCTTTGCCACATTATCGGCATCCGTGGCATTGTCTCCGGCATACCGGGCGGAAAATACCCCGGGTGCACCGTCCAATGCCTCCACACAAAGCCCTGAATCATCTGCCATGGCAGGATATCCTAAAATCCGGGCGGTAAAGGATGCTTTTTTATAGGCATTATCGTCAAAGGTGATGCCGTCTTCAATGACCTCAGGGATCGGGCCGAAATCATTCAGGTTTTTGATGTCCAGGGGAAAATCCTTTAAAAGATCCTGGATTTCCCGGGTTTTGCCTTTGTTGGTGCTGGCCAGTACCAGTATCTGTTTCAATGGGGGAACTCCTGTACTTGATTTTTTTTGTCTGGGAAGTATATTTATGGACACTATAAGACCCGGACGGGTTTTTGTAAAGGCAGCCGTTTTTTTCAGTCCATAAAGGAAGGAGTAATATAGCATGTTTGCCAATGCCATGGAGGTGTTTACACTCCTGGATAAATCCAATTGCAGAAAATGTAACGAAGCCACTTGTCTGGCGTTTGCCTCAAAGGTGTTTCTGGGCCAAAAAAAATTGTCAGAGTGCCCGAATATAGATCCGAAGATCCTGGCCCGATATAACGACAGCCCCAAAGGCGCCAGGCCGGGGGAAGCGGAATATGAACAGGAAATGGCCGCCATGAAACAGCGGGTGACAGCCCTGGATTTTGAGGATGCGGCCCGCAGAACCAACGGCAAGTTTGCCAACGACAGGCTGACATTGCGGATTTTCGGCAAGCCTTTTTCTGTTGACACTGCCGGAAATTTTAGGTCGGACATCCATATCAATCCCTGGATTACAGGACCTGTGCTCACCTATGTGTTGGAAAGCAAAGGGGTTCCCGTTACCGGACAGTGGGTGCCTTTCAGGGAACTTGAAAATGCCAGGGAATTGAACGGCCTGTTTGTGAAACGCACCGAAGAACCGTTGAAAAAAATTGCAGATACCCATCCGGACCTGTTTGAGGACCTGGCCATGATTTTTAATGGGAAACAATTGGACGGGCTTTACCAGTCTGATATTTCTCTGGTTCTGCATCCGCTGCCCCTGGTCCCCATGATGATCTGTTACTGGAAAAAAGATGACGGCATGGACTCTGATCTGCATCTGTTTTTTGACAAAAGTGCCTCTGATAACGGCGGCAGCGATATGGTGTTCCGTCTTGTTGCCGGCATTGTCCAGATGTTTGAAAAACTGGCCAGAACCCATGGGTGGCAGACAGCGGCCGCCACCGGGTAATTTTATTTGTCCGAAATCACTTCTTCAAAATGATCCATGGCCAGATCAATGGCATCCCGGCAGGTCCGATTCACCTGGTCGATATCAGGCAGACCGCCGATTTTTTTCCGAGTCTGGCGCAGGGCCAATAAAATTTGGTTGCATGTATCTGGATCAACATTGTGAATTGCCAGATCAGCGGTCAATTTTCTGATCACCCCATCAATCTTTTCCATTGCCTGTTGCCGGCATACGTCTAATTTTTGGGCTTCAACCTGCTGATGAAATGCGTTCACCGTGTTGAAAAGATCACGGGCTGTCTGGATATTGTCAAAGGGATCCGGAGAAGAATAAATGACTGTCAACTGGTTGTATGCCGCCGCAATATCCGGATTTTCCCTGATACGGACCTTGTTTTCCGCGAACCTGGGGAGGTTCAGGCCCAGTGTATCCCAGAATGCCAGATCCTTTGTGAAAAAGGTGCTGATTTTGCGGATCTCATCTGCCGCAACCGATAGCTGATCTTTTTGATTGAAACAGGTGGTCAAAAGGCTATGGGCGGTCCGGTTCTGCAGCAGATGCGCTGTAAAAGCCAGCTGTTTTTTGATCTGACCCTTTCCCGGGTATCTATCGGTTTTTGACCAAAAATACCAGGTTTTCAGATTATGGCGCCACTGTTCAAGCAGATGCAGGGCGGCAAAAGCAAAGGCATGCTGGTCTTTATATTCGGCAAACGGTGCGCCCATTAATTGAAAGATTTGCTGCACCGCCTGGAAAGTGGATGCTTGCACCTGTTTGTTGAGGATCAGCCGGATGTCGGTATCTGTGTTTTTGAGCAACGTTTTTTTGACTTCCGGGGCGGTGATCGGCTGACCATTGCAGTAGAAGCCTATTTTGAGCTCATGCACAAAGCCAAAGATTATTTGCAGGGTATCGGATTCCGGCAGCCCGTTCCGGGTTGTCAGTTCCTCGATGACAGTGTGGAGGCTTGCCTGGCCATGCATAATGCATTGCCGGGCAATACATGACAGGACCAGGTCCGTGAGGTGTGCGTCATCCATATCAAGCCCGAACAGGATCTGTCTGGGTCCCAGTTCAATTGCCTTGATCCATTTTTTTTTCAGGTCCGATTCCATTTGCCATCCTGTCAGTATTTCTGTTAAGAAACTATTAACTGCTGTGGCAGGTATTGACAAGGGGTAAATAAAAAAAGAAGAAATCCATGACAAAAGTATCAACAAATGAGATGGTATAGGTTTGAGAAAGGAGTTGTCACATGAAAGTGTTACATTGGAAGGATTGTGAAGAAAAACCAATTGAAAAATTTCCGTTTAAAGGCAAACAGCTGGATGTCATTGGTACCAGTATCCGCTGGCTGTCCCAGTATGGTGAAGATGAAAACGGGATCCCGGAATACGGGCTGCGGTTTTTCACCATTCAGCCCGGGGGACAGATTCCGATTCACAACCATTTTTATCACCAGACCATGTATATTCTGTCCGGGGAATTTGAATGCTGGGAATTTGATCCCAAAACCGATGAATTGAAAAAAAAGGTAGTATGCGGACCCGGGACCTCCATTTACATTCCCGGCATGCAGCCCCACGGGATGAAAAATATCACAGATGGGCCGGCCACATTTTTATGCTGTATCTGCAGTATCTATGATGAAGAAGATATTCTGTAACCTTACACACACCTGAATATGAGCGGAACAAGAGCAGGCAAAATATTGGAAAGGCCGAGACAATGATGCAAATGACAGAAAAATACAGTGTGAAATCAGAGTATTTAACCCGGCGATGTGAAGATGATCCGTTCCATTTCACCACCACGGCAGACCTGGAACCCCTGGACAACGTCATCGGCCAGCACCGGGCGATTGAGGCTATTCATTTCGGACTGAACATGAAAGGCCCTGGATACAATATCTTTATCACGGGATACGAAGGCACCGGCAGGACAACCATTACCAGAGATATTCTTACAGCCTTTGCCAAAGGGCAGGATACCCCGAAGGATCTGTGCCTGGTGAATAATTTTGATGACCCTTACTGTCCCAGGGCCTTGGAACTGCCCACCGGGTCAGCGGTTTTCTTTTCACGCCGTATGACCCAGTTTATTGACACCCTGAAGGTTAAACTGCCCCAGGCGTTTGAACAGAAACCGTTCCAGGAAAAACAGGACCAGATCCAGACAGAATTCGCACAAAAACAGCAGCAGCTCATGTCCCGGGTGGAAGCGTTTGCCACAAAACTGGACATTGGTATTGTCCAGACCGAAGAGGGATACCAGACAGTAGCGGTGAAAGACGGAAAACCGGTTTCTCCGGAACAGTTACAGGCCTATGAACCGGATCGCAAAGCAGCTGTTGAAAAAAACCTGGCCCAGGTACAGCAGCAGATGAATGATACCTTTAAACAGATCCAGGAACAGGCGAAAAAAACCCGGGAAAAATATAAGGATATGGTGGCAGTAATGGCCGGTACTTTGTTCTCCCGGGAGATGGATCTGCTGTTTACTGATTTCAAAACCTGCTCCCAGGCCCGGCAGTTCCTGGAAGAAGCAAAAAAAGACATGAAGGACAATATCCCGACGCTGCTCAAGGCATTGAACCCGGAAGCACAAAATGTACCTGATACAAAGGGGATGTCGGCGTTTTTAAAAAAAAGATACCAGGTCAATGTGCTGGTGGACCGCAGGGGGGAACATGGGGCACCCGTTATCTTCGAACCGGCCCCTACTTATCAGAACCTGTTTGGTAAAATTGAAAAAATGCCGGTAAACGGCATGGCAGCAACCGATTTCACCATGGTGCAGGCAGGCTCCCTGCTGCGGGCGAACAAAGGATTTCTGGTATTGGAAATCGATTCTCTTTTGCGCAATTCCATTGTCTGGGAAACCCTGAAAACCACATTGCAGAACCAAAAGCTCGCTATTCAGGATGCCCCGGACCAGGCCGGCATGGTCATGGCATCATTACGGCCCGATCCCATCCCTTTGGCGGTCAAGGTGATCCTGGTGGGCCGGTATGATATTTTCCTGGCCCTCCAGGGGGCGGATCCCAAATTCAACAAAATTTTTAAAGTCCGGGCGGATTTTGACCATGAGGTCGATCTCAACCCGGAAAACCTGTTCAGGTATGCCCGGTTCATCGCCCAGGCCTGTAAATCGGAGAATCTGCTGCCGTTTACTCCCTGCGGTGTGGCAGCCATTGTGGCATATGGCAGCCGCATTGCTGAAAACAAAAAAAAATTGTCCCTGCGGTTCGGCCGGATCATGGACATGATCAAGGAAGCAGACTACTGGGCCGGCAGGGAACAAGCAGCCGCCGTGACCGGGGACCATGTGGTGCAGGCCCAAAACGCCTGCCGGTTTCGTCATAATCTCTACGAAGAAAAAGTCCAGGAAAGATATGACGACCATTCCATTCTTATTGATTTGACTGGTGCGGTGGTGGGGCAGGTCAACGCCCTGGCTGTTTATCAGATCGGAGATCTTGCATTCGGCAGGCCCGCCAGGATAACGGCAGAGTCTTATATGGGAAAACCCGGCATTATCAATGTGGAGCGTGAAGCAGAACTTTCCGGTCAGACACACCACAAAGGGGTCATGATTGTGGCCGGATATTTAGGCAGGATGTTTGCCCAGAACTATCCGCTGGGTGTTTCCGTAAGTATCACCTTTGAGCAGAGTTATGGCGGCATTGACGGTGACAGCGCTTCTTCCACTGAATTGTATGCAGTGTTGTCCAGTCTTTCCGACTATCCCATCCGCCAGGGGATCGCTGTCACCGGATCCGTGAACCAGAAAGGTGAAATTCAGCCAATCGGCGGGGTTAACGAAAAAATTGAAGGATTTTTTGATGTCTGCGCGGCACAGGGATTGACCGGGGACCAGGGGGTGATGATTCCTGCTTCCAACCTAAACAATCTCATGCTCAGAAAAGATGTGGTGGAGGCGGTGGGGCAGGGGCTGTTTCACCTTTACCAGGTATCTACCATAGAACAGGGCATCGAGGTGCTCACCGGAGTTGCAGCAGGCAGGGCGGATGAAAATTTTGTATTTCCGGAAAATACGGTATTCGGGGCGGTCCAGACCAAACTCAAAAAGTTTCACGACCGGTCAGTAGGATGCAATAGATGACGACTTTTCCCGGTCGCGGGCATTCTGGTGGTAAATACAGGTCTGGGTACTAAATTTGGGGTTGATTTTCTCAGGTGTTGAATATAGTCTGTTTATAATCATTCAATATGCCTGAATATTAGATGTTGATAATACCCGAAGTGCTGGCGGGGCAAAATGGATAAAATAGTTTCATTGCTGCCGTTTATTGGATCTGAAAGGGATGGTTTTCTCCTGGAAATTTCTATGTCTGATGAAAGCCCTGATGAGATCCATGGATATTCCACTCCATTTCAGGTTGCTGACAATGGACAGCATTTTTCGCTTATTATGAAGGCCGGTCTCAAAACAAAACATTCCAGTCATTTCCTGCCCCTTTTCCTGTTGGTTCAGCGTGACCATTATCCTATTTTGCCTGACGGGCTGCATCCGATCACAAACGCTGATATTGACAAAATCTGGTTTGATACAATAAGGTCTTTTGGGGCAGACAAAAGTGCCTTTTTTGCGCCAGACCATACCTGGTTCAGACCACTGTTCTTCTGTAAGAAAAAGACAAAATTCTTCCATCCGCCATGTCCTGAATGCGGGGGACTGCTTGACCTGTGCACAGATGACAGACTCCTTAAGAGTGCTGCGCTTTTTTCCTATCATACGTCTTTAAAACGGTATCTGTATTGCCCCAATTGCCATGCTTCCGGCGGGAAAATAATCTTTTATCAGTATTCCCGATCATCAGAAGACCGGGTGTTTGCCAAAGATCGGTTTGATTTGATCAGGAATTTCAACAGGTTGAGAAGCACGGTTTCAGGAGATTTTCCCTGCACTTTGTGCCCTGATCATGCCGGGTGCTACATCACTGGTGAAAAAGCGGCATCCTGCATCAGTTTTTTTTCTTTTTATCCCTTTCATATGCTTGTTTTTGATGCAGCCGCCATAAAGGCTGTTGATTTTATTCCGCTTTTGTCCGGGGCTTGTTTTGAAGATATACCCGCCCTTTCCCATTCGGTTTCAGGCGCCGCTTTTAAAAAGCACCTTGTTTCCCAGGGCGGGCCGGGATTTTTTTTCGAAAATGAGAACCGGTTTTTTCTTGAAGTATTGTATTTAAAATTATCATTCATTGAGAAATTCGCAAACATTTTGAAACAAAAGGCCCACAACAATATCTCTGCGGTTGTGAAACTGTCGGCCCACAGCATCTGGCTGACTCCTCAAAGTCAGGGCAGCATGCTGCCGTTTTTCTGGGAATTTAATCTGAGCATTATTGATCTTTTGACCAACCACCCTGAAAACAGTCAAGAACCCTTTCTGGCTGGCGATAAAAACCTGAATTTCATTGCCTGTCTCTGGTTTTATACTTTTGTGGTGAATCAGAACCAGAAAAGTAATGCAGTGTATGGGGCTGTCAGGCAGCTGGCTGCAAGCACTTCCCTGGAAGACAGTTTTTCTGATTATCCCCGACTGGTTCAAGAGTTTCCCTGTCTTGCTCTGGAAAATATTTTCTGGCATCCAAGGGCTGTTTCGGCTCCTGAAGAATGGCATCGATTCTGGCTGAAGACCCTGTTTACAGGGGCTGTCTTTTTACAAGATCAGCATTCTTGGAATTTGAAGACAGGGATTGATGCACTGCTTCAGCAAATATTTGATCTGAAAACCCTGGTGAAAACCCAGCTGTTTGATACCCGGGAAATTGATGTGCCTTTGACGGTCCCGGAATCGCGGGCAAAAAAGCATGAGGCACCACCCCGGCCCCGGATGTACAAGCAGGCAGTCCGTTCATTTCTTTTGCAGCTGAAAGATAAATGGGAAGCCCAAGAAACCGCCGGGGGGGAGATGCTGGAAGAAGATGTGCTGGAAACTATTGTGCTCTCTTCGTCTGTAAAAACAATACCGGGCAGTGATGCCGGTCCGGAAGACGGGTTTGATACCCTGGAAAAAACCGTTGTAATGACCCCGGATGGTATAACCAGTTCCGGTGAAACACCAGGACAGGATGCCGGTTTTTTTGGCCAGGACAATGACCTGGACAAGACCGTGGTGATACCTTCGAAAAAATAAGCCGGAAACCATAACAGATGGATACAAGGAATGCAGGAAGCCATACAGTATGAAAGACTGGAAACCCGGATTCTGAATATATGCCGGCAATGGGGTGACCAGAGTGAACTGCCCCTGGAACAGTATCTGGAAAATGAACTGCAGGATCTTGATGCATCCGAACGAATGGCTGTACTGGACCAATTGATCGACCGGCTTGATGTGTCGGATCAGGGAGTAAGCTCTCCGGCATTTCCTTCAATTGATGACCATGTTCTGGCACGGGTGATAAAGCTGCTTCTGGGAAGAGATATATCAAAGGTGGACCTCAGTTCGGAAGAGCTTTTGGAAAGTCTTGCTGAATCCATCAATACCGTGTTTGAATCCCTGAACCAATTGATCAGTGTCATCAATACCACCCTTGTAGGAAAGCAGGATGCGGACCAGACTATCCGGCAGGTGATCGGGTACAATATCGAGGGCAGCAGCCAGGCCAGGCCCCTGGAAGCCTATATCGGTCAGATCGGCAAGGCATTTTTTGAAGCCCAGGAAGCCTCCAAGAAAGCTGCCCATACAAAAGTGCTGCAAATTTTGGAAGAGCTGTCGCCTGAAAAAATAGCGGCTGAAGCCGGTGGATCATCCCTTGCCCCTTTTAGAAGGGCCCGGTGCTATGAAGTGTATGAACATAAGTTTGAAAAATTTAAAAACTGGTTTGAGTCCGGCCGGTTTATGGAATCGTTTTTAAGGGAATTTGAAAAAAATTGTCGGAACATATCATTTTAATTATATGGGGGAGAAAAAAGTGAAAAAATTTCTGATGGTGATGACACCGGTGGTGGTATTCTTGATTTTCTTGTCATGTGCTAAAAAAACACTTCCTCCGCCGCAGTGGACCTATGAAAAGGATGCCGTAAAAATTGAAATTCAGGCGGACGTCCTGCTGAATGAGGATAACGGCAAAGCCCATACCCTTTCTCTATGCCTTTATCAGTTACGTGATCCCAATGGATTCAACCAGCTTTCCGGGGACAGAGATGGACTGTACCAGCTTCTGGAATGTAAATTGTTTGATGCGGGTGTGGCTTCATCCAAACGGTTGATTGTGAATCCAGGTGAGAAAACTACTGTGGTGGTGGATCGTGCGGAAAATGCGAAATATCTGGCTGTGGCGGCAGGATATTATACCATTGAAAAAGAGCGGATTACCCGGCTGATTGATATTCCCGTTATCATCGAAGAAAAGGGGTTTATTTCCAGGGAACGAAAACAAAAACCCGGCATGCTTGATGTGACGCTTTTTCTGGGGCCTGAACAGATTGAGAAAATCGAGGGGCAATAGCAATGGTGAAGCCTCTCTTCTGGCATCAGGGCCTTTTTCTTCAGCCCCACCATTTCCAGCTGAGCGATCAGTACAGCAGATCCCATACAGACCCGTGGTACCGGTTTGCCGCTCCCCATTTCTGGGGAGCGGGCAGCTTCAAAATTGACGAGGCTGCGCTGGCCGGTCATGTGTTTGACATGGTGTCCGGGGAGTTTGTTTTTCCGGATCATACCCATGTGGTTCTGGGAGAAAATGCACTGATTCAGGCCCGATCCTTTGAAACCGCATGGAAAGACGGCGGTCGGGCATTCAATGTTTTTCTGGGGTTGAAAAAATGGAATGATGACAACGCAAATGTGACGGCCGTAACAGATGCCGGGGATCTGTCACGGGTGTCCACCCGTTTTTTTTCTTTGAGCGCGCCCAATGAAGTTGCGGATCTGCACGAGGAAGGTCCCAAAGCCGAAGTCAGACAGATGCAGTTTCTGGTGAGAATATTCTGGGAAACCGAGATGGATTCCAAGGGAGAATATCAACTGATACCCATCGCACGTTTGAAACGAAATCTCGAAGAGGTGATCATGGACAGGGCGTTCATTCCACCGTGTCTGATCATTTCCGGGTCGGACGTGTTGTCGGGTATCGTCAAGGAAATAAAGGACCAGCTTTCTTCCAAAACCATCCAGCTTGAGGCGGTAAAACGGGCCAAGGGAGTGCATACTGCAGAATTTGGTTCCAGGGATATGGTGTATATGATGGCACTCCGGTCCCTGAACCGGTATGTGCCTCTTTTGTTACACATGACCGGTACCGTACAGTGCCATCCCTGGACGGTTTACGGCCTGCTCAAACAGATTGTGGGGGAATTGTCATCATTTTCGGCAACCGTTTCCGCCACAGGTGAACTTGAAGATGGTACCGCGCTTATTGCAGACTATGATCATAAAAACTTGTGGGCCTGTTTTTCCGGGGCCCAGCGTTTGATTACCCGCTTACTGGATGAGATTACGGCCGGGCCCGAGTATATTATCCCTCTGCCGTTTGACGGTACCTATTTTACAGCGGAACTTCCTCCGGCACTGTTTGAGGGGTCAAACCGCTACTATCTTGTTCTGGAATCACAGCAGCAGGCAGATATGATAATCGATGCCATGGCCGGTATCGCCAAACTGAGTACCAGAGAATCGATGCCCATTCTGATTGCCCAGTCTTTGCCCGGGATTCGTTTGTCCCACCTGGAAACCATCCCCCAGGAACTGCCCCGAAAAGCCAATGCGCTGTATTTCAAGATAGATCACCATAGCAAGCAATGGGAACCGGTTCCCGGAGGCAATAACATGGCCTTGTACTGGGATATGGCCCCGGAAGATCTGATGGTGGAATTGATGATCGTGAGGAGGAACTGAAAGGATGCGGCTGGCTGACTGTTTTACCGATATGATTTCGTATACCATCCTGCTGCTGAAAAAAACAGACAGGGAAAGCATCTCTTTTGACCAGGCCTTTGCCCATATGGACCGGTTGATTAATGACAGTGAATCACTGTTTGAGGGTACCGGCATCTCCCGGGATGATTATGATCTGGCCAGGTTTGCTGTGTTTGCCTGGATCGATGAAAGTATCATGCGCAGTAACTGGGAAGGAAGCCGTCATTGGCAGGGACATCAGCTCCAGCGCAGGTTTTTTCAAACCGCAGATGCGGGTGAGATTTTTTTTCAGAAACTCAATATGATCGGTCCACATCAAAATCAGGTCAGAGAAGTGTATTATATCTGCCTGGCCCTCGGGTTTACCGGACAATATCACAGGCAGGGAGATGACATGCTGCTGGATCAGCTCCGAATATCCAATCTGAAGCTGCTGACCGGCAGCTCCATGGACCTGCCGGCCATGGATCGAATCACACTTTTTCCCAAAGCATATATCAAGGACCAGAACCTTCAGGATACTTCCGGATCAGGACGGTTTTCATGGATCACCGTTGCGGCATTTTTGGTCCCGGCCGGCCTTTATGGACTGCTGTTCCTGATTTATACCTTTGTGCTGAACAACGTGGGACAAACCTTAATTACCCGGGTACCATAAATGAAAAAGAGATTGGTATTTCTGTTTACGCTTTTTTTAATCATTTCATTGATTGTCTTTATCGGGTTTGTTTTGTTTGTAGGTGTTTTATGGGCCGGCTGGCCATGGTGGGTCTGTTTTTTTATCGCTGCCGGCATTCTCGGTATATTGCTGGGGGCATGGTTTGTTCACAAACTGCTGGTGAGGAAAAAAGAACAGCAGTTTGTATCCCAGATTATCGAACAGGACAATGCAGCATTAAAATCCAGGGATAAAAAAAGCCGGGAAGTGTCCAAAGAGATGCAGGAAAAGTGGAAACAGGCCATTGATGCCTTACGAAAATCCCATCTGAAAAAACAGGGCAACCCCCTGTATGTGCTTCCCTGGTATATGATTATCGGAAAAAGCGGCACCGGCAAAACCACCGCTATTAAAAGCGCCGATCTTTCCTCATCATTTGCGGAAGTTGGCAGTGTATCAGGTATTTCGGGTACGCGTAACTGTGACTGGTGGTTTTTTGAGCAGGCCATCCTTATTGATACAGCCGGCCGGTATGCAGTTCCGGTGGATGACGAAAAAGACAGGGATGAATGGCAAAAGTTTTTAGGCCTTCTTGCAAAATACCGGAAAAATGAACCATTGAACGGTTTGATTGTCACCGTTTCGGCCGATAGTCTGAATGATACGGATGCTGAAAATCTGGAACGTTACGGCCGTGATATCAGAAAACGTGTGGATGAATTGATGCGGGTGCTTGGGGCAAAATTTCCGGTTTATGTGATGGTTACCAAATGCGATCTTATCCAGGGCATGACTCAATTCTGCGATGGCCTGGATAAGGATACCCTGGACCAGACAATGGGAATGATAAACCATCATCTTGAAAAAGATCTGGTGACGGTTATAACGGACTGTTTTAAAACCATGGGGGAAAGAATCCGGGATATCCGTCTGCTCATGATGCAGCGCTTGAAAAAGGAAAAGATCGATCCGGAATTGATGCTTTTCCCCAGTGAACTGGAAAAAATAAAACCAGGGCTGCAAACCTTTGTCAAAGGGTTATTCCAGGAAAATCCCTACCAGGAAACCCCCTTTTTCCGCGGTATTTTTTTCAGCAGCGGCCGCCAGGAAGGAACTCCTTTTTCCCATTTTCTCAAGGGAATGGGACTCATCGGTGAACAGCAGGTGTTACCGGGCACCAGCCGGGGCCTTTTTCTGCATGATTTTTTTTCCCGGGTACTGCCGTCGGACCGGGGGCTTTTTACAAAGACCCAGCGGGGGGATGCCTGGGCCAAATTGACCCGGAA
Source organism: Desulfotignum sp. (assembly GCA_011390635.1). GTDB lineage: Bacteria > Desulfobacterota > Desulfobacteria > Desulfobacterales > Desulfobacteraceae > Desulfotignum. Next base: position 12,957 of record JAABSA010000049.1, on the reverse strand, counting down.
TATCGGGTTTGCCGCCTGGACGGCTGTGATTATAGCATTTTGTGGAGTTCTCAGCTATTCATTTGTAAAGAACCTGCACAGCATTCAAGCTGCATCGGATCAGTTTGCAGGCCCCAGGGTCTTTCAGGGGGATCTGATTTCCGATATGAGCACTCTGGACCAGTTCAAAGCAACCATCCAGGAAATTGAGCGCAGCAATAAAAACTGGTGGATACCACGGCTGGGACTCAACAAAAGCATTTCAGTGGAAGCGGAACTGAAACAAAAATTTTGTACTCTGGTTGAAGAGCGGATGCTTTTACCGTTTGATAAACAAATGGCGGAAAACATGAGCTATTTCAATCAGGATACGCAGGTTGATGTATTTATCCGGCACGTGAATCATCTGGTATACCGGATCAATCTGATGAAAGCCAGGCTCCTGGATCAAAACATTGAGAATATGCGGCTGCCAGACTTTGATGCCGCTGCCGCCGGTGTCCGGGGTGATATCGCAGCCGAGGTCCGGTTCAAGATCGGTGAGCTGTATCTGCAATACCTGACCTGGCAGGAAAATCCCCAGGCTATTAACCGGAAAATGAATGAACTGCAGAACTGGCTGGCACTGATTGTTTCCATTGACGGACACACTTTGAACTGGCTGGTAGCCCGGGTCAATACAGATCCGGATATGCCGGCCTACACCCTGGCCGATTTCTGGGGAAAGTCTATCCAGAATGACCCCCCTGTTATGGTTCCCGCCGGTTTTACACGCAATGGCAAGGAAAATATTGACAGCTTTATTGTTGACATGGAATCCGCGCTGGCTGAACCACTCATTCTGGCGGGGAAAAAACAGGATTTTTATACCTGGTATGAAACATCTTACCTGGAAGCCTGGCTGGAGTTCGTTACTGGATTTGATAATGGAAGAAAAAACCTGAAAACCCGGCAGGAATGGCAGGCGGTTTCCGAACGGGTACATCAAAAAAAAGGGCCGTATTCCGTCCTGCTGGATCTCATTCCACGGGAACTGCAGCCCTTCTCCGGACAGAGCCGTCTGCCGGAATGGGTCAATCTGGTCGAGGATATCAGGACGCTCGATAAACAAGCCGTTGCATTGCGGGTCAAAAAAGATGGAACTGCCGGTGTGGTGGGTACTGCCGTTGCAAAGGTAAAATCCAAAATACCAGGGGGTTCAAGGCTGCAGCTGAACGATACAGAGATGCTCCAGGCAGGAAAAGCGTTGATGATGTATCAGGACAGCGTTTTCCAGCTGCCCCCGCTGGTCTCCTCTCAGCAGGCAGCATTCGATTTAGCAACACAGATCTATGTGGAGGATCCGGCCACCAGTACCATTCCTTTCTTTACAGCGCAACAGGCGTTCGAGAGGGTGCGGCAGCTTCTTGCTTATCCGGATGAAAAAAGTCAACAAATCTGGCTGATTCTGGCAGGACCCATGGATTTTTTTCATCAGTTCGCCCTTGCAGAAACCGCATGCAGACTCCAGAAAAAATGGGAACAGGAGGTGCTGTTGGGCGTTCAGGATGCAGCGGGTACCCAGAACATGAATGCCCTTTTAATGGGATCGGACGGGCTGGTCACAAGGTTTCTGGAGGGACCGGCAGCCCCTTTTGTAAAACGGGGACTGAAGCAGGGATATTTTGCAGCCAAGGTGTATGACAAAAGTGTCCCCCTGGAATCGGACTTTTTTACATTTCTTGCCAGGGGGGTGAGGGCGGCCAGGCCGGTAAAATCTCAATATAATGTGAAAATCAGCGGTCTTCCCACCAGTGCCAATGACGGGGCTCAGATTCAGCCCCATGCCACACAGCTGGAACTGGTCTGTAGCGATGGATCTGTTTTGCTGGAGAATTTGAACTACCCGGTTCAGAAAGTATTCGCCTGGTCTCCCCAGTCTGAATGCCAGATTGTCTTTTCCATTAAAATCGGCAGTCTGACCCTGATCAAGAAATATACCGGCCCCTATTCCTTTCCCCGGTTTCTCAAAGATTTTCCCGGGGGACGGCGCAGTTTTACACCGGCTGATTTTCCAGAACATCAAGGCAGTCTCGCCCGCCTGGGGGTCCGGTCTATCAGCGTCAAGTATGAATTTTCCGGCAGCCAGGAGGTGATCGGGCTGCTCGGAGCCACACCGGGGAGGCCGCCCGTGGAGATCGCCCCATGCTGGGAATAGAGATACGGCGGTCGAAAGTTGATGTCGCCGCTTGCGGCAAGCATCCGGCATTTTCCGATTATATCCGTGTCAATACGACCCTGCCGCTGGTCAATGCCCTGACTTCCTGGGTGGATGCAGGGATGAAATCAGGTGGGATGGATTGCAAAAAAAACGGAGGCATTCATTCCTTTCGGTTCTGGATACGGGGTGTTCATAAAAAGACGCTGATTGTGGGGATTGTCAAAGACAGCAGTGACAGCCTGGGACGGATGTACCCGTTGCTCATCATGGGCCAGGTGTATATGAAAGATCAAAACAGGCTTTGGCCTGCTGTTTTTGACCGATTCGAAAAAGTATTCCGGGCATTTGAAGAGATGACCGCGGCAAGGTATGACAGTTTCAAGGAGTTTGAAACAGCGCTTTACGATATACGGTTCACGGAAACCGATAAAAATTTTGTTCATGGAATATCCGAATTCTCAGAATGCCTGGCAGACTGGGCCTTGAAAAACGGACCCGATGATGTCCTGTTTCTGCCGATGCCGGTTTTCCTGGAACAGTATCAATCCCATACCGATAACGGTTCGATTGAAAAGAGAGGCGGCACCCGGGTCGAACCGCCCAAAGCTGTATTTATCGGAGGTCTTCCGGAAAAACCGATAACCGCAATATACCAACGACCCCTGCGGACAAGTGATTTTTGCATGCTGTTTGATCTGGCCCAAAATTCATCCGCTGGATGTTATAGCCTTTAGTGCTGTTATGGTACCATCTCCATCACACAAAGCTCCTTCAGGAACGAGAGAACAGATTATGGGCTTACTCTCACCCATGAAACCTGATTTTTAAGCAAATCTGAAGCACTCTTCAAAAAAAAGTGGGCGTTCATCTCAGCCCTCTTTTACGGAATGCTTGTTCTAACCCGCTTAACCCTACTTCTCCTTCGAGACTCATGAATTTTGCGACAAAAACCGGGGGGCAAAAAGTTTTTACCACATTTAATGCATCTTTATAGTCAACCAAGCCCCCCGTGACGCAAAATCCATATGCGGTAAGCGCTCGCGTCATTTTTTTAAACTGACCAATTTCCTCTCCCTCTAATTGAACTCCCTGTTTTTGGACGCCACTGCCCCACACGAGAACGTGTTTGTTTCTTTGGTCTCGTTCATAGGGACCTACGGCTTTCCTTAGATCGGCCTTAATGGAGTCGGACGCAGCTTGGGGCACAAGTGTATCGTAATAGCCGATATGATAATCCATGTATCCATGCCTCGAAAGAGGGTAGGCACACTCCAAAAGAGAGTGATGTCCTTGGGAGACCATGGTAACGATCGGGAGGAGCTGTAATGCATTCAACGTTTCAGGGCTAACGTGCACGGCTGTCCCAGACCATTGTATAAAGTGAATAGAGTCAGTCGTCGTTCCCGAGACGTCTCCCCCCTCCGGCTTTAACCCGAAAGTTCTGTCCATGGCGGCGATGACGCTTTTTGGTTCGAATTGAAACCTCTCTACTCCTCTGACTAAAGGTTTATAAGGCGAGGGAAACGGGCGAGAGTTCAAATTCCGAATGTCCGAGTATGGTTGATCACGAATGACTTGTTTGGATTCCGGTACTGTGGAACGGTGTCGGTGACCGAATTCTTTTCCCAGGCCCCCATTTTTGATCGGCGTACCTTTACCAGGCTGCATAAAGGTTGGTTCGGGCCTCAACTTGGATTTTTCTTGATCGCGGCTAGCCCAAAAAACAAAGTCTTTCTTTAATACCTCGGCAAGTTCACCAGAAAGGCGGATGATATCCGAAAAATCGTCAAGAGTCCATTGAGCCGATATGTTGCGGAGACGTCTCATCCCAGCGTGAGAAGGCTGGAAAGCTCTTCTTTTCCAGACCAGGAGACCTCTGCAGCCCTCATTTCGAAGTATGGCGCGGTTGAGATCATTTTCAGGTACGCTCAGAATTCTATCAGCTAACTCGAGAACCATCTTGCGCAGCGTATAGGAGAAATACTTATTGAAGTGCCTATAGAGAGATTTGGCCACTTCGACCTCGAGAATTTGTCTGGCGTGCATTATCCTGTCAATATTGGCGCTATCAATTGGTTTCATGTTTTTTCCTTTCTTAGAAATGATATCAGTTATGATTGCCTGCTTATCTGAAAGAGCCAGCAGTGAACAGTTTTGAGAAGCTGCCTGGGAGCACTCCGCTGAACTGAGCCAACCGCCATGGTGCAAATTCGACATCTCAGCCTTCGAGAAGCTATGGTTATTTGCCAGGTTGCTATTATTTCTGCTGACCTTCAGGCAGTTCCCGTGTGGTTTGTCCGTGCGGGTTGATCAACACCCCGCACCGGGGCAATTGCTGAAGAATAGATGCCAGCTGAAACTTCATCGATTCTTGAATCGGTTCACCATGCCTGGTATCCAGTTTTGGTATATGGATCAGTCCGGTCTGAACAGCCTCTGTCATCAGGCTGCAGAGGGAATTTCGGTCCCGAGTCCCGTCGAGACGGGCCAGGACAAAACAGGCCATGTCATCATCCATCAGGATGGTTCTGTGACACAGGTTGGTTATCCGCCGGGAAGGGGCCTGCAAACGGGAAACCGGTGATGCTGTCGGAAAATCCCCTGCCTCCGGGATGCATTGACGTCCGGCACCGAGAAGTTCCAGAACACCGGTAAAGAAAAGGGTATAGATAACATGTCCCATCTTTTCCGCCTGTTTTTGAAAATTCGGCCCTGTTTGGGGATAATCCTGCTGCAATATCGTTTTGATCAGGGAACCCACCATGATGGTACATGGTTTGATTTTGCTCAGCCTGTGCAGAACGATCCGGGCAAATGTGTCTGTGGTGCTGAACTTCCGTCCTGAAGATGTTTTGAATGCAGCGGCTTCTTCAATTGGACTGTCCGGGGAATCCAGAACCGGGACCACCTCTGTTGCGGCGTAAAGGTGCTGGATCCGGTCCAGCCGGTAGTCTGAATTCAGATCCAATTCTTTATGGCAGATCAAAGAGTGCCGGAAGCGGGTGTTTTTTAAAAAATCGATGTACTGTTCCACTTCAACGGCATTTTCAGATATTTCCTCTAATGCTGCTGCGGTATCCGGCGGAAGGCTGTCCAATTCGAAATCCGGTTGGTCTGCATCACAAATATATTGCAGTCCGTGGTCTTTCAAATCCCCGGCAAACTGGTGGAAATAAAACGATGTATTGTGGGTTTCCATGTATTCATGAAGCAGATAACTTGACACATTTGGAAAATCCCGGAGGGTTTTTCCAAAAAACCTCAGTTGCATATCATGAACGGATTTTCCATCGGCGGTTCCCTTAAGCATGGTGTTGCACAGATCAATAGCTGCCTGTGCTTTTTGACCGGGTGCTTTCATGTGGCGGGTGCGGTACAGGAACATGTCCCGCATGGTCTGATTGAACCGCCAGCCCGGCAGCACATTGTAGCTGATATAGGCTATGCCCTGATCCGACAGATTGCTTCTGCAGATATCCAGGATCTTTTTTCTCACCTCTGGCGGAACCCAGGAATAAACCCCATGGACGATGATATAATCAAACCTGCCGTCGGCCTCACGCATGTCCATGATGCTGCGGGTAAGCAGTTGGATGTTTTTGAGATTAAGAGAACCGATACTTTTCAATCCGATTCCGATTTGAACTGGTGACAGATCAATGCCCAAAAAGTGGCTTTCTGGAAATTCATACGCCATGGGGATGAGATTGTTTCCATCCCCGCAGCCCAGTTCAAGCACCCGGCATTGCGCTGGATCGGATGGGTGAAGGCCATACAGAACACCATAGGCTGCCAACACACCGGGATGCGAGTAGCAATATGGGTTTCCAGTATATGGCGTAAGATCATAAGACTCTGTCGCGGCGTATTCTGTCGGGTTGTGTTTTTTTCCTATGGCCACAAAATTCAGTGGATCTTGTTGAATCATGAACATTTCTCCAAAGCCAGTTGAATTTACTCCGGCAGATTGTCCATTTCTATCAAGTTTCTGAAGCCCGGCAGTATACGGTCAGTATGAGAAATGGAAGAGATTGGTTCATGTGCTCAGGGTTTCCCGTATTTTTTATCAGGAGCGTGTCAGCCAGCATTGTATAGAAAACTCGCCGTCTATACTGTCTGTCATTTTTCACGTCTGCCGGCTAAGTCCGGGATTTTGGCCCCAGCATTAAACCCCTTCTTCTCCGCTACTTGGAGTGGTTGAAAGTGGCGGGGCAAAATGATTGGGAGTCTGGAGTTCATCGGAGATACGGTGCTGGGCTTCAGATATTAATTGTCTTTCTAATTCGCGTACTTCGCCCCGGTTCACCTCAGCCTGTCTCTCGGCTTCCATCGCTCGATGAGTTTCAACTTGGCTGCCAGCCAGTCTTCCCAAGCTCGGTCCGATATTCTCTCTAGGGTTCTCGGGCCAACCACCCACACCTCGTGTCCGATCCATTGATTCCCTGGCCAGTGTTTCTGCAATACGCCGAGCCTCTGCCGCCCTGCGCTCCAGTTGACGTACATTTTCGCGGGCATCATCGATCTGCCGGATCAAATCGTTGATGCCCGAATCCTCGAATACTTGCCCGC
>JAABSA010000049.1:0-6199 GCA_011390635.1 Desulfotignum sp. | reverse complement strand
GTTCCAGGATCCCCTGAAACGATAGAGCCTCCGTCGCTTGTCCTATCTTGTACACGCGCTGCAGGTAGTCCAGCAATCAGGACTGTTGGATCTCCAGTGACAATGAAGCCGCCGCAATCGGGATTATCCAAGTACCGAGCGGCAGGAACCCCTGCAATTAACACATCTCTCGCCCATGGAACGGTTGCATTACGCACGGGCAGTCCATGGCAGTCAGCCAAGTCAGTTATTCGCGCAGCACTTCTCATACGCCTGTGAACTCCGAAGGGATAGAAATTTGTTTTTTGTTAAACACAGTGGAAATAATCCTCAAAATTCAAACCATTACTTCTCTTCTGAGAAAAACACAATATAATAAAAATTTTATCATAAGAGATTAGCGCATGTCAAGGCAGAAGCTGTTTTATACTGCCAGAGCAGCATAAAACCAACCCGTTTCAACACGACTCGTTAATTTCAACCCAGGGTTTCCCCATCCCCGTTGTCGTTTCTTGTCTTTACTTTCTGAAAAGGTCAGTAAAATTTTTTTTTAATTCGATGCATTGAGAGCTGGCGACCCCATTTTTTCTTTCTGGTATATAATCATACATTATATATTAAGTTATCAGAAATCGCAAAATTATCGTCGATGATCTGCCCGTCAACCAGGCAGTGGTCAATGAACATTGGAACAAGGGGTATTATTTTGCATTATACCTGCTGGTGACCTTTATGGACCAGGACCGGTTCAAAGGCATCTGTTACGAATCTTCCAATTAGATCGGTATGAGTGAGATGTCCCAAAATACCTACGGACACTGATACCCGGGTCGGGGTCAGAAACGATCCAATAAACGCTGCCAGAAAACAAAAAATATTTGGATACAACAAGGTCCTTCACAATTCGGTTGAACTGGATCTGAAGCTGGAACTGGTCGTTCAGCAGATGCCAGTCAATATAATCGATGTTATACCCGGAATTCGCCAGAACAACCACACTCTGCCGGGTATTATTGGTACTCTTATCGATACTGGACCGGTTTCATGGGGAACATTTTTGGTCACCATCAACAATTCAATTTTATGGGCGCCCCGGTGATATCCACCAGACCACCGATGACATCTATCAGGTTACCCCTGATTTCAATTTCTGGACCAGAGATTGTGATCCTCTCATTGGTCAATCTTATGGTGCTGGCCCCGCAATGGATTCCGACCTCTCTGTCTCCGATCATCTCTATGGTCCGTGCATCCACGGAATGCTCTCCGGCCGGTACTGTGATGGAATTGTTTCCTGTCGTGACACTAAGGGTGTTGCTGCCCAGTTCAATTGTCCGGGCTGCATTGCCTTCCTTTACAGTTCTGCTCCAGTTTTTGGTTACCGTGTTGGTTTCGTTTCCTTCAACGGACATGCTCCGGTTGCCTCCGATGGAAAGGGAGTCGGAAGCCCCGATACTTGTTTTTCGATTATTCTCCACGCGTACGTTCATGTCTTTCTGGGCATGAAGATAAACTTCTTCCTCTCCTTTTTTGTCTTCAAATCTCAACTCATTGAATCCTCCCCCGCCGATGGATGAGTTGGACTTGATGGTACTTTTTGTCCGTTCATCCGGCAGTGGATATGGCGGTCTGTTCTCTCCATGATAGATACGGCCGGTTATGATGGGTCGGTCCGGGTCACCTTCCAGGAAATCGACAATCACTTCCTGGCCGATACGCGGAATATATATCGCTCCCCAGCCGGCACCGGCCCACAACTGGCTGACCCGGATCCAGCAGGAGCTGTTCTGGTTCCGTCTGCCTTCCCGGTCCCAGTGAAACTGTACCTTAACCTGGCCGTGTTCATCCGTATGTATCTCTTCACCGGGAGGACCGACCACCACAGCGGTCTGGCTGCCCTGAATGACCGGTTTGGGGGTAATCCGTTCCGGACGGAACTGAACAGATGAAGGAATCACGGAAAACAAACAGTCACATTGATGGTCACTGCCTCCGGAAGTTTCATAGCTTTGTGCCGCCACCTGATAAACAGTGGATATGACCAGATACTCCCTGTTTTGATCTCTGCGGGTATGCCGGTTCAGCGTAAATCGAAATCCAGTACAGATGCCCCTGGCATCCGACCGGCCGGTGCAGATCTCATGGGTATAGGACAATTCCTCCAGGCGCACCCTGGCGTATCGATCTCCATCCGTTTTTTCCAGATATTCACCCGGGTAATCGTAGATTTCATAACTTGAGCGTGCGTGGGATTTCTGGTCCTCTTCAATACTCATCAAAGAGGTGCTGGGTTTTTTAAAATTATAATCGATATGGGTGAATTTTCCGGACCGGACTTTTTTTTCAACGGTCCACTCGGTGATGCGCTCAGAAGCTTCTGAACCCCTCGTGTCAGCGGCAAAATCAATTGACCCGTAGTTTTCATAAGGATCATGCCTGCTCAGTGAATCACAGAGCACCAGGGTGCACTTTCCCTGTTCATGAAGGAAATAATAGTAAATTCCCTCCTGCTCCATGAGGCGGCTGACAAAATTATAATCTGTTTCCCGGTACTGTACACAGTAGTTCCATGTCCGGTAATCGCCGGAAAGCCGGTCTTCGATGTCACTGAACCCATGGTCACTGAATATCTGCCTGATGATCTCCGGGACCGTATTTTCCTGAAAAATTCGGCAATCCGATGTCTGTGTCAAAAACCACAGCCATGGCACCATTGTGGCCCGGTACTGGGCAAACTGGACGCTGGTTGACGTCCCCTGGACAAAACGGCTGATGAAACCATTCCAGCAGCGGGTTCCGCCTTCCGGAAGATCCATGCGGATGGTGACATTCTGTCCGATGATGTCATCAAAATTGATTTCATAATTCTCGCTTAACAGGTCGAGATCAAATTCAAACAACCGGCTGAGTTCTTCCTGCCCGGAGAAACTCTGCAACAACAGAACATCTTCACCCAGTGGCGTTTCTATGGCAATGTGCCGGGTGGCCTGTGCGGGTTGCGGCATAACAGCCCCCTTCATTGAGATTGAAACTGGCAATAAGGGCGTGCGGGGGCTTTCAAGTTCCCCGCACGCATCAAACAGTCAGATTTATCTGACATCGCCTTCAGCAACTTCATACCTTTGGCAATTTGATTATATGAAACAGTTCCTGTGCTGTCACCTGCAAATTCAGTAAGACACCATTACAGGCAGCTTTATTTTATTCACCTTCTTCCACTTTCCACTGATATTCCACCTTCCCTTTACTTTTTCCCTTACTGTCAGCTTCAGTATAAGTGACCTTGATTTCTTCAAAATTCAGCGAAAAGTCCTCAGTCGGGACAGCTTCCGCCTGAGCACTGCCACCGATGCTGTAATTTGTGACCAGAACATTTTTCAGTTCATAGGCGTAATATGTCACTCGCCCGGCATCCGTGTATGACGCGGTCAAATGGATTTCAACCTTGGGAAAGACTTTGCCCTTGCACACAGATTCGGCAATTTTCGGGCTGGCCTTGTCCAGCTCTTTGGCAACACTGATATCTTCTAGAATCACATCCCCGCGACGTCGTGTCGGACCGGTCGCTGCGCTTCCCGGTTGGTGTAAACTCTGACCAAAAGAAAGGATATCACTCCAGTTCTTATGATCCTTGTCCTGTGCCTCACCATCAACACCGTCAAATTTAATGTAAGCCGCCATGGTTTCCTCCTCAAATAAATGTTGTTATTAAAAACCGGCCATACAAGCCACTGCTTTTGACGGCCGTTTGGTTTTTCAGGAAAAAGCATAGTGAAATCCGCTGTTCTGGATTCCCACATGGACCCGTTCCAGTGGTTTTCCCTCCATCATGCGTGACAGCAGTTCACTGCTGATTTCAGGCAGCAGGGTGTGGGATAAAATGGCATCCACCATTCTGGCACCGCTTTCCACCTCGGTACAGCGGCTTTGTACCATCCCGACTACTTCATCATCAAAGGTGAATGGGATCTGGTGATGATCACGGATCCTGTTTTCTATTCTTCCCAGCTGCAGACGGATGATCTGCTGCAGCACTTCGTCGCCCAGTGGATAAAATGGGACCACAGTCAAACGCCCCAGAAAAGCCGCTGGAAAATTTTGGAGCAAAGGCTCCCGCAGTGCTTTGGCCATACCATCGGGACCGGGTATCAGTTCCGGATCCCGGCAAAGATTCATGATCAGGTCTGATCCCACATTGCTGGTGAGCAGAATAATGGTATTCTTGAAGTCGATCATCCGGCCCTCGCCATCTTCCATTCTTCCTTTGTCAAACACCTGGAAAAAGATTTCATGCACATCCTTGTGCGCTTTTTCCACCTCATCCAGAAGCACGATACTGTATGGCCGCCTGCGCACCGCCTCGGTCAGCACCCCGCCTTCACCATATCCCACATAACCGGGAGGGGCTCCTTTCAAGGTGGATACCGTGTGGGCTTCCTGAAACTCGCTCATGTTGATGGTGATCACATTCTGTTCCCCGCCGTAAAGGGCTTCGGCCAGGGCCAGTGCGGATTCGGTCTTGCCCACGCCGCTTGGACCAACAAGCAGAAATACACCGATGGGACGGCTCGGATTTTCCAGTCCCGCCCGGGAGGTCTGAATACGCATACCGATGGCATCCAGGGCATGCCGCTGTCCGATAACCCTTTTTTCGAGTGTGTCAGCCAGGTGCATCACCGCCTCGATCTCATTTTTGACCATGCGGCCCACCGGTACGCCAGTCCAATCTGCGACCACTGAAGCGACCGCCTGACCATCCACGCTCGGTAGAATCAAAGGCGTTTCTCCCTGAATATCGTAAAGCCGGTCCATCAGGTCCTGCAGCTCGGCTTTCATGGATTCATTTTCCCGTAAAATCAAATTATCACTTCCGTTTTCTGAAGGCAAGGGTTCTTTTTTCCCCGGACCTGTGTTGATTTCAGTCTCTGAAGCGGTTTTTTCGGCAATATCTTCATCAATGGCGGCGGCGGTACCGGCACGCAGGGTGCTCCTCAGTTCCAGAATCCTGTCCACCAGATTTTTTTCCTTCTGCCATCCCTCTTCAAGCTCTTTGAGGGTTTCGTGTTCACAGGTCAGTTGTGCGGTAATTGCATCCTGCCGTTCTTTGCGGTTCCATCCCACGGTTTCTTCACGGGTTAGAATCTCATGCTCCGTTTCAAGTGCGGATATCCGGCGCCGGCATGCTTCAACGGCCGGGGGGGTGGCATGCAGGCTGACCGCTACACGGGCACAGGCGGTGTCCAGAAGGCTGACCGCTTTGTCGGGCAGCTGGCGGGCGGGAATATACCGGTGAGACAGCTGAACCGCAGCCACCAGCGCTTCATCGAGTATCTGGACCCGGTGATGTTTTTCGCTGACACCTGCCAGCCCACGCATCATGATAACCGCCTGATCCTCAGACGGTTCATCAATCTTTACCACCTGGAACCGCCGGGTCAGGGCGGCATCTTTTTCAAAATATTTTTTGTACTCAGCCCATGTCGTTGCGGCAATGGTCCTGAGGGTTCCCCTGGCAAGGGCCGGTTTGAGCAGGTTTGCAGCATCCCCTGATCCGGCGGCACCCCCTGCCCCGATCAGGGTATGGGCCTCATCGATAAAAAGAATAATCGGTTTTGGAGATGACTGAACCTCTTCAATGACCTGGCGCAGGCGGTTTTCAAACTCTCCTTTCATGCTGGCGCCGGCCTGAAGAAGTCCCAGATCCAGGGTGCGCACCGTAACATCCCTCAGCGGCGGCGGGACATCCCCCGACACGATGCGCTGGGCAAATCCTTCCACGACCGCTGTTTTGCCCACACCTGCCTCCCCTGTCAGGATGGGATTGTTCTGACGTCGGCGCATAAGTATATCAATAATCTGGCGGATCTCCTTGTCGCGTCCCAGAATCGGATCCAGTGAACCCTTCCGGGCGGTTTCCGTGAGATCCACTGAAAACCGGGAAAGGGCTTCCTGCCTGCCCATGGCTGCGGGGGCCAATGCACCGCTGGCTTCACCCGGAGCAACTCCGCCCCCCACCCGGGTGCCATCCTGCGCGCGCAAAACATCCTCCGGCGATCCGCTGACAATGGAGGAAAACCGGTCGGACAGGTCTTCTTTTTTGATTTTTGCAAATTCACCAGATATGCCGGACAAAACCGCCTGTAACCCCGGTGTTTTTAGCAGGGAAAGGATAATGTGCCCGGTCCGCACCTGGGATTCACCAAACAGGAGGGTGCTGTAT
>JAABSA010000048.1 GCA_011390635.1 Desulfotignum sp. | reverse complement strand
CAATGCCGGGCCTTTGCTCACCGCCGCCATCCAGGACCCGGACCCGGTGGTGTTCATGGAACCCAAGCGGTCCTACCGGTCGTTCAAGGAAACAGTGGAAAAGGAGAAAAATTCTTTTTCAATCGGAAAGGCCCATGTGGTCGAGACAGGCAGGGATATTACCATCATTTCCTGGGGTGCCATGATGAGAGATACCATCAAGGCGGTGGAAGCGGTGAAATCCAAAACCGGTTTTCAACCGGAAATTATTGATCTGTTAACCATTTCCCCCATGGATGTGGACACCATTGTGACCTCGGTCAAAAAGACCGGCCGGTGCGTGGTGGTCCAGGAGGCCCAGCAGTCCTTCGGCCCGGCATCGGAAATCATCGCAGTGATCAATGACCAGGCCCTGATGTACCTGGAGGCACCGGTGAAACGGGTGACCATGTATGATGTGGTCATGCCCCTGTTTGCCAGAGAGCAGCTTTACCTGCCCTCGGTGTCCGATATCTGCCGGGCCATTGTGGAAACCATGAATTTTTAATATGCAAGGGTTCAGGAGGGACGTATGTATGAATTCAAACTGCCGGACCTGGGCGAAGGCATCCAGGAAGGAGAGCTGCTGCAATGGCATGTAAATGAGAAAGATGTCATCCGGGAAGATGATCCGTTGTGCGATATGGAAACCGACAAGGCTGCCGTGACCATTCCCTCCCCGAAAACCGGTGTCATACACAAACTTGGGGCCAGGCCCGGTGATATGGTCCAGGTGGGACAGGTGCTGGTGATCATTGAGACCGATGCATCCCGGAAAACCGATGACCGGCCGCCTGATCCCGAGTCCTCGGGGACAACAGACCAAGAGGGGCGGGAGAAGAAAGAAAAAAAACAGAACACCCTGGATTTGCATACTCCAAATGCCGGATCGGAAGCAAAAGGTCCCGGGTTTCGGGCCATTGCAGCGCCGGCGGTGCGGCGTCTGGCAAGGGAAATGGCGGTTGATATCAACCAGGTGTCCGGCACCGGCCCCGGGGGGCGGGTCACGGCCGATGACCTGGTCCAATATGAAAAACAGGTGGACGGATCTTCAGATGACCGGGCGCAGGCCAGGGGAGCATCGGATGAAACTGCTGTCTTAAAGGAACAAGCAGATCCGGGCACAGATGATGCGAATGAACCTTTACCGGTATCGGGGATCCCTTTTTTGAATCCGTCACCGCTGCCTGATTTTGCGGCCCAGGGCACTGTGGAAACCATTCCCATTCGCTCTTTGCGGCGCAAAACCGCAGCCAAAACCGTGACTTCCTCCATCCTGGTGCCCCATGTGGCCCACATGGATGAGGCGGATGTCACGGAACTGGAAAAATGGCGGCATGACTTTAACGACAATCTTGGCAGACATCCGATACCCGCCGGCACTGCACACAAACAGGAAAAACCAGAACATCAGGGTGAAGCAGAACACCAGGCGGGTTCCGGCACAGGCGGAAAACTGACCCTGATGGCCTTTGTGATCAAGGCAGCAGCAAGTCTGCTCAAAGAATACCCGGCATTCAATGCCAGCGTGGATACTGAACAGATGCAGATCATCCACAAAAAATTTTATCATATCGGATTCGCTGCAGACACCCCTAAGGGATTGATGGTACCGGTGATCCAGGATGCGGACCGCCATAATCTGGCGGCTGTAGGGTATCGGATCAAGTATCTGGCCCGGGCGGCCAGAGAAGGAAAAATCGGTGTGGAAGATCTGACCGGCGGCACTTTTTCCGTGACCAATGTGGGGGCAATCAGCGGCACCCATGTGCTGCCCATCATCAATTATCCGGAATCCGCGATTCTCGGCATGGGCCGGGTGGAAAAAAAGCCGGTGGTCAAAGATGATGTGGTGGTGATCCGGCAGATGCTGCCGCTGACCCTGTGTTTTGACCACCGGGTAACGGACGGAGCCCAGGCAGCCCGGTTTGTCCGGGATCTCAAGGCCATGCTGGAAGACCCCATGGTGTTTCTGACCCATATATGAACACAGGGTGGGGTTTCAAGAAGGTGTCGGAGGTGAATCTATAACGCAGAAGAAGGGGTGCAGCATGGTCGTGGGAGAAATGATTTATGATACCGATGTGGTGGTCATCGGCGGCGGGCCCGGCGGGTATACGGCCGCCATTGCAGCTGCCGATCTGGGAAAGGACGTG
The DNA here is from genome assembly GCA_011390635.1 of Desulfotignum sp. GTDB lineage: Bacteria > Desulfobacterota > Desulfobacteria > Desulfobacterales > Desulfobacteraceae > Desulfotignum. Next base: position 24,193 of record JAABSA010000048.1, on the reverse strand, counting down.
GTCCTGGTGGAAGTTGATGACAGGCTGGGCGGAGTATGCCTCATCCAGGGATGCATCCCCTCCAAAACCCTGATCCATGTGGTAAATATTGCCAATCATGTCAAAGAGGCGGGGGACATGGGGATTGTGTTTCAGGATATCGGATTCAACCCCAAAAAATTGGCCTCTCATATCCAAACCACGGTGGCGGATCTGGCTGACGGGGTGGCCCGGCTGGTGGAAAACCGGGATATTGAACTGGTCCACGGCCATGCCCGGTTCATACAGCCCAACCAGGTGTATGTGGACGGTGCCAATACCATTGTGCGGTTCAAGCATGCCGTCATTGCCACAGGGTCCCGGATCAATGATCTGCCTGAAGGTCTGGGCGAGGGTCTCGAACGGGAGGTGTGGACATCTGCCAGTGCCCTGGTGGTGCCGGAAATCCCGGAATCCCTGCTGGTGATCGGCGGCGGATACATCGGTCTTGAGATCGGCCAGGCCTATGCCGGACTGGGCAGCCGGGTCACCCTGGTGGAGTTTGCCCCGCACTTGCTGGCCGGCGCAGACCAGGACCTGGTCCAGGTAGTACTCAAACAATGCGAAAAACAGTTTGAGGCCATTCATACCGATTCCCGTGTGAAAAAGATCACAAAGGCCGATCCCGGGTTCCAGGTGGACATCGCAACCCGAAAAGGAGATGTCAGTCAACGCTTTTCCCGGGTTCTGGCCGCGACGGGCCGCCGTCCCAATACGGAAGATCTTGGGCTTGCAGCCCTGGGCATTGACGTTGATGTCAACGGATTGATTCTCGTTGATGACCAGTGCAGAACCTCCCTGCCCCATATTTTTGCTATCGGTGATGTGACGGCAGGTCCGGCTCTGGCTCACAAGGCAGCCCGCCAGGGCAGGGTGACGGCCCAGGTGATTGCCGGTGAGAAATCGGCTTATGACAATGTCAGTGTACCGGCCGTTCTGTTCACCAGCCCTGAAATTGCCTGGACCGGTCTCACCGAAACGCAGGCAAAGAAAAAAAACATATCCGTGACCGTGGGAAAATTCCCCCTCACAGCCCTGGGACGGGCCAAAAGTGTGGGCAAAACCCGGGGGTTTGTAAAAATCCTGGCCGACCCCGGGTCGGAACGAATTCTGGGGATGGCCATTGTGGGGGAACATGCTTCGGAACTCATTTCCGAAGGCAATCTGGCCATTGAAATGGGGGCCTGCCTGGAGGATATCATCGTCAGCATCCATCCCCATCCCACCTTTTCCGAATCCATCATGGAAGCCGCGGAAGCCGCTCGAAAAGGATCCGTGCACCTGATGAAAAAACGCAGGTGATGTCATGGCATCTGATCCGATGCTGTCACCCCGTATCAGGGCCTATGATTTTGATCAAGACCTGCTTGAGCGGGTCCGGCAGACGGGACAGCCGGGTGCTGCAGTGTATCCGTTTGCCTTTCCGGCCGTGGTGGCGGGCCGGGGCAGCGACCTGGACAAAGAGATCTACCTGTCTTTGTGCACTGGAGACGGTATCCCGGTTTTTCGCCGCATGGGAGGCGGGTGTGCCGTGTTTCTGGACCCCGGCACCCTGATTGTTTCTATTGTTCTGCCTGCGCAAGGCTTTGCCGGTATCCAGCGGTTGTTCAATTTCTGTAACCAGCAGCTGATCCGCGGATTTGCGGCCATGGGCCTGACAGGGATCTTTCAGGACGGCATTTCCGATCTGGTGCTGGCGGACCGCAAGGTGGGCGGTTCCAGTTTTTACCGGTCAAAAGGCATTTCCTATTACACTGCCGGCGTTTTGGTATCCACGGACCTGGATGCCATGGAGCGGTACCTGCCGCATCCTCCCAGAGAACCGGCCTACCGGAGAAACCGGTCTCACCGGGAATTTGTCACCTGCCTGGACAGGGCCTTTCCCGGCCTGACACTGGAGAATTTGTCCGCCGGATTAAGGGATCAGTTGAAAATGTCATTGTTGTGACAATGATGCGCCTGCTTACATTGTAAAATCCATAAAAAAACTCCGGGCTGCATTCTCCTTCACAGACGACTGTAATATCTCTTGCGGGTAAATGTGACATTGTATCCGGTGGATTCATGAAAAAACAAGAAATACCGGATTCTTAAGGAGCCCCTGGAGGTGTGCTGTTACCGGACCGTCAGAGCCGAAGGGGGCCTGGGCGGATATGCTGAAATGTCTGGTTTTCAATCGGGGGTGATGCGCTGCAGTGTTCTACTGCTGGAAACTGGCCCACGCAGGATCTCGGGCCGGTAACAGCACACCTCCAGGGGCGGACCAGCGACCAGGACCTTGCACCGAACAATGCAAAAGCTGATGCACTTATGGCAAATATCCAGAGGGAATGGAGAAGGAATGTCTTTTGTATTGACAAAAATATTTATTCTGTTTATAGAATAATAATTCTATATATGAAACAGAGAATATGACACATGGCTACCGTAACCAGAAAAGAACGCGATGACAAAAGAAAACGAAGGGAAATCCTGGCGGCAGCCATGGCCATGTTTGCCGAGGGTGGATTTCACAACACCACCATGGCCCAGATTTCCAAGGCAGCCCAATATCCTTTGGGTACTATTTACAAATATTTTCCCGGAAAAAAAGAGATGTACCATGATCTGGTCATCGAGCGGGTCCATGGGTTGGGTCACATCCTCAATGACATCGCCTCAAAAACCGACCTGACTGTAACTGACAGACTGCTGGCCGCCCTTAAAGCCCAGGCACGATTTTACAAGGATAACCAGGAAGTGGTGAAGATCTATATTTCAGAGAGAAGCAATATCGACAGCGTGGGGATGCCCCTGCTCAATGAGCGGGTAAACCGCCTTCATGAGCGCATGGTGCTGCTGTTCAAGGAGATGTTTGACCAGGGTATCCGCAGACAGGAGTTCAAATCTTATCCATCCAGGGATATGGCGGAACTGTTTGCCGATATCGTGCATTCAGCCGCCTGGTCCAGCATGTTCCGCACGGAAGATACAGATGAAACAGACCAGCGGCTGTCCATGATTTTTGAGATGTTTACAACCGGCATACAAAACACTGTACAACCTAATAAGGAGAATTCGTAACATGGCACAATCCATTGCAGACAGAAGAGATCAGGAATTTGTACTCCATGAGATGCTCAATGCGGCAGATCTGGCATCCCATGAACGGTTCGGGGATTTCAATAAAAAAACCATGGACATGGTATTGTCCGAGGCCAGAAATCTGGCTGTCAAAGAACTGCTGCCCGCCACCAAGGAAGGAGATGAAACAGGCTGTACCCTGGAAAACGGCGGGGTGACCATTCCTCCGTCCTTTCACCGGGCCTATAAGCTGTTCTGCGAGGGTGAATGGGTGGCCATGTGCGATGATCCGCAGTTTGGCGGTCAGGGCATGCCCCGGGTGCTGTCCATGGCTGCCGGAGAGCTGTTCACCGGGGCAAACTGCGCCTTTCTCATGTATCCGGGTCTGACCCACGGGGCCGGCAAACTGGTGGAAGAATTCGGCACGGATGAACAGAAAAGAATATATTTGAAAAATCTGTATACCGGCACATGGGCCGGTACCATGTGTCTTACCGAACCTGAAGCCGGATCGGATGTGGGCAATCTTACCACCACGGCCAAACGCAATGAGGACGGGACTTTTTCCATCACCGGCAGCAAGATTTTCATATCCGGCGGGGATCAGGATCTGACGGAAAATATCATCCACCCTGTGCTGGCACGCATTGAAGGTGCCCCTGCCGGGACCAAAGGGATTTCGCTTTTTCTGGTGCCCAAATATCGGGTCAATGCCGATGGCTCCGTCGGTGCACCCAATGATGTGGTCTGCACCGGGCTGGAAGAGAAAATGGGCATCCATGGCAATGCCACGGCATCCCTGGCTTTCGGATCCAAAGGCAACTGCATCGGTGAGTTGCTGGGAGAAGAGAACAAGGGCATGAAAGCCATGTTCGTGATGATGAATGAGGCCCGGCTGGGGGTGGGGCTCCAGGGTTTCGGGTTTGCCAGTGCCTCGTATATCAATGCCGTAAATTATGCAAGGCAGAGAATCCAGGGAACGGACCTGACAAAGATATTTGACAAAGATCCGGCACCTGTGTCCATCATCAACCACCCGGATGTCAAGCGCCAGCTGCTGCACATGAAAGCATATGTGGACGGCATGCGTGCATTGATGTATTTCACGGCCCTGTGTTTCGACCGGGTGCAGACAGCTGGTGGCGATGACCAAAAAGACACATACCAGGGACTTATTGAACTGCTGATCCCGGTGGTGAAAGGCTATATCACGGATCGGGCCTTTGAGGTGTGCACCCAGGGAGTGCAGGTGTTCGGCGGGTATGGATTCATCAGGGAATATCCACAGGAACAGCTGTTGCGGGACTGCAAAATTACGTCCATCTATGAGGGCACCAACGGGATCCAGGCCATGGACCTGCTGGGCAGAAAGCTGGGGTTGAAAAAAGGCAAGCCTTTCATGGACCTGTTAACCCGAATGAACCGGACCATTGCCGCGGCCAAGGAAATAAACGGACTTGAGGAGATGGCTGTCAGGGTGGAGCAGGCAGTGAACAAGCTGGGGGAAGCGGCCATGCACATGGGTATGACCGCCATGTCTGAAAACGTGCTGCATGCCTTTGCCGTGGCCCATCCGTTTCTGGATGTCACCGGCGATGTGATCATGGCCTGGCTGGAATTATGGCGGGCGGTGACGGCCCAGCCCAAAATTGCAACCGCCAAAAAGAAAGATGCCGCTTTTTACCAGGGGCAGGTGAAAACCGCAGAATATTTTATTTTCTGGGTACTGCCGGCGGCCATGGGAAAAATGGAAGCCCTCCAGGGCAATATCACCGCCATCATGGAAATGCCCGAAGCAGGTTTTGCCGGATAACCGGTTTTGCGCCGGCCGGGTTCGTCATTGTATCCAGTATTAAATCCGACACCTGACGTCTTGAAACAGAAATATCCGGACTGTTTTTCAGACGTCAGGTGTCTTTTTGGGGTTTGAAATCATTTTTATCCATTCGGTGGCGCTGTAACAGCCGGTTGAGCTGCCTGGGCGTGATACCGGCTTTGTGGGCGGCCTGGTCGATGCGGCCCCGGGTCTGTCCGAGCACCGTCGCCAGATAGGATTGCTCAAACAGATCAATGGCACACTGTCTTGCCCGGGCAAGGGATATATCGGTATCATTGCTGCAAACGGGGGTGTCGTCATCGGGCATGGTGTCCAACGGAAAACTCTGGGGCATGAGTGTGGAGGACTGCTCTAAGATATAGGCCCGTTCCATGATATTTTCAAGCTCCCGGATATTGCCCGGCCAGTCATACCGCCTGAACCGTTCCAGCACCATGGGGTGGATGCCATTGATTTTTTTACCATATTTGATGTTCAGGTTTTTTAAGAAAATATCGGTCAGATAGGGCAGGTCTTCCGACCTTTTCCGGAGGGGCGGGATCTCAATGGGAAAAACATGTAAACGGTAATACAGGTCTTTTCTGAACTGCCCGTTTTTAACCAGTTCCGAAATATCCGCGTTGGTGGCGGCAATGATCCTGACATCGGATTTCAATGGGGTGTCTCCGCCGATACGGCTGTAAATCCCGTCCTGGAGTACCTGCAGCAGTTTGACCTGGGCCGCCGGGGTGATGGTGCCGATTTCATCGAGAAAAATGGTGCCTCCCATGGCCATTTCAAATTTTCCGGGTTTTCTGCGGTCAGCCCCTGTGAACGCTCCTTTTTCATGTCCGAAAAGCTCGCTTTCAATCAAGGTGTCCGGGATGGCACCGCAGTGGACTTCAATAAACGGCTTGTCAAACCGCTGGCTGTGCCAGTGAATCAGCCGGGCGGTCATGCCTTTGCCTGTTCCTGTGTCACCCAGCAGCAGCACCGTGGCAATGGTCGGGGACACGGATTTGATGTTTTCATACACTTTTTTCATGTGGGTGTTTCTGGATTGGATGATATCCAGCCATTCGGTTTTCCAGAAATGATCCCGCAGATAATCCAGTTCAAAATCCCTGGAAAGGGCCCGGGGGATAGACTGCAAAAGCAGTTGTATGTCCTGTTTTCTCACAGGTGACGGCAGGTAGCCGGCAGCCCCCTCTTTTACCGCCTTTAAAGCGGTCGTCATGTTTTTTTTGTCGCACAGCACCACAAACTGCACAAAGGGATTGGCTGCCACAAACGGGTGGTTTGAAAACTGGAACGTGCTTGATTCCGGGTGTTCTTCCAGCAGGAAAATATCTGCCATGATCATGTCAAAAGGCGATCTGGTGTGCATGGCCCGGGCCGTGGCCAGGTCTGTAGCATGACTGACGGCATAAGACTTTTCCAGGATCTGGGCAATAAGGGTAAAATCATCTGCCTGATCGGTCAGTACCAGTATATCTTTCATGTGGATTCTCCAAAACAATGACCTGGCAATCGCTGTAACAAGCACAGCAGATAGGATGAAAATCTGGGTTTTTATTAACAGCAACAGCCGTTTGTGTCAATCATTGATTGTCAGGTCAGGCGGCTTCACCCGGACCGTGGATTTGAAAGCCTTGTACATCAATGTGTTTTGAAGATCCATGAACACTTACCCAGCCGGTCACCGTCACGGTTTCTCTCAGGTGATGGGTGAGGGACCGGCTGCAGTCGCTGTCCGTTACAGCGAAAATATCCTCATTAAAAGTTACGATGGCAGTACTGAGTATGGTGCCGTTTGTATCCCAGGAGGCAGGAATGATAATTCCCTTGATTGATGTGAGTTGTGTTTCCATATCTGGAAATCAAAGCAATTAACGGGCCAGAATCTACTATTTTTTGATACTTTTTTCCCCTGTCGGCAATCTGTGATCGGCCCGTCAGATTGATCATCTCTCGGGCCGGGCCCAGGTTGCCGGCAGGGGCGGCATCCATATCAAATGGTTTACAGACCCGCCTGTTCCATCGGGGGATGGGCCTTCAGGTATTCCAGGCGGTTGAGGCCGTTGATATAGGCCAAAGCAGAGGCGGTGATGATATCGGGATCAGCCCCTTTGCCCAGTGCCACGATCCCGTCTTCCTTGAGCCGGACCGTTACCTCGCCCTGGGCATCCGTTCCTTCGGTCAACGCGGATATGGTAAACCGGAGCAGTTCGGATTTGGTGTTGGTGAGTTTGGAAATAATATTGTAGACCGCATCAATGGGACCGGTGCCTTCCAGGGCCCCCTGGACCGGACGGCCGTTGATCTTGAGCTGGACAGAGGCGGTGGGAAACACCGTGGAGCCGGACAGCACATGGATGTATTCCAGGCTGAATATTTCCGGGGTCCGCAATACCCCTTCGTTGATCAGGGCCTCAATATCCTCATCCAAGATCTGTTTTTTGCGATCTGCCAGGTTTTTAAATTTTTTGAAGACGATGTTGATTTCTTCTTCAGACAGGTCATATCCCATATCCCGGACATGGGCGGCCAGGGCATGACGTCCCGAATGCTTGCCCAGCACAAGGTTGTTTTTGGTAATACCCACGGTTTCGGGTTTCATGATTTCATAGGTCATGGGATTTTTCAACACCCCGTCCTGGTGGATGCCGGCTTCATGGGCAAAGGCGTTGGCCCCTACAATGGCCCGGTTGGGCTGAACCAGAATACCTGTGATCATGCTCACCAGCCGGCTGGTGGGGTAGATGCGGGTGGTGTCGATGCCCGTGGTATGGCCGAAAAAATTGGGGCGGGTTTTCAAAGACATCACCACCTCTTCCAGAGAGGTGTTGCCGGCCCGCTCGCCAATGCCGTTGATGGTGACCTCTACCTGACGGGCCCCTTTTTTAATGGCCGTCAGGGTGTTGGAGGTGGCCAGTCCCAGGTCATTGTGGCAGTGGACCGACAGCACGGCCTGGTCGATGTTGGAGGTGTTGGCCATGACATATTCAATCAGCTGGCCGAACTCTTCGGGAACAGCATACCCCACCGTGTCCGGCAGGTTGATGGTGGCGGCACCGGCATCAATGACCGATTCAAACACGGTGCATAAAAAATCCGGGTCAGACCGGGAACCGTCTTCAGCAGAAAATTCCACATTGGGGGTAAAGGATGCGGCCAGTTTCACAGACTCCACAGCCTTGCGCAGCACATCAGCCGGTTCCATCTGCAGCTTGTATTTCATGTGCAGTTCCGATGTGGCGATGAATGTGTGTATCCGGGGATTGACCGCATCTTTGACCGCATCCCAGCCCCGTCGGATATCATGCGTATCGGCCCGGCACAGGGCCGCGACCTGTGCTTTTTTCAGGCTCTGGGCAATTTTTTTCACCGCTTCAAAATCCCCGTCCGATGCTGCGGGGAAACCTGCCTCGATCACATCCACCCCTAAAAGTTCCAGCTGGGTGGCGATGCGCAGTTTTTCCGCCTGGTTCATGCTGGCCCCGGGGGACTGTTCCCCGTCCCGCAGGGTGGTGTCAAAAATGATAATGCGTTTTTGGTCGTTCATGGCGCAATTCCTCTATAGGTAAACTGGTGTTTATGGAACCTTACTATAAGGCCGGTTCATGATGTCTCTTTGTGCTCCATTGACAATTTGTATTGAAAACTGTCGGCCAGGGCCTGCCAGCTGGCTTCAATGATATCCTCGGACACCCCGATGGTGGTAAAAAGGTTGTCCGTGTCTCTGGATTCTATGAGCACACGCACCTTTGCATCGGTCCCGTCGGATCCGTCGATGACCCTGACCTTGAAGTCCACCAGGTGCATGTCATTGATCTGGGGATACATGGCGGACAAGGCTTTTCGTAACGCATTGTCCAGAGCCGACACCGGGCCGTCCCCTTCTGCCGAGGTGATTTCGGTGGTTTTTCCCACCCGGATTTTGATCATGGCATGGGAATAACAGGGCCTTTCCTTGTCTTTTTCCACCACCACCCGGAAAGATTCCAGATCAAAATAGCTCTTGTACTGCTCTGTGAGTTTTTCCATGATGAGCTTCAAGGACCCTTCTGCCGCATCAAACTCGAACCCGTCATCTTCCAGATCCTTGATGGAAGAGACAATCTGCTGCTGTTTGACGGCATCATCTCCCAGATCCACCCCCAGTTCCTCTGCCTTGTAGATGATGTTGCTCTTGCCCGACTGCTCGGAGACCAGAACACGGCGGAGATTGCCCACCTGGACCGGGTCCATGTGCTCATAGGCTTTGGGGTTTTTCATGATGGCGGACACATGGACACCGCCCTTGTGGGCAAAGGCACTTTTTCCCACAAAGGGCCGGGAGTTCACCGGCGGGACATTGGCGGTTTCCGACACAAACCGGGACAGGTTTAAAAGTTTTTTCAGGTTTTCCGAAGAGATGCAGTTTTTTTTCATTTTCAATGCCAGAATCGGGATGATGGCGGTGAGATCAGCGTTTCCGCACCGCTCCCCATACCCGTTGATGGTGCCCTGGACCATGGCGGCACCGGCATGCACGGCATTGACGGCATTGGCCACGGCCATGGCACAGTCGTTGTGGGTATGAATGCCGAAACAGATGCCGGAGCGGTCCTTGAAATGGGTCATCACAGATCTGACAATTTCATCGATTTCACAGGGCATGGACCCGCCGTTGGTATCACACAGCACCAGGGTGCGGGTGCCGCCTTCCAGGGCCGCCCCCAGGGTATCCAGTGCATATTGCCGGTTGGCCTTGTACCCGTCAAAAAAATGTTCTGCATCATACATCACTTCCCGGTCCCGGGCCAGCAGATAGGCCACACTTTCCCGGATCATGGCCAGGTTTTCATCCAGTGTATTGTCCATGATCTGTGTGACGTGCAGGTCCCATGATTTGCCGAAAATGGTGATGACCGGAGCGGCTGAATCAAGAAGAGCTGTAAGATTGGCATCATTTTCGCATTTGGTGCCGGACCGACGGGTGGCCCCGAAAGCCGCCACTTTCGCCTGTTTGAAAGACAACTTTTTGGCCAGGTCAAAAAAATGGGCTGCACCGGGATTGGAGCCGGGCCATCCGCCTTCAATATAGTGGATGCCCGCATCATCCAGTCTTCGGGCTATTTTTATTTTGTCTTCCGGAGAAAAAAAGATATTTTCTCCCTGCATTCCGTCCCTGAGGGTGGTGTCGTATAATTTTACTGAATCCATTTTATTTTCCCATTTCCCTTGCCAGGGCTATTGCGCCTGTGCTGGCAATTTCTATGATGCCCATGGGTTTTAACAGCGATAAAAAAGCCTGGTGTTTGCCGCTGTCTCCTGAGATCTCAATGGTATAGTGGGAATGTCCCACATCCACCACCCGGCACCGGAAAATATCCACGATGCGCAGAATTTCGGCCCGTTTTTCCGGTTTGGCATGGACCTTGACCAGGGCCAGCTGACGTTCCACATATTTTTTTTCGGTAAGATCATTCACCGTGATGACATTGATGAGTTTGTGGAGCTGTTTTTTGATCTGCTCGATAATCTGGGCATCACAGGTGGTGGCCATGGTGATTCTGGACACATCCGGTTCATCGGTGGTGGCCACGCTCAGAGAATCGATATTAAATCCCCTGCCTGAAAACAGGCCGGCAATCCTGGACAGCACCCCTGGTTCATTATCCACAAGAATTGAGAGTAAGTATCTGCTGGTTTCCATTGTTGTTTCCTTACAGTTGTTGTGTCAAAACCCTTATACCAGAAGCATTTCCGTAAGGGCACCGCCGGCCGGTACCATGGGATAGACTGATTCTTCCCGTTCCACCACAAAATCCATGATCACCGTGCCGGGTGTAGCAAGGCCTTTGCGCAGGGTGTCTTCCACACAGGCCGGTTCGGTGCACCTAAAACCTGTTGCGCCGTATGCATCTGCCAGCTTCACAAAATCCGGGGCGCTTTCCATGTTGGTGCAGGCATAGGCCTTGTTATAGAAAAATTCCTGCCATTGCCGTACCATACCCAGATACCGGTTGTTGAGAATAACGATCTTTACATCCAGGCAGTTTTCCACAGCGGTCATCAGTTCCTGGATATTCATCTGAATGGATCCGTCTCCGGCCACATCCACCACCAGTTTGTCCGGGCAGGCTGCCTTGGCACCGATGGCTGCGGGCAGGCCGAATCCCATGACCCCCAGTCCCCCGGAGGTGATAAAATGGTTGGGACGGTCAAAATGGTAATACTGGGCCGCCCACATCTGGTTCTGCCCCACTTCCGTGGTGATGATGGCCTCTCCTTTGGTGATTTCCCACAGTTTTTCCACCACAAACTGGGGTTTGATGATATCTGCTTTCTGGTCGTACTTGAGGGGGGTGGTCTGTTTCCACTGGTCAATCTGGTCCAGCCAGGGTTGTCTGTCCACAGCCAGATCCTTTGGGTCCTGTTTTTCCATGAGAAAAAGAATATGTTCCAGCGTGGTTTTGCAGTCCCCCACAATGGGACATTGCACCGGAATATTCTTGTGTATGGAGGTGGGGTCTATATCGATCTGGATGATGGCGGCATGGGGAGCGAATTTGGCAATGTTTCCGGTTACCCGGTCATCAAACCGCACCCCCACAGCGATGATCAGATCGCAGTGACCAATGCTCATATTTGCCCGGAAGGTACCGTGCATGCCCAGCATTCCCAGCCACAAGGGATCTGTGCCGGGAAAGGCCCCCAAACCCATGAGGGAGGTGGTCACAGGGATCCGTGCCATGGTTGCCAGACGGGTGATCTCTTCCGATGCCCTGGACAGAATCACCCCGCCGCCGGCAAATATCACCGGCCTTCGTGCATCCTTGATCATCTCCACCACCTTGGCGATCTGTTTTTTATTGGGGGTATAGTTGGGTTTATAGGACCGCAGTTTTGGTTCTTCGGGCATCTGAAAGTCGATTTCAGCCTGGATGATATCTTTGGGCAGGTCCACCAGTACCGGGCCGGGCCGGCCGGACCGGGCAATATAAAAGGCCTCCTGGATGGTGGCAGCCAGTTTTTCCGGGTCTTTCACCAGATAATTGTGCTTGGTGCATGGCCGGGTGATGCCCACAATGTCCACTTCCTGGAACGCATCATTACCGATGAGCCCGGTGGGTACCTGGCCGCAGAAAACCACCATGGGAATGGAATCTGCATGGGCCGATGCAATGCCCGTGACGGTATTGGTGGCGCCCGGGCCGGAGGTGACCAGGGCTACCCCTGTGGTTTTGTGTGCCCTGGAATAGGCATCTGCCGCATGTACCGCCCCCTGTTCGTGGCGCACCAGGATGTGGCGCAGATCATTGTGGCGGACAATCTCATCATGGATGTCAATGGTGGCCCCGCCGGGATATCCGAAGATGGTGTCAACCCCCTGGGCTTTGATCATTTTAATCAGAATTTGAGCCCCTGTCAGTTTCATTGTTGTCTCCTGTTCCATTATTGGATGATGGCTCCCTGTGCGGCGGATGAAACCTGCCGCGCATACCGGGCCATATAGCCGTTTGTGATTTTGGGTTCCGGTTTGACCCACCGGGTCAGCCGCTGCTGCATCTCTTTTTCCGGAACCGCAAGGTCGATGGTCTTGGCCGGAATGTCAATGGTAATGATATCGTTTTCTGCTACTGCCGCGATGGGACCTCCTGTGGCTGCTTCCGGAGACACATGGCCGATGCAGGCCCCTTTGGTACCCCCGGAAAACCGGCCGTCTGTGATCAGGGCGCAGGATGCCCCCAGGCCCATGCCGGCAATGGCGGAAGTCGGCGTGAGCATTTCCCGCATGCCGGGGCCGCCGGACGGCCCTTCATACCGGATCACCACCACATCCCCGGGATTGATTCTGCCTTCCAGAATGGCGTCTGTGGCAGCTTCCTCTGAATCAAACACCCGGGCCGGACCCTGATGCACCAGCATCTCCTCCACCACCGCCGACTGTTTGACCACACAGCCGTCCGGTGCCAGGTTGCCGAAAAGAACCGCCAGGCCGCCGTGTTGGTGGTAGGGATCTGTTACGGGCCGTATCACTTTTGCATCTTTCACCACGATTGTTTTCAGATTCTGGTCCAGGGTGTTACCGGTGCTTGTAAGACAGGTACCATCCATCATCTGATGATCCGAAAGTGCCTTCATCACAGCCTGTATACCGCCTGCCCGGTCCAGGTCCTGGATATGGTCCGGGCCCCCCGGGCTCAAAGAACAGATATGGGGCGTTTTTTTGCTGACCTGGTTGATGAGAGAAAGGTCGAGGGGAATGCCGGCCTCGTGGGCGATGGCGGTGAGATGCAGTACGGTATTGGTGGAGCATCCCAGGGCCATGTCAACGGTCAAGGCGTTCAAAAATGCCCCGGGGGTCATGATTTTGTCCGGGGTGATATTGTTTTCCAGAAGTGTCATGATCTGGACACCTGTCTGTTTGGCCAGGCGGATGCGCCGGGACATGGGAGCCGGGATGGTGCCGTTGCCGGGCAGGGCCATGCCGATGGCTTCGGTGAGGCAGTTCATGGAGTTGGCAGTGAACATGCCGGCGCAGGAGCCGCAGGTGGGGCAGGCACAGTCCTCCACAGCAGCCAGATCTGTTTCATCCATCCGGCCGGACCGTACGGCACCCACTGCTTCAAACACCGATACCAGATCGATTTTGCGGGTGTGATCCTTAGGGTCCAGGCCGGCCAGCATGGGGCCGCCGCTGATGAAAATAGCCGGAATATTGAGCCGGGCCGCCGCCATGAGCATGCCCGGAACGATCTTGTCACAGTTGGGCACCATGACAATGGCATCAAACGGGTGGGCCATGGCAGTCACTTCAATGGAATCGGCAATCAGTTCCCGGGAGGCCAGAGAATAATGCATTCCCGCGTGGTTCATGGCAATGCCGTCACACACCCCGATGGTGGAAAATTCCATGGGCGTGCCGCCGGCCATGCTGATACCGGTTTTCACGGCTGCAACCAGGGTGTCCAGGTGCATGTGACCGGGGATGAGTTCATTGGCGGCGTTGGCAATGCCGATGATGGGCTGACCGATTTCTCTGTCGGTCAGGCCCAGCGCCTTCATCAGGCTCCGGTGAGGGGCTCTTTGTACCCCTTTTGTTGCAATATGGCTTCGCATCTATATATCTCCTTAAAAGCAAAAAAGCCGTTATCTGCCCCTCGGGGCTGATAACGGCTTTTAACGTGAAAACTGGTTTATGCCACTAGGAGCCCCTTCGCCTGGAGGTGTTAATAATCACCTCCACGATAATAATGAGGACTAGCAGTATGGTCACATAATTGGCTGTCATATTTTATTCACTTTGTTTAAAACTAATTTATTATATATAAATTTTTTCCCTGTCAAGCAAAAAATAACGACAGAGCACAATTAAATTTGACAACCCAATCGTGGATTGGCTATACTTTATGATAATAATGAAAAAACAATTACAAAACAACCGGTTCTTTTTGTGTGTACTGGTAATGGTTCTGGCGGTTTTCTGCATGGTTCCTGCGGTAAGTCCCTTTTCTGCTGTTATGTTTGTCCCGGCCCTGCTTTTGTTTTGCGCATGTGTGTTTTTTTTGATCCACACCCGTCAACACGATATGGCTGCACTGGAGCAGGTCCGAAAAGAGTTGAAACAGGCAAAAGCAGCACTTGGAAAAACCGGAAAAGAGCTGGTCAGGGTATCGGAAAATGCAGAACAGGCGATGCAGATCAAAGATGAATTTCTGGCCAATATGAGCCATGAAATCCGTAATCCCATGAATGGTATTATCGGTATGATGCATGTACTCAGGGATTCGGATCTGGACCAGGACCAGAGAAGATATGCTGATATTGTCTACAACAGCGCCCAGGCCCTGCTGGTCATTGTCAACGATATTCTGGATCTGTCCAAGATCGAGGCAGGAAAACTGGAACTGGACATCCAGCCTTTTGACCTGGAAATAGGCATAAGAGATATGATTTCTCTTCCCGAACTCCAGGCCCGACAGAAAGGGATTGATTTCTCCTGTCATATCGATTCCCGGGTTCCCAGGCTCTTGAAAGGGGATATCGGCCGTCTTCGACAGGTCATTTTAAATCTTGTCGGCAATGCCATTAAATTTACGGAATCCGGCAATGTTTCTCTGGCGGTGACCCTGAAATTTGATGAAGATACCCGGGCAGGTCTTCATTTTTCCATTGAAGACACCGGCATCGGCATTAACGATGAAAAAATCAACCATATTTTTACCTCATTTAACCAGGCAGATATATCCACCACCAAACGGTTTGGCGGTACAGGTCTTGGATTGTCCATCTCCAGACTGCTGGTGGAAAAAATGGGGGGGCGCATTGGTGTTGAGAGTTTTGAGATGGTGGGCAGTACCTTCTGGTTTGATCTGGTATTTGAAAAAACTGCCTGTCGGGAAACAATGGTGGATTCACGGGGTCTGTCGTTGTCTGATTGCCGGATACTGCTGGTGAGCGATGCGGCTGGACCGGCCAAAAATCTGGTCAGCCAGATGAAAAATCTTGGTGTTGTTTATGATCATGCCCTGGATGACAAAGATGCATTCGACCGGTTGGTATCGGCAAAAAAACAACAGCATCCATTTCATGTGGTGCTCATGGAAGTCCAGGAAAACAGCCGATTCGCCCGGAATCTGGGGGAACAGATTGGTCGGACAGACATCCTTGCCGGCCTGAAACTGATCCTGATCACAGGTGTCGGTCAGAAAGGGGAACCAAGGCAATTTGAAAAAATCGGCTTTTCCGCTTTTTTGAGCAAACCTGTGGATCAGATGCTGCTGGCTGACTGTATCACAGCGGTTATGGCCATTCCGGAAAGCAATGGGCAAACGCCCCGCCTGCCCATCATCACCAGATACAGTATCCAGGAAAACAAAAAGCAGTCCCACAGAATTCTGGTGGTGGAGGATATGGAAACCAACCGGATCACGGCCCGGACACTGATCAGCAGACTCGGATATGTCATTGATGAGGCAGCAGATGGAGAGCAGGCTGTAAAAAAACATGGTCAGACCCCCTATGACCTGATTCTGATGGACTGCCGGATGCCGGTGATGGATGGATATGAAGCCACCCGAAAAATCAGAAGTCAGGAAGATAATCAAAAACTGGGCCGGGTCCCCATCATTGCCATGACAGGCAATGCGTTTGAACAGGACCGTAAAAAATGTTTTGCAGCAGGCATGGATGATTTTATCACCAAACCTGTCCAGCCTGAGATGCTGGCCAAAAAACTGCTGGTGCATCTTTTTCCGGAACCGGATGTTGATCCGGATATTGCGGTTGAAACGGATTTCGGTCCGCCGGCTGAAGAAAATATGCGGTGTAACAAAGAACAACTCTATGAACGGTTTGGACATGATGCTGATATGATCAAAGAGATTCTGGAGGCCTTTTTTCAGGAAACACCGGATCTTCTGAACGATCTGGCAGATGCCGTTACAAATCAAGATATTATGGCAGCTGCTGCCTGTGCCCATGCATTGAAAGGGTCTGCTGCCAATGTGAATGCAGAACGGCTGAAAAATCTGGCCCTGGGCCTGGAACAGGATATTGAAAAAGTAGATGCAGGTACCCTTCAAAAAATGGTTGATGACATTTACATGGAATATGAACTGCTTGCAGGAGAAATAACCCTATGATGGCACTCGAAACCATGTCTGTTCTGGTGGTGGATGACATGAAAAGCATGCGCCTGACCATCAGAAAGATGCTGCGCAGCCTGAATATCGGCAAAAATCTGGTGTTTGCGGAAAATGGAAAGCAGGCACTTTCCATACTCAGGCAGACCCCTTGTGATCTGGCCATCATTGACTGGAACATGCCGGTGATGAATGGTTCTGAAATGCTCACCCACCTGAAAAAAGACAAACATTTTCGGGACATGCCAGTGATCATGGTTACTGCGGAAAATGAAAGGGATATCGTAACAGAAGTGGCGGAAAATGAAATTGATGCATACCTGCTCAAACCATTGACCCTGGCGGCTCTGGATCAAAAAATCCGGCAGGTGGTGGAGAATGTCAACAACCCGGACCCGGCCACCCGGTATATGATGACGGCCCGGGAATATGAGGAATCCGGGGATCTGGACAAGGCAATTGAGCAAATCCGTCTGGCACTGGCCCATAAACCGTCGGCATCCAGAATCCTCAGAAAGATGGGAATGCTCCATTTTACACTGGGCAAACCCGGTATTGCTGAAAAATGTCTTCAAAAGGCCATTGCAGTCAACCGTCAGGATACAGCATCCCTGGTCAGCCTGGCAGCCCATTATCTTGAAAAAAAAGAATGTAAAAAAGCTGCTGCCCTGTATCTTCAAATTTTATCCTTGAGCGACAGGTATTTTGACAAAGCCATGGATCTGGGCGAAGAACTGCTGCTGCAGGGTTTTACCGAAGAAGCGCTGGAGATTTTTGCAAAAATTGTTGGCCGATCCGGTAAAGGGGCGCAGATAAAAGAGGATGTTATTGATATCTGTATTGCATATGAAGAATTTGAATTTGCCAAACAATTGATAGCTGATATTCTCAGAGGAAATCCCTACAACAGCCAGATGACTTTCAAGGCAGGCATGCTCCACCGGGACACCAGGGATCTGGATACGGCACTGGCATTTTTTAAAACAGCGGATTCTTTAGAAAAAGGACATATCGGGGCCAAGATGGAGATTGCCAAAATTCACTGGCGCAACAACCACATTCTCCAGGCAGATGATTACCTGAACCAGATTCTTCGACTGGATCCGGGCAACAAGGATGCCCAGGGCATGAGAAGAAAGCTTTGACCAGGATATCAGGTTTTTGTCTGTGCCACATGGTTGATGGCAGAGGCCATGTATCCGGCCCCGAACCCGTTGTCAATATTTACCACAGCGATATTGGATGCACAGGAATTGAGCATGCCCAAAAGCGCAGTCATCCCCCCGAAACTTGTGCCGTATCCGATGCTGGTGGGAACGGCAATGACCGGGGATCCCACCATCCCTCCGACCACCGAAGGCAGGGCGCCTTCCATGCCGGCCACCACGACGATTACACTGGCATCCAGGATCATCTGCTGGTAGGCAAAAAGCCTGTGAATCCCTGCCACCCCCACATCAAACAGGGTTTCAACCCGGTTGCCCATGGCCCTGGCGGTCAGGGCGGCTTCTTTTGCCACAGGGATATCCGAGGTGCCGGCAGATATGATGAGAACCGTCCCGGTTCCGGTAATTTCAGGCGCTTTTTTCTGGATGCACATAAGCCGGGCATCTGGATGGTATTGCGCTGATGTAAACCGTTCCATAACGGTTTTGGCCATGGCAGGCCCAATGCGGGTCACAAGGATAATATTTTCCCGGAGCACCATTTTTTCCAGGATTCCGATAATCTGTTCACTGGTTTTCCCCTGGCCGAAAATGACCTCGGGAAATCCTTTTCTCAGGGATCGGTGGTGGTCGATACGGGCAAATCCAATGGATTCAAATGCAGGGCAAAGGAGCTGGTTTTGTGCCTCTGCCACGCTGATGCGGCCATCTGCCACCCGGGCCAGCAGCCGGGTCATTTCCTGGGGGGTCATAGGATCTCCCAACGGTTAGCGCCGGAGCCAGGAAAGTCCCTTGCCTGGCTTGTCTGCCTTGTCCGGATCCTGGATGTTCTCTGTGGATGCCGTTGTTTCAGTGTCTGTTTCATTCATTTTTTTTTTTACCGCCGGCGGGGCAGGATCATCTTGTTTTTTTGGGGTGGGTTTTGCGGTATTCCATTTGTATTGTCCAAATTTGCAGTAGCCCTGGACATTGTTGAACCTTGGATCAATATCTTTGGATATGGGGATGACATTGCCTTCAATATTGGGAATCAGGTAATCAGCCAGTTCAATGCTGCCCCCGCCGGACAGGATGATGGAGTCGATATCCCAGTCATTTTCCCATAACCGGTTCAGGTCTGCAGCAATGGCTGCAGATGCATGGGTATACACCCGCTTTTTCAGGTTGGTGATATTGTATTCCCGGCCCCGGATCTTGATGGTACCTGATGTCATGAATTTGAAAATCCGGTAGAGTTCGATATTGATATTGCTTTCCTGACGTAATTTGTTGGCCACTGCGGAAAAGCATTTGGAAATCCCTGTTTCCATGGTGGAGGATCCCCGCTCAATATATTGGAGATGGTCGAATATGGAAAAATCCGTGGTTTTGAATCCGATATCCACCACACCCAGTTTCTGGACAGCCAGGTCTTTGTTTTTAATCTTGCCGTATTCATCAAAAATAAGGTTGAAAATAGAGCCTATGGGTTGGGGAATAACATGAATTTTGTCAATGTGTATGCGCCGGAACACATCCGGACCGTTCTGGTTGTGATAGGTAATTTCATGCACCCCCTGGATCATCTCTTTTAACCGTTTGGAATCACGGCGAAGATATCCCACCGGCAGACCGGTAACCACATTTATGGGACCATTTGTGTCTGTGCAGATGCCGGCAGCTGCAATGGCAAGGATTTTGACAAAATTTTCCACCAGTTTTTCCTGGTCAAGGGTGAATTCAGGAATGGTGGACTGCTGTTCCGCATAAGATCCGAGAAAATAGGTTTTATCCTCAAGGGTGATATGCAGTTTTGAAGTGGAGGCTGCATCTCCTAAAGAGGATTGAAACTGGATATCGGCTGCATCTCCCATGAGGGATTTAAAAATTACGGAGTTCTTGCCGTTATAGGCTTTTGTGAATCCAAAGCCAACATCAATACCCAGTATTTCCATGAAATATTCCTCCTCCTGGTTTACACATTACCTTTGCCCGATTATAGGGATCTTACGGTATGTGACCACTAGATACCATTATGAAACAAAGATAGTCAAGGGGTAATGAAAGGCTGACAGAACCGCTGCCTTGCACTATCTTTTGAAATCGGATATAAGATTTGTGCACAATTTTTACAGGAAAAAAATCATGGAACGTGACCGGGTATTTGCCAGAAAACGCAGCAGGATCAAGCCTTTTGCATTCAACCGGGAGGTGGCGGAGGTGTTTGATGACATGCTGGAGCGATCGGTTCCCCTGTACAGGGAGAGTATCCATCGCCAGGCCTGGCTGGCCTGCCGATTTTATCAGGCAGGCACCCGGATGTATGATCTGGGCTGCTCCCACGGCAACCTGGGCCTGCTGATCTGTGAACAGCTCCATCACCATACTTTTACCATGGTGGGAGTGGATACTTCCTGGCCCATGCTGGAAAAGTATCAGCACCGGTTACAAACGGCAACGTGTTGTGGCTCAATCGATCTGGTCTGCGGATCCATGGAAGATATCCGCATTGAAAATGCCTCGGTGGTGGTGGTCAATCTGACCCTGCAGTTTTTGGAAAAGGCCAGGCGGGATGATCTTGTCCAACGGATATTTTCAGGACTGGTGCCGGGCGGCATCCTGCTGCTGATGGAAAAAACCGTTCACCCGGAACCATCGGTCAACAGCCTGCAATTAAACATGTACCGGCAGTTTAAACGGGAGAATGGGTATTCTGATCTTGAAATCAGCCAGAAACGCGAAGCCCTGGAAAAAGTGCTGATTCCCGATACCCTGGATACCCATTTTCAGCGGTTGGGCCGGGCCGGGTTCAGCTTTGTGGATGTCTGGCTCAAATGGTGTAATTTCAGTGCCATCATGGCGGTGAAGAACCTGCAGGACAACCCGTTTTTTTATGAAGAAATCCAAAAGAGATAACATTTTTTCCATGGAAACATTTTTATCACACCATAAAAGATTCGGGCTGGATCCATATTATGATGCCCTGGCTGGTTTGATCAGGGAAAAGCAGGCATTTCTGGCACATCCTGCCGGCAATTTTCTGCGGTACAAACAGGTGGTTGATGCCATTGCGGATGCGTTCCCTTCTGTGAAAGATATTGATGCACCGGCTGTCCGGGCAGGTGCGGCATCTGATATATCACAAAAAGACTGGCTGCTGCTCAAGCGATTGCTCATGCAGCTGGCTCCCTGGCGCAAAGGACCGTTTGACCTGTTCGGGATCCATGTGGATGCGGAATGGCGGTCAGATATGAAATGGAACCGGGTGGCCCCCCATCTGCCGGATCTCAACGGCATGCGAATCCTGGATATTGGTTCCAGTAACGGGTATTACATGTTCCGCATGGCAGCCGGAGACCCCCTGTTCGTTCTGGGTCTGGAACCCCAGAGTGCTTTTTATTATCAATACCTGGCCGTGCAGAAGTTTTTAGGCCAGAAAAATGTGTTCTGCCTGCCGGTGGCCCATGAACACCTGCCTCCAATGAATGCTTTTTTTGACCTGGTGTTCCTTATGGGTGTCCTGTACCACCGCAGATCTCCTTTGGACATGCTCAAAGATATTCACAAAACCCTGAAACCCTCCGGTCATATTGTCCTGGAAAACCTGATACTCCAGGGGCGAAATAATCTTTGTCTGTTTCCAAAAGACCGGTATGCCAAAATGCGTAATGTCTATTTTATCCCTGATCTGCTTGCCATGGAATCCTGGCTGGTCCGGGCCGGGTTCCGGGATGTGCAGATTCTGGATGTCACCCGGACGTCATCAGAGGAACAGCGCAAAACCGACTGGATACAGACCGAATCATTAACAGATTTTCTCGACCCGAATGAGCCGGATAAAACCGTTGAAGGATATCCCGGACCGGTGCGGGCGATTTTCATGGCCCGTGCGGGATAGGGGCAGCGCAATCGAATTTTGGTTGACAAACAAGGGCATATTTTGTATGTTAATCAGGTTTTATTTTGTGGCAGGAATGTTTTTTTACTGATAACCACGTATGTACCCAAATATTAACAGATCAATGACAAGGATGTGAAAATGGATGACGAAGGTGGTAGTTCTCACTTATCGATGTCTGTAATTTACAGAGAAACAAAACATTTTCATGATACCCCGCTGCTGATGACACGCACAGGCGCCATGGCAGACTGCCGTAAACGCAGTATCTGCTGATTGCCCACCCCAGGGCCATGACCTCTGGTTCGTCTGTCCTTATGGCGGGCCGTTAAAAAGGAGGCAGGGCCGTGAACGATTCCCTCAAATTACCGGATAACCTCTTTGTGCCCGGACAGGGCGATTCACCTGAATATATTGATGACAAGGTGCTGGCACATCTGTGCGAATCCGAGCACCCGGCCGACCTGGCAGCCCAGTTGTCTGATCTTGAGATGGATCAGCTGGTGGGTATTTTTTCCCGCATGTCACCGGAATGCTGCGCCAATGTCCTCACCCACATGGATTACGACGATCAGCGGGAGATCGCCAAAGAATTGTCCAATGATGTACTGGCCCTGGCCATCACCCGGATGTCCTCTGACGACAGGGTGGACCTGCTGCAATCCATGCCGGAAGAAAGCAGTGGAATCCTTTTGCGCCTGCTTGCCACAACCGAGCGGGAAGATATCCGGCGGCTGTCCTCGTATGAAGAGGACACGGCCGGTGCCCTGATGACCAGTGAATACGCCACCCTGTCGCCGGGTCTCACCGCCCTGCAGGCCATTGACAAGCTCCGGCTGGAAGCGCCCAACAAGGAAACCATTTATTACTCCTATGTGATCGATTCCCGGCGGCGGCTGCTGGGGCTGGTGTCACTGCGGGAACTGATTCTGGCCCGGCCCACAACGAAAATTGAAAAGATTATGCGCCGGGATCCTATATTTGCCAGGGTCCATGATGACCAGGAAGAGGTGGCCAGGCAGATGGCAAAATACGATCTTCTGGCCATGCCGGTCGTTAACGGCAACGACGCCCTTGTAGGTATTATTACCTTTGACGATGTCCATGACGTTATTGAAGAAGAAGCCACCGAAGACTTTCACCGCATGGGATCCATCAGCTCGGGTACCGGTCCCGATGACCTGGTGGATATCGGGCTGCGGGATGCCAGTCCCTGGCTGTTGATCCAGAAACGGCTGCCATGGCTTCTGGTCCTGGTATTCATGAATATTTTCTCCGGGGCCGGAATTGCCTATTATGAAGATACCATCCAGGCCACCGTGGCCCTGGTGTTTTTTCTGCCGCTGCTCATCGGCAGCGGCGGTAATGCCGGTGCCCAGTCCGCCACCCTGATGGTGCGTGCCTTGGCCATCGGGGATGTCATGATGAAAGACTGGTTTCGACTCTTGGGAAAAGAGGTGGGCATCGCCTTGTGCATCGGTGTATGCATGGGGGTTGCCGTGTCGTTTATCGGCATTTTCCGGGGTGGCGTTGATGTAGGGGTGATCGTAGCCCTGGCAATGGTGTGCGTGGTATTGTTCGGGAGCCTCCTGGGCATGTCACTGCCATTTGTGCTCACCCGTTTCAAACTGGATCCGGCAACGGCCAGCGCACCTCTGGTAACCTCTGTGGCCGACATCGGCGGGGTTGTGATCTATTTTGGTATCGCCACCTGGTATCTGGGGTTGCATACCGCTGTGTGAACAACAGGAGAACAGGACTAATCAGGCAGGTGCAAAAGTGTAATATCGCCGTAATATCCGGTTGCTTTGCTGCCCGTATCATCGGTATCAGTCATGATGCCGATACCGATGATTTCAGGCGGGTTTCGTCCAAAAGCCCGCCGGTAGTCTTCCAGGATGTTTCGTTCTTCTGTAATCCAGCGCCCGCCGGCCCGGTTACCACTTTGTAAAACAATCATTTTTGCTTCTTCAGCATAGGGGTTGGGTACGATTGTTTTAACAGGCGCCTTGTTGGCCCATATATAATTCAAGGCTGTACCGGGCACCTCTTTGTCGGAAAAAAGCGAAGCACTTTTGTGCCGTGCCCGCTCCCACCATCCGGCATTGTCCGTATCAAAGGCAAATGCCACATAAATGCGTGCAGCATAATCATCCCCCTGTTTGGCTGTAACATCTCCGTTTTCCAGGACATGATCGATTTTCCAGCGCCATTTTATCACGGGATATTCTTCGGGGTTCACCCGCAGCGGGTGGATCAGACCAGAGGCGCTGTTTTGACTCTGCGCCCTGATGATTGTCCGGCCATTGTCTTTTATAAGGGTATAGCTGGTATGACGGTCAATATTTTTAAACGTCATGGGTTCCCAGGGATCCGGCAGGTATTCGCCGGGTGCCAGTCGTGAAAAATCGCCTATAACCATTTGATCCGTGTATGCAGTACCAGTGGGAATGCATAGAAAAAGAAACATTCCAAAAATCAAAAAAAAACGCATAACACCTCCTTTCTATTTTTTTTACCATATTAGACGAAGCATATCCATTCAGACCAGCTTGGTCAATATCGAACAATTTGAATACATTTTATATTATATTTGACAAGATCCATTGCAACGTTC
>JAABSA010000047.1 GCA_011390635.1 Desulfotignum sp. | reverse complement strand
ATTCACACAAGGACGCTCTAAGGTGGAGCAGACGTCGGGTGAAGGTACGCATTGAGCGTTGATTGTTAATCAGTATCCAAATTTGAACTATTCTGTACGATATTGATCCCATGAGTTGCACATAATTATCCATATCAGAACTTTTTAAAGGGTCTTTTTATAAAGGATACCTTGATAATTGGAAACTTTTTCTAATTAAAGCGTTGAGGCATGATGATTTAATTAGCCCTTGACAAAGTTTACATATTTGTATACTTTGTATTTATGAAATCGATATCATTTTACAAAACTGTTTCAGGTAAATGCCCTGTTGAAGACCATTTAAATTCTCTCTCTGATCAACAAGTCACAAAAATCACCTGGGTTTTAAAGCTGATACGAGAAACTGATAATGTTTCGACCAAGTATTTCAAAAAGCTGGTCAATACAAATGATATCTGGGAAATACGAGTAAGGGTTGGGAATAATGCCTTTCGTCTACTTGGCTTTTTTTGTGATAGCCAGTTGATCATCTTGACCAATTTTTTTCAAAAGAAGACGCAAAAAACTCCCAGTAAGGAAATAAAGTTGGCCGAACAGAGAATGAAAGATTATTTAAGCCGGAGGTAATTTATGGATGATCTTGATAAATACATTGAAAAAAGAAAAAAGCAGAGCCCCAAATTTGCTCAAAACTATGAAGAAGGATATGAGCAGTTTAAAATTGGGGTGTTGTTAAAGCAAGCCCGGCTTGATGCTGGTCTTACTCAGGAAGCGGTAGCTAATAAGCTCAAAACTGGTAAATCTGCAATATCAAGAATTGAAAATCATGCTGAAGATATCCGACTTTCAACCCTTGTAAACTACGCACAAGCTCTCGGAAAAAGCCTGAAATTGGAAGTAGCTTAATCAACGTTAAAAGGAAAATTTTCGCTGCAGTGGGTCCGCTTAGGGCTATCAGCCTTATTTTTCTCGGGTAAATCCCTTCAGAACCCCTGAGCTCAACTGTTACCAATTTTTCCTGCTCAAGTATGATTATCTTATGCTGAAAATTTCCAGTGTCATTTGATTTAGGATTCCAATACAATACAAAAAAGGATAATGTTGGGTGACTAAGGCATGATTTTTCACCATATTTGGGTATAGAAAAATTAGACACAAGAAAAAATAAGGCCGTTAAGCCCGCTTATGAGCAGTTTGAGCAACTCGCCGGTGAATCCAGAAGACGTTGACACCATTGCCATGAATCCTGCTGATACAGACCTGCAGCATTTATCTGTCAAACAATTTTATGTCATTGGTATCAGGGCTGTCATCTTTGGGATCCTGATCATTTTTCTGCTCAATCTGGCAACCCCGCTGGAATTTGTTATTGACCGGTTCAGACAACTGGGTGAAAGGGGTGATATTTCCTGGATAAGCATTATTGCAACCCGGCTGTTCATTCTTTGCAACATGGCAGCCCTTTCCTGTGCCCCGTTTCTGCTCATTCTCCACAGATTTTTACTGCCGGTGTCCGCCTGCATCAAGCAGGTGAGAAAACAAAAACCCATTGCGCCGGAACTTAATGAAACAGCCCGGAAACGGCTGCTGAATCTGCCCTTTTTTATGGTGCCTGTATTTATTTTATTGTGGACATGTATCCCTCTTTTTGTCTTTTTTGCCGCAGTTGTTTCAGGCAGGATGGATTTTGGCACGGCCCTTGTTTTTTCCCTGCGGTCTGCCATGGTGGGAGTTATTTCTGCTGCAATAGTTTTTTTCGGCATGGAAGCGCATGCCAGAAGACATTTGATTCCCTTTTTTTTCCCGGACGGAGAACTGTCTTTGGCAAATGGCACAAAGCAGCTGTCAATCTCACGCAGAATCCGGGCCTTTTTCAGGGTGGGAAGCCTGATCCCTTTAGCCAACATAGTCATGACCCTGTTTATTCTGTACTGGCAGGTGGAAAATGATACGGTTTCCGCTAAATCATATGGGCTGGGAGTTCTGATTTTTTCTGTGGTTGTCTTTATCATTTTCTTCCTGGCCTCAGGATTTGGAAACAAGCTTTTCGCTCGGTCCATTTCAGACCCTCTGGGAAGAATATTAACGGCGGTTGAGCAGGTTAAAAAAGGTAATTACAACACCAGGGTCAAAGTGGTATCCAATGATGAAATCGGCATGCTCGGGGATGCAACAAATCAGATGATCCGGGGTTTGCAGGAAAAAGAGATGCTCCGGGAGATATTTGGCCGTTATGTCACTCCCCAGATAAGAGATGAAGTGATTTCCGGCAGGATCCCCCTGGATGGAGAATACAAAGAGGTCACTGTCTTGTTCGCTGACCTGAAAGACTTTACGGCCATGACCGAAACGCGTGACCCCAAACAGATGGTCCAGATTTTAAATGCTTATTTCCAGGAAATGGACACCGCCATAAAGGCCCGTTCAGGCTTGATCCTCCAGTTTCTGGGAGATGAAATATATGCTGTATTCGGCGCACCTGTCCCTTGCTTGAACCATGCTGAACAGGCGTTTCTCACCGCTCTGGAGATGACACAGGGATTGGGGCGTTTGAACCAGCGTTTCGCCTCACAGGGATGGCCGGTCCTGTCCCATGGCATCGGCATTCACACCGGCAAGGCCGTGGCTGCCAGTATCGGCAGCCCGGACCGGCTTTCCTATCTGCTGGTGGGTGATACCATTAACCTGGCATCTCGTCTCCAGTCTCTGACGCGCAGCCTGGATGCCAGGATTATCATCTCCGCTGATACCGTTGCCTGCCTGCCTCCCCATCTGATCCAGGATAATTTGTTGAAACATTCCCAATCCGTCCAGGTCAAGGGCCGGAAGTTAAAAATCGATATTTATCTGATCGTCTGACAGAATCTTTTGAAAATTTTATTTACCCATGAGCCGTTTTTCGGATATGGTGGTGCAGCTGCTGAGCTTTTCCGATAATGTGGCCCAACCCCATAACCAGAAATGATTGTTTTTCTTGACGAATCAATAATATCTATTCTACTTTGATGCGTCAGGACATGACAGCATGTTTACACTTGTATACCCTGTACAAAGCGCTTGACAGCGGTTCGAGATTGAACCATATTATTGTGTCTGATTCATCAGACAAAGGAGAGAGGCCTCATGGCTGACGACCGGGATGTCAACCTTAAAGAAGAGATCAAATCGATCTTCACTGATTATGTGCGGATCTCAAGCTACACCAATACTGCGGGTGAAAGACTGGTAGAACCCTTTTTAACCTCATGGTTCAGCCGCCAGGATTATTTCAAGGAACGCCCTGACCAATGGGGATGCCACTCCATTGAAAATGACCCTTTAGGTCGTCACGTTGTCTGGGGGATGGTCCGTGGTAACGGCGAGGATACCGTTGTCATGATTCACCACTATGATGTGGTGGAGATCAGTGATTTTGAAACCGCAAAACCCTTTGCCCTTGATATCGGGAAGATCAACACAGAGATCCGGTCCATGCTGCATAAATTCGATCCGGAGTCCATCCGGGATCTGGACAGTGGGAAATGGCAGTTCGGCAGGGGAGGGGCTGATATGAAAGCCGGCGGCGCCATTCAACTGGCCCTGTTGGAACACTACAGCCGGAGGAGTGATTTAACGGGAAACCTGATCGTCGTGTGCGTGCCGGATGAGGAAAATCTGTCCGCTGGAATGCGATCTGCAATTGGCCTTCTGGCCAGGCTGAAACGGCAATTCAGCCTGAGCTATCTGCTCATGATCAATTCCGAGCCCCATCAGGGAACGGATCCTGAAGCGGTGGTCCTGTATGAGGGCACTGTCGGAAAACTTTTGCCCGTTGTGTATGCCCGGGGGAGCCTGGCCCATGTTGGGCGGATCTATGAAGGGCTCAATCCCCTGCATCTGATGTCGGAACTGGTCATCCGGACGGAACTGGAGATGGCGTTGTCCGACCGGATTGAACATGAGGTTACGCCGCCGCCCTCATGGCTGTATTTTAAGGACACCAAAACCCATTATGATGTCTCCATCCCCACTTCGGTTCAGGCATACATGAGCGTGCTTACCCTGAAAACCAGTGCAGGTGAATTTTTAGAAACACTCAGGACAAAGGCTGAACAGGCCTTTGAAACTGTGCTTCACCGGATGAACCGATCTTATGGACAATTCCTTGAGGCAACGGGAGAGTCACAAAAAATATTGCCCTGGTCGGTCAATGTTAAAACCTTTGCCGAGATATACCAAGAAGCGGTGGACCGGAGCGGGGAACGTTTCACCAATCTGTATCAGGAGAAACTGGAGCAGATCGCAGATGCCGTGGCACAGGGGCGGCAGGGGCTGCCGCAAAGCAGTTTTGAGCTCATCGCTTTCTGTCTTGAATACATTGAGGATAAACAGCCGCTCATCGTCATCGGCCTGTCTCCTCCATACTATCCAGATGTCAGTAATTACCGGATACCCCATCTCGATCAGCAGATCCGACGTCTGCTGGACCTTATTCCATCTTTTTGCAGGCAAAAGTTTGATCTGTCATGCAGGATGACAAAATTTTTTACAGGTATTTCCGACTTGAGCTATTCTTACCTTGATGATTCAGCAGGCCTCAGTCGCGCTGTGGCCGATAACATGCCCCTTTGGGGAAAGATGTATGATATTCCTTTTGATCATATCCGCGAGATCCGCATGCCCTGCATCAACATCGGTCCTTGGGGCAAGGATTTCCACAAGCTGACCGAACGGGTCCTGATTGAAGACTTGTATTACCGAACGCCGCGGCTGCTCCGGTTTGTGATTGATCAGCTGCTTCAAACTTCTACCTAAAAAGGAGTAAAAAACTGCCACCTCTGGAGTAACGTAAAAAATGCAGATACCAAAAATATTAACTGCTGAAGCATCAGATCATAAAATGCTTACCATCGTTTTTACAAATGGCGAAAAATATATATATGATGTCAGTAGACTATGGAATAATGAAATGTTTGCGCCCCTGAATTTGGCAGGGTTGCATAATTCTGAATTCTTCTTATTTTTTGGGTAATGGATCACCTCGATAGGGGTGAGAACCTGGTCATTTATCTGAAAGGAGATGAGAAAATGAAAGATGCACAGAACCTGCATTTAAAAGTTCAGGAATTATGTGATTGCTTTTCAACCACAGATCCGCTCAAAGAAATGTCGGAGATAAAAACCGATGACGACCGTATGGAGGCTGCATTAAAGTGGCTGGCGCTGTCGGCTCTGCACGGGGTAAACAATAACGCAAAAAAAATCACTGTCAAGAAAACCAATGATGGAAATGTGTCCGTTACCGCTGAATACCGTGACACGGAACTGCCCTCTCCAGGACCTGATGTTGCAGACCATATTTTTGAAGCGGTAAGAAAAATGACCTACCTTGAGGACAAAAAAGGAAAAAGCGAATTTTCTCTTGGCCTGGGCAACTCAAGCCTGGATCTTACAATTTCCGTCAAGGACAAGGATGACTATAAAAAGGTGAGCCTTAAGTTCCCTTGATTTCGGGAAAATGAAGTCTACCCTTTTATCTGACCTGTTTTATGCCGGACAGCTGCCGCAGCTTCCTGCATCGCTTCGCTGAAGGTGGGATGGCTGTGAACCATGCGGGCGATACCTCCTGCAGTAGTCCCGGATTCCATGGCCACCACCCCTTGTGCAATCATGTCCGAAGCCCTGGGACCGATAATATGCACCCCCAGGATGCGGTCGGATGTTTCATGAACAATGAGTTTGACAAATCCGTCCGTCTCCCCGAAACAGCGGGCCCTGCCCGTGCCTGAAAAAGGATAGGTACCGGTGAGGAACGGAATTTTTCGCTTCTTTGCATCTTCCTGGGTCATGCCTGCACCGGCGGCTTCGGGCGAGGTATAAATCACGGAAGGAAGGGTGTCGTAATTGACTTCACCGGGCAGGCCGGCCATGCATTCTGCTGCGGCAGCACCTTCTGCAGAAGCCTTATGGGCCAGCATGGGGCCGGGGATAATATCACCGATGGCATAGATTGACGAAACACTTGTACGGTACGCCGCATCCACGATAATCCTGCCGCTGTCCGGGTCTTTTTCCACCCCTATGTCATCCAGCCCCAGGCCGTCAAGTCTTGGGTGCCGGCCCACCGACACCAGGAGGCGGTCAAAGAAAAGGGTTTCAGCCTTGTCTTTTGCTGTGACCGATACCGCGATCCGGCTGTCTTTTACTTCAGCCTGTGTGACCGTTGTATTCAAGCGGATATCCATGCCCTGGTTTTTGAGCAGCCGCGTCAGGGTCCTTGCCACCTGGCCGTCTGCGCTGCCCGCTGCCTGGGGAAGCGTCTCCATCACCGTAACCCGAGACCCGAGCCGCTGCCACACAGACCCCAGCTCAAGCCCCACATATCCGGCACCCACGATGCCCAGCCGGTCCGGCACTGCATCAAATTCCAGGGCCTGGGTTGAAGTGACGATGTTTTTGCCGTCAAAATCCAGGCCGGGCAGGCTGTTGGGCAGGCTGCCGGTGGCCAGCAGAATATAACGGGCTGCCAGGCCCAGCTCCCTGTCTTTTGCGCCGGTTTGTTCATTCCGGGTGACATGGACCCGGTCCGGTGCTTCCACACGGGCCGTGCCGTTGATGATGTCAATCCCGCTGCTTTCCAGAAGCTGCCGGAGGTTTTTGCTCAGTTCCGCCACCACCTTGTTCTTACGCGACATCATGGCTCCCAGATCCAGCCGGACATCGTTGATTTCAATGCCGTGTTCCGCCATTTTGCGCCGGGCATGGTGATACCGTTCGCTTGAATCCAGCAGCGCTTTGCTCGGGATGCACCCCACATTCAGGCAGACCCCGCCCAGGGTCTCATCCTTTTCAACGACAGCGGTGTCAAAACCCAGTTGTGCTGCACGCAGGGCTGCAGAATAACCGCCCGGCCCCGATCCGATGACCACCACATCATAGGTATTTTTATTTTTCATGGCTATACCTCCAAAAGCATCCGTTCCGGGTTTTCAATACAGGCCTTTATCTGTTTGAGAAAGGTGACGGCTTCCCTGCCGTCCACGATGCGGTGGTCATAGCTCAAGGCCACGTACATCATGGGCCGGATGACCACTTCATCATCAACCACCACGGGCCGTTTTTCAATTTTGTGCATGCCCAGGATGCCGCTCTGGGGCGAGTTGAGAATCGGGGTGCTTAAAAGGGAACCGTAAATGCCGCCGTTGCTGATGGTAAAGGTGCCGCCTTGAAGATCTGCCAGCGCAAGCCGGTTGTTCTCTATTTTTTTTACAAAACCGACAATGGCCTTTTCAATCCCTGCATAATCCAGCCGGTCTGCATGGCGGATTACCGGCACGACCAGGCCTTTTCCCGATCCAATGGCCACCCCCACATGATAGTAATGGTGATAGACAATATCGTTGCCGTCAACAAAGGCATTGACCTGTGGACATTGTTTTAGAGCGGCAATACAGGCTTTGATAAAAAAAGACATGTATCCTAACGACACCTGGTGCTTTTCCTTGAACGGGACTTTGTATGCCTGGCGCAGGGCCATGACCCGGCTCATGTCGATTTCATTGAACGTGGTCAGCATGGCTGTGTTCTGCCGGGCTGTGAGCAGGTGCGCAGCAATTTTGCGCCGGATGGGGGTCATGGGTTCCCGGGTAACGGGTTCATCCGGGTCGGCATTCTCCAGGCCGGTTTTGTCCGGTTCTGTTTTGCCCGGCTCAGCCTTGTCCGGTGCAGGCGTATCCGGTTTATCTGCCCTGTCCCCGGAAGACTCCAGAAAGAGCAGGACATCGCCCCTTGTGATTCTGCCGCCTGGCCCGCTGGCCATAACATCGGACAGGTTGACCTGATTTTCCTGTGCCAGGCGCCGGACAGACGGGGCTATGTTGTCTTTTGGCGTTGCAGCATCCTCCGGTTTTTCCGCTGCTTCTTTGGCTTCTCTTTTTTCCGGATTTTTTTTCTTTTCAGGGTCGGATTTGTCCGTCTGGTCGATCACTTCCTCTTTTTCAGCTGGCTTGGACATCGTTGGTGTATATTTCTCGGGTTCCTGTTCCCGCATCTTTTCAGATGTTTCCTTTTGATGCGCCCCGCTGGTTTCAATCACAGCCACAACCGTACCGATGGACACGGTCTCCCCTTCTCCCACCTTGATGTTGAGTTCACCGTCGGTGTCTGCCGTCACCTCCAGGGTGATTTTATCGGTTTCAATGACAAACAGGGCATCATCCGTTTTAACCTTGTCACCGTCATTTTTCAGCCATTGGACCAAAAGGGCCTCTGTTACAGATTCACCAACGCTTGGAACTGTTACCTCACGTGACATGATAACTCCTTTCAAATGCTGTAAACAACGCGGTCGGGCTTTTCACAGACCGGATCATAGCGTTAATGCCTGTTTGATAATCGCTGCCTGTTCCTGTTTGTGAATACGTGAAAACCCCGTAGCAGGAGATGCCTGTGCAGGTCTGGTCACGCAGTGAACATAATCACCCACCAGTTTTTCCAGCCGCGGCCGGATGAAATCAGCTCCCCCCATGTTGGCGGGTTCTTCCTGGACCCAGTACCACTGCCGGGTATCCTTGTACCTGGCAATTGTTTTTTTCAACAACTGCTCCGGAAACGGGTAAAACTGTTCAATCCGGATGACAGCGATCCTGTCCTTCTCCGATTCAGACCGCTGCTGCAAAAGATCATAATAGATTTTTCCGCTGCACAACACCACGCGGTCCGGATTCTTGTCCTTTTCAGGATCGTCCAGAATCTCGCTGAAACTGCCCGAAGTCAGTTCTTCAAGCGTTGAAACCGCCATGGGATGCCGCAGCAGGCTTTTGGGGGTCAGGATAACCAGCGGTTTTCGAAATGACCGGACCATCTGGCGCCGGAGCAGATGAAAATACTGGGCCGGTGTGGTGGGATTGCAGACCTGGAGGTTGTCGTTGGCGCACAACTGGAGGAAGCGTTCCGGCCGGGCGCTGGAATGCTCCGGCCCCAGGCCCTCATATCCGTGGGGCAAAAGTAGAACCAGGCCGTTCATACGCTGCCATTTGGTTTCACCGCCGGCAATATACAGATCAACAACCGCCTGGGCATTGTTTATAAAATCCCCGAACTGGGCCTCCCACAGGGTCAGTACGTTGGGTCTTGCCACGGCATATCCATATTCAAATCCCAGGACACCGGCCTCAGACAAAAAACTGTCATAGACCCTGTATTCTTCCTGGTCCCGGGCAATATGGTTCAGCGGAATCCACAGCTCACCGTTTGTAATGTCCCGGATCATGCTGTGGCGCTGGGAAAATGTTCCGCGGCCGCTGTCCTGGCCGCTCAACCGGATGGGAATACCCTGGGACAAAAGGGATGCAAATGCCAGTGCTTCTGCTGTGCCCCAGTCAATGTCTTTGCCCGTTACTACCGTGTCAAGCCGTTTTTCCAGCACCCGGGCCAGTTTGTCGTATATGGCAAACCCTTCCGGAACTTCATACAGTTTCCGGGAAAAGGCCATCAATTTTGATTTTTCCACAGCAGTATCTACCTTTTCATGAGAATAGCTGCGTGAAATACCGTCCCATTCCGGATAAAACCTGTGTTCCGGAAAAGTGCATGTGCTGCCCCGGACATCGGCAAAGGCGGTTTCCATCTCCTGTGTTGCAGAGCCTGAAATCTCCTCCAGTTTTTTGGAAGAAATGATTTTCTCGTTGATCAGCCTGTCAGCGTATATTCGGTCCAGCGGTGTTCGGGAGCGGATGCGCTCGTACAGCTGGGGCTGGGTAAAATAGGGTTCATCCCCTTCATTATGGCCGAACCTGCGGTAGCAGACCACATCGATCACCACGTCCTTATGGAAATTATTGCGGTAGGCCGCTGCCAGCTGCACCACATGAAGGGCGGCTTCCGGATCTTCGCCGTGCACGTGGAAAACAGGAACCATGAGCATCTTGGCCACATCCGTGGAATAGCGGCTGGAGCGGGCATTTTCAGGCGTAGTGGTGTACCCGATCTGGTTGTTGATGATCACATGAATGGTCCCGCCGGTGTGAAATCCCGAAAGCTGTGACATGTTCAGGGTTTCCGCCACAATGCCCTGGCCGGCAAAGGCGGCATCGCCGTGGAGCAGCAGGGGCAGGACCTGATTGATGCCTTCAGCACCTGCCATTTCCTGCCTGGCCCTGGCAAATCCCTGGACCACCGGGTCTACAGACTCCAGGTGGCTGGGATTGTCCAGAAGACACACCCGCAGTTTTTTTCCGCCGGCGGTCTCGATGTCTGCAAGATACCCGTTGTGGTATTTTACATCCCCGGCACCAATGATGTCTGCAGGATCATAACAGCTCTCAAAGGCTTTGAAAATATCCTCATACGGCCTTTCAAGCACCTGGGTCTGAACGCTTAATCGTCCCCGGTGGGTCATGCCCAGGATCACTTCCCTGCAGCCTGCCTCCGACACCTGCTTGAAAAGCGTATGGAGCATGGGAACGATCACCTCAGCACCTTCCAGGGAAAAACGGGTCTGGCCCGGGTATTTCTTATTCAAAAACCGTTCAAACAGACCGGTGCGGCTCAGTTTTTCAAGCACCACGGTTTTTTCTCCGGCGGAAAATTCAGGACGGTTCTTTACAGGTTCCATTCTTTTTTGGAGCCACCGTCTTTCCGCCGGGTCCTGCAGGTGCATGTATTCCACCCCGATGGAACGGCAATAGGTTTCCGTAAGCCGGCTGATAATGTCTTTGAGCTTCGCCTGGCCCGAGTCGGAAAATCTGCGGGTGTAAAAAAGAGTGTCCAACTGGTCCGGCGACAGGCCGAATGCGCCAAGGTTCAGCAAAGGATGGTCAGTGGGGCAGGAAGAAAGCGGGTCCATGCACGCCATCAGGTGGCCCAGGTCACGGTACCGGTAAATCAGTGATTCCACCCGGGACTGCTGCAGGGCTGCATCCGGTGTACAGGCGGTTTCATCATCTGCCGGCCCTTTATCACCGATCTCAAATCCTTTAAAGAAAAACTGCCAGTCCCGGGCAACTGCGTTTGGATCATCTTTCCATTTTTTATACTGGGCCTCAATATATTGCGCATTCCACATGTCGGTTGTTGCCATATTTGTCCTTTCTTTTCAGGAAAACATAGGTTCTGCACCAAATAATTTGCCGGATTTGTGAAATGTCAAGCGCGTGTGCCCAAATAATGGAAACGGGCATCAGGGGTACCTGTGATGACCTCATGTTTGGACATAAAATCACTATACTGATCGGCACTCATGGCCATCAGCTGATCAGAGGGCACCAGTTCGAGCTGACTGCGCCCTGTGATGGGAACGGTGCTGCAGCCCAGGGCAATCAGGACAAAAACCAACAGGCAGAAATAAAGACAATTTTTTGTGCGAAGCATGACAGACCCCTTTTTTTTAAGCTGACATTATGACAGATTCCAGTTTTTCAATCGCGGTAATCGGCTCTTGACAGGCAAATTGTTGACACCAGAAGGCTGTCGGTCGATCAGATACGGCTGAAGCCATTTTTCCCGCATAAGGAGCGATTTTATCCAGATCTTTATAGGAATCTTCTTTGCCGCGAAATAGTAGTACTTTATTCGGGAGATACGCCTGTTTCACTGCCTGCAGCATTTGTTCGGTCACCTTGTCTCCGGGGTTGCCGACCACCACAATTTCCTGGGTCGGGCCGATAATAAAATCACAGGCCGCAAGAAACTGCGCAAATCCCATGGGATGCGACATGATTTGAGCGGAGAACGCTTTCATACTCTTCTCTGCATGCTGTTCCAAGGCTGTATCCCCGGTCATCCGTGCCAACCGCATAAGGTTCATTACGGCGACCGAATTGCCTGATGGTGTTGCGCCATCATAGATATCTTTTGATTGGACAATCATCTGTTCGCTGTCTTTTCCCACAAAAAAGAACCCGCCGCCGGCATCGTCCCGGAAGAGGGTGTGCATTAACTCATTCAAATCCAGCGCTTCTTTCAGATACTGCACTTCAAACGTAGTCTCATACAGTTCAATCAATCCCCAAACCATGAAAGCATAATCTTCCAAAACTCCGGAAAAAGCACTCTCTCCAAGCCGATAGCGGCGATAAAGCCGGCCGTCACCTTCA
The DNA here is from genome assembly GCA_011390635.1 of Desulfotignum sp. GTDB lineage: Bacteria > Desulfobacterota > Desulfobacteria > Desulfobacterales > Desulfobacteraceae > Desulfotignum. The sequence goes on along the minus strand of JAABSA010000047.1, from coordinate 14,783 downwards.
CGCATAGCGGTCAATACAAAATCAGCGCTGCGTTTTGCCGCATCCCGATATGAAGGTTCCCCCAATGCCTGTGAAGCCCGGGAAAGGGCTGCGATCATAAGACCGTTCCAGGCGGAAAGAATTTTGTCATCCTTGAACGGATGAACACGTTTTTCCCGTATATGAAAAAGTTTTTCACGGCATGTGCCCAGCCGCTGCTCAAGTTCTTGGGTTTTGATTGCATTTCGCGCAGCAAACGCACCAACCGATTCCGTCATATGCGGAATACTGAGATTATGCTCAAAATTTCCTTTCTCTGTAATATTGTAAAACCGGCAAAACAGGTCACCTTCCTCCGGTCCCAGATGCGCAACTATTTCCTGCGGCTTCCATACATAAAACAAGCCTTCTTCCCCTTCGCTGTCTGCATCTTCGGCAGAATAAAATCCTCCCTCCGGGCTGGTCATATCACGCAGGACGTATGCGGCAATTTCCCTGACCACCTGAGCATAATACTGCTTTTTGGTCACTTGAAACAGATCCGTATAGGCAAAAGACAGCATTGCCTGATCGTACAGCATTTTTTCAAAATGAGGGACCAGCCAGCGTTCATCAACGGAATAGCGGTGAAAGCCCAATCCAATATGGTCAAATATGCCGCCCTGCCGCATGGATTGCAATGATTTTTCCACCATTTTTACAGCGGTTTTATTCCCGGTGCGTGCATGCCATCGCAGCAGAAACGAATAGTTGTGGGGAGAGGGAAATTTCGGTGCTGAACCGAAACCGCCCCATTGCGGGTCAAAGGCTTTTTCAAAATGCTGAAAACACTGGTTCAGGGTATCCTTATCCACAAGCACTCCGGGATGCGCCTGCTCGGCTGGCTGTATGGCGGCGGTAATTTTGTCACTGGATTCCATCAACTGGCTGCGGTTGTTTTTCCAGACATCGGCAATATTTGCGCAAATATCCATAAATCCCGGCATGCCCATGCCTGCGCGCGAATGCTTCGGAAAATAGGTGCCTGCAAAAAACGGTTTTTTGTCCGGGGTCATAAAAATGGACAGGGGCCATCCTCCCCTGCCCGTGAGGGCCTGACATACTGTCATGTAGACCTGGTCAACATCGGGCCGCTCTTCCCGGTCGACTTTGACCGACACAAAACACCTGTTCAGAAGATCGGCAACCTCCGTATCCTCAAAAGATTCATGTGCCATAACATGGCACCAGTGACAGGTGGCATATCCGATGGAGAGAAAAACGGGTTTATCCTCTTCCTTTGCTTTTTGAAATGCCTTTTTTCCCCAGGGATACCAGGCTACCGGATTATCGGCGTGCTGCAGCAAATAAGGACTTTTGCTTTCAGCCAGTTGACTGCCTGCTTTATGGGACGGTGCTCTCTCAGGCACGGCAATTGTCCTTTCGTTTTTGCCCCTCATTTACGGTGGCTGATTGAACCTGCCCGATGCAAAAGGGAAAAACCTCATTTCTTTCATCCATTTGCTTTTTTCTGCTGTTTTACATCAAACATGAATCAATCAGCCTTTTCTTGAATCTTTTCACCGGCAGCTTCCACATCTTCACCCATCCCCTGCATGGTATTGCAGCTGACCGTCAGAAAACTCAGTGAAGTAAGCATCAAAATGATTATCATACTTTTCAAAAAGTTCTTCATGGCTCCTCCAGATTTCATATTGTTTGGAATCAGCAATAACCAATTTTTGCTGATTCCGGGTTCAGGTGGCAACCGGATATAAAAACTGCCACGTTTCTTACATTTTTTTATTTTACGTGGAAAACGCAAGCTTTCCATCGGGAAATTGCTGTAATTTTGTCTGACAAAACATGCAGATCATTGCGACAAGCCCGGGGAGGACCTTTACCGCAATACAGATATCGCGTATCAGTTTGCGTATATGACACCGTTTCAAAACTGCCCGGATGGAGTAACATTGTCTCCATACAGGATCTGGATGCACAAAATACATAATTGTACCCATTGTCTTTCAGATAGCCAAAAAGCATACTGCAAATGACTCCATAAATTGCATATGGAACGTGTATATTACCGATCGTTATCAAGGAGAAAAATCATGTGGGAAAATTTGGTCAAGACAGGAGGGTACGCCATGATATTAAACAACCTGGCAGGTCAGGCGAAACAAATCCGGATTGCACGTACCAGAACACTACGGCAGAACAGGGCCAAAAACATTGCTATAGGAGCGGGTATCGGCACTGCCATAGGGGTTGTGGCCGGTATATTATTCGCCCCGAAATCCGGAAGGGAAACACGGCAGATAATTACTGACAGGACATCCGAAACCATAAAGGATCTCAAGGATAATATCGCTTCCGCCAAAAGCAAAGTATCTGCCTCTGTTAAAGAAACGGCAGACTGTTTGCGCGAAACAGGTCAAAAGGCTGCTGAGGAGGTAAAAGAAAATGTGAAAGACGCAAAAGAAAATGTGAAAGATAAAGCTAAAAAAGCCTAGCACTGAGATTTGATACAAACTGTTCTTACAATTATTACAATGAAACATTAAAATCTTATAATGGAACATTACAAAAAGGACAAAAAAAGGACAACTCTATGCAGGCATCCATTACGCTCAATCAACTGGGAATTTTTATTATATTTATTTTAATATTATTGGTTGGCGGTTACGCCTTTGTGGCGTTGAGAAACCTTAACAGCCTTATTACGGAAGTTAAGGCCACTTTTTTGAAAAACAAGGATTCTATTAATCAGATCATTCCAAACATTAATGAGATTTCCGCAAATACTGCACAAATAAGCAATGACTTGAAAATCAGTGCCTATGAAGTGGGAGAGGCCGTTAGAACCATCTCCCATGAGACGACTGACACGGTTTTAACCATTAATGAGACTGCGGACTACATGGCAAAATATGCTGTTGTCATAGGTGAAATCATCAAGACTGTAATGGATCTTTTTTCATCAGGAAAAAATAAATCTGCCTGAAGATCATCCGGATTCCACCTTCTGCGCCAGCACCACCAACCCATCCACGGCAACTGGCACCCCTTTGTGTATGATCAAGGGATTGATGTCGATTTCCTGAATATCCGGAAAAGCGCATCCTACATTGCCCAGGGTTACAAGGGTGCTGCCCAGGGTATTTTTGTCCACCGGATCAAATCCACGATACCCGTCCAGCATGTTCCGACATTGGAGCCGGTCAATCATATGCAAAGCATCTGTCAACGTCAACGGTGCCACCCCGAACACCGTATCATTGAGCGCTTCAGCAAACACCCCGCCAAGTCCGCACATGACACAGGGACCCAGCCGGTCGTCTCTGACAAAACCTGCCACCAGTTCAATTTTTCCCTGGACCTGTTTCTGGATCAGGATACTGCCGCGGCCCTCCATGGTCTGGAAAAGCGATGTCACGGCTGTTTCAAGGGCATGGTCTGACGTAATGCCCAATCGGACAAGGTTTGATTCTGTCTTGTGCGCTATTCCCGGAACTATTCCCTTGGCAACCAGGGGATAACCAAATTGGGTTGCAGCCTGCCGCGCCTCATCCAGAGAAAAAACCTGTTTTTCTTCTACAACCGGAATACCGCAGGCACCCAGCAACTGCTTGGACACATATTCGTCCAACGCCCCTTTTTCTGACGTAAGAAGGTTGAGGCGGGCATCGGCTGCAAGTCTGCAGATCTCTTGAGAGACCCTTGGTCTTTCCTCTGTTTCATTCACCAACGGTCGGTTAAAAAGCATGCCCATGCATTCCACCGCCCGCATGACTTCCCTGAATACCGGAATCCCGTGTTGTTGGGCTGATACCTGGAATTGGTACACCCTTTCCCGTTCCCCTGATATCCAGCAAAACAAAGGTTTACCCGCTTTTCCGGCCGTTCTGGCCATCATTTCGAGATCGGTTTCCAGGCTGAAACCGCCCGCAAAACAATGTATAAAAACGGCATCCACTCCAGGATCGGCACAAACGGCTTCCATGGCCTTGCCGTAGACTTTTTTTGATCCGTTCAGAATGATCCCCGGCCACATATCCACGGGATTGGACGGCGGCATCCATTCCGGAAAAACGGTTTGCAGTTCATTCAGGGTAGCAGCCCTGAATTCCGATAATACCAGGCCGTGTCTGTCCATGATATCGGCCGAAACAATTCCTGCGGCACCCGTGTAGGTGAGAACCGCCACACGGTTTTTGTTTCCAGGCGGTATGTTGGGATACATGCCCAGGGTTTTGCAATAATCAGCCAATTGATAGAAATCGTTGGCTTCCACAATGCCGGCCTGGGCCATGGCACCGGAGACGATAACCCCGCTGGCCGAAAGGCTGGCCGTATGGCTCAATGCCGCAGCTGCTCCCCTGGCTGTTTTCCCCCCGTTCAAAATTACGATGGGTTTATTGGTCCCGCGGGACAATGCCATGAACCGCCGGCAGTCGGTAAACGATTCCAGGTATAGGCCAATAGCAGCAGTATCAGGATCATCAATCAGATATGCCAGAAGATCATTTTCATCCACATCCATCTTGTTGCCTATGGAACAGACCTTGGATATCCCCATGGTCCCGTGGGACATCAGATCGATGAGAAAGGCCCCGGCAAGCATACCGCTCTGGGCAATCAGCGACACATTGCCGGGGAAAAGACCGGTATCCCATATGGCGGGTGTCACCGTAGAAAAAACATACCTGCGGCTGGCATCCACCAGGCCCATGCAGTTGGGTCCCCACAACCGGATGCCGGTCTTTTCGGCAATCTGTTTTGCCTTCTGCTGCAATACGTCTCCTTTGGTGCCGGTTTCAGAGAATCCGGCCGACTGGATCATGACACCGGGAATGTTTCTTTTGGCACAGTCTTCAATCATCTTGGGCACCATGTGGGCTGCGACAAACACAATGGCAAGATCCACGGGATCAGGCACATCTGACACCGAAGGATAGCAGGCAAATCCTTCGATTTCTTTGTACCGGGGATTTACCGGATACACCCGGCCCGAATACCCTTTTTTAAGATTTGAAACAATGATATTGCCGCCCTTTTCTTTGCTGGCGGTTGCACCCACGACAGCAATGCCTCTGGGGTTGAAAAAAAACTTCATCCACTATTCTCCTTTAATTGCCTGAAAACCTGCACAGGAAAATCCCATGCAGCCAAACATGGCATGCTTTATGCTTTGTTTATACTATTAATTCGATACATTATCAATGCAACTGATGACAGGGAAAATTATGGCAAGACCACGCGGCAGAAAAATCCGGCAAAAGGTCGGGGAGATACTTCAAATCCAGGACAGACATGCGGCCCTGGATCAGCTGACCCGGATTCCGGACAAACAGCTTGTGGGGCACCTGATCTTTCATTTTTACGCCGGGGATGAACTGCCCAGGTTCCGCAGTGTCACGGCCATGGGGTGTCTGGTATCCCGCATTGCTTCCGGGCGCATGGAAAATGCCCGGGATGTGATGCGGCGGCTCATGTGGAACCTCAATGATGAATCCGGCGGCATCGGCTGGGGATCTGCCGAAGCCATGGGGGAAATTCTGGGTCAAAGCCCGGACCTGGCCGCTGAGTTTGATTCCATCCTGTTTTCCTTTCTGGATCCAAAGGCCAATTTTATTGACAACCCCATGTTGCAGCAGGGCATCCTGTGGGGCATCGGCACCTATGCAAAGACAGCCCCTGACCAGGTGAACCATTACAGAGCCGGACTGATTTTTTCTTTTCTGGATGCTGAAAATCCGGTCAAAAGAGGATATGCCATCCGGGCACTGACACACGCCGGCCGGCTGGACAGTGACAATCTGCCCGGACATATTCAGACGGACGTAAACACGATTCTGATATATACCGGATGGCATTTTGAACCTGTCCGGATCTGTGATATTGCCCTGACTTGTTTTCCACAAACAGGTCAGGGCCCGGAAAATCGCTGAACCAAGGAGGGTCGGATGCTTTCAAAAAGATGTGACAAAAACATTGCCCGCACCATTGACATGGCCAAAGAAATGATAGACATGGCCCACCATGGATATGATGACCATGAAGATCCCGGATGCGGGGTACTGTATGGTATTCTGCTGGACTCCGGCTACAGGATCCTGGACCTGGCTTTAAAGGAAAAGCAGGCCCATATTGACAAAGGCTGGTGGTATGAAACGGTAAAAGACCCCAAGACAACTGACAAACCGATTGTAAAAAAAGACGAATAAAATATATGAAAAGACCTGCCATTGATCTGGGGGCATGTATTTTATGTGAAATCTGTGTGGAACTGGCCCCCCATGCCTTTGAAATCAACGATTCCGGCTTTGTCCAGGTGCTGCCCCTGGACAATTATCTGGATGATGATATCCATGAAGCCATGAAAAACTGCCCCAAAGACTGCATTACCTGGGAAGACGATTGATTCTTTTTGTTGCAGGACAAAAAAAACCATTGCTCTTGATACACAAACGTGTCATTTAAGCATCAGATTTGTGCCACATGCGCCTGTTGATATAAACCTGTTGATGCCATAAAATGACCTGCCATGAAAAATTTTACCCATACCCTGTTGGACCGGGATAACCTGAATCTTGTCCTGGACAATCTCAAACTGGGGGTGATCGCCCACACAACTGAGCGCATCATCACAGTCTTCAACAAAGAAGCGGAAAAAATCACCGGATACAGGAAAGAAGATGTCCTGGGAAAAGACTGCCACATCGTTTTCAAGGCCCCGTTCTGCGGTACCAAGTGCTCTTTTTGCAATGACACCCCGGATCTTTTTTCTGATACAAAAGAATACCCCATTACCTTTATCACACCCACCGGAGACACCCGGCACCTGGAAATGACCGTGTCCGCCATCATTGACAATGACGGGACGTTCACAGGGGTGATCGCCTCTTTCAGGGACCTGACCGATTCCATCAATCTGTCGTTGAAAGCACAAAGTCTGTCCAGCTTCAACGGCATCATCGGCAAAGACGCCACCATGCAGGAAATATTCCGGCAGATCCGGGATGTGGCCCTGTACAGCTATCCGGTCCATGTTTCCGGAGAGACCGGTACCGGTAAGGAACGGGTGGCTAACGCCATCCATGATATATCCGCCTATGGAAACGGTGCGTTTGTGCCGGTAAACTGCGGTGCTATTCCCGAAGGGATCGTGGAAAGCGAGTTGTTCGGCCATGTCAAAGGTGCGTTCACCGGTGCGGTCAAAGAGAGAAAAGGCCGGTTTGAACTGGCCCACAAAGGCACGTTGTTTCTGGATGAAGTGGCGGAACTGCCGTTGAAGATCCAGGTGAAACTGCTGCGGTTTCTACAGGAGGGATCTTTTGAAAAAGTGGGCGGAGAAAAAAAAGTGTCCGTGGATGTACGCATCATCTCTGCCGCCAACAAAAACATCAAAGATGAAGTCCGGGCCGGCCGGTTCAGAGAAGATCTTTATTACCGCCTCAATGTTATCCCCATCTCTTTGCCCCCCCTGCGGAACCGGAAAACCGACATCCCTCTGCTGGCTGCCCATTTTCTCAAACAGGCGGAACAGGAAAATGACAACCCTGTACCCACCCTGGCTGATGAGACCATGAATGTATTGCTGGATTATGACTGGCCCGGCAATGTCAGGGAATTAAAAAATGTGATCCAGTTTTCCGTAGTCCGGTCCCGGGGTACAAAAATTCTGCCCTCAGACCTGCCGCCGGAGATCAGTCAGGCAGCAGCCGAACCCCTGGCACCGATCCGATCCCACCTCTATGATGATACAGATACCGGTTTCGTCAAAGGAAAACTGGATGCGCAATCGGTTAAAGCCGCTTTGACAAAAACCGGGGGTAACAAATCAAAGGCAGCCCGGGTCCTTGGTGTCGGCCGGGCCACCCTTTACAGATTTTTGACAAACAATGCCGATGCCAGAGAATTCAGCCGGCGGTTCTGATGTTATCTGCCGAAGGTCAGACCCTGTCCGGTATCATCCAGGGTAAAATGAATTTCATCCCCTTTAACAAACTCACCTTTTAACAGGGCCAGAGACAAGGGATTTTCAATTTCCCGCTGTATCACCCGCTTCAGAGGCCGGGCACCAAAACTGGGATCATATCCTTTTTGGGCCAGGTATGCCATGGCATCATCATCCAGACGGACAGCCAGTTGCCGGGAAACCAGGCGCCGGTTCAAATCCTCCATCTGGATGAAGGCAATCTGCTTGATATGTTCCCTGTCCAGGGCATGGAAGGTGATCACCTCATCAATCCGGTTTAAAAATTCGGGTCGGAACACCTCTTTCAAGGCCCGGGAAATACCCTCATCCACCTCTTCGGCAGAAAATCCGCCGCCGCTGCCTGCTTCCTGGAGAAACCGGGAACCCACATTGGAGGTCATGATGATAATAGTGTTCCGAAAATCCACGGTACGACCATGGCCGTCAGTCATCCGGCCATCATCCAGTACCTGGAGCAGAATATTGAATACATCTGGATGGGCTTTTTCGATTTCATCAAACAGCAGCACGGAATAGGGCCTGCGCCGAACGGTTTCCGTGAGAAACCCGCCTTCATCATATCCCACATATCCGGGAGGAGCCCCGATAAGGCGTGCCACGGAATGTTTTTCCATATATTCGGACATATCCAGGCGAACCATGGCCTGCTGGCTGTCAAACATGAACTCGGCCAGGGATTTGGCCAGCTCGGTCTTGCCTACGCCGGTGGGACCCATGAAAATAAAGGTGCCGATGGGCCGGTCTTCCGGGGACAATCCGGACCGGGCCCGGCGCACGGCATTGGAGACCGCATCAATGGCCGGGCGCTGACCGATGACCCGGCGTTTGATATAATCCTCCATGTGCACCAGTTTTTCCTGTTCCGCTTCCAGCATCTTGGACACCGGGATGCCGGTCCATGCAGACACAACCTCTGCCACATCAGTCTCGTCCACATCTTCTTTTAACATTTTCTGGGTCTTTTGCAGCTCATCCAGCTCCTGTTTTTTGGTCTCCAGATCTTTCTGGAGCTGGGTCATGGTGCCATAACGGATCTGGGCGACCTTTGCCAGGTCTCCTGCGCGCTCGGCCACCTGGGCCTGGGTCTGGCACCGATCCAGTTCTTCTCTGATACCCGATATCTGCTGTATCAGCTTTTTTTCACTGTCCCAGTGCATCTTCAAAGGCCCGATATCCTCGGACATTGATGCAATCTCTTTTTCCAGTTTTTCCAGACGTTCCCTGGATGCCGGATCTTTTTCCTTGAGCAGGGCCTGGCGTTCAATCTGGGCCTGGGTGATTCTGCGCTGGATTTCGTCAATGGCCCTTGGCATGGAATCAATTTCAATCCGCAGCCTGGAGGCACATTCATCAATCAGATCCACAGCCTTGTCCGGTAAAAACCGGTCTGCAATATACCGGTTGGACAAGGTGGCGGCCGCCACCAGGGCCGAATCCTTGATACGGATACCATGGTGCACCTCATATTTTTCCTTGAGACCCCGTAAGATGGAAATGGTATCCCCTACGCTGGGTTCCTTGGCCATAACCGGCTGGAACCGGCGTTCCAGGGCAGCGTCCTTTTCAATATATTTGCGGTATTCATTCAACGTAGTAGCACCAACACAGCGCAGGGTTCCTCTGGCCAACGCGGGTTTGAGCATATTGGAGGCATCCACGGAGCCTTCCGCAGCCCCGGCACCCACCACGGTGTGCAGTTCATCAATAAACAGCACCACTTCGCCTTCCGCTGCCTCCACTTCCTTGAGGACCGCTTTAAGCCTTTCTTCAAATTCTCCTCTGAACTTGGCGCCGGCCAGCAGGGCTCCCATGTCCAGGGCCACCACCCGCCGGTTTTTCAAAGAATCCGACACATCGCCTTCCACGATACGCTGGGCCAGTCCCTCCACAATAGCGGTTTTTCCAACCCCGGGCTCGCCGATGAGCACGGGATTGTTTTTTCTTCGCCTGGACAATACCTGGACGATCCGCCGGATTTCATCATCCCTGCCGATGACCGGGTCCAGTTTTCCGGTCCGGGCAAGCTGGGTCAGATCCCGGCCGTATTTTTCCAGTGCCTGATACCGTTCCTCGGGATTCTGGTCGGTCACGCTCTGGTTGCCCCGGATATCCTTTAATACGGACAAAATAGCATCCCGGGTTATCCCCTGCCGCCCCAGTAACCCGGCAACGGCGTCCTTTGCTGTGGTAAGAGCCAAAAGCAGATGTTCCAGACTGACATACTGGTCCTTCATCTTATCTGCTTCCTTGAATGCCGTATCCAGCACCTGGCGGCTGTCTTTGGACAGATAAATGTCAGATGCCCCTGTCAGCCGGGGTTGTTTTTCCAGTGCCTGATCCACATCAGCCATCAGCACGGCCATGTCCGCGCCGATTTTTTTCAGGATGGACACCACCACCCCCTGTTTATCTTCCAGCATGCCTTTGATGAAATGCACCGGCTCAATGGCAGGATGGTTTTTTCGACCGGCCAGTTCATGGGCAGACTGAAGCAGCTCCTGGGATTTAACTGTTAATTTATCAAGTTTCATAAACCACCTTTGATTCCTTTCATTATTATTTATAATTTCGCATATAAAGTAATGCAATAAAGGTTTTCGTCAACCAGAGAGTGCAATCCATTATGGCAAATATCCAAGCAAAAGGATTTCTTCATTGACACCCACCACTTTGTGGTATATTTTTTGTTATAATGGTATTTCACTGCCAATAAAACCAAAAGAGCTGATATGGAATCTGGTAGTTTCAAAAATCTCAGGGCCAGGTTGGGCAAAACCCAGAAGGAAATGGCACAGCTTCTGGGTGTTTCCATCAAAGCCATTCACAGTTATGAACAAGGCTGGCGAACCATTCCCCACCATGTGGAACGTCAGGTGCTGTTTTTGTTGTCCAGGGTGCTGAACCCGGACCGGAATGGTAAAAAATGCTGGGATATCAACCAATGCCCTGAAAACCTGTTGGAAAAATGCCCGGCATGGGAATTTAAAGCCGGAGACCTGTGCTGGTTTATCAACGGCACCAACTGTAATGGACAAGCCCATACCTCCTGGGCCGATAAAATGGAAGAATGCCGGACATGTCCCGTTTTTTTACAATTTTTTGAACAAGAAAAAGGAATCGTCGACAATGGATGACTTTTTATTTCAAAACGCCAACTGCCGAACCGACAGGGAACAGATGTCTGACTACCGGCAGGCTTTGCCCCTTGCCATCAAGGATATTATCACCTCTTTGGATGACGACACCTGTTTCGCCCATATCGGTGATGATCCCATTCATTTTTCCACATCCGTACGGGAGATGATTGAAAAATTCAGGGAGGTGTTGTTTCCCGGTTATTTTTCCAAGGAAAAGGTGGACAGTGCCAACCTGGTTTATCACATGGGACAGGCCGTATCCCAGCTGTATGAAATTTTGTCCGAACAGGTCATCCATGTGCTCCGCCATGACTGCCTGCGGTACGATCTTCAATGCTCGGAATGTGAACCCAGGGGCAATGGTGTGGCCCTGGAAATGATCCAGTCCATCCCGGACCTGCGCCGGGCCCTGGCCGAAGATGTCAAAGGAGCTTATGCCGGAGATCCAGCCGCCAAAAGCCATGACGAGGTCATTTTTTCCTACCCCGGCCTCTATGCCATCATGGTGTACCGGATTGCCAACCGGCTGTTCAAACACCAGGTGCCCCAGCTGCCCAGGATCATGACCGAACATGCCCACAGCCTCACCGGCATCGACATCCACCCCGGAGCCACCATCGGCCAGCGCTTTGTTATTGACCATGGCACCGGTATTGTCATCGGTGAAACATCACAGATCGGTAACAATGTCCGGATTTACCAGAACGTCACCATAGGGGCATTGTCTCTGCCTCCGGATGCCGGAGAAAAACTGCGGGGCGCCAAACGCCACCCCACCATTGAAGATGATGCCATCATCTATTCCGGCGCCACCATACTGGGGGGAGAAACGGTGATCGGTGCCCGGTCGGTTGTGGGTGGTAATGTGTGGCTCACTTCTTCCATTCCACCGGATACCAAGGTCTTTATGGAATCTCCCCGCCTGGTCTACAAACACCCGCAAAAACACGAGGAACCCCACCATGAAAAAACTGCCTGATATCATCTCTGCCTGCGGCAACACCCCACTGGTGCATCTGAACAAGGCCAGCAAAGCCTGCGGGGCGGACATTTTCGGCAAACTGGAATATTTCAACCCCTTGTCATCGGTCAAGGACCGTATCGGTCTGGCCATGATCCAGGACGGCCTGGATACCGGGAAAATCAACCAGGAGACCCTTATTGTGGAGCCCACCTCCGGCAATACCGGGATTGCACTGGCCTTTGTCTGCCGTGTCAAAGGGTTGAAACTGATCCTGACGATGCCCGAAACCATGAGCATGGAAAGGCGGCAGCTGCTGGCCCATTTAGGGGCGGATCTACAGCTCACCAAAGGGGAAAAAGGCATGAAAGGGGCCATTGAAGCTGCCAGGCAGATCGTGGAAGCCACAGCCAATGCCTATATGCCTGACCAGTTTTCCAACCCGGCCAACCCGGCAATCCACCGTACCACCACCGGTCCTGAGATCTGGGATGCCCTGGACGGCAGCATCGATATCTTTGTGGCAGGGGTGGGCACCGGCGGCACCATCACCGGGGTATCGGAGATGATCAAACAAAAGAACCCGGATCTTTTGTCCGTGGCGGTGGAGCCGGAAAAATCTTCTGTTCTTTCCGGAGGAAACCCCGGCCCCCATAAAATCCAGGGCATTGGGGCCGGGTTTATTCCCGCTAACCTGAACCGGGAGATCATAGATGAGATTGTCACGGTTTCAGAAGACAATGCTTTTGCCAATGCAAAGGAACTTGCGAAAGATTACGGCATTTTGTGCGGAATTTCCTCGGGAGCCAATTTCCATGCCGCAAAACAGATGGCCCGGCAGCATCCGGGAAAGACCGTGGTATTCATTGTGTGTGATACAGGGGAACGGTATATCAGCACGGATTTGTTCAAATAATACCCACAATGGAACACAGGCCGGCCCCGCTGAACGAAAAAGTGATTCATGAACTGAATAGGATGCAGGCAGCATGGAAATAACGCGGATGTCTGCCTGATAAAAAAAACCCTGAAAATTGGTATAGTGCATCAGCATCACTTCGCAGTCGGTCCCTCTGCATGTTGTTGTAAAGTCCCTTATTCATTTTTTCACCTTTATTGGGGGGGATTCCGTGGCGCGCTTTGCCGCTGATTCTGAGGCCATATCCAGCAGTTCCCGAACTTTCACCGTCATGTCCGCCATTGAAAAAGGCTTCTGGATAAATGCCACTCCATTATCAAGAATTCCTTGATGGGCAATGACATTGGCTGTATAGCCGGACATGAACAAAAGCCGGATGTCCGGATAAAGCTTGGTAATTTGTCCAGCCAGGTCCCTTCCGTTCATCTCCGGCATGACCACATCGGTCATAAGCAGATCAATGGAGCCGGAATGGTTTGCTGCTTTTTCCACGGCCTCTGTCGGGGTGGCTGCGGACAGCACGGTATATCCTTTCCTTTCCAGCATCATCCGTGTCATCCTGAGAATAGACGGTTCATCTTCAACCAGCAAAATGGTTTCGGTTCCCCCTGCGGCTGCTTTTTTCTCAGGAACTGCCTTGTCTATATCTTCATCAGCAACCAACCGGGGCAAATAAATTTTGAAGGTGGAACCCTGTCCGGGTTCACTGTATACATTGATGAAGCCGTTGTTCTGTTTGCAGATGCCGTAAATTGTTGCAAGCCCAAGGCCGGTGCCTTTGCCCACTTCTTTGGTGGTGAAAAAAGGTTCGAACAGATTGTCCAGGGTACCCTTGTCCATGCCGCACCCGTTGTCACTGACCGCCAGCAGGACAAAATCCCCTGGAATAAATCCAGAATGTTCTTTGCAGTATTCCTCATCAAATGATTTTCTTCCGGTTTCAATGGTAAGTTTACCCACCCCGGAAATGGCATCCCTGGCGTTGATGCACAAATTGGCAAGGATCTGGTCAATCTGGGACGGGTCCATTTTCACCGGCCACAGATCGGATGCCGGTTGCCATACCAGATCGATGTTTTCTCCGATAAGTCTGCGCAGCATATTGAGCATGCTTTCCACAGTATCATTCAAATTCAGTTGTTTGGGAGAAATGGTCTGTTTTCTGGCAAAAGCAAGCAGCTGCTTTGTTATATCCGCCGACCGTTGTGCAGCTTTCTGAATTTCTTTAAGGTCATCATGCAGATCGTTATCTTTATCCATTTTCAACAGTGCCAGTTCCGTATGTCCCAGTATTATCCCCAGCATATTGTTAAAATCATGGGCTACGCCGCCGGCCAGGCGGCCCACGGATTCCATTTTCTGGGCTTGGTGAAGCTGTGTCTGAAGCTTTTCCCGCTCCGCTTCGGCCCTCCTGAGTTCAGTGATATCAGAAGTAATCGTTGCAAAAAAATTCTTTCGGGGCGAGACTGCGGAAACGAGAAAATGCCTATCCAAGGGAGCATAGTACGTAAAAAATTCAACCGGTTCACCCGAAAGAGCAACTTTGGAATACACATCCAGGTAAGGAGGTGCCTCTGTATTATATACCTGGGTGGCTGTTTGTCCGACAGCTGTTTTCTTTTTGATATTGGTTATCCGGCTAAAGGCTTGATTGAAATCCAGAATGCGGTAGTTACAAGGCATACCGTTGTCATCAAACATGAGTTGGTGTAAAACCACCATCTCAGTCATGGCTGAAAAAAGCGCCTGCAGCTTTTCTTCGCTCTCTCGCAAGGCTTCTTCAGCCTGCTTTTTATCGGTGAT
>JAABSA010000046.1:12176-27519 GCA_011390635.1 Desulfotignum sp. | reverse complement strand
TTAAGTTCCATAAAGGTCATTTCCAGTTGAAGATGTGGCCGAAGGAAAGAACCGTCAAAAACCCTGTTGTATTGAATAGGTATTTTAAAGAAACGATGGCTATCACCACGCAAAATACTTGTCTCATCAATACGGAAGCGCTCATCTTTTTGTATCGCTGAAACCAATTCCCTGCGAAAGGCTCGTCTTTGTCCAATGGACAAAGAGCTACCCTCAGGGATTGTCAGGAAAAAATCTAAATCTTCCGAAAATCTTTTTATTAAACCGTATCCTTTGGAAAGGCTGGTGCCACCGGAAAACACTATTTCAATATCTTTGCTACTTTGTAGCTCAGATATAAGGACAAGGAGTTGTACCGCATACCAATCCTTTTCTATAAAAGATGGATCAATGCCTAATTCTGAAGAAATATCCTGAATTACAGTTTTATCGGGCAACTTTTTCAAAAGAGATGTACCTTCCATTATAGCCAATGCGCCGCACAATTCTGCCCTTAACCCCAATCACAAGCCCAGTTGGAACCTGGGTTGATGTTCCTGAGTTATAAGCCCTCTCGGCAGATGATGGAACAATCTTAAAACCAAGTTTATTTAGAAGTTCTTTTGCAAGTTCCGGCAAGGGCATTTCTGGAACAACTGCGCCGCTAACGCTTGATTTTTTAGAGCGCGCATATGTGCCATAACCCAGACTAATAAGCTGATTTTTTTTCACAAGCCCCCTCAAAATACGCCCAACCTGATCATAGCCACCAATATCCTTGAAGTCATCGCGCACAAAAACAGGGGTCTTACAGCGCTTTACGCGGTAAGTTATTTTACCCTCTAATGTGTCTTTAATTGGCATTATGACTCCTTACAAAAATACGATATATATACTTGCTAATATACGACATTAATTGTATTATTTCAAGCTATAAATATATTTTGATTTTAATTATTTACATATATTTTTTAAAATTTAACGAACTAATGGATTATAAAATAATGAGCATTAATGTTATGTCAAGAGAAAATGTATAATTGCATTTAGGTAAACCGGCTCTGCCAGGGGATTCACCAGTGTTTGACTGGCAGCAGGATCATATATGACCACTGGGTAAATATGCCTTTTCAACATGGCCAATAATGACAGTATTGAGAGATATCGATGATCAGTAAGCGGAAACCTCGCATCGGTAACGTCTAACTTTCATTCAAGCCGAAGCCGCTTTGCGGTGCGTAATTCAGGCGTTATACGGGCTCATGAAGAAACCGGATAGAGCACAGAAAAACGAAAAGGGACTATGAGGACTATGAGCACATGTGTTTGTACGAGATAATAGAGAAAGTAAAAAGTGAAGCAGGGGAAAAATGAAACGGGTGTGGCTCTTTTCCAATAACCGACATCTTTTCTTTTGTGCCGTGGGTTCATCGTGACAGTCGGGGAGTTTTTTTCAGAAAAAAGCTCCCCGACTAAAACCTAAAAAAACGCTACCCATGCTTGCCGAAGGGACAGCTTATGGCTGGGAATCACTTTGCGTTTTGTCACCGTTTTGGCTGTCTTGATCCATGCTGTGCATTTTCATCATCATTTGTTTCATGTTTTTGAAATCAACAGAGAGTTCTGTTTCTTTTTGAAGATTCAGATTCTGGTCATATTTGTATAACTTGTTTCCGATCATGACAACTACGCCGCCGTCGTCGGTGTGCAGCATGGCTTTGCTCATCATGCCGCACATCGCCATGGCGCAGGCAGAACAGCGGTTTTGCATGTGATTTTGTTTTTTCATTTTTTGATCCATCATCTGCCCCATTTTTCCTTTCTGTGGCTGTTCGTTCTGGGCCAGACCAATGGCGGAAAAAATCAGAATAGCTCCTGTTATGATTACCAATACAATAATTTTTTTCATGAAGATACCTCCGTAGATTGTGGTTGCCGGATAATTGAAAAACGGTTCTGTGTTTCAACCGGATATGGATGTCAGTGTAAGATTTGAGAAAACAAACCGCAATGGGGAAATCGTGTATAATAATGTGAAAGGATATGCAGGTGCTTGTCCACAAATCAGTACCCTGGAATACCCCGGAAACGAAAGAGTAAAAACCCTTTTCGCTTCATGGCAGTCATATCCAAATACGGTGTGAATGACTGAAAAATACAGGATTTCATGTATTAACATCATACATGGGTTGTGTATGATGGGGGTGTTTGCGTAATACAGAAGGTGGTTGCCGCCGTAACCGTCCAGAATCAATACCAGACTAGAAGGGGGACAATATGGGCGCACAAAACAGCGATAATAATGCAGCCAAAAGAGAGGGCATGACCCGCAGGGGATTTATACAGGCCATGGGCACCGGTGCTGTGGGCGCATCTTTAAGCGGGGCGGCCCTGGCAGCTTCCCACGGTAATGAACCGCCTGAAAAAATACTGTCTGCAAAAGATACCGTGAAGATCCATCTCCATATCAACGGCGCGGACCGGGCGGTTCTGGTGGAACCTCGGTGGACCCTGTTATATGTGCTGCGGGAGGTGATCGGTCTGACCGGCACCAAAGAAGGATGCAGTAGGGGGGAATGCGGGGCCTGCACAGTGCTTGTGGATGGTATTCCCCGGTATGCCTGCATGACACTGGCAGTGGAAGCACAAAACTGCCACATTACCACCCTGGAAGGACTGATGCAGGGCGAAGAGCTGGGACCTGTGCAGACCGCTTTTGTGGAAGAAGATGCGTTTCAGTGCGGCTACTGCACGCCCGGCCAGATCATGTCTGTTCACGGCCTTTTGGAAAAGACACCCCGGCCATCCATGGATGAAATCCGCATCGGGGTATCGGGCAACCTTTGCCGGTGTGGTGCGTATAACAATATTTTCCGGGCAGCCCGCAACGCAGCTGAACGTAAAATAAAATAGGGGGGGCATCATGGCAGAACAAAAAAATAGTTACTACACCCAAGGCCTTTCCGTACCCGAGACCCCGGCACCTGGAGAAGAACCTGCGTTCTGGAAGCAGACCCATGTGGTGGGAAAACGCCTCCCCAGGGTGGACGCATATGAACGGGTCAGCGGCGCAGCGGTGTATCCTTCGGATATCACGCTGCCCAACATGATTTACGGGGCTGTCCTCCGATGCCCCCACCCCCATGCAAATGTTACAAAAGTGGATGTCAGCCGGGCAAAAAAAATGCCCGGGGTCCGGGCGGTGATCACCGGGCAAACCCCGGAGGCCAAAAAACTCAAATGGAAATACAATGATTATTCAGGTCCGCTGTTTGATACCCACTGCCGGTTTGAAGGAGAAGCAGTGGCTGCAGTGGCGGCGGACACCCATTTTCAGGCATGGGATGCCGTGCGTGCCATTGATGTGGCATATGAGGTGCTGCCCTTTGTAGCAGACCACAACAAGGCACTTTCAGATGATGCCCCCGACATTCATGACAGTGGCAACCTGGTGGGCACCGACGAATATGAACGCGGAGATGTGGCCAGAGGGTTTGATGCGGCAGATGTGGTGCTGGAGCAGGAGTATCACACCCAGAGTGAGCTTCACACGCCCATGGAGCTTCACGGATGTGTGGCCGGGTGGGACAAAGACCGGTTGACCCTCTGGGAATCCACCCAGGGTGTCTATGCTGTCCAGTCGGAAATAGCAGAAATTCTTAACCTGCCCCTTTCCAAGGTACGGGTAATCGGCCACTATATGGGCGGCGGATTCGGCAGCAAGCTCAAACCGGGTAAATACACGGTGCTTGCCGCATTGCTGGCCAGGCAATCGGGTCGTCCGGTCAAGCTGATCTTAACCCGGGAAGAGACCTATCTGTGCACGGGCAACCGGCCGGCCAGCACCATGCACCTGAAAGCCGGGGTGAAAAAAGACGGGACCCTCACTGCCTGTGATTTTACCTGCACAGGACCCAGCGGGGCATATCCGGCAGGCGGAACCGCTTTGGTGGACTGGCAGATCCGCGATCTGTATGCGTGTGACAATGTCCGGTGTGCATCAAAAGATGTCTATATCAATGCAGGACCGGCCCGTCCGTTTCGTGCACCCGGGCATCCCCAGGCAAGCTGGGCTTTGGAGCAGATGATGGATGACCTTGCTGACAAAATCGGCATGGATCCGGTTGCACTGCGGCTGAAAAATATTCCCGAGATCAGTCAGGGCCGCAACCAGCCCTATACCACAACCGGCCTTAAGCAGTGCATCGAAAAAGGTGCTGAACAATTCGGGTGGAAAAAGGCGGTGGAACGTGCAAAAGCGCACAATCAAACCGATACCCATATCAAGCGCGGTGTGGGAATGGGGGCCTGCGTCTGGTTCGTGGGCGGGGGCGGTCCGCCATCCACGGTCATTATAAAACTCTTTCGGGACGGATCAGTGAACCTGAACATGGGTGCCAGTGATATCGGCACCGGCACCAAGACCGTGATGGCTATGGTTGCGGCCGAGGAACTCGGGGTTGCGCCGGAAGTCATCCAGATTGAACATGCAGACACGGAAACCACCCAGTATGCAACGCCCAGCGGCGGCAGCAAAACCGTTCCCACCGAGTCGCCCACTGTGCGCAATGCCGCGATTGCCGTCAAAAGGCAGCTCCTTGAAATGGCATCAGAAGACCTTAACGTGCCGGCATCCGATCTTGACTATGAAGGCGCCCAGATCATATCCAGAAATGACAAAAACAAACGGATCAAGGTAACCGATGTCAGCCGCCTGAAAAAACGCGGTGTGGTTGTGGGGGTGGGCTATCGCGGCCCCAACCCCCCAAAAAAGAGTGTGAATCCTTTTGCAGCCCAGTTCTGTGAGCTTGCGGTGAACACCAAAACCGGTGAAATGCAGATTCTCAGGTTTTTAAGTGCCAATGACAGCGGCCGGGTTCTGGACAGGCTCACCTATGACAACCAGGTGTTCGGCGGCATTGTCATGGGTATCGGCTTCGGGATGACCGAGTTCCGGCAGCTGGATGCCAGACAGACCGGCAGACTGTGCAACCGGAACTGGCATGACTACAAGCTTCCCACAGCGCTTGATGTACCTGTGGACATGGAAAGCCTGCCCATTGAGATCGATGATCCGGAAGCCAACAACACCGGAACAAAAGGCCTGGGCGAGCCTGTGACCATACCCACCGCCGCAGCCATTGCCAATGCGCTTTTTATGGCCACCGGTATCCGGTTTACCAGGGCCCCGGTCAATCCCATTGAAATGCGTCGACACCTGACAGCCAAAAAGGAGGGATAAGCCGTGCTGCCACAATTTTCATATGTCCGACCCGATACATTACAAGACACTGTAAGGCACCTGAAGGAGAAAAATGCGGCCATCCATGCAGGCGGCACCGATCTCATCGGCTGCCTTCGCGATGGTATTATGCAGGTGGACAAAATCGTCAGTCTGAATGCACTGTCCGATCTTCACGGAATCAGGGAAACCGCAGACGGCGGCCTGGTCATCGGAGCGCTGACAACCATCACCGAAGTTGCGGAAAATCTTCTGGTGAAACAAAAATATCCCGGCCTTTCCCAGGGATCGTCCGAAGTGGCCAGTCCCCAGCTTCGAAACCAGGGGACCATCGGGGGAAACCTCTGCCAGAAGCCCCGCTGCTGGTATTACAGAGGAGAATTCCACTGCCTGCGCAAAGGCGGGAACACCTGCTATGCCCTGGACGGAGAACACCAGTTCCATGCCATATTCGGGCATGATCTCATCTGTGTCATTACCCATCCTTCCGATACGGCCCCGCCCCTGGCGGCACTTTCGGCACAGCTCAAAATTTCTGGCCCAGAGGGCAGCCGGACAGTTCCGGTGGAAAATTTTTACCTGCTGCCGGTGGAAGATCTCGAGACGGAAACTGTTTTAAAACCAGGGGAAGTGATAACCCATATTGTATTGCCCGCACCTGCCAAAAATCTGCGAAGTTCCTACCGCAAGGTCCGGGCCCGCAGGTCATGGGACTTTGCCCTTGCCGGACTGGCCCTGGCTTTGGAAATAGAAAATGATACCGTCACCAGGGGCCGGGTGTACCTGTCCGGTGCAGCGCCGGTTCCCTGGCGGAGCCGGCCTGTGGAAGAGGCCATAACGGGCCGGAAACTGGATGCTGCAACCATTCAAAAAGCAGCTCTGGCAGTGGTGGAAGACGCTAATCCACTTCCGGAAAACACCTATAAAATGGATCTTTTCAAGGGCGTTGTGGAAGAAGAGCTGAATGCCATCCGCTGACAGCGCAGTGTGCAGATCAATTTTGGATCAGGTATGACAGGAGAATTAAAGAATTTAGCGCATTTGCTCGACACGATCGGTACGATTGCCGCAGATTAGGTCCGTGTTTCATTGGGCATGGGTATTGGTATACTTGCGATCGCCTGCATCGTCATTGCCCCGGTGATGCCGATGATGAAGATTGTGCCCTTTTTCGCCACCAGCTCCGGTGCCATTCTCACCATTTCCGGCCTTTCGCTTATTGCCGGAGACGGACTCATGGCGCTGCTCGCGTATATCCTCACCACCCTGGTCCTGGTGGTAATCGTTTGTCAGGTATGGTAGGTTCTGTTTTAGATTCCGGGGGACCTGCATTTAATTCTGCACGCTCTTTATATCCAATATGCTGAAAAACCTGTATGGTCCTATGGTCAATAAAAGAGGTTTCAAGAATAAATGATTGCGCAATGAAAACTACTTTGCTATTGTCATTATCAGTTGATAAGGTGACAGAAGTTTTGCGCGTATCGGTCATTCATAGGTAAGTGCCGGTGAATATAAAACACAAAGTATCCTTAGATTCAAAGATTCAAAGTAAAAACATACGGTAAAAAATCGGAGAGTTATACATGAATATATCTGTTTTGACTGCTTCTGCTGCACCTGAGAAAGCAACACAATCAATTCCAAAAGTACCAACAGGTATCCGGGGATTGGATACAATCCTTCATGGCGGCCTGCCAAAAGGCCATACCTTATTGCTCAACGGTGGGCCAGGCACGGGTAAAACACTTTTGGCCATAGAATTTCTGTATCACAGGGCCCTGGCCGGCGAACCCGGCTTGTTCATCTCCTTTGAAGAATATGCCGATGATATACGGGCCAATGCTTTTTCCATCGGTCTGGATATAATAAAGTTAGAGCAGTCGAAAAAATTACAGATCCTGCATTTTCAGATTCCCCACAGAGCGGTTCGGTCCGGTGATTTTACCATCCAGGGTCTGTTGACACTCATCAAAGGAAACCTTGATACACTGAACGCAAAAATAATTGTACTGGATGCCGTGGATATGCTCATGCGGGTTTTTGGTGATTCAGAACGTGAACAGGAAGAGATGTATATACTCAATGACTGGCTGCGGGAACAGTCTTTGACGGCAATTCTCACGGTTAAATCCATGGTGCAGGAAAAAAAAACCTATTCTTTTCTGGATTTTATGGCTGACTGCATCATCTTCCTGGACCAGAGAACAACGGGACAGGTCCGCACCAGAAGATTGAATGTGATTAAATACCGGGGGACCGATTTTCTCAGCAACGAACACCCATATGTTATTTCTTCCAATGGTGTGGTACTGATGCCTGTTTCCGGGGTGTCACTGGAATATCCGGCAAACAAAAAACGTATCTCCACCGGAGATACCATCTTTGACAAAATTATTGGCGGTGGTTTTTTCCATGGTTCCAGCATCCTTTTATCAGGCCCCAGCGGTTCGGGCAAAACCACGCTGGCCGTTACTTTTACCCGGGCAGCCTGCAGCCGAAATGAAAAAACGCTTTACATATCTTTTGAAGAGAGCCAAGATGTATTGTTTTCCAGGTCAAAAAGTATAGGAATCGATCTTTACCAGGATTGGGATGCAAACCGGCTGGGTTTTCTTTCCCTGCTTCCGGAATCCGCCGGGGTTGAACAACACCTGCTCTGGATCTGTGATGCAATCGATGCGTTTGGCCCGGACCATCTTGTTGTAGACGCCATAACCGCATGCAGGCGGATGGGTTCTGAAGATGCGGTTTTTCATTTGCTTTTGCGCCTTATTGTTATCTGCAGAAAAAAAGAGATCACCTGCGTTTATACGAATCAAAAGGATACGATGGATCAGGTCACGCAAATCACCGGGCTCAAGATTGCTTCCGTGGTCGATACGCTGGTATCCCTTTATTATGTGGATGACGGCACAAGGCTTAGCCGGAGGCTTCTGGTGGTCAAGTCCAGGGGCTCAAACCATTCCATGAGATACCATCCGTTTGTTATCACCGATCGGGGAATTGCGTTGGCATCCTCTGGAAAAACCGGTGAACAGGTAAAAAACCAGGAGGGGTGAGGAAGATGAGCGGAAAATCTTTTTCTGGGAATTTCAAAGAACAAAAATTTTATGAATTCATCTTGTTTGTCGCCGGTAATGAACCCAATTCCATGATGGCCAGGAAGAATCTGAAAGAACTGTGTGAACAGGAACTCAAAGGCAGGTTCAACATCACGATAGTGGATGTCATGGAGGATTTTGACAGTGCTGCGGCGCATAATATTCTGTTGACCCCGACCCTGCTGATACAAAATGCAATCTCTGACATCATGGTGATAGGCAACCTGAACAACCGGGAAAAAATCCGGGCCGCTTTGCAGCTGCCTTTGGAGTAAATCAATGAACGATAATACCACCGATAATATGGAAGAGCTGCAAAAAAGACTGCAAGAGGCGGAAAATATCGTGGAAGCACTCAAAAGCGATGAGGTGGATGCGGTTGTGTCCAAAAGCAATGTGGCGCTTCTGCGGCTTCGACAGACCGAGGAAAAACTGCGCAAGAGTGAAGAACACCTCCGGATAGCGCTCAAAATCGGAAAAGTCGGCACAAGATATCTGGATGTACAATCAGGAAAAATCGAAATGTCAATGAGGGCCAGACAGATCTATGGTCTGCCTTTGGAAGGAGAGGTGACAGTTTCGCAGATACTCCACACGGTCCATCCGGATGACCGTCCCGAAATAGAAAAAAAATGGAGCGAATACAAAAAGACTGCGGCAGAATTTGAGAAAGAATACAGAGTGATTCATCCGGATGGTTCTTTGCATTGGGTGAGCATCCGTTCGGAATCTTTTTTGGATGCCCAGGGCAGGGTGAACTTCAATATCGGCATGATTAAAGATATTACAGAAAAAAAGATCCAGGAAAACCAGCTCATGGCCTTTAATCAGACCCTTGAAAAGCGGGTGAAGCAGAGAACGGCACAAGTGGAAGCACAGACAAAACATCTGCGCGCACTTGCCAATAGACTGACCCAGGTTCAACATGAGGAACGAAAGCGGCTGTCCAAGATTCTTCATGACCATTTTCAGCAGCTGCTTGTGGGGGCACGATTCCAATTGGGGAGTATAAAACGCTGCAAAGAGACGGCACAGATACAAGCGGTTGTTGATACGATTGAGGATACACTGGATCAGGCCATACAGACCTCCCGTTCCCTGGCTCTGGAACTCAGCCCTCCGGCTCTCCGGGAAGGCGGTCTGTGCGGCGGTCTGCAATGGCTTGCACTTCATATGCAGCAAACCAATGAATTCACCCTTCACCTCGAGCTGGACGACAAGGCAGAGCCGGATGACAACAACATGAGTATCCTTTTGTTTGAGTGTGCCCGGGAGTTGATTCTCAATGCAATGAAGCATGCCAATGTTTCAGAAGTCCAGGTAAGGCTGAAAAAAAACGCTGACCGCTGCATTGCACTGATTGTTCAGGATAAAGGCACAGGATTCAATCCCGATATTCTTACAGACCGGATCACCGAAGATGCCACTTTTGGTTTGTTCAGCATTCAAGAGCGGCTGGCCCACATCGGTGGCGAAATTAAAATCGCATCCCGGCCGGGTTCCGGCACCCAGACCATGTTGATTGTTCCCTTATCTTCCGGACAATGACAAGAACACAAGGCGGTTGATGAAAAAATTGGATTAACAGATAAAATGAGAAGCGGCCGTACTCAGAAGGGTACGGCCGCCCGGGAAGGGAAGAGAGAAGGTCATAAAAAATTGTACTGCTTTTCATTGCTTCGACCACTCCGGCAGGACAGAACCGAAATAACCATAATGATGATAATTATTTCATATGATCTTTATATTCTTTGTCTGTATCCTTCATCTGGTGGTATTATTCTGTTATCTTCTTGTTATCATAGTCTTCTTGTTTCATATGATCCCCCTGTTTCATATGGTCCCCCTGTTTCATACGATTTGTTTGATCATAATCATCACTGAAATCTTCACCATAAAAACCGCGCATTTTCTGGTCAAATTGGGGATCGCCAACAGTTTTCCAGTCATCTTCAGTAAACTCTGGTGCATTCGTAAGCATTTGCTTATCAACTTTATCCAGTGTTACAACGCTATTGTCTGAATCTATCATCACATCATTGAACGGAATTGGAATACGATCAACACCGATTCCCAGGAGTCCTCCGTGGGATATAACCATATACTGTATCCGGCCGCTTTGATTGATAATCAAATCCTGGACTTTACCCAGATCTTCATTTTGTTTGCTCTTTACGGTCATTCCTATCAAGTTGGTGGCCATGCAGGATTTTTTGAGAACTGATTTATTATCGTAATTCATCCTAGCCTGGTTGCCGGTTTTCATGGAATCCTTTTTACTCTGCATTTCCATGGATTTATCGCTCTTTTCCTTACCAATGGCTTTTTTGTCATAATCCGCAGCAAATACATATCCTGCTCCCATAAAGGTAAAGAGGATCGCTGCAATTACCATTGTTGTAAACTGTCTTTTCGCTTTCATGATGTTCTCCTTGTTTTCGTTTGATGAACCATTTTTTACCCACCCCCATACAATTAATTTATGACCTTCTCATACAACCGCTTCCTCACCATAATGAACATGTTGTTTGTTCATTATGGAGTAAGTATAATATTCGGCAGGTGTTTTATAAATAGATGAAACTACCCATTCAAGGTCCTATTTCACTGTATGTGCAGGAGAAAAAAAGTGAAAATTTATGTATTCACAGACCTTGTTATAAGCGCTTCGCAGTGGGGGTGCTGCTCCGTCTATCATCTACAGGGAAGAATTTTTGAATATACATTGTTTCCCTTGGCCTGTGTTCGATAGCGCGATGTTCATGAATGTAATCAAAACAGGTTATAAAAGACAAGCGTGAACGTACCGAGTGTGATGGCCAGCGCCAGTACTGCCGGCAGTCCGTCATGGGTGATCAGGGTCAGACCGAAAGCAATCAGCGCTATTCCGGCACATTGGCACTGAAAGGGATCAGTTCCAGCATAAAGTTGGTTCCCCCTTTCGTGCTTTACCGGTGCAATGCAGCTGCTTCGGCCGGCATTGTGCAGATTGCCGCTGTTAAAGGGATTGTTTTCCGATGCTTTGCAGCTTATTCAGACAATCGGGGTGACGTAACAATGCCAAGGTTTCTGCAGGTTCCAACCAGGTTTCCAGCTGCTGCAGGCTGTCAGCGTGATGCAATTTCCATTCGGCAATTATTCTGGGTGGATCAAAGTTCAGTTTCTCGCCTTCCGTATCAGGCAGCTGAGATATATGCCAGTTACATAATTGTGGATTATTAGCAAGCCTGCGTAAGACATCCATTTTTTGTGTTTGTGGTATTTCAGCCAGTTTTCGCTGTAATGCAACCAGAATTTGAACAGGTTTTTTTTCTTCAGGTGCACGCAGCAATCCGATCATTTTAATCAATTTGGTACGGCTGGTCCCCCCGCTCAGCCATGACAGGGGAATCGATAAGATCAACCCGGCTGAAATCGGTAACAACCAGTAAAAGAGTTCTTTGCTGAGCAGCAGTGAGATGACAGCAAGTGCGGTTCCAAAGAGTGTGTGACCGCTATGGTGGCGCATGACTGATTTCCAGCCGAATGCACCATCAACCCTTGATTGCGGCATCCAGCCGCTATCTTTCCCTCTCAATATGGAAAAAACTACGCCAACCTGGGATACCATCAGAATCGGGGCATATAAACCTGACATCACCATTTCCAGCAAGGTGCTGAGTGTTAACAGGACCGGCCCGCCAAATCGTAAACACCGGGGAATATGAATCATGGCGGCAAACCAGCCAAATGCTTTCGGCGCAAGCACAATTGCCATTGAGACGACAAATAAACGCAAGGCCCGTTCTGAATCAAATACCGGCCAGGTAGGAAACAGGGATGGATTGGCAAAATATTCCGGACGTACAAACGCCGCCTGAATGGCAATGGCAAGCCCCACAATAATCAACGACAACCAGAAAACAGCGCTCAGGTAGGACATTAACCCGGAAAAAAGATGCAGCCTGGTCGGCAGCACAAAACCTTTTGCAAGTATAAAATGTGCATGTTGCAAATTGCCCTGACACCATCTGCGATCACGAATAAGCACATCAATGAGCGATGGTGGTGCTTCTTCAAATGAAGCCTGAATATCGGTATCAAAACGCACGCCCCAACCGGCACGACGAAGCAGGGCAGCTTCCATAAAGTCGTGACTTAACACATGGCCGCCAAAAGGCGGTTTACCTGATAGAATCGGAAGGTGACAGGCCGCTGCAAACGCTTCTGTGCGGATGATTGCATTATGTCCCCAGAAATTTGATGACAAACCATGCCAGGAAGACAAGCCTTCTGCATAAACTGGGCCAAAGCATTGATTGGCAAACTGCTGCAGCCTGCCGTAAAGCGTATTGGCAAAAACAATAGAAGGCAGGGTTTGAATAAGGCCCACACCAGGCGCTGCTGCTAGACGGCGGGATAGTTTCACCATGGACTCTGCACTCATTATGCTGTCGGCATCAAGCACAATCATGGCCCCATAACCACCGCCCCAACGTTGTACCCAGTCGCCGATGTTGCCTGCTTTACGTTCACTGTTATGGTGACGACGACGGTAATAAACAGGACAACCCTGTTCGTTTTTATTTACCACATCCATAAAGGTATGTTCCTCAGCAACCCATGCATCGGCTCGATTGGTATCACTGAGAATAAAGAAAGCATATTTGCCCGGAGCTTTTGCCAGTAGTTCAGAATGCATAGCCTCTATCGTGGCCCTGATACGAACGGGATCTTCATTATAAATTGGCAGCAGGATAGCGGTTTTAAAGGGTGCATCTATTTCCCGCTGTTTCAGTAAACGCGGCGTAAGAAGGATCAGAAAACCCAATAATGCCTGTGAAAAAGCAAAAACAATCCAGATAAAATTGATGCTGAACAGAACCAAAAAAACCCACTGTAAACCTGTGACGGTATTGGTGGTAAGCACCCCATGCATTTCAGTGATACCATACAAAGACAAGATCACTGTAACAGCAAGCACAAAGAGTCGGGAAAACAACGTGAAAGCCGTCTGGAAAAAAGTTTGCTGACTGTTCTTGATCCGGAAACCTTTTTCAGAAACCCCATGACGGGGCATGGAAAGTGGAGATTCATCAGGCAAGGCGCGTGTGTCATGGTACCAGTTGATGAGTTGCGCTGACAAAGGATTATCCGTGTGGCTCATAAAGGCCAATCCTCGGAGGTAAGCCGGTAAAGCCAGGTCATGCCGATCGGTTTATCATTCTGCCTGAGCTGTACACGCAATTCAGCAACATCAAAATTTTTAAGATCAAATGTGATAAATACTCTTGCACCGTCAATATTGGGATTGGATTCAATCCGTGACTCCAAAACTGCTCCCTTGCTGATACTTGCATCTATTTCAATACTGTTGATCTCATCTGCTTTCAGAGGTCTGTAATCGATGACTATTTCGTTTATTTTATCAGCAAATAACTTTTGGCCGCCGGCAGTGCGGACAACGCTCATTTTCCCCATTTTTTTTGGAATGTTATCAGGCCAGGTAATTCGGTATGAATATGCAAATGGCTGACCTTTTTTCAAGCCATCTTCTGGTTTCCAATAGGCAACAATATTGTCGTTGGCTTCAGAATCTGATGGAATCTCAAAAAGTTCGATGTGACCCTTACCCCAGGCACCTGATGGTTCAATCCAGGCCGATGGCCGAAGATGATATTTCGCTTCAAGGTCCTGATAATAATCAAACTGCCGATGCCGCTGAATAAGACCAAATCCTTTCGGGTTTTCCCCCATAAAGGAGCTCACCTGCAATTTGCGTGGATTATTGAGTGGCCGCCAAATTTTCTCGCCATTGCCGTTTTCCATCAGCAGGCCTTCAGAGTCATGTACTGCAGGGCGGTAATCCGGGGTATCAGACCGATCTATTCCGCCATGCATAAACATGGAGGTTAAAGGTGCCAGACCAACATGCTGAACATCCTGCCTCGGAAAAAGGATGACATTGACATCCATCCAGGTGGGTGCACCGGGGTAAATACCAAAACGATAAGCACCTGCTACACTTTTACTGTCGAGCAAAGCATGTACAACAATAGCATTATGATGTTTCGATGGACGTTCAATCCAGAAGCGTTTGAACAGAGGGTATTCTTCGCCTTTGGGCTTGGCCACATTAATCGCGAGCCCGCGTGTGGATAAACCATAAACCTGCCCTTTGGATATCCCGCGAAAATAACTTGCCCCCTGAAAAACAATAAACTCATCATTACAGTCATTGCTGTTAATCGGGTAATGCAGACGAAAGCCTGCATATTTACCAACTTCTGCCAGCAGTTTGCCGATCGATTCATCCGGTACTCTGAATGATGATTCAGATAGTTCCACCGGAAATGATTGGCCATTTTCAACAACTGCAATATCAACCAACTCTTTGTAAAGAAATCCAGGAGCAAATAGTTGTATGGAAAACAAAGTTGGGGTTCCACCCCAGACAGCCGCATTTTGTTGAAAATTAATTTTGCGGTACGTTGAATAGTCTATTTTCGTCAACGCTTCAGGAACTTTTTGCGGTTCAATAAAGATCGTTTCGGAGAGATTCCTCGCTATCTCTACCACAGTGTCATGGGAAAATGGTTTTCCATCGGTATTTGATACTATTGCATCCGCACGAACCAAATGTATCCATGATAAAGACAAGAGCCATAAGAAAAGCCAGGTCAAATTTTTTACAGAAAATCGATGCCCAGCCATTTGTTTGATTTGTGAATCGCAAGCCATGGTAAAATTCCTTATTGAGAACTCATAAAATAATGTTACAAATGTAACCCGTATACATCCTGCAAAGTTTTATCTGATTTATCAATTTTTTCAATATTTTTTTTATCAATTCACGGGATACTCCGGTCTGAAAGTGCTCCGCAATGGGTGCGCTGCCCCATCTACAGGGAAGAATTTTTGAATATACATTGTTTCCCTTATGGATAAGCCGGTATCAGGTGTATTATATTGAAAATGATCGATACATTATGGTTACTTGAGAGTAATTGGATAGCAGACATTATAACATTATAAGGGG
>JAABSA010000046.1:0-11920 GCA_011390635.1 Desulfotignum sp. | reverse complement strand
TCATTATAAGGGGAGGAAACTGATATGCTTGGATGGGCAATAACTTTTTTTGTCATTGCAATTATCGCAGCTCTTTTGGGCTTTACCGGCATCGCAGGTGCTGCGGCTGGTATTGCGCAAATTTTATTTGTATTGTTTTTAATTCTTTTTGTTGTATTTTTGATTATGGGAAAGCGGCGGCCGCGGGTGTAAAGGGCAGATAAACCCGATGCCTGGTCCCGGCTCATGCAGGGGCTGATGACCAGCATCGGGTTTATGTCAGGCATCGGTTTGTTGCAGGACGAGCAATTCATACCGCTTGTCATCCCCCGCGTTTTGTCATTGACCGCGTATGGCTGCCAGCAGGGATTCAGAGTTTCCACTTTTGCTCAGGTACCCTGTGGCCCCGGCTTCGGTCATGGCATGGGCCTGGTCTTCGGCTTCGTACATGGAAAGACCATAAATCCGGATGCCGGGCATTTTTGATCGGATCCGGCGGGTCGCTTCCACCCCGTTCATTTTCGGCATGTTGATATCCATGAGAATAACTTCCGGCTGGATCTGCTGCGCCAGTTCCACAGCCGCTTCACCGTCAGCCGCTTCTCCTGCAATCTCGATATCATCGTGCCCGGAAAGAAATGATAAAAGCCCCTTTCGCATCACAGTATGATCATCAACCAGCATTACCCGGATCTTTCCGTTGGACGGAGGAGGGTTTGCCGGAGGCTCTATACGCTGCTGAAATTCTTCAGCAATCAGAGACGGCTGTTCCGGATCTGCATATACCGTGGGTTCGACCGGCAGAAAGATTGTTGTGGTGACGCCTTCATTCGGCGCGCTCGCAGTCTCCAGGTTTCCCCCGAGAAGTTCCACTCTTTCCCGGATGGCAAAAAGGCCGAATCCTTCACCCGGAGCAGTCACTGTCAAATTTTTTGGATCACACCCGCGCCCCTTGTCTTTGACCATGATCCGGATACGTC
This sequence comes from Desulfotignum sp., assembly GCA_011390635.1. GTDB lineage: Bacteria > Desulfobacterota > Desulfobacteria > Desulfobacterales > Desulfobacteraceae > Desulfotignum. The sequence goes on along the minus strand of JAABSA010000046.1, from coordinate 10,961 downwards.
CGTTTTGCTCCTGCATGGCGACCTGTGCAGTCGATGTTCCTGCATGCTTGACCACATTGAAAAGAAGTTCCCGTACCGAATGAAAAAGAAGTACCCGGAGATCTTCCCGAAGATACACAAAATCATCCGGCAGATCGAGGTCAACCTCAAGCCGGTGGGTGGCGGCCATCCACCGGGCCAGCCATCGAAGCGCTTCCGGCAGTTCTTTCTGGTATAGGACCGGTGGCGACAGCTCAGAGGAAAGCGTTCGGGAGATTTCTATGGACTTTGTTACCAAATCATAGGCGGTTTTGCAGGCCCCCGTATCCTCCGCACCAACTTTGCCGGAAAGGATTTCAAGGTGGAGCCGGGCCCCGGCAAGCAGCTGCTGGAGATGGTCATGTAAAATTTCAGCAAGGCGTTTGCGCTCCCTTTGTTCGGCCAGGATGAGTTCACTGGTGAGCCTTGCAAGCTGGCGGTTTCGCGCCCCAAGTTCGTCTGTCCGGTTCTCCAGCTCCCCCAGAATCTTTTTCAAATTTTTTTCATAGGCTTTCTGGTCACTGATATCCACAAGAGCTACACGGAATTGATTCAATTTCCCTTCATTGTCTTTTACAACGGATCCCTCCATGTGCACAAAGACGATTTTTTTGTTTTCCTGAACAAGCCGCAGCTCCCGGGACGAGGCGACCCCGGGATTCGTCTCTATCGACCTGGCAAGAGAATGATAAATCTCCTGGTCATCCGGATGGATCCGGGGCAGCATCGAGCGGCCGCTCATGGGATGCCGGGTTCCGGTGAGAAGACGGCCAGCCGCCTGGTTGCACCGTTCGATCATGCCCAGTCTGTTTATGATAACAAACCCGACAGGGGCGGCATCAAAAAGCTCGTACCACTCGTTGCGGGCGTTTTCAAGCGTTTTCGCACTATGTCGCAGCTCCTGGTTTTGAAGCTCCACCTCCTCCTGGTAAACTTCAAGCTCATGGATAAGGCGCACCATGTCGGATATTTCGGATTCACTCTTTTCAACCGTTTCTCCCTTCCGCTCATCGACAATCTGTTCCGCTTTTTTCCGTAATTGCGCAAGATCTACATGTTTTTCATTATTCGGCATGGTCTATTCCTTGTGGTCAGTTGGCGGTTGCTCTTCTGATTGGGTAATCGTTTCGATGGCCAGAAGGATACGGTCCTTGTCCGGATCTTTGTCCCGCAGGCGCCGGGCATTGAGCCGCAATAGCTTGTCTTCCATGGTTTCGGAATGAAGTGTTATTTCGTAGTCTTGAAATGCACGGTCATGCTCTGAGATATCTTTCAGGAGCTGCCGCAGCTCCGGGATATCCCATTGGCCGTTTTCCAGGTCGAAAAAAGGTCGTTTCTGCGTTTTTTGGGGTGATGTTTGAAAGGTCTCGTAAAACTGGCGGTTCGCCATGACCACCTGTTTGTCTGTATCCAGAACCACAAGTGATTCCCTGACCGTGTCAACAATGGCTTCGGTAAACCGTTTGTATGAATGAAACGAATTGTCAAGTTTTTCCTGGGCCGCTTTCTGGGAATCGATATTGATGAAGGTCATAATCGCCCCCTCGATACGGTTGTTTTCGGTCCGATTCGGCATAATGCGCATCCGATACCAGTGGCCGTCAATGGTTTGGACCTCTTCTTCACTGTAGGACAACTGCTTGAGCACGGAACGTATCTTGTCCGTCAAATTGCCGATATCCAGATTGTGGGAGATGTGATCAAGGGGCCGGCCTACATCCTTGTCGATGAGATTGATCAGCCGGGAGGCCTCTTCGGTAAACCGTCTGACCTGAAGCTCATTGTCCAGAAACAATATGGCGACTCCGGTACTGTTGAGGACATCGGTGATCCGGCCGTACGCCTCCTGGACCTCGGTAATCTTCTCGTGGAGTTCGTTGTTGACCGTGGAGAGTTCCTCGTTCAAGGATTCCAGTTCCTCTCTGGACGATTCAAGTTCCTCATTGGTGCTCTGGACTTCCTCATTGGAAGAATACATCTCTTCGTTGGCCGATTTGAGCTCTTCGTTGGAGGTTTCCAGTTCCTCCTGGGTGGTCCGGTGATCCTCTTTCAGATCGAAAAGTTCCTGTTCCAGGACAGCGATGCGCCGGGCAGCCTCATTTTCCGGAACTTCTTTTGCGCCTTCCTCCTTGCGCTCAAAATCAAAAAGAGATTCCGGCAGTTCGGTGAAAAGAACCATGAAGTGATCCTTCATGGCCGGTTCCGTAAACGGCTGTACCGTCAGATCGATATGTACGTGGCCGCCGTTTGTTTTTACCCTGACTCCGGATTCGACCGTTTTTTCATTTTTTTTCGCAGCCTTGCGCAGGGAGCCGGTCAGAGCGTAGCGAAGTCCATCCCGGGCCATATCCGTGATCTTAAGGTTTGATTTTCCCTGCGCATGCTCCAGGTATTTTCCGGTTTTGCCGTGGAAATAAATGATGTCCCCATCGGTAGTAACGATCACACAGGCCGGCGTATGATGTTGTAAAAGTTTCTTTTTCACGGCCCGGGCAATGTCCCCGTCATCTGCATCCTCGTGCCGGGTTGTCTCACTTTTCTGAAGGGTGTTCCGGGGAACGTGCTTTTCACCGGTTGGAAAGGGTGTCGGATGCGAAAGAGGGCTTCTCTGGTCCCGTTTTTTATAAATGCTGAAGCGTTTGTGAATCGGGGTGAAAAGATCCTCAAACCGGCCGGGGTGTTCGGATGTGCCCAGAAAAAGTATTCCGCCGGGCTTTAAATTGTAATGAAACAAGGGAATGAGTTTGTTCTGGGCTGCCGGTTCCAGGTAAATGAGAAGATTTCGGCAGACCAGCATATCCAGGTGCATGAACGGGGGGTCGCGAAGGACATTCTGCTCAGCAAAGACGATCAGTTCCCGGATCTTCTTGTTGACCCGAAAGTGGTTTTCTTCCTCAATAAAAAAGGTATCAAGCCGGGTTTTGCTGACATCTGCGGCGATGTTTTTGGGGTAGACGCCCTGACGGGCCTTATGGATGGCGTTTGCATCGATATCTGTTGCAAAAATCTGCAAGGAGCGATTGATGCCAAGCTTTTGCATGGCTTCCTTGATAATGATCGCAACCGAGTATGCCTCTTCCCCGGTGGAACACCCTGTTACCCAGACCCGGAAATTTTCGTTATCTTCTACTTGTGAAAGAAGCTTTTGGAGAACCTCTTCCTCCACAAAGGTAAACACTTCCGGGTCTCGGAAAAAATTGGTAACCCCGATGAGCAGATCCTGGAACAGCATGTGGGTTTCATCCGGGTTGTCGTGAAGAAACGCAAGATAATCCTTGATGGAGCGGCTGTGGGTGACACCCATACGTCTTTCGATTCGTCTTCCCACTGTGCTCTTTTTGTACTGAGAAAAATCATGGTCAGTACGTTCCGCCAGAAAGGTAAGAATCTTGGACAGGTGCTCGGAAGATTTTCCGTTTTTCTGGATCTCGGTCTTCCGTACAACCGGATGCCGGAAGTACGCAATCAGCTGATCAGCCATTTCCTGCGGTGTCAGGATATAGTCTACCATCCCGGTTTCGATGGCACTTGCCGGCATGCCCCCATGCCGGGCTGACTTCGGGTCCTGGGCCACGGCTATCCCGGCATTTTCCTTAATCAGCCGCAATCCGCCGGTTCCGTCGGTGCCGGTACCCGATAGAATAACGCAGCCTGATTTATCGCCTCTTTCCTCGGCAAGCGATCGTAAAAAAATGTCAATCGGCATATGCACATGTGATCGGCTGGACCGCTTTTGCAACCTGAGTACGCCATTTTCTATGATGGCATCCTTATCCGAAGGAGGGACATAGACCGTATCGGTTTCAACTGTCATTTTATCTTCGATAAGCACGAAAGTAACACCTGAATTGCGCCGGAGCAATTCAGGCATGCGGGTGGGGTGATCCGGATGGGTATGGGTGACAATGACAAAAGCGATACCGCTTTTTTCCGGAAGCCCTGATATAAACTGCTCCAGGGCTTCAAGTCCACCGGCGGAGGCCCCGATGCCCACCACTGGAAACTGCTTTTGCCCGGAGGATTCATTTTGTGGTTGATCTTCAACATTAGGTGCTTCGTCTTCGGATACCTTGTCTTCCTGTGTTTGGTCTTCGGACGTTTCGTCTTCCGGTGGTTTTTCTCCAGAAGCTTTTTCTTTCGGAGGTTCGTCTTCCGGTGCTTTGCTTTTCAGTGCTTTATCTCCTGGTGCTTTGTCTTCCGGTGCGTGAGACGCTGATTTTTGCTCGGATTCTTCCCGGGCATCGGCCTCTTGAATGGTTTTTTTTTCTTCAGCCTCAGCCCTCTCCTGATCAGATAGGTCTGTGTTTTTTTGCTGATTTTCCGGCTGCCTGTTCTTGTCTTCAGCTTTTTCTTTGTCTTTTTTTGCCATAACCTCTACCGCCACTACCGCCAAAATGGTACTGTATTAATAATTTTTGTTCTGTATTGTTGAGAATCCTTTTGCCATATAATTCTGGATAGGAAACAGCTTTTTGTCAAGAAAAGTATGGAAAAATTGATGGCCATCGCACCTGTCACTCTGCTCATATATTCCGGGGATATGACTCACTCGCCTGGCCGACCAGTCCAGGGCATAACCTTGTGGCCGGGTAACTTGAAGACTTTTTGCAAACATTTTTTTCCTTTTCAGTTTGTTCATTATGCAGTAACTGTATTATCAGGCAGTTGTTTCATAAATAGATGAATCTACCCATTCAGGGTTGTGTTTCACTGTATTTGTTATTGCTGCAACTTGTATTATAACGGACACCAATGTTAAGACTGTTTTTCATTCATTTTGGCGGTGTTTCTCACAATGTCCTATGCAACCCCGGCGGGTTTTTTGCATTTTGGTTCTCGCGGATAAAAAAAATGCTATACACCCTTGCTGTAAAGGAACCCCTGAAATTTTATGATCTACAGAAAAATATTCTCCCATTTACATGTTTTGCCCTCTGGAAAAACTGCGGTTCGTTAAAGTATATTGAATAAAAGCAGATTCAGGAAAAAAATCACGCAAACATAAACCCTGTAAATGGAGAAAATTCATGAATTTAACACAGAAAATCAAAGAAAAAAAAGCGGAATTCCAGTCTTCAGCTCCGGACAAAGTCAAGGCGGTTATGACCCGCTCCATAAAACAGCTGCAGGATTCCGAAATGATGGACAAGGTGCTGACCAAAGGCGATACAGCACCGGATTTTACACTGGAAGATACCCGCGGCAATCATGTTACTCTTTATAATATCCTTTCATCCGGCCCGGTTGTTCTGGGATTTTATAGAGGACGGTGGTGACCTTTTTGCAACCTGGAGCTGGAAGCTCTGCAGGAGGCCCAGTCAAAATTCACATCTCTGGGGGCCACCCTTTTGATGATTTCTCCCCAGACAAAGGAGCATTCCCGCACCTTTAAAGAAGAAAAAGGGCTTACCATGGCGATTTTAAGCGACCCCGGAAACAGTGTAGGTGAAAAATTCGGCCTCGTCTATACTTTTACTGAGGAACTCAAGCAGGGTTACCTGCAGCTGGGTATCAATCTGGAAGAATACAACAGCGGTGATCCCTGGAGACTGCCCCTGGTATCCCGTTATATCATAGACCAAAAGAAAATCATTCAATATGCTATCGTCAGTGCGGATCATACTGACAGGGTTGAACCGGAGCATACCCTGAAGGCTCTTAAGGCTTTGAAAAAATAACAAAGATCAAAGAAGAAAATGGAACAGCAGAATATATCTTTATAGATGATATCAAAGGCCTGCTTTCCCTGATCCAGATGGGGGTGCTTGAAATACACCCCTGGGGAAGCAGCGAGCACAACCTGGAAAAACCGGACAACCTGACCTTTGATCTGGATCCCGGTCCCGGGACAGACTGGAAGGATATTGTTCAAGGGGCTGCGATCATGAAATATTATCTGGATGCACTGGGGTTGCAGTCATTTGTAAAGACATCCGGTGGCAAGGGAAGAAGCAAAACACTTGGTTTTTTTTCTTGCCTTAACTTGCTTATACCTGTTACAGTAAACATATCTTATCAGTATCAGCTCAGAGGCACAGAGGCAATATTTGGATTTTGGAGGATTGTTTATGGTTTGGTTAACAAAAAACAAGTTCTTATCCCTCAATGATTAAGACAACAGAATATACAAAGCTGATTCTTATCACACTTGGTTTATTAGCTCTTTTTCTCCTGATATCCTTGTTGTTGAAGTCAGCTGTGCAGGTTTTGCTCCTGATTTTCACCGGTATACTCTTCTCCATTTTTATCCGCGGACTGAGCAGTTTTCTATTCGGCAGGTTCGATCATCTGCCGGAAAAATGGAGTATAGCCATTACACTTTTTCTTTTGGTCATTGCATTCTTCGCCTTCTTCATTCTGCTGGCTCCGCAACTTGTCGAACAGGGAATACAGCTGGTGGAAAAGATCCCTGAGGCCTTCCAGAATCTCAAAGAAAAAATTAATCACCTGGAATGGCTCGAAAATCTTTTAGGGTCCCTGGGCGGATCTTCTACTGACGCTGACTCATCCGCCGGGAAAATAAGCAGTCAAGCCCTTGGTTTTTTCGCCACCACTTTCGGTGTGATTGCCGGCATTTTCATTATTCTCTTCGTCGGCTTGTATTTCTGCTTCACCCCGCAATACTACATCAACGGGATCATACACCTGGTACCGCAAAATGGACGACAGCGGGCGGGCCAAATCTTCAGCGCCCTTGATCACACGCTTGGTCAATGGCTTATCGGCAGATTCATCGGCATGCTGATGGTAAGTGTCTCCACCTTTATCGGTTTATATTTTCTCAATGTTCCTGTGCCTCTCAGCCTTGCGGTTCTTGCCGGTATTTTGACCTTTATCCCCAACATCGGGCCGATTCTCGCAATCATTCCGGCTGTTCTCCTGGGATATACCGAGTCTCCGGCAACCGCCATGTACGTGATTTTGCTCTACCTTTTGATACAGGGTATCGAAAGCTACATTGTCACTCCGCTTATTCAGCAGAAGGCAGTATCCATGCCGCCGGTCCTGACGCTCACCTCACTGGTGATTTTCGGCAGCACTCTGGGCTTTCTCGGACTTTTGCTTGCCACCCCTCTTACGGCTGCCGCCATGGTGCTTGTCAAAATGCTGTACATAGAAGATGTCCTTGGGGAAACAGGAGGAATCAATGATTCTGAAAAGTAGACTATCCCTTTATCCCTATCCCTCCTGTCACTGAGATTAGCCCATATGTCCCCGAATCTGCGCACACCTCTCACTCCCTTTCTCAGCATTTTCATCACTGGTTTTCTGGCCTGCATCATCCTGGTGATGACGGTCGGTCACTCACCCGCACAACAGGATGCTACTACGGGAGAAATAACCGTTCCTTCCGGAGGCGACAGCAAAATCAATGTCCTTCCGGCAGCCGAAGATGAGGCCATTGAAGACCGATTAACCAAAATCCTCGAAGCCACTGGCTGGTTTTTCGATATCAGTGTCGAGGTCGAAGAGGGTGTGGTGTTCATGAACGGGCGCACCGACACGGAAGATTATCGAAAATGGGCAGGTGAACTGGCCCGCAAGATTTCAGACGTTGCCGCAGTTGTCAATCATATCCAGGTTATCGAGCCTTCTTTCTGGGACATGACCCCTGTATTCAACGAAATGAACGAGATGTGGAAAGCATCTCTCAAGAGGCTGCCGCGCCTGATGTTTGGAATCGCAGCTCTGCTGATTTTTCTGCTGTTTATCAGAATTATCATCAGATACTTCAGCAGCCTTCTTGACCGCAGGCTCAAGCCGCTGCTGCGCGATGTAACGTCACGGATCACAACCGTTCTGGCGGTGCTCATCGGTATTTACTTTGCCCTGCAGATTGCCGGACTGTCGAGCCTGGCCACCACTATTCTCGGCGGAACCGGTATCGCCGGTCTGGTTGCCGGTATCGCCTTTCGCGATATTCTGGAAAATTATCTGGCAAGCATCCTGATCAGCCTCCGTAATCCTTTCCGCATCGGTGACGTGGTCGAGATAAACGAACATACCGGCATCGTCGAGAAGGTAACCACACGGGGTACGGTCTTGATGAACCTGGATGGTAACCATGTGCAGATCCCGAATTCCATCGTTTATAAATCCATTATCCGCAACTATACGGCCAACCCGAACTGCCGGGGAACGTTCGAGGTGGGGATCGGCTTCGACAACGAAATTTCCTTCGCCCAGAAAACTGTTTTTACCATCCTCAGTGAACATCCTGCAGTACTCGATACACCTGAAGCCCTGGTTCTGGTTAACAGTCTCGGCTCGGCCACGGTGAAACTGAAAGTATATTTCTGGTATGATCTCTCTGTGCACAACGGATTCAAGCTGACTTCCTCCCTCCTGCGCCTGGTCAAGAGCTCCTTTGAAAAGGAAAATATATCCATGCCCGACGAGGCCAGGGAGGTGCTTTTTCCCCAGGGGGTATCGGTGCGCATGGAGGAACAGCCGCAGCCTCCGGACCGGCTGCAGAAAAAAGAAATTATCGGTCCACAGGACTCGGAAGAGCTCAGCACTTCTGCGGAAGGTCATCTGGCCAGCGAGGATGTGCAGCTGCGGGGACAGGCCAGGGCTTCAAGAACCCCCGAAGAGGGGGAGAATCTGCTTGAGGAATAATTGATCTTTGGGACATCCGCATTTATGATCAGCCGTAAAAGGTTTCTGATTATATCCGTGAACTGAATATTTTCCGATGCAAGGATCAAACTTACATCAAGTACCACAAGCACAAAAAAAGGAGCAGGACAATCGTCAAATCAATAACATGCGGCCCCTTAACAGCATAGAAAACATCATCAATTTTCGAAATAATCCTGACCCATCCGGGAATGTACTGGTCTATCACCGCCACTCGGGAGTCAATGGCCTTAGCGGCTCTCCTGCCGCTTTCCACGGCACCTTCGATGCTCCAGACATGGGCCTGGGTTTGGGTATGCGCACCTGCGAGAAACAGGTTGGCAAGCGGTGTGGTCTGGGGCGGCATATAGTGCTGGGTATTGTTACTGTTCACCCATTTCGGCTGATACGGCCTGATTCCCTCAGTGGAGAATTGCCACTCATGCCAGACCTCGATTTCCATCATCGAAAAATCCTGCAGCGCTTTTCCCTGATTCGCCTCCCGAATCATTCCGTCAAGTGCGCCGCAGCTCAATATTTGCGCCTTCACCTCCTCTTGGAATTCCTCTTTTGTGCATGAACTGACGGGTTTATGATAGATTCTACCGGGAACACTGCTGATACAGGAGGTTCCGGTCCACAGCGACTTCACGTTTTTTCCCAGATCCACCTCCTTCATCCATGCCTGTTCCTCGGCAAACAGGGTCAGATTGAATTCTGAATCACTCACAATCACCGCCATTCTTTCACGGGGAAAACGGATCTCCTCTGAAAACGGCACCCGGAAGGACACCTGGGTGTGCGGTCCATCCTGGGTAAGGGGCTTAAACAATCGGAGAACCTTCAGCTGCTCCAGTTCGGGAGTCCTGCTCAAAATTTGTGCCGTGGCAAAAGGATTAATGGCCAGGATATAGTAATCGCCGACAATTGTCTCGTCATCTGAAGCAGTGGAAAGAATCTTTGTGCCGTCATATTCAATTTTTGTCAAAGGCTTTTGCCAGTGGAACGTGACTCCCTTTTTCTGGAGATAGGTGATCCAGGGATCGAACCAGTATTCGCTGCTGGGTCCTTTGAGCAACAGCCATCCATCTTCCGCCCCATGGGTCCATTCCGGCCCGTCCGCATCGGCCCGGTGGTGATGCTTGGGCCTGGTTGTCAATTGCTTCCTGAAAAAATCACCTGTGGTATGCAGACAAACCCTGGACCAGTCCGAGCCGATCCACGGTCCGAAACAAGCGCGCCAGGTTGTATAGGCTGTGTTCTTGAGGAGAGGGCGCCATGCCCGGGCTGCATTGAGGCCGCTGTATTTTTTTGTACTGCGGTGATTGGCAGTCCAGGTCTTGACCATGAGATACGACCATTTGATAAACTCCCATTTATTCATCCTGAACATGCCGGGAATACTCTGCCAACTCTTATCATAGAATCTGGCATGCGTGTTGTCCGGGAAAATGCCGAAATCGATGGGTCGGGAAAGGGCGAGATCGTAGAGATTTCCGTTATCGTTCAAAGGAATCTTCTTCCTGAGATCAAACGTATTATGATACCATGGCCCCATGCCGTGCCAGGAATATTCCGTGGGCATATTATTGTGACGGCAGCGGGCGCTTCTGAAGAATCCTCCCGGCTGTTCCAAGGCTTCATACACAAAAACCTTATATCCCAGCTGGTTGAGTTCATGGGCGGCACTTAATCCAGCTATTCCGGCGCCGAAAATAATTACTGATTTCATCATTCTTCCTCCAGCAAATCCTATTTTTCCTTTCTAGAGACCAGAAATACCGCCGCCCACCCGTATAATGCTACAGGCCGGAGTGTGCGCAGTATGGCAGACCATGCTTGAAAAATCAAGAATTGGCTTTTGAAAAATTGCGGTGCAGGGCTGCGGGTATTCCAATAATTTGAAGTGTTTCCATGTTGACAGTTCAGAAGTTCGGTTGATAACTAGGGTTTTTATGTATTTAATGTTATATTTTTATGTAGTTTGTGTTATATTATTAATGTATTTTATACTATAGCCGATATGTATTTTCTATATGGTTGAAATGTATTTTGCGAGCGGAAAACATGTAGGAGGCATTGAGAATATTGAAAGGAAAGCATCTTCTCAAAACGGTGGCTATGGTTCCTGTGCTTTTTATGGCACTCGGCATAATTCTGATTCCTTCAGTAGCATTTTCGATTGACAGGCATTCCCCAGGACCCGGAAAATCGGGCCCGGTACACCTGCAGATTCATCCGGATTATGCGCAATCCACTATGATTGTACTTTTCAATGTCAAAAACGGCAAGGTCAAAAAATCCTTTCATTCCAAAGCCGACTT
>JAABSA010000045.1 GCA_011390635.1 Desulfotignum sp. | reverse complement strand
CACCTCTGAAACACCGGGAACCGCGGTGAGTTCATAGCGCAAAAACCAGTCCTGGAGCGACCTGAGTTCGGCAAGATCGGTTTTGCCAGTGGTGTCTTGAAGCACATATTCATACACCCACCCCACGCCTGTGGCATCCGGCCCGAGACTGGGGGTCACCCCGGCAGGCAGGCGGCCGGACACAAAATTGAGGTACTCCATCACCCGGGACCTGGCCCAGTAGATATCGGTGCCGTCTTCAAATATCAGGTAGACAAAGGAATACCCGAAAAAGGAATATCCCCTGACCACCTTGGCAAACGGCACGCTGAGCATGGCGGTTGTCAAGGGATAGGTGACCTGGTCCTCCACCACCTGGGGGGCCTGGCCCGGATATTCCGTATAGATGATGACCTGCACGTCGGACAGATCAGGGATGGCATCCAGAGGCGTGTTGACCATGGCCAGGATACCCCCGGCAATGACAAAAAAAGTTGCCAGGACCACCATGAATTTGTTGTGTACAGACCATTCAATTATCTTGTCTATCATCGCAGCATCCCCTGTCTGTTATTCCATATCCTGGAAAAAATCGTCCCCGGTTTCGGTATCATCTCCCGATTCTGTATCATCTTCCATGTCCTGGAAAAAATCATTCCCCGATTCCGTGCCGTCATCCATGCCTTCAAAAAAATTGTCCCCATCATTCCGGGATGGTTCCTTTTTTTCTTTTGCCGTGCCGGATTTGGATGCGATCATCTTCTGGATCGCCTCTTTGAGCCGGGATTCGGAATCCAGCAGGAACTGGCCGGACACCACAACATCCTCACCTTGTGCCAGTCCTGTCAGTACCTGGACCCTTCCCTCTTCCAGGTGGACACCGGTGGTGATCTTTCGGGGGGAGAACCGGCCATTGCCATTGGCCACAAAAACCAGCTGTTTTTCCCCGGAGTGGATCACCGCCTCGGAAGGAATAATCAGGCCGGCTGCATCCCCGCTGGTATTGATTTTTATATTTGCGAACATGTCCGGCTTCAGGTCACCCGCTGTATTGTCAAAGATGATCCTGATGACCACATCCCGGGTTCTGGGCTGCAGATAGGGAAAAATATAGGCAATTTTTCCCGTGTACACCTTTTCCGGGTTGTAGGACAGGGTCATTTCAACGGTCTGGCCTTCATACACCAGGTTCTGCTCATATTCAAAAATATGGGCTTCCACCCACACCGTGGACAGATCCGCAATGGTGAACAGGCTTTCCCCGGCTTTGACATATGCCCCTTCAATCACGTTTTTATGGGTCACCACCCCTGTAAACCGGGACCGGATGGTCAGGGTTTTGCGGACCTGCCCGGTCTGTTCCAGAAAAACGATGTCCTGGTCTGCAATGTCATAGTATGCCAGTCTTTTTTTGGCAGATTCCAGCAGATCCTTGTTCAAGGGGGTCTTGCGTGCCTGAAAATTTTTATAGGCTGACAGATATTCCTCCTGGGATGCCAGCAGGGACGGAGAATACATGGTAAAAAGGGGATCGCCCTTTTCAATAACAAATCCGGTATAGTCGGCATAAAGGGTTTCAACCCACCCTGCGGTTTTGGGGCTGACAATACCGGTCCTGGTTTCATCAAAGGTCACATGGCCATAGGTTTTGATGATATGGTTCAAAGGGCCCTGTGCAACAGGTTTGATTTTAAGGCCCATGTTCTGTTCCACCACAGGATTTATTTTAATATCCACCCCGCCCTTTACCTCATCTTCATACACCGGCACAAGATCCATACCCATCTTGCTTTTGCCCGGTTCTTCATAGATCTCCGTGGGATCCATGGGCGCTTTCCAGTATACGATTTTCCGGTCTGCCGCGTCTTTGGACGTCTCATCTTCGGAAACCTCATCTTCATACACCGGCACAAGGTCCATGCCCATCTTGCTTTTACCCGGCTCGTCATATATCTCCGTGGGGTCCATGGGGGCCTTCCAGTAGATGATCTTCCGCTCTTTTGATGAAGCATCGCCATTTTGTTCAGACCGGGCTTTACTGCTCTCAGAGGATGTCGGTCCAATGGTGGTTGTTATAAAAAATACCGCTGTGCCTGTTATCAGTGCCGTCAAAATAATAACCAGCAGGGTTGATTTGATATTCATGATAAATCGTTTCTCCCTGTATTTTCCATTACGCAGCCTTTATACGCTTGCGTTGCCCAGCTATACGCTATCGTTAGCAATAAGCTTGTGTTATTCTGTTGAGCCGGCTTCTTGTTCTGAAGGGCTTGTGATGTTCTGCGTTTATAATGTTGTACCTACAACTGTTTCAAGGGCGGCAAAAGAGATGCCCAGGTCTTTTGTCTTTTGCGCAATGGCAAGTTTCGCCTTCAGCCAGTCTGTATAGGACCCGATGGCCTGGGAAAAGGCAATGGATCCGGTCTCATATTCCCTGGTGGACACATCCAGGGCAGACTTTGTCAGAGGCAGTATCCTGTTTTTGTACAGGTCCAGTTCCCGCAGGTTTTTGTCTGTTTTAAACCAGGCATTGTACACCATGCGGTCTGTGGCATTTTCTCTGGCTGTCAGGGTGTGTTCAAGGCCTGCCAGTGTCTGCCTTGTCTGCTGTAACCAGGGGCTGTCCACCCCGTACCAGGGGTTGACCGGCTGGCTGTTTTTCATGGATGCCATGGTTTTTTCGGCAAATGGCTGCTGCGGGGCACCGGTGCCGGCGGTGTTGACATGATCCGCTTCAAAATAGGACAACCCTAAAGTAAACGAAAATTGCTTCATGGATTCAGCCATCTCCACCATGGACTGCAGTTTGCTGATCTGAAACCGGATGGCTGCCAGTTCCTGGCGGTGTTCCCTGGCAATGGCTGACAATGCTGCGGGTCGGGGGAGGGTTTGCGGCAGGGGCGCTGTTTTCACCGGACCCATCCTGGTATCTGCCGGAAGGTTCATCAATTCAAGCAGCCGGATGTTTAAATTGTCTGCTTCATTTTCCAGGGTAATCAGCGCTTCTTTGAGTTCTTCTATTTTTATGGTGACCTTGATCACATCCTGGTAACTGGTTCTGCCGCTTTTATACAGGGATGCGGCCACATCCAGAAGGCGGTCGAATGCGGCCATGGTCTCATGGATGATCTGGATGGACCGGGTGGTGTACGCAAGCTCCCAATAGGCATTTTCAACACCCTGGCGCACCTGTTTGCCGACAATTTTCATCTGCTCCACCAGCATGTCCACCTGGCTTTGGACGATGCGGCCCTTGAGTGCAACAAGGCCGGGAAACGGATGTCCCGCCCTGATGGAATCCTTTGTTTTCAAAGGTCCGACCCGGTTGTTGAGGGCAGCGGTGAATGCCGCATACTGCTGCAGGCTGTCATCCAGATGCGTGACCTGGTCAAAGGACTGGATCTCTGCCAGGACCTTTTTTCTGGCCGCCTTGATATCTGTATTTCTCAAGGCGGCAATGGCTTTTATCTCTTTGAGATCAATCTTTTGCGCAAGGAGCGCTGCAAAAGCTTTTGGGTCATCGCCTGTTTGGGATACCTGTGCAAGGATTTTTTCATCCATCCCCATTGCTGCGGCATCGCCATTGGGCCCATATATCTGTTTTTCATACCCCTGCTTGAGATTGTGTATCTGTGATCTGTAAGGCATCTGTGTTCCGGCAGGAAAAAGAACAGCCTTATGGAAAGGTGTTTTCTGCACGGCGATATCAGGTGATTGTCTGATGGCAAAACTGTCTTGGGGGGTATAGTCTTTCAGTTCTTTTTTCATGGCGCCATAATCTGCAAAGCAGACAGAAGCAAAGAAAAGCACCGGTATTGTCAGGGTAAAAATCTTTATTTTCATGGCTTTTTTTCTCCTGTATTCTGCCCGGTTTTCGCATCCAGGACAGCACCGGCTGCCTGCTCAAGCAGCACCAGGGTCTTGGCATAATCTGCTTTGGCCCGCGTAAGAGACAATTGAAAATTGTAGGCAGTTGCCTGGATTTCCAGAAAATCGGCAAAACTGCCCTGGCCCTGTTTGAACCAGGTTTCTGCCGTCTGTACGGAAGAGACCGCCTGGGGAAGCAGGTCTTTTTCATACAGGGTTATCAGCCGTTCGGCATTTTCCAGCTTGAACCACAGGCGGCTGATCCCGGCTTTGACCCTGTTGGCGGTCTCGGTTTTCTGGGCCTGTGCCTTTAGTTTTTCTGCCAAAGCCTGTGCGGTCCGGCTTTTATTTTTTCCAGACCACAAGGGAATGTTCATGCCGAACTGCACCCCCACAGCATCGTCACCGGCATCGGGCGGCGGATTTGGCACATCCGGATCACCAATGCCGGCATAAAACAGGCCCAGCTTGAATGAAGGCAGGGTTTCAAGCCGTGTCAGCTGCATGGCCTGTTCCGATTTGTGCACCTTTTCCTCAGCCATGAGGATATCTTCCTGGTGCAGCATGGCAAGTTCATACACCTCATCCAGAGAATACACCACCTTCCGGGGAAGGGTGCCTGCCGCATGTCCCAGCAATGCCGTGGGGGGACGGTTCAACAGGGTGTTGATGGTTGTTTTTTGTGTTTTTTCCAGCTCCTTCAGCAGCAGGATATCATATTGTATCTGGGCGGTCTGGGAACGGGCTTTGGATACATCGTAAAACAGGGCTTTGTCATCTGCATAGGCGTTTTCACTGATCTGCAGCATCTGCTGATTCAAGTCCAGGTTGGCCTCTGCCACTGCCATGGCTTTCTGGATATACACCAGTTCGTAAAATGCCAAAGACACCTCAGTGACAATGGTTTTAACTGTTTTGTCCACCTTGAGTCTGGAGATTGCGACATCTGCCTCCAGGACCCGGGCCTTTTGGGACAGGGTGCCTGGAAAGGGAATCACCTGGGAAAGGGTCAGGCTCCAGTCCTGGGGGCCAAGCCGGGTTTCAATGGGCCGGGGAAAATAGGTGGCGGCCAGCTGGGGATCTGGATAGCTTTTGCCCACCCTGTAATTTTCAATAAACGCCTGCCAGGATTTTTTGGACGCAGTGATGGCCGGACTGGACAAATAGGCATAGGTAAGCAGATCTGACAATCTTATGGTTGTTGACAGGCTGGAGTCCAGTTTTGTCAGGTCTTCTTGTTCTCCTGCCCGGGCGTTGTTCTGACAAAACACCAGGATACCAAAACACAGAAAAACCAGAACCATTTTGCGTTGCAGCATTCTGTATTTTATTTTGTTTCTGATTTCCATAAAAACCCGCCCTTACTTTAGGATGTATGATTGTTGTACAGAACATCCCGCATTCGCAGGTATTCCTGTTCCGTGATTTCCCCTTTGGCATATCGTGATTTTAAAATTTTCAAAGAATCCATTGTATCGGCATGCGGATCACGCTTCCTGCCGGATTTATTCAATTGAAGCAGAACCAGGACAACCAGACCGATGATGAGCAAAGTGATGCCCCATCCGATGACGCCTCCGCCAACCCCCCAGTGTCCCATGCCTGAACCTGTGAAATTACAGCCCCACATTTTTTTCTCCTGTTATATTTTTTTGGGTCATTTCAAACCGTTTTATTGGTTCTGACTGAAAACATATTTTGCAATGGACGTGCCACATTGTGACACTTTTTTATAACGCCTTAAAATGAATGATATTATTGAATCATTTCCTGTTTCCCTTTGCACAAATCGGTTGTAAAAACCATATGAAATGATTAATATCTGGACAATTGCCGGATGATATTGATTATTTTTTAATCACTTCCAGGAAACCGCAGGGAATGAATTTCAACAAAACAAACCGTTTTATGGTTGCTGCCGCCCCATGGATCACCATTGGCATCAGTTCAGTTCTCCTGGTGATCATCCTTTTTCAGACCATTATGATGTACAACCGGGAAAAACAGCATGTGGGCAGCCATTTAATGGAAAAAGGAGCGGCATGGATAACGTCCTTTGAGGAGGATGCCGGAACCGGGGTGCCGGGCAATCCTTGTTTTTTGCAGAAGGTGCTGGAAGAAACCGCTTCCCAAAACGGTATTTCATATATGTTTCTGGTTGACGCATCCGGAAAGGTTCTGGCCCACAATGACCGGAAAATGATCGACACCCATCTCGATGACACAACATTTAAAAACCGTATGACAGTATCTGATGAACCCGGATGGCGGATTGTTGAAAAAGAAAATAACACACGGTATTTTGAAGTTTACAAACCGCTTCTTATCACATTTCAGGGCGTTGCTGAAAACAAACCCGTGATATTCATCGGAATGGATGCACACCCTTTTGACCAGGCTGTTGCCGAAGACCTGCACCACAACATTGTGATGATAACCATTGTTTTCCTTGTGGGGCTTGCCGGAATTGTTTCTTTGTTCTGGTCCCGGAAGGTCATCCGTTCCCGCAGACTGCTCCAGGACACACGGGCCTTTGCCGCAGAAACCATTGCCAGCCTTCCCATGGGAATCATCATTGTGGATAAGCGGCGGCACATCCGGTATATGAATGATAGCGCCTGTTTCCTTCTGGGAATCGATATTTCCGGGGTGACGGATAAAACAGCAGATACCGTTCTTCCCGACATCATCTGGCATCTGCATAAGATTGCCGATGGCCATGGAAAAGGGATCGAAAAGGAGATCGTTGTTGACACGAAAAAATCCGGCCCGACCCCCGTTTCCGTGATGGTGACAAAAATTTTCGACCAGGAAGGTGATTTCATCGGATTTCTATTTATTTTAAAAGACTTGAGCCATATCCGGGCACTGGAGTTGAAAATCAGGAGAAAAGAAAGACTGGCCGCACTGGGAACACTGGCTTCAGGCATTGCCCATGAAGTCAGGAACCCCTTGAGTTCCATCAAAGGATATGCCGGTTTTTTCGGCAGCCTGTTTGAAGACGAAAGTGAAAACAAAAAAGCGGCACAATTAATGGTTGAAGAGATTGACCGGGTGGACCGGGTTATTTCAGAACTGCTGGAGTTTGCACGCCCGGCAGATTTAAAACCGGGTCCCGCACAACCGGACCAGTTAATCAAAAACACATTGCGCATTATCCGGCATGAGGCAGAAAGTGCCGGCATCCGGGTAAAAGAAAAAATTGCTGCGCAGCTTCCTGACCTCCATCTTGACCCGGACCGTTTCAGCCAGGTCCTGCTGAATCTGTTTATTAATGCCATGCAGGCCATGCCCCATGGCGGAGATTTGACAGTGGATGCCCGGGTTAAAGACGATGCCGTCCTTTTTGCCGTCTCAGATACCGGCGAAGGGATTCTGCCCGATGACCAGGCCGTTGTGTTCAACCCCTATTACACCACCAAAAAAAAGGGAACCGGACTGGGGCTGGCCATTGTCCACAAAATCATCGAAAGCCACAACGGTACCGTCTGGCTCGACAGTGTCAAGGGAAAGGGAACCACGTTTTATATTTCAATACCGCTTGAAAACCGGCAAAAGGAACGACCATGAAAGGCAACATCCTGATCGTTGATGATGATACGGCGCACCTGTCCATGCTGCAAACCGTTTTAAAAAGCCTGGGGCATTCTATTGAAAGTGCTACTGATGGGAAAGATGCCATCAGCGGGGTGGCGGAAACGCCCTATGATCTGGTACTCATGGATGTAAGAATGGCAAATATCGGCGGAATGGAAGCCCTTGAAAAAATCAAGGCGTTCAACCCGGCCATACCCATTATCATCATGACCGCCTATTCTTCGGTGGACAAGGCCGTGGAAGCCATGAAGCTTGGGGCCTATGACTATCTGACAAAACCCTTGAATTTTGATGACCTGAAAATCACCATCGAACGGGCCATGAGCCATCTGCACCTGACCCGTGAAAACGCAGACCTGAAAAAAAAGATGTCATCAGACATTGGATTTTCACGCATCATCGGTTCCAGTTCCGCCATGAAAACCGTTATGGAAACAGCCAGAATCGCTGCGCCCACAGATGCCACCATTTTGATTACCGGTGACAGCGGGACCGGAAAAGAACTGTTTGCCAAAGCCATCCATGATCACAGTGCCCGAAAGAAAAATAAGCTGATCTCCATCAACTGTGCTGCATTGAATGAAACGCTGCTGGAATCGGAACTGTTCGGCCATGAAAAAGGGGCGTTCACCGGGGCGGACAAAAAACGGGACGGCCTGTTTCTCCATGCAGACAAAGGCACCATTTTTTTAGATGAAATAGGAGAAATCCCCTTGTCCATGCAGGTCAAACTGCTGCGGACCATACAGGAGAGAGAGATTCAAAGGGTTGGCAGTGACAGACCGATCCCCATCGATGTCAGAATCATTGTGGCCACCAACAAAAACCTTGAAGAAGAGGTCAAACACGGCCGGTTCAGAGAAGACCTGTTTTACCGCCTGAATGTCATCAATATAAGGATTCCCCCATTAAAGGAGAGACCCGATGATATTCCGTTACTTGCCCATAACTTTTTAACCCGGTACTCGCAAAAGAACCGAAAACAGTTCAAGGGGTTCACGCCCGTGACCATGGATGCATTGATGAAACATCCATGGCCGGGAAATGTCCGGGAACTTGAAAATGCCGTTGAAAGAGCGGTAATCTTATCCATGGGGCAGTATATCTCGGAAAAAGACCTGCCGGGAAATGTGATGAAAACCTATAAACCCGATGATGCTTCCCGGAATTTTTTGCCTGGAATCGGCGGCAGGTCCCTGGATGAAATTGAAGCCATGGCCCTGGCACAGACCCTGAAGCAGACCAGCGGCAACAAGACAGAGGCGGCAAAATTATTGAATATCACCCGAACGACCTTAAACAACAAAATCAAAAAATACCATCTGGATCTGGACCATATTTTATCATCCCGTCAATAAAATTGCTCCCATCACCGCTGCATCACCGTTATTTTTATGAACAGCAACGGGTAAGCCACAACGGCAACGTTGCCCCCAAACTGCCGGCAGGGTTTCATCCGCCGGTGCCAGGGTCAGCCCTGATTGAGCCCATGTCATTCATATAGGGAATCGCCGTCCGCTGGTTCGATCTCATGCAGGGACATGGGCTGATCCACCCCCTTCAGATCTGCCGGAAAAGAAGAGAGCACCTGCACCGCATCTGCCGTTTTCTCCATTACCGCATCCGACACCAGGATCTGTCCCTTCCGGGCCTGTTCCTGAATCCGGCTGGTAATGTTCACGGCCGATCCCACCACCCCGTATTTGGCCCGGGTACTGGAACCGATATTCCCCACCACGACCTGGCCGGCATGGATACCGATGCCCATGGAAAGATCCGGCAGATCCTGTTTTCCCAGTTCCCGGTTAACCTGCGGCATCGCAGCCTGCATGTCAAATGCGCATTGGAGTGCACGGTGAATTGTATCGGATGTCGGCTCATCCAGGGGATCAAAAAACACCAGTATGGCATCCCCGTAAAAATCCACGATAATGCCCTGGTGTTGCCGGATGATCTCTATCATATGGGAAAAATACCGGTTCAAGATGGTAACGATCAGCTCAGGTCCCAGGGTTTCAGACAGGCTGGTAAATCCCCTGATGTCGGACATGAGCATCACCGCCTCCCGCCGGCTGCCTCCCAGCTGCCCTGCTTCCGGGTGTTCCATCAGGGTTCTGGCAAATTCCGGGTCCACATACCGGCCAAAACTGTTGCGGATATGATCGCGTTCTTCGAGTCCTGTGACCATGGCATTGAAACTTTCCACCAGCTGGCCGATTTCATCTTTGCTTTCCACAGGGATGGGAGATCCGTAATCACCGTCTGCGACAGCTTCCGCTTTGGTGGACAACTGCTGGATCTGGTTCACCATCCGGCACATGTGAAACCGGATCAATACCAGCACCAGGCCTGCCAGAACAAAAATTCCCAGGGCAAGGACATTTCTGTAGGTCACAATGGGTCCTAAAATTTTGCGGCCGTCTGCAAACATGATTATGGTCCAGGGCACCTGGTCGAGCTTGTAAAAACCCGCAACCATATCCGGGGGATGGCCCCGGGGTATCACCGTGCCAAAGGCATGGGAATCCATTTTTTGTAAAATTGCCTGCTCCAGGGGATCATCTGATCCCCCCAGGGACCGGCGGTCCGTCATGGTCATGTTGGTATGGGCCATATAGATTCCCGCTTCATCCACAATACAGGCCATATCACTCTGCCACCACCCCAGTGAAAGGATATCTTTGAGCAGATAATCAAACTGCATGCGGATGGAAAGATGCCCCAGCGTCTCTTCTGAAGGGCCGGACAGAGTGATGCGCATGGTCACGGTACGGCCGTCTCCATCTGCATGGTACCGGGGTCCGGATACACTGGCGATTTTGGACCGGGAAAACCGCATGCCCTGATGAACGTCAACATTCATCCGGTCCATATGCCCCATACCGGGCATTCCCCTTTCCCTTTTGAATTCCAGTGAACCTGTCGGGTCATACTCCGCAGACACCACCCCATCCATCACCTGCAGAAAACCCACCACCTGTTCGGGCGATACCATAGCAGCATTGCGGTCAGATACCTGGAACAGGACATTGAGCAGATCCACCGGTTTAAGCAGCCGCATTTCAATGTAATGGGCAGCCCGCTGCAGTTTTACCACGGCGGATTCATGCCACTGGTCCAGCATGATCCCCCTGGCATACCAGAAACTTGTCGCCCCTCCCAGCAGAAGGATCGCTACCACCGGAATCAATAAAAGCAAAAGCAGCCTTGCCTGCAATGTTCTGAATCGGAATCCTGTTACATCCATACAACCCCTTTTTGTCTCATAATGGCCCTGTTCCCTTCCCCTGTTGAAACCATAACACCATTTTCCAGCTGTATCCAATGAAAAAATCCATCGGCTCCAAAACCTCCCGGAAAATGGTGCTGTGCAAGAAAGGTTGCGAGCAATGTAATTCCAAGGCCCGGCTTCAGTCGACCGAAAGAGATGTGGTTGCCTGCCTGGGCTGTTTGATAATTTGTTTGACAGATATGGCTGCCAGGTCTATGTTACACACTTGATCTGACCTATGGACTTCAGGGACCGCCGACATATGCAACATTCCAAAACCCGAATCGTT
Organism: Desulfotignum sp.; assembly: GCA_011390635.1. Taxonomy (GTDB): domain Bacteria; phylum Desulfobacterota; class Desulfobacteria; order Desulfobacterales; family Desulfobacteraceae; genus Desulfotignum. The sequence goes on along the minus strand of JAABSA010000045.1, from coordinate 17,576 downwards.
TTGATGGATGCCCGGATGGCAGGCCCCTTGTTCATGCTGTCTGCAGCCCTGTTGTTCACCCTCATGTCCACCCTGGTCAAACTGATGCCGGACCATTACACGGTGTGGCATCTGGGCTTTGTCCGCTGCTTCGGCGGCATGCTGGTGCTGACCACGGTGTTCAGCCGCAGAAAAAATCCGTTTAAAGGGCACAAGATCCCGCTGCTGATCCTCAGGGGCTGTACCGGATCCCTTGCCTTTTTTTTTGTGGTATCCGCCCTGCGCACGCTGCCCATGTCCACGGCAGTGGTGCTGTTTTATTCATATCCTGCCTTTGCCGCCCTGTTCGGGTTCATCATTTACAAAGAACAGGTGAACCGGCTGCAGATAGCGTGTATTGCCGTGCTGCTGGCCGGGGTGGCCATTCTGTTTGATTTCCGGCTGTCCACCAATGCCATGGGCCAGGCCATGGCCATCATCGGGGCGTTGCTGGCCGGATTTACCGTTACCATCATCCGGTCTTTGCGCGAGCACAACGGGCCGGTGATTATTTATTTTTATTTTTGTACAATGGGTACCCTTGCCACTCTTCCCTATTGTATCACCCACCCGTTTTTGCCGGAATCTGCTGTGGAATGGGCCATGATTTCCGGTATTATTGCGGTGTCGGTAGCCGCCCAGCTGCTCATGAACCAGGGATTTTTCTTCTGCAGGGGCTTTGAAGGGGCAGCATACATGTCCAGTGAAACCCTGTTTACCGCAGTGGTGGGCATTGTCTTTCTCATGGAACCGGTCTCCTGGCATCTGTTTGCCGGAGGGCTGCTCATTGTGGGCTCAGGCCTGGCCATGCACCGGCTGGGCCGGAGTACATTAAAATTCAGTTGCATACAACCGGATAAAGGAACCAACGCATGATTTTATTCAACCCAAAGACCGCCTCCTATGACCACCTGGATTCCGCATCCAGACAGATCATGGAAAAAACCATCGCCTATTTTGAGAACCGGGGCAAAAAAAGATTAAAAGAAGATTTCCACCAGCGGGTCTGGTACCAGGATTTCCTGGATTTTGTAAAGGAAAACCAGATTTTTGCCACCCTGCTCACCCCGGAAAAATATGCCGTAGACAATGACAACGCCCGGTGGGACACACGGCGCATCTGTGACTTCAATGAAATACTGGGGTTCTACAACCTTGCCCACTGGTATACCTGGCAGGTATCCATCCTGGGACTGGGTCCCATCTGGATGGCGGACAATGAAGGCATAAAAGAAAAAACCGCACAGCTTCTAAAAGATGGCCATATTTTTGCCTTTGGCCTGTCTGAAAAAGATCACGGCGCAGATCTCTACGCCTCTGACATGGCCCTGACCCCTCTGGGAGACGGAAAATACGTGGCGGACGGCGGCAAATACTATATCGGCAATGCCAACCAGGCCGGCATTGTGTCCACCTTCGGCAAAAATTCGGAAACCGATGAATATGTCTTTTTTGCAGCCGATCCCGGCCATGACAATTATGATCTGGTCCAGAACGTGGTGGACTGGGAAGGATATGTGGCGGAATACGCCCTGAACGGCTATCCTGTTACCGATGCACAGATCATGTCCACAGGCCGGGCTGCCTGGGACAGTGCCCTGAACACCATCAACGTGGGAAAATTCAACCTGGGCTGGGCATCCATCGGCATCTGCACCCATGCCTTTTATGAGGGCATCAACCATGCAGCCGGCCGTAACCTGTACGGCAAAATGGTCACCGATTTTCCGCATATCCGCCAGCTGCTTGTGGATGCCTATGTCCGGCTGGCTGCCATGAAAATCTTTTCCCGGAGAGCGGCTGATTATTTCCGGTGTGCATCGCCCGATGACCGGCGGTATCTGCTCTACAATCCCATGGTCAAAATGAAGGTCACCTGTGAAGGCGAAAATGTCATCAACCTGATCTGGGATGTGATTGCGGCAAGAGGATTTGAAAAAGACACCTATTTTGAAATGGCAGCCACAGATATCAGGTCTCTGCCCAAGCTGGAAGGCACGGTCCATGTTAACATGGCGTTGATCATCAAGTTTATGGCAAACTATTTTTTCAACCCCGGCACGTTTCCGGAAATCCCCCGGCGCGATGATCCGGCCTGTGATACATTTTTGTTCAACCAGGGAGAAACAAAAGGCCTGGGCAAAATCCAGTTCCATGATTATCACCTGGCCTATGACAGCGTGGACCTGCCCAATGTCAACATCTTCAAGGAACAGATTGAACAGCTGTCCCAAATGCTCATAACCGCCACCCCGGACAAAGCGCAGGCCAAAAACATGGATTTTCTGCTGTACTTGGGGGAGCTGTTCACCCTGGTGGCCTATGGCCAGCTCATCATCGAAAAATATCACATGGACAAAATCGACCCGGACCTGCTGGAACAGATATTTGATGTCATGATCAGAGATTTCAGTGAATTTGCCCTGAAACTGTATGTCAAACCCGGCACCACCAAAGCCCAGATGGAATGCTGCATGGCAATGATTAAAAAGCCGGTCACAGACACCGACCGGTTCATACGGATCTGGGAAAACCATGTCATGACCCTGAAAAACACCTATGAGATGACACCATAGCGGGGGGCTGCCGCCAACAGGGCTTGCACAATTTTCCAATATTGATTACACTTGCCCCATATGAAAACAAAACGCTTTTACCGGGGCACAAAATCCCGGTCCAAACCCAGGAACATACCGCCCATGAAGCCAGGGGCGGACAAGGGCCTTCTGCGCATATTTGAAAAAATCGGTGTGCCGGAAGACAAGCCTTTTATCCCGGATCCGTTTCAGCTGGAAGCCATCCAGGCCATCCAGGAGACAGACTGCCTGGTGACCGCTCCTACAGGTGCCGGCAAAACCTGGATTGCCGAAGAAGTGACAAGAAAGTCTTTGGAAAAAAACGGCAGAATCTGGTATGCAACCCCGCTCAAGGCATTGACCAACTCCATCCATAACCGGTTTTCACACTTGTTCGGACCTGAAAATGTAGGGATTCTCACCGGAGATATCAAGGAAAATGCCGCTGCGCCCGTCATCATCGGCACCACAGAAATCTTGCGGAACCAGCTGTATGATGCCATGCATACAGGGGAAAGCCTGAACTGCGATCTGATCATCCTGGATGAAGCCCATTACTTAGGGGATGCGGAACGGGGAGTTGTATGGGAAGAGATCATGATCTACCTGCCGGTGCGCATCCCGATCCTTTTGTTGTCCGCCACCATCGGCAACCCTGACCAGATTGCCGGATGGCTGAGTGCCATCCGGGGAAAAACCTGCCGCATCGTGGAAAACCGGCGGCGGCCTGTGCCGTTGTACCCCATATTTTTTCATCCTTCCGGCACCCTGTATCCGTTGTTGAAAAAAAGTACCGACACCAATCCCAGGCTCCATGACAAGGTATTTGTATTTGCAAACACCAAAAATCCGCCAGCCATTGCACCCCCGGGCCGGCTTCCCGATTTCGGGCAGATCCTTGCAGTCATGAACCGGTTTGACCTGCTGCCCGCAATTTTCTTTTTAAAATCCCGGGCTGAGTGCGACAACGCCCTAAAATTATGCAATGCCGACCTGCTCAACAAAACACCCAAAAAAAAGGCGGCCCTGGAAAAAACCCTGGATGAACTGGTGGCGGGCAATCCCCATCTGAGCGGCCATCCCCACCGCCAGGACCTGGCCGGCAAAGCCTGTGCCGCCCACCACAGCGGCCATCTGCCCGCCTGGAAGGTGGTAGTGGAAACCCTGATGGCCAAAGGGTTGCTCAATGCCATGTTTGCCACATCCACAGTGGCGGCAGGGGTCAATTTTCCGGCACGCTCTGTGGTGATTGTAAATTCCGACCGGTTCAACGGCGTGGATTTCCAGTCTCTGACCCCCAGTGAGTTCCAGCAGATGGCCGGCCGGGCAGGACGTCGGGGCATGGACAATATCGGGTTCGCCCTGGTGCTGCCGGGCAAATTCATGGATCTAAAACGCATTGCCGCACTGGTGAATGCACCGGCCCTGGATGTGGACAGCCAGATCAAAATTGATTTTTCCATGGTGCTGAACCTGCTGCTCTCCCACAATCCGGACCAGATCCGCACCCTGCTGGACAATTCCTTTGCTTCTTATCTCATCTCGGCCGGAGAAAAACGCTCCAAAGCAGCCAGAAAGCGGTTTGGACAGGATCTGGCACTGCTGTGGAATGATTTTCTGGCCCATATGGATTTTCTGGCACAAGAAGGCTTTATCACCCATGACGGCAGCCTGACCGAAGACGGCCTGTGGGCCTCCAAACTGAGAATTGATTCTCCGCTGCTGGTGGCCCAGGGCATCCGGCACAACCTTCTGCCGGACCAGGATCCGGCCTTGATGGCCGCTATCATGGCTGCCTTTGTCAATGAAAAGGAATTCAAGGATGACCTGCTTGTAGAAGGGCCTCTTCCCAAAAGGCTCAAACAATGCTTTCTGGATGTGAGAAAGGGATTGAAGCCATTTGCCATCCAATTGCTGTCCAGCGGATTTTCCGCCCCCAATCTCTTTGTGCAACCGGCGGCTCTCATGTATAACTGGGCCCATGACACCCCGTGGGAAGATCTCATGGCAGGATCTGACTATGCAGAGGGTGATTTTGCACGGCTGATCCTGCGCACCGCCGAAAACCTGCGCCAGGTGGCAAAAATCGACCAGAGTTTTCCCCGGGTGGCCCGGGCAGCCAAAGAAGCCATTGACCTGATTCTCAAGGAGCCGGTGATCACACAGTATCATTAGCTGTTAGCTTTTAGCTGTTAGCTTTTAGCTGTTAGCTGAGTACTGGAGGCTTTGATATGAAATACAGACATTTATAACGATGAAAAAAACAACTATAACCTTTAAGGAGATCTTATGAACATTATCACCGCATCCGAAGCCCCCGCAGCTATCGGTCCTTACAGCCATGCCATTGTCCAGGGAAACCTGGTATTTGCCTCCGGCCAGATCCCTCTGGATCCGGAAACCATGGAAATCACAGGAGACACTATCGAAGCACAGACCGAACAGGTCATGAAAAATGTGGCTGCCGTGCTGGCGGCTGCCGGCTCCGGCCTGGACAAAATCCTGAAAGCCACGGTGTTTCTGGCATCCATGGAGGACTTTGCCGGTATGAACACGGTGTATGAAAAAGCCCTGGCAGGGCACAAGCCTGCCAGATCCGCATTTCAGGTGGGCCGGCTGCCCAAGGATGCCCTGGTGGAAATTGAATGCATTGCTGTGACAGGGTAGGAAAACATCATGACCGAAGATACCAAAAAAGTGATCTATTCCATGATCAATGTGAGCAAGTTCCACGGCAAACGCCAGGTGCTCAAGGATATCTCCCTGTCCTATTTTTACGGGGCCAAAATCGGGGTCCTGGGGCTCAACGGATCAGGCAAAAGCTCCTTGTTACGGATCATGGCGGGAAAAGACACGGAGTTTTCCGGTGAAACCATTTTATCCAAAGGATATACCATCGGATTTCTGGAACAGGAACCCCTGGTGGATTCCACCAAAACTGTCAGAGAAGTTGTGGAAGAAGGGGTCCAGGAAACTGTGGACATGCTGGCAGAATATGAAAAAATTTCAGAACAGTTTGCCGAACCCATGTCAGATGATGAGATGGACAAGCTCATCGAACGCCAGGGAAAAATACAGGAACAGCTGGACCATCTGGAAGCATGGGACCTGGATGCCCGGTTGAAAATGGCGATGGATGCCCTGCGGTGCCCGCCTGAAGACACCGGGGTGAACGTGATCTCCGGGGGTGAAAAGCGCCGGGTGGCATTGTGCCGGCTGCTGCTGTCCAAACCCGACATCCTTTTGCTGGATGAGCCCACCAACCACCTGGATGCCGAATCCGTTTCCTGGCTGGAAGAACACCTGAACCGGTATGAAGGCACCATCATTGCCGTAACCCATGACCGGTATTTTCTGGACAATGTGGCCGGATGGATACTGGAACTGGACAGGGGCGAAGGCATCCCCTGGAAAGGAAACTATTCCTCCTGGCTGGAACAGAAGCAAAAGCGCCTGGCCATTGAGCAGAAAGGGGAAGGCAAGCACCAGAAAACCCTGCAGCGGGAACTGGAATGGATCAACATGTCCCCCAAGGGCAGACGCTCCAAATCAAAGGCCCGAATCAAAGCCTATGACGACCTGCTCAAAAAAGATGCAAAAGACCAGGAACAGAATATGGAAATCTTTATTCCACCGGGTCCCAGACTGGGGGATAAGGTCATTGTGGCAGAACATGTAACCAAGGCGTTTGAAGACAAGCTGCTGGTGGAAGACATGAATTTTGTCATTCCCCCCGGCGCCATCGTAGGGGTGGTAGGTCCCAACGGTGCCGGCAAAACCACCTTGTTCAACATGATTACCGGCAAAGAATCGCCTGATGCAGGAAAAATTGAACTGGGCCAGAGTGTAAAACTGGCCTGTGTGGACCAGGAGCGCGATTCTCTGGATCCCGGCAAGACCATCTATGAAGTGATATCAGGGGGCAGCGACACCCTGGTCATCGGCGGCAGGGAGATCAATGCCCGGGCCTATGTGGGCAAATTCAATTTTTCAGGGTCTGACCAGCAGAAAAAAGTGGCAGAGATATCCGGCGGGGAACGCAACCGGGTGCACATGGCCTGCATGCTCCAGGAGCAGGCCAATGTTCTGCTCCTGGACGAACCCACCAATGACCTGGATGTCAATACCATGCGGGCCCTGGAAGAAGCGCTGGAGAACTTTGCCGGATGTGCCGTGATCATCAGTCATGACCGGTGGTTTTTAGACCGCATCGCCACCCATATCCTGGCTTTTGAAGGGGACAGCCAGACCCTGATGTTTGACGGAGCCTATTCCGATTATGAAAAGGACCGCAAAAAGCGGCTGGGTATCAAAGCCGATGCCCCCACCCGTATCAAATACCGCCAGCTGACCAGGTAGGCAGTGGGATGACACGGCCCCCGTGCAGATGCCAGCCATGAAACCGCCCCTTGCGGTGACACATCCCTTGTTCCGGATCCACTGTGCCGTGTTTTTGTTCGGCCTGGCCGGGTTGTTCGGCAAATTCATCGCAGCCGGCCCGCTGGTGATTGTTTTTGGCCGAACCCTTTTCGGGGCTGTGGCACTGGCGGTTTATGCCCGGGCATTTTCCGGCACAATTCTGGGCGGGTTTCCCAGGCAGATGCTGGGGCTGTTCATTCTCCAGGGAATTTTACTGGCAGCCCACTGGGTGTTTTTTTTCTGGTCCATCCAGGTGTCCAGTGTGGCCGTGGGACTGGTGACATTTTCTTCGTTTCCTTTGTTTGTCACCTTTATGGAACCTTTGGTATTCAAAGAACCGTTAACCCGCCGTGATATGGTTACCGCAGGGGCGGTATTCATCGGCATCTGCCTGGTGGTGCCGGACATCGATCTGTCCAACCGGACCACATTCGGTGCGCTGCTGGGCATCTTGTCCGGTCTCACCTTTGCCGTCCTGGCCCTGGTGAACCGGAAAAACGCCCGGGTATCCGACCCGGTGGCAGTGGCTTTTTTCCAGAATGCATTTGCGGCCCTGTGCCTGTTTCTGCCCCTGGCCCTGGTCCGGCCCCCGGCCCCGGAAGTATCTGATCTGCCGGCCCTGGTCTTTTTAGGCGTGGTGTGCACGGCCCTGTCCCATACCCTGTTCATCAGCTCCCTCAAACAGATCCGTGCCCAGACCGCATCAGTCATCGCCGGGCTGGAACCGGTATACGGCATTGTGCTGGCCTTTTTTATTCTTCACGAAGTACCGGCAGTCACCACTCTTGCCGGCGGAGGTATCATCATCAGTGCTACAGTGGCGGCCGGTTATGTGGCATCACCCAAAAGGAACCCTTCCCTTTGAATCTGTGTCAGCGAATCCTCCCATGGTACCTTCTGCCCATTCCAGGGCCTCAGATTCCCCGATGGTATCAGCAGCCATCTCCTTATACGCGGCATACATATCTTTTGTAACCGCATGCGGTCCCATGAGTGTTGTCATTGATCAGACAGCAGATCCAGGGCAAACCGCACCTGGGTTTCAACCCCCAGCTGCAATAGGGTTTCATCAAAATCAAATGTTGCATTATGCAATGGTGCGCACCCGTCATATCCCGACCCGATGAAAAAGTAACACCCTTTTGTTTTTTCAAAGACAAAGGCCATGTCTTCGCCGCCCATGGTGGATTCCGGCTTCATAACCCGGTCCTGTCCCACCACTTTCAACATGGTTTTTTTCATGATGTCGACCATGTCCGGATCATTTTCCAGAGGCGGGTACCCGGGGGTAAGCGTAAATTTATACGAAGCACCCATGGCATCACACACCCCTTTGACAACAGGTTCCAGGATATTGTGAAAATTGTGCCACACGCTTTTGTCATAGGTTCTGGTGGTTCCGGTGAGCACTGCTTTTCCAGGGATGGTATTGGGGGCTGACCCGGCATGCAAAGATCCGACAGTAACAACAGAAGGGGTTAAGGGATTGAGCTTGCGGCTCACCACCCGCTGCAGGGCATTCACCACCTGGGCGGCTGTATCCAGGGCATCTACGCATTGGTGGGGCATGGCACCGTGACCACCTCTGCCAATGATTTCAATTTCAAACACCGTGGTGGCAGCCATGAGCACCCCGGATTTCACCCCCAGTGTGCCGGAAGGCAACCCCGGCCACAGATGACAGGCCACGGCAAAATCCACGGGCGGATCCTGCAGTATGCCGGCTTCGATCATGGGTTTTGCTCCGCCGGGCCACTCTTCGGCCGGCTGGAACATGAACGTGACATTCCCGGAAAACCTGTCTTTGATCGTGGAAAGTATCCGGGCGGTGGTGAGGACCATGGCCATGTTGCCGTCATGACCGCAGGCATGCATGGCATTGTCATGGGTGGAGGAAAAGGCCAGCCCGGTTTCTTCAGATATGGGCAATGCATCCATATCCGCCCGGATCAGCAGGGTTTTTCCGGGCCTGCCGGTTTTCAAAAGCCCCAATACGCCGGTTTTAGCAATCCCGGTGGTCACCTGGATGTCCGGGATGCCGTAAAGCTGTTCCGCCACAAACCGGGCGGTTTTCTTTTCTGCAAACCCGGTTTCCGGTATTTGGTGAAGGGCCTGGCGAATGGTTGATAACCGGTCGGTTTCCCGGGCAACCAGTGCTTTGATATCGGTCATGACATATCCTTTCAATTCAGGATGTTGGATAAATGTGACAGGCAACCCAGTGGCCCGGACTGATTTCATGGTACGCCGGTATTGTCCGGCATTTTTCCATGGCCATGGGGCACCGGGGATGAAACGTACACCCTTCCGGCGGATCAAGGGGGCTTGGCACATCCCCTGTCAGAATAATCTCCTGATCCTGGTCTGCCAGGGGATCGGGAATGGGAACCGCGGACAGCAGTGCTTTGGTGTAGGGATGCAGAGGATTGTCATTGAGTTCTCTGCTTGACGCAAGCTCCACAATGTGGCCCAGGTACATCACGGCAATCCTCCGGGAAATATATTCCACCACGCTCAAATCATGGGCGATGAACAGATATGCCAGGTTGAGTTCTGTCTGAAGGTCCTTGAGCAGGTTGACAATCTGGGCCTGGATGGAAACATCCAGCGCAGAAACGGCCTCGTCACAGACAATCACATCCGGATTGGACGCGAGCGCCCTGGCAATGCCGATGCGCTGGCGCTGGCCCCCTGAAAACTCATGGGGATACCGGTACATCTGGGACGGCCGCAGCCCTACCCGGTCCATGAGTTCCGCCACTTTCCCCCGGCATGCTTTGTTTGACAGGCGCTGAAAATTTTTTATGGGTTCAGCAATGATCGTTGCCACATTCATTCTGGGGTTCAAGGATGAAAACGGATCCTGGAAAATAATCTGAAGCGATGTCCGGACCTGTCTCAGAGTTTCTGTGTCCATATGGGCCAGGTTTTTTCCCTTGAAAACGATATCTCCGGCGGTAGGGTTGGTCAGCCGCAAAACGCAGCGGCCCACCGTTGTTTTGCCGCATCCGCTTTCCCCCACAAGCCCCAGGGTTTCTCCTGCATTCAGATAAAAACTCACCCCGTCCACCGCCTTGACGTGGTTGACGGTTCTCTGGAAAAACCCTTTTTTTACAGGAAAATATTTTTTTAGATTCGTGACCTCCAGAACAGGCCCGGGTGCGGTTTTTTCATTCATCCGACACCAGCCAGCAGGCAGCCCGCCTGTTTTCCATAAAATGGACCATGGGCGGTGATTTTTTTGTACAGATATCCATTACCCGGCTGCATCGGGGATGAAAACTGCACCCTTCGGGCATATGCAGCAGATTGGGAACAATGCCGGGGATTTCAGTGAGCCGGGTCTGGCCGTCATTTTTCAAAACCGGAATGGAGTTCAGCAATCCCCTGGTATAGGGATGTCTTGGATCATGGAACAGCGGCACCACCGGTGCTTCCTCCACCACTTTTCCGGCATACATCACCACCACCCGGGCGGCCATCCGGGCAATCACCCCCAGATCGTGGGTAATCAGGACCACCGACATGTTCGACCCTTTCTTCAGGTGATCCAGAAGCCGGATGATCTGGGCCTGGATGGTCACATCCAGTGCCGTGGTGGGTTCATCGGCAAACACCAGACAGGGACTGCAGCACAGGGCCATGGCGATCATGGCCCGCTGGCGCATGCCTCCGGACAGTTTGTGGGGATACTGGCCCGCCCGGATCTCCGGGGAAGGGATCTGTACCAGTTTGAGCATCTGGACCGCTTTTTCCCATGCTTTTTCCTGATCCAGTTTTTCATGCAGGCGCAAACTTTCCGCAATCTGCTCGCCCACTGTCAAAATCGGGTTTAATGATGTCATGGGTTCCTGAAAAATCATGGAAATCTCACTGCCCCGGATCAATCGCATTTTTTCAGGGGTCATGTCCAGCAGATTTTCCCCTTTGAAAATCACCTCACCCAGGGTGGTGGCACTGGACGGATTCAAAAGCCTGAGCACCGACATGGCAGTCACGCTTTTGCCGCATCCGCTTTCTCCCACAAGGCCCAGTGTTTCTCCCGGAAAGATATCAAAATCAATACCATTGACTGCATTGACAATGCCGTCATGGGTGTGAAAACTGGTTATCATATTCCTGACACTGAGCAGGGGCGGTTCTGATCTATTCATATCCGGCTCCGGGGGTCAAAGGCATCCCTGAGACCGTCTCCCAGCAGATTGAAACTCAAAACCGCAAGAAAAATCGCAATGCCCGGAAATGTTGCCACATGTGGTTTGCCCATCATATACGCCCGGGCCGACCCCAGCATGGAACCCCATTCCGGTGTGGGCGGCTGCACCCCGATCCCCAGAAATCCCAGGCCGGCGGCGAACAATATGGCGGTTCCCATGCCCAGGCTGGTCTGGATGATGATGGGGGCAAGCACATTGGGCAGAATATGGTGTCTGATAATGTTCAGGTCTCTGGTGCCGCAGGCCCTGGCCGCCTCCACATACACCTCCTCTTTGACCGTCAGCACACACCCTCTCACCAGCCTGATATACAACGGTATCATGCTGATCCCGATGGAGATCACGGTGTTTTTCAACCCCACTCCCAGGATGGCCACCAGGGCCAGGGCCAGCAGAAAACCGGGGAACGCCAGCATCATGTCTGTGAACCGCTGGATGATAAAATCGGTTTTCCCGCCGTAATAGCCGGAGACAAGGCCCACAGGCACCCCGATTACAAGTCCCACCCCGACAACCCCCACGGCGATCAGCAAAGACACCCTGGCGCCATACAGGATGCGGCCCAGAATGGAGCGGCCCAGTTCATCGGTTCCCAGAAAATAGGCGCCCGATGGCGGAGAAAGGGAATTCATCAGATCGGGGGCGGATGGATCGCCCCTGAACAGAACCGGTGCCCCCAGGGCACACAACAGGTAGATCAACAGCAGAATACCGCCGGCCAGCGCGGCCCTGTTTCGTTTCAGTTTGGCCCATCCCCGGCTGCCGGATACGGTATTATCCCCTGAATTTTGATCCGTATCCACATTTTTTCTGTCAGTCATACCGCACCCTTGGGTCCACAAATGCATAGGTCATGTCAACCAGAAGATTCACAAGGGTATACAGCAGCCCGAAAATCAGTATGCTGCCCTGAATCATGGCATAGTCCCTGGCCAGGATGGAATCCACAATCAAACGGCCCAGGCCCGGCCAGGCAAACACGGTTTCCGTCAAGACCGCTCCGCCCAGAAGCAGCCCGAATTGGAGCCCCACAACCGTGATGATGGGAATAAGGGCATTTTTCAGGGCATGCTTGACAATGATCACCTTTTCTTTCAATCCCTTGGACCGGGCTGTGGTTACATAGTCCTGGGACAGAACCTCCAGCATGCAGGACCGGGTCATCCTGGCAATAAATGCCACCACAAAGGAAGCAAGCGTAATGGACGGCAGAACCAGGTGTTTCCAGGTACCGATGCCGCCGGCCGGCAGCCACTGCAGGGTGATGGAAAACACGATCATGAGCATGAGCCCCAGCCAGAAGACCGGCATGGAAATCCCGAACAGCGAGGCCAGGGTCACCAGGTAATCTATCCATGAATAGGGTCTGATGGCCGCCACCACCCCGGCCGGAATGCCGAACAGACAGGCCAGGGTAATGGCGCACAGAGCCAAAAGGATGGTATTGGGCAGCCGTGCCCATATTTCCTGGATAACCGGGTTCTGGGTGCGGGCGGATACGCCCAGGTCCAGATGGACCAACCGCTTTAAAAAAACCCCATACTGGATATACAGCGGTTGATCAAGCCCCATCTGTATCCGGATGATTCGGACATCTTCTGGTGAGGCCATCTGGCCGGCCAATACCTGGGCCGGATCTCCGGGGAGCATCCTGAGCATGAAAAAAAGCAGCAGAGAAATTCCCAGAAGCACCGGAATAATGGACAGCAGTCGTTTCATCAGGAAATGGATCATGTCAGATCGTTATTCCATGGTGATATATGTGGGGAAAAATTTTTCCGTAGGCGTAACCGCCAGATTCTTGATTTTGCTGGAATAGGCCAGAACGAATTTTTCCACATGGAGCCAGATCCAGGGACAGTCATCCCACACCATTTCCGAGGCCTGTTTGAGCAGGGCAAGCCGCTCCTTGGGGTCCTGGGCCTTTCTGGAGGCTTTCATGATGTCGTCATACACGGGATTGGAGTAAAATGCAGACCCCAGACCCTTGGGTGGATTGACTTCGGTGGTGAACTGGCCGTAAAGCCCCATATCCGCATCAAGGAACAACGGCCCCCAGCCGAGAAGAAAGACTTCCAGCTCACTTTCTTCAATGGGTTTCAACAATCCTGCCACATAGGTTGGCCAGTCATAGGTTCTGAGCTCCACTTTGACGCCGATGGCCTGGAGATACGCCTGGACCACTTCCGACACCTGTTTGTCGAACAGATACCTGCCGTTGGGGGTCCGCATGCTGATGGTTTTCGAAAAATCAAACCCGGCCTCTTTGAGCAGTTGGCTGGCCTTGTCCGGATCATAGTCATACTGGTGATCCATTTTCATATACCCGAACACTTTGGGGGATACCGGGCCGTCCATGGGCTCGGCTGTGTTGAAAAGAATCCGTTCCACGATGGCTTTTTTATCCACGGCATAATTGAATGCCTGGCGGACTTTTTTATCGGTGGTCACCCCTTTCTGGGTATTGAGCCCCATAAAAATTGTCCGGGTGCTCAACGGCATTTCCACGGTGATGTCGTCCATCTTGTCGAGGGATGCCACGTTTGAGGGCAGCGGTTTATAACAGATGTCGATTTCACCGGTTCTGAGCATGGCTTCCCGGGTGGTGGCTTCAGGAATCACCTTGAAGGTCAGTTTGTCCACGGTGGGGGTTTTGCCCCAGTACTCCTCATTGCGGGTCAGCACGATTCTGTCCCCTTTTACCCATTCGCTGAGAACATAGGGGCCGGGGCCCACCGGATGCTGCCGGACATCTTCCCCGTATTTTTCCAGGGCCGCAGGACTGATGGCAGATACCAGTGACATGGACAACGTGGCATCCAGGGGCGCAAACGGATAGGCAAGGTTCAATTGGACGGTGTAGTCATCAATTATCACAGCCTCTTTCACCATGGACACGGCAAACCGCAGCGGCACCCGCATATCCGGGTTCAAAATCCGGTCCCATGTCAATTTGACCACATCGGCATTAAATACGGTGCCGTCACTGAACTTCACCCCTTTCTGGAGATGCAGGGTCCAGGTCAGGCCGTCTTCAGACACATCATGGCTTGAAAGCAGCCTGGGATGCAGGTTGCCGTCCTGGTCCTGGTAATACATGTTGTCATAAATCAGGTCGCATATGTTCTGGAACAGGGTGGTGGTCTGTTCCTGGGGATTGAGGGTATCTGCGTCGACACCGATACCGATTTTCAACTCCTTGATCTGGGCTGCACCTGCCGGCAGTACCATCCAGAAAAGAAAAATGGCCGCAATGACACCCCATGGAAGAACCCGCCCGAAACGCTTTACATTCTGTTTTTGCATCGTAATGCCTCCTTTTGTTTGCACGATCTCAACCGTTTTTTTGACCAATATCTATGAATCTGCCGCCCTTCATGACACAGACAATAGCATCTGCTTCATTGAACAGGTCGATGTCATCCAGTGGATTGTCTTTCACCAGCACCAGGTCGGCGAATTTCCCCTTTTCAATGGTACCGATCTGTTTTTCCAGACCCAGTACCTGTGATGCGATACCGGTTGCAGCCATCAGGGCCTGCACAGGAGACAGGCCGTGCCTGACAAGCAGGGGGATTTCCATTAAATTGCAGCCATGATGATTGAACGGGGTACCTGCATCGGTCCCCATGGCAATGGCAACCCCTGCTGCATGGGCTTTTTCAAGGCTTTTTCTGTGATGGGGGGCCACGACTTTGTTTTTTTCAACCGCCCAGGACGGAATACCGGCTGCAGTTCCTTTTTCTCCAATGTGAAACAACGCGGCGATGGTGGGAATATAAAACACATGGTTCTCTTTCATGAAAGCAATACTCTCATCAGTGAGATAAATACCGTGTTCAATGCTGTCGATGCCTGCATGAAGGGCATCAGAAATACCCTGGCTCCCCATGGCATGGGTGGCGGTTTTTTTTCCTGCCCTGTGGGCCTCTTCAATGCCTGCCTTCATTTCTTCAAAGGTAAGCTGTGCACAGCCGGGTTCCACAGAAGGGGTCAGCACACCGCCGGTGGCCATGAATTTGATCTGGTCAGCCCCGGCCTTTATCTGCTCACGGACGGCACGGCGGACATCGTCAGGCCCGTCCGCCTCACGGCCCATGGGCCAGCCATGGCCCCCGGTCATACAGATCAACTTCCCGGATGCCAGTACCCTGGGGCCCTGCATCAATCCGGATACAATGGCCTGTTTCAATCCCAGGTCAATGCCGTCATTTCCCCCCATGTCCCGCACGGTGGTGACACCTGCTGCCAGGGTTTTCTGTGCATGAACCATCCCTTTTATGGCTGTGATTGCGGGTGGCTGCGCCACAACAGCGGCCATGGGATCCGGGCTTGCATCCATGACCAGGTGCACATGGCAGTCGATGAATCCCGGAAAAAGCGTCGCCCCCTCAATAGGGACAATGCGTACATCCGAACCAGGTCCTGGTGCGCTTTTCCCCACATCAAGGATTTTATCGCCTTCCACCAGCACTGTGACCTCTTCCAGCACCTGCCCGTTTCCAACAAACACCCGACCATTAACAAAAGCTGTTTTCATGCTTTGAATCCCCCTTTGTAAAAAAAGCCATCCTTCTGTTTCTTATCCTAACAGTTGTTTTTGTCAATATAAATATTGAATGTATCTTCGGATCTGATGTATACATGGAAATAATTGTGTACACGTTTAACGCAGTTCTAAAAATTCAGGATTGGACAATATCTTTGATGAAAAACCTGGAACAAGGATCATTTCTGGCCATGCTGGTCCTGGTGACCGCCGTATTTTTTTATCTGCTCAAACCTTTTTTTGGTGCGGTTTTCTGGGCCTGTGTCATCGGACTGTTGTTTTATCCCCTGCAGCAGCGGTTTTTAAAATTGTGGAAAAACCGGGCCAACCTGGCGGCATTATCAACGCTGGTGGTGTGCATCACCATAGCAATTATTCCGACCCTTTTTGTACTTGCCTCATTTTTCCAGGAAGGAGCCGGCCTGTATGAGCGCCTGGAAAACGGTGACCTTAACCTGGGGCAGCGGCTTGAACAGGTGCGCCAGGCATTTCCCGCCGTCCAGGGGCTGATGGACCGGTTCAATCTCGATCTTGACAATTTTAAAGAGCAGTTGTCAAATGCCGCCATCACCGCCAGTCAGTTCATCGCCAGGAACGCAGTGCAATTTGGCCAGGATACCATGAAGTGGTTTGTCAGCCTTGGATTGATGCTGTACCTGGCCTTTTTTATGCTGCGGGACGGATCTGGTCTGGTGGCACTGCTGGCCCGGGCCCTGCCTTTGGGGGATGAGCGCGAAAATCTGCTGTTTTCAAAATTTGCCGAAGTCACCCGTGCCACGGTAAAAGGGAACCTGGTGGTGGCGGTGGTACAGGGCAGCCTGGGCGGCATTGCCTTCTGGATTCTGGGTATTCCGGCGCCGCTGTTGTGGGGTGTGGTCATGACTTTTTTGTCCCTGATTCCCATGGTGGGTGCCGGCCTGATCTGGGCACCGGTGGCCATCTACCTGTTTGCTGTCGGAGACTGGGGCCAGGGATTGTTTCTCACTATATTCGGCGCAGTGGTCATCGGTCTGGTGGATAATTTTCTGCGGCCCCTGCTGGTGGGCAGAGACACCAAGCTGCCGGACTACCTGGTGCTGCTGTCCACCCTGGGCGGATTTGTTTTGTTCAACATCAACGGCTTTGTGATCGGCCCTTTGCTGGCTGCGCTGTTCGTAGCATTCTGGCAAATCTTCATTCGGGATTTCAACACGCCCGGTGATGCTGGATAGCCGCTGTAACGTTGTTTTTCATACACCAGCCGGCAGCCGGATCCAGTAAGATGAGGGACAGGTGTACATATTTTATGCCGCTTCATAATGTCAATGAAATCCAGCACAAACCCGATCAGGAAAATCACCCCCATGACAATGGCCAGTACCACCCATTTGTTATGGTCATGGGCAATATTGAGCAGAAAACCGCGGATAAGCTCATCCCCATTGAGTTCCCGGAATGTCAAATCAAAGGCACATGCCTTGAAAACAAACCGGAACGGTATGCCGCCGGGATAAGCCAGCCATTTGTGTCAAGGCAACCCTATATTTGACAGCACCTGATTAAAAGGTTTATTTTTCCAAAAAAGTGCTTAATTTTAGGGTAATCAATGAAGTGCTCAAAAATTCAATGCCGCAGATAAAAGTGAACTTTTGTTTTTTTACGGTGTCATTGGGTGTAAGCAGTATGTAAAAAACGGTATATAAAAAAATCGAAATCAGGAGGCCCAAAAAATGAAAAAAAGTTTTCTTGCCATTATTGTTATCGCCATGCTTGTCTGGACTGCATGGTGGTACAGGAAAACAGATTGACAAGCATGGC
>JAABSA010000044.1 GCA_011390635.1 Desulfotignum sp. | reverse complement strand
CTGCGGCGCGAAGACATGTCCGGATACATGATGATTCGGGAAGCGTGTCTGCAATGAGGTTGCCCAATACGTCACCTGGTCCCGCCTCAACAAAAAGCCTTGCTCCGTAAGTATTCCAAAGGAACCGGACATTATCCATCCAATGGACGGTGGATTCCAGGTGGGCCATGAGTATTTTTTTGATCTCATGGGGATCTGCTGGATAGGGTTTCCGGGTCGTGTTGGAGATGACCGGAATCTGTGGGGGATGAAATGCGATAGCGGCAATGTATGCCGCAAGTTCATCATGGATGACCTGCATGGCGGGAGAGTGAAAGGCCATGCTGACCCGCAAAAGGGTGGTCCGGTGGCCCATTTCCTTCAATTTTTTGCAAAAATCTTTGATCGCGCCTGTGTTACCGCTTAACACAGTCTGAAGGGGTGAATTGATATTGCCGATGTGAATATCATTGTAATTTTGGATCATTTTTTTTAAAAGATCCAGGGGTGCGTCCGTGGCTGCCATGACACCGGGATCGATATTGGCGGCAGCCGCCTTATCCATGCACAGGGCCCGCTTGTTTACGATGCGGAATCCGTCTTCAAAGGAATAGACACCGGCCAGGCACAAGGCGGTCAATTCTCCCAGACTGTGACCGGCCATGGCCACAGGGCGGATGCCGAGACTGATGAGATATCGGGCAATGGCATTTTCCATGGCGAACATTGCAGGCTGCTGCCATCTGGTCTTCTGAAGGTTTTTTTCCTGATCATGGAACATCAGATGAAGCAGATCAAAGTCTGCAACGGCAGCGGCCCGGTCCATCCATTCTTTGATGACGGGAAAGCAGGTATACAGTTCGTGTCCCATTCCGCTGTACTGTGCCCCCTGTCCGGGAAATACAAGGGCAAGGGGCGCCGCAACCTTCAGGTTTTGATGTGCCGGCATCTTTGACCTCTTTTGCGTCCCGGGTGAGACCATGACCGTATCCACTTCGTCCATGGCCTGTTCCACCTGCACCACATAATTGGAACCGCCGAACCCGAAAGCATTGACTTCCATTCTTCTGGGCCCGCCGGAGCGGCGTTTCCAATCCTGCGGCGCAGAAGAAATGATAAGACCTGATTTTGCCGGATTGATTTCCGGGTCCGGATGCCTGTAATTGAGGGTGGGCGGAAAAATTCCAGCATTCATGGCAGTAACCCCCCGAATGAGGCTGCTGAGACCCGAGGCGCCTAAAGTGTGACCGATCTGGGATTTGAATGCAGTGAGTACGGTACGCTTAGAGGAATTATAGAACGCCTTCAGGGCACGGACCTCTTCCAGATCTCCCTGCCGGGTGCTTGTGGCATGGCATTCCACCAGATCTACCGCATCAGGTCCATATGATGTTTTTCTGAAAGAGGCGCGAATAGCCATCTGCTGGGAAACATTGGAAGACTCCACCATCCCCAGATGGTTGTTGCTGGCGCCCATGCCGGTCACATATGCATGAACAAGGGCGCCTCTTGCACGGGCCAGGCTTTCCCGCTCGATCACAATCATTGCCCCGCCTTCACCCAGGACCATGCCGTCCCTTTGGGCATCAAAGGGGCAGGATGTTTCCTGCGCGGGTTTTTCCCGTCCGGACAGCCCGTAAAGTGCGTCCAGGGCGGAAAATTCCAGGAAATGCAGATGGCTGAGCGTATCCTCTCCCCCTCCCACGACGGCGGCGTCTATGATGTCGTTTTGGATCATCTGGATGGCGCTGTGAAGTGCTACCAGTGAGGTGGCACAGGCTGCGGAAACGGCATGGCTGGGCCCCATGAAACCGTACTGCTTGCAGATAAAACCTGCGGCTGCACAGTTGAGCCGGCCCAGCAGGGTGGTGTCGTCCGGGGCCATGCGCCCGGATTTTAGCGCCTGTTCGATGGCGTTCTGCTGACCAGGTGTGAGATCAACGGCCCTTTTGATGCCTGCCAGGATGTCGTGCACATATGCCCGGATAATGATATTGGGGAGTGTCCCTGCCGCCTCTCCCGAATTCTGGGAAATGAGGACCGCGATCCTCTCCCGGGGGATATCTGATGTCAGGATGCCGGATGCCCGTATGGCCCTGTCTGCAAGCCACATGGAAATCCGCGTGGCCTGGGTCATGCTCCTGAAATCATGGGGTGGAATCCCCAGTTCATTGCGGTCGATGGAAAAATCCAGAAAAGCGCCCACCCTGCAATAGGTCTTGTCCGGCATATGGGGCTTAGGGTCATAATACAGTGCGTGATCCCACCGTGACGGCGGAACTTCCGTGATACCGCTTTTCATTGCCAGGCTTGCCGTCCAGATTTCCTCGGGACTCTTCCCCAGGGTATTCACGATGCCCATGCCGGTGATGGCAATCCTGTCCTGATTCTCCTGTTTGGAATGGACCCCCGTCAAGGTATTCTTGACCTCTGAGGCTGGCATTTTTAATGGTGTTTTCATAGATTTTGCAGCAGGCTGATGCAGAAAAAGAGGACCCTGTGCCAGTTCATGATGAAAGGATGTAAGATTATCGACGTCACGGATGAGACCGGCGCAGGCGCCGCTCATGAATTGTCCCCGTTCCAGACAGGTTTGCTCATCCAGGCGTGTCTCTTTTGACCCGTCCATTCCCCGGGCAGCCGTGAAGAGGCTTCCGGCCGTCATTTTTTCCATTTTCTCCCTGAAAGAGGTTTCGTCCTGGAGCCCGGCGGCAAACTCCCTTTCCAAAGATAAAATTGATTCCATTCCCGGGGTCCTCAAGGACCGAACCCGGAGGCCGGTATTCCGGCCTGAAACAACGGTTCCCGCCGGAGGTGATTTCAGGATCATCTGCTGATAAAGCGGTACCAAAGCGCCTGTTTCAATAATTTCCTGTGTTGCCAGATAGGCGGTCCCCATCTGGATGGCATCTGCGCCAAGCATGGCTGCCATGAATGCCGTTTCCCGGTTACAAATTCCTCCGGCAAGAACAATGCGGCAATTTTGAAACAGAGATGGGGTACGCCGTTTCATATCCAGTACCATCTGGGCAAGGGTGAGTGTGCTGTGCGGCCCCACGTGACCGCCGGCTTCATAGCCCTCACAGATCACATACCGGACGCCGGCTTTCAGGGCAAGCTTCAACAGTGCTTCATCCGGAGCGATATACATGACATCGATGCCGCATGCCATCAATTCTCTGACAGCGGAAAGATCACCCCCTGCAATCACTGCAAAACGGGGCCTGTGCTTTTTTATCCAGGCCAGATGCAGTCCCCTGAAAGGGTTTTCCGCCAAAGAGACCACATTGACTGCATACGGGCGCGCTCCCATGATCTGCGGCAGGGTCCCCAGCTTCTGTTCAAGCGTCTGAGCGTCCATCAGGCCAAGGGCGATGGTGGGTAATCCACCGGCATCAGCGATCTGTAAGGCAAAATCCGGGATATCCGTGATCCAGGACATGGCGCCCTGGATAAAGGGGTACAGGGTTCCCATCTCTTTGGCCACAGGGCTGTCCAGAAAACAATTCTGTTTTTCCTCAGCCAGACTGCATAACTGATTCATTTCTTTTATAAAAGAGTTCACAGCTTTCCCGGTTCCAGCACCGAAACGGTTAACAAAGGCTTCGGCAAAGGCGGCTTCCACACCCAGCGGGATAATTTCGTCCCGGCTGAAAAGGCTTTCCAGGGGATGAACAGCCCCGGCAGTCACCCGGCCTGCAAAGGCGAGGCGGGTTTCCTCCATGCCCGCTGCGCCCCAGAGTGCGTCCTCGTATGCCTTAATTTCCTTGAATGCCAGAGAATTTCCCTTGTTGAACAGACGGCAGGGAACCTGCACATCCAGGCCGACCAGATCGGTGGCATCCGGACGCAGCCGACAGAGCCGCTCCCGCTGGGAATCATCAACAGCAACCCTGTCCGTCAGCCAATGGGCACTCTCAAAAACGATCCCGGCTGCCCCGGTCGACAGAAAGGCTGCTGCTGCTTCAGGGATAAAGACGCCTCCCCAGATGAGAATCTCAAAAGGCGCTACAGAGGATCTCTGCATTTCCCTAACCATGGAATAGAGGGTCATGGTTGTCTCACAGCTCACAAATCCTGCGGCCTCACATCCTTTCAGAACGATACGTTCGATGCCTGAGCCGGGCTTCAGCATCTTTGTTATGAGGGCGGTGTCCCCGGTGATGGGAAAGCAGCCATAATTTTTCGAAACTTCCCCCAGTTTTTTTAGAAAAAGAACGGTATCTTCGCAAGAAAACCGGGGGCACTCTACCCAGAGATTTTGAATCCCTGTTTCCTTTAATACCTGTTCTAAAGACGGATTTATAAAGGCTGCGGCACAAATTTTGATATCCCTGACAAGACCGGCAGGGTCTTTTTTTCGTAAAAAGGAAGACAGGCCGTCTGTTTCCTTTATTCCGGAAAAATCGAAGATCGCGCAGCTTTCTGTTTGCTGAGCCATCTGAATCACCGCCGGGGTTATCTCCTCAGGCCGCCAGACAAAAGCGATGGTGAAATTTTTATGCTCAGTCGTCATATTTACATCCTTTGCTGCAAAGCATTTGTTTCATTATGATAAAGATTTGCTGAATATGCGGTACTTTTTGACCATTTTTGCCCCGGCTTCCTCTATCAATGAGTTGACCGCCTCATTGTCCTCCAGGGTCCAGCCCATTTCCATATAACGGTATTTCTCTTTTTTTCTCACAACCTCATAGATATGGTGGAAAGCCAGCATGGGGAGTCCCAGTTGCCGGTATTTTTCTTTGATCCCGAACATAAACAACCGCAATCCAACGATCTCTTTTTTATACAGGAAATACTTCAGCGCCCCCAAAAGACCGACCCGCCCGTTGAGATGCTTAAGCAACGGGTTGATATCGGGAAATACCAGGCAGAAGGCTGCGGGTTCATCCTCATAGTAGATGAAAAAAGCCATATCAGGATCTACAAATTCCATGACGCTCTTTCCAATATCCTGCATCTCTTTTTCGCTCAGGGGAACGAATCCCCAGTTATCAGACCATGCATCATTATAGATCTGCCGGATCAGAGCAATCTCAGCGTCTGCATCCTTTGGAAGAAAATGGGTGATGCGGACTCCCCTTTTTTTGGCGATCTTGCCGGCCAGACGATCCATCCATCCGGGAAGCTTGTAGTCGCTGTCTATAAGAAAAGCCAGCAGGTCTTTTTCTTTGAAGTAACCGCACGATTCGACCAGCCTTGAATAGTACGGCGGGTTATAGGTCATCATCAGGGAAGGCGGCATATCGAACCCTTGAATGAGCAGTCCTGCCTCGTGATTGGTGGATGGGTTGAGCGGACCTCTTATGAAGGTCATCCCCTTTTTGTGAGCCCACCCCTCCACGGAAGAGAACAGCGCTGCTGCGGCCTGTGGATCATCAGCACATTCAAAAAACCCCCAGATGCCCATTTTCTCGTTATGGAACCGGTTATAACGGCCATCTATAATACCCGCAATTCTTCCCACCGTCTCTTTGCCCCGTCTTGCCAGGAAAAGAATGCGCTGGGAAAATTCCCAGAAAGGATGCTTAAGGGGATCCAGCATCCGACGGACCTCTTTCTTGAGAGGAGGAACCCATTTGGGGTATGCCACATAGATTTTCCAGGGCAGTTCAATGAAATCTTTTAATTCAGCTCCCCTTTCCACGGTAATGATCTCAATGCCGGCCATGATTATACTCCTCAACAAAAAAAGGAATGCCATTCGATGTCCATCGCAACATGTGACAATACCTTATTATAAATTCACTATTACCCACATTACATTCACTTTATGTGCCAGGATTCCCCTACCTTGCACAACGTGATCCATCACCCTTATC
This sequence comes from Desulfotignum sp., assembly GCA_011390635.1. Classification (GTDB taxonomy): domain Bacteria; phylum Desulfobacterota; class Desulfobacteria; order Desulfobacterales; family Desulfobacteraceae; genus Desulfotignum. The sequence continues at coordinate 22,897 of JAABSA010000044.1, read as the reverse complement.
TCTGTGGAGAATCAGCACAAAAAGGGGGCTGCTGGATACCATTAAAAATCTTATAAAAATTAGGTCATATATGACCAAGGGCTGAATATGACCTAATTTCCTGTTTCTTCTATGCCGGTGATATCGCATTCTTTACGGGCTGACACCCCAGCCGGTCAACAGGATGCCGATTATAAACCAGATACAAAGATCCCGGCACGTTAATTGAATTATATCAGTCTGTGAACGAATCCATCACACGGATATACATCATATCATCCGTGAACCTATAAAACCCAATATATAAAGGAGACTTTTCATGAAATCTTTCAGTATCAAACTCTTTACGGCCCTTGCCATCGCTTTTCTGCTGTCGGGGTGTTATGCGCAAAAGGAGGTTCAGACCATCCCCGCATTTACCCTGGCTCCGTTCAGCGAAAACGACCATGTGTCATCCATTGATAATTTTATCATGGTTCTGGATGCATCCAGTTCCATGGACGACCCATACATGGGAAATAAAAAATTTGATGTGGCCACCCAAATTGCCAGCCGCATTAATCAGACCCTGCCGGAACTAGGTCAGAACGCTGCTCTCCGGTCCTTTGGGCACAGCCCTGCAATTTCCGACGAAAACACGGTTCTTTTTTACGGCATGGAGCAATATTCCGAAAATGCCCTGGGTGAAAAACTAGAACAGATCTCTGAAGCAGGTGGAACAAGCGCCCTGCATACAGCTCTTACCGCCTCCGGGCAGGAAGAACTGAATTCTGTTTCCGGTAATACCGCTATGATTATCATCAGTGACGGTCAGCCGGACTTCAGTTTAGAATCCCCCATTACCCTGAAAGCAGCCCAGGCCCTTAAGGATCAACTGGGCCCGGGGCTTTGTTATTATCCCATCCTTGTCGGTGATGATGAAAAAGGGGCTGTCCTCATGGATGAAATCGTCCGTATCAGCGGTTGCGGCTTTGTCTCCAGTGCAGATAACCTGTTGACGGACGTCGGCATGGCCAAATTTGTCGAAGACGTTTTTCTGACCAAAAAACCCGCGCCTCCGGCACCGGCACCCAAGGCAGTCACACCTCCGCCCGCCCCGGCCCCTGCTGTATTAAAAGGGACGAATACCGAGGGTATCTGGGTGGTGAATGAGGCCTATTTTGATTTCGATAAATCCGTGGTCAAGCCAGAGGCTTTTGATTATCTTAATGAGATTGCAGACGTTTTGAAAACACATCCTCAGATTACTGTTAAAGTTCAGGGTCATACGGACAGTACCGGCACCAAAGCATACAATGATGCGCTCTCCATCAGACGGGCCCAGGCCGTAAAGACCTATTTGACGGAAAAGGGAATTGATGAAGATCGTCTGATCATTGAGGGATTCGGCCAATCCAAACCAGCGGCTCCCAACACCACAGACAAGGGCCGTTCACTGAACAGGCGTGTTGAGCTTCATCCCATGAACTTATAATATAAGGTGTCATTATGAACAAGATCAATCTTTTCAGACAATTGGTTATCGTATTGTTTCTGACGGCCCTTATTGCAGGGTGTGCGGGAACAAAAACACGGGAAAGCACGGGTGAATATGTGGATAACTCCGTCATAACCGCCAAGGTGAAGGCGGCAATACTGGAGGACCCGATATTGAAAATGTTCCAGATCAATGTGGAGACTTTCAAGGGAGAAGTACAGCTGAGCGGCTTTGTGGATTCCGCCGAAGCCTCTGCCAGGGCTGTGGAAATCACCCGAAAGGTGAAAGGGGTCACATCGGTTAAAAACAGTATGATTGTAAAGTAAGCCGAACCATCCCGTTGCCGCCCGCCATTGATGCTGTTCCCTGATGGGCGGCAACGGGCTTCTAATCATGGGAAGAAAAACCACCAGAAAGAGGAGTTAATCATGGATATTATGCAGTTTGTTATTATTTTAATTGTTGTCGGAGTTCTGCTGTGGCTGGTGAACAATTTCATCCCCATGGACAGAAAAATCAAGCAGATTTTGAACATTGTGGTAGTCATCGCTGTTATTCTGTGGGTGGGCAACCTGTTCGGCGTATTTGATTCCATCCGGAACATTCGTATCGGTAAATAAAGGAAAAAATCATAAAGAACAAAAAAAATCAACCGGGAGAAATACCATGAAATCAAGCACACAGGATAATGCAGAAGGCACCCTGCACAAAATCAAAGGAAAGGTAAAAGAGACGGTTGGAAAAATGGTCGGAAATCCTAACCTGAAAACCGAAGGTAAAATCGAGAAAATTGAAGGAAAGATTCAGGAAAAACGCGGCCAGATAAAGAAGTCATTGGGTGAGTAAAATGAATCGGCAAAAAGAATCGCTCAGTTCATGCGACATATTGCAACGGGAGGCTGGGTTACAGTCGATGATTAAAAATGCCATTCATAAGAATATCATCACCCAACCGGAGTATGAAAAAATAGTGACGCTGTCCGACCAGGACCTTATGATCGAAACCCATGAAAAACGATTGCTCGATCATCTTCAGGGTTTGATGAGAAACCGTCCGTTAAATAAAGATCAACGATAATTATCAGTCTCAGACAACATATTCTTTGTTCTCCGGGGCCTGCATACGGCATAAGCGGATGGGACAGGGAAAAAGAAAGTGGTTGATGTAATATGAAAGTCCAATGTTTAGGACACAAAAGGGCTTGTCCGATCATCCAGCGCTTTTGGTATGTGTGCCTTGTTGCCTGTGCCGTTTTTTCCCCGGTCAGTGCATGGTCCATAAACCCCTCTGAACTACAAACCCTTCAATTGTTTTATGAAAATGATTTGTTCGGCGGAACGGATGAGTACTATACCAATGCCTTCCAGATCACCTGGCTTTCAAAGGATCTGGGCCGGTATGAAGATGATAACCGTCTTCCGAAATGGTCAATTCCACTGATCAAGAGCATCCCTTTTTCCGGCAATCCGGCAAGTGTTCATAATGTCGGTGTTATATTTGGACAGCAGATCTATACGCCTTCAGACACCCAGATAACTACACTGGTTGAAAAGGACAGGCCATATGCCGGTTTCCTTTATGGTGGACTGGCCCTGCACAGCAAAACCCGTTTCAAACTGGACACCCTTGAAATCGTAGTGGGTGTTGTAGGGCCTGCTTCCAAAGCGGAAGCAGTTCAGAACACGGTTCATGATTTACGGGACATCCCCACTGCCAAAGGGTGGGATAACCAGCTTGAGAATGAACCGGCAGTCCGGTTATCCTGGCAGCGCAAATGGCGGCTGCACAATATGAAATTGTTTGACGTTTTGGATTATGATCTTATTTCCCGCGCCGGCTTGACCCTGGGAAATGTCAGGACATCAACCAGTGCAGGAGGAGAGATCCGTTTCGGGTATCATATTCCACAAGATTTCGGGTCCGATGTCATCCGTGCCGGCGCCGGGATCAGTGCACCTGTTATCGAAGGGTCAAAATCAGGCATAACATCACTGGGTGCCCATGTATTTGTCAGCTCCCAGGTGGAGGCGGTACTGCATGACATATTTCTCGACGGCAACACCTGGCAAAACAGCCCGAGTGTTGAGAAAAAACCGCTGGTGGCAGACCTTTCCATAGGGGCTTCCTTCAGCATTAACATGTTCAAACTTACCTATCGGCATCTTTTCAGAACCGAACAGTTTGACGGCCAGAAAAAAGGCCATACCATCGGCTCCCTGACCCTGGCAGTTTCTTTTTAGGACAAGATCCCGGGGAAATGAAAAATTTTTTCCGGCAATCCAGAATGAAGACATTCTTTTTTTTAAAGGAGACCCCTATGAAAATTTCAACGTGGCTGGATAAAAAATCATCACAGAAAATTGACGTGTCGCAAATCAAATTACCATCAGATATTTCTTATGATAATGACCCGGATGAAATTCTTTTTTTTGAAGAACATAAGCCTTGCGGATTCTTTTGTGCGGAAAATCATCCCTTTTCCACGGTCGAACGATTTGGACACTGGTATTACAGCAGAGGTCAAGACAAGAAAGCCGGCATTCATTCATCTGAAATGAAATGGCATCTGTTCACAAAGGATAAAGACCTGGCGCTTCAAACAGCCAAAACACACATGGAATAGAAAAATGAAAAAAATTCAATTGAAAAAAGGAGGTTGTCATGTCAGTATGTGTAATTATAAAAAGGAAATTTGATGATAAAAATATCGCATCAAAGATTGCACCACTGATTGTCCGCTTGAGATCCCAAGCCAGCATTCAGCCTGGATACATAACTGATCAGGCCTTTGCTGCTTTGGATTCACAAGGTGAGTATCTGGTTGTCAGTATCTGGGATACCATTGATGACTGGAACAGCTGGATGAACAGTGAGTTGCGGCAATCCATTCAGCGCCAGATAAATGAATTGACAGCCGATAATACAGAATACCGTTATTATGAACCTATTGTCGGAGGAATTATTCCAAAATTTGAAGCAGTTCTTTAATACTATAGCAGCAGGCCAATATGCCCCTGTACGCTTATAAAACCAATACCCCCCGGATTCATCCATCCGTATTCGTGGCCCCCTCAGCCCAGATCATCGGCAATGTGCGTATCGGCAAAGATTCTTCGATCTGGTTCCAGACGGTCATCCGCGGGGATCTGGACACGATCGCCATTGGTGAAAAAACAAATATTCAGGATCTGTGCATGTGTCATGCGGATGAAGGCATTCCTCTGACCATCGGCAATGGCATCACCATCGGCCACAGAAGTGTGATGCACGGGTGCACCATTGAAGACGGCTGCCTCATCGGCATGGGCGCCGTCATTATGAACCATGCCGTGATCGGACAAGGCTCTGTTATTGCAGCCGGTGCGGTTGTGCTGGAAAAAACCGTGATACCGCCCTGTTCCCTTGTAACCGGTTCTCCCGGCAGGGTAAAAAAAACCTATGAAAATCCGGAACAGCTTGCCGAAAACATCCATGCCATGTCTGAAAGCTATCTGGAAAGTGCCAGGTCATTTTTGTCCCCCAGCGCGTTTTATGAGATAAAGCACTGACAAAAATACCGCAGCGGATCTGACAGGGTTTATTGAAATCCCTTCCTTTTTCCGGGATAGTCTTGTCAGAATTTATGGATTTTTTCTTTTTTTAGATTGATTTTAATCAAAATTGTATTACAGTATTGCTTACTTACTAGTATGATTTTCCCTGTTGCCTTCTTTACATTGTGCTGTTTGGCAGGGAGTATACCCACCGGAATATCATTTATATTTTCCGGTTAAGACCATTATCAACCAACAAGAAAGGAGCACCCATGGAAGTAAAAGACTATTGCAATGCAATGCTGGCCGAGGTTACCGCCTGGAAAAACAAACTTGAGGCGATGAAAAAAACGGCTGACAGCTATGGATCTCAACAGAAGGAAAAGGTTCTGCCGCTTATTGGACAGTTGGAACAGGAAGTATCAACTGCCCAGATGCGGGTGGATCAACTGGAAAAAGAATGTCCCTCTGACTGGTCCCCCATGAAAAATGAGCTTGATGATCTTTTTGGGACCGTCGGCAGCAAGGTAAACCGTGCCTGGAAGGATCTTGAAGCCGGAAACGTGGGCGGATAGCATACATCCACCGCATTATGTTGATTGAAAAAGGCTTTACGCTTCTGCGTAAAGCCTTTTTTGTTTGTCAGTGGGCACTGTAAACTGATCAGGCCTTGAAAACAGTGATCAACACGATCGAACGACAAAAATGTGCATCTCTTTGGGACCATGAGCACCATGAACCATGGTAAGCTCGATGTCAGCGGTTTTGCTGGGACCGGAAATAAAAACCATATGATGTGTCAGCCCTTGCTTTTGTTCTTTTTTTTCAAAATCAAGAATAGTGTAAAGCTCTGTCAGATTTGTCAATAACTGGTCCTGTTTTAAAACAGCCACATGGATAGACGGTACCAGAGACACCGCCCGCCCCTGGTGGGGACGTGTTTTCATAACAATGGTGGCGGTATCCGCCAGACAGTAATCAGCCGCAGTGATGCCCATAAAAGAAGCGATAGTATTTTTCCGGATACTCTTTTTCTGCTGCTGCAGGTCTGCCTTCGGATACATGGCAGTGGTATGCACAGGGATGTGTTGCTCCGCCAGGACCGATTCCAGGTCAAGCGCATCAAGCAGAGGGTGGGACCAGCGGATCAGTGCTTTATCTGATCCCCATTCCGGTTTTTTTTCTCTGGCAAGGGCGGCAATCTGTCGGGCAGCATCCTTCAGGTCTTCCACAGGTGTGACATGCAGATTCAGGGGCACTGCCTGATCCATCAACCGCGCCAGAAGCTTTTCTCGATCCTTTGGCGGGCGGGATTGCACCTCCTGCAGCAAGTTTTGTGAAACCTTGCTCAAAGTCATAGGAAAGATGCGTTTTCGACGGATATCCACAGATTCAATATCAGGCCCCAGGGACTGGCGAATCGTATTGATAAAGCTGGTGCGGTGATTCTGTATCATAACATGGTCCTTAATTTGGGGCGTTTCATGCTTTTCCACCGGGTACGAAACGGCCGGCTGCTGATTTTCCGCAAATTCCTGGACCGGGTCCATCCGGCCAAAGGCCCCGGCAGCTGGCGGATAGGACCCCCTTTTTCATACGCAAGGGTTTGCAGACGGGAAGCGGAAAAAAGCGCGGAACCATAGGCAAAAGGATGGCAGGTAAACCAGGCAAAGGCATCCATGGCATATTTTTCCGGTCTGCTGACAGGTGTTGCTTCCCATGTCTCATCCCCTTCCGCCAGCCGGAACCGCAGTTCCCTTAACATCCTGGGCAGGTCGATATCCACCGGACATGCCTCTTTGCAGGCCCCGCAGAGGGTTTCCCCCAGGCACAGGTCCCGGGCCCGGTTAAGGCCGGCCAGAAGAGGGGTCACCACAGCACCCACAGGACCGGAATAGGGAGATCCATAGGCATGTCCACCAATCTTGCCATATACCGGACAGACATTTAGACAGGCTGAACACCTTATACAGCAGAGCATTTCCCGAAATGCCGGGTCCGCCAGTATGCGGCTGCGCCCATTGTCAATAATAATCAGATGAAACGCCTCAGGCCCATCTGGATAATCCACCGGTCCAGGCCCCCCCACATAACTGATATACCCTCCCAGTTTCTGGGCTGCGGCACCGCAGGAAAGCAGCCGAAACAGAATATCATGATCCTGAAGGGTTGCCACCACCCGTTCCATTCCCATAAAAGCAACATGTACCCGGGGAAGGGTGGATGACATCCGGATATTGCCTTCGTTGGACACGGTGGTGATATGGCCGGTCTCGGCACAGGCCAGGTTGCAGCCGGTGATCCCCATGTCTGCGGCCAGAAATTTTTCCCGCAGTGCAGCCCGGGCAGCCTGGGTCAAAACAGCCGGATCCGAAATGTAATCAATGCCCAGTTTTTCAGCAAAAAGCTGCCCCACCTGTTCCCGGGTCTTATGAATAGCAGGTGCAATAATATGGGAGGGTTTCTCACCGGCCAGTTGGATGATATATTCTCCTAAATCGGTTTCTGCCACATCAATGCCCTGGGCTTCCAGTGCCTGGTTCAGACCCACCTCTTCGGTTACCATGGATTTGCCTTTTACCACGGTTTTGACCCCGTGTTCCTTTGCCACTTCCAGACAGTAAGATACCGCTTGTGCCGCATCCTTTGCAAAAAACACCTTTCCACCGTTTTCAGCAACCTTATCCGCCAGTTCTTCCAGCAGTATATCCAGGTTTTCAATGCACCGCTGCCGGATATCATGGGCCTGATGTCTGATACCGGGACCCTCGGGCTGGGTGCTGTACATTTTTTGTGTGGCCGGCCCCAGTCGGGCCTGTACACCCGCCAGTGCACCCTGCAGACGTTCGTCTGAAATGGCCTGCCGGCTTTTGGCCATATATTGTTCGGTGGTAAACGGGTTGTCCATTGGTACGTCCTTTATTTATGGTGCGAGAACTTCCGCAATATGCTTTACTTTAACCGGATGGCCCATACGGGTCAGATATCCTTCGATGTTCAGCAGGCACCCCATGTCACACCCCACCACCGTGTCCGCACCGGTTTCCAGAATCCGGGATACTTTGTCGGCGACCAGGGCGGTGGATATATCCGGATATTTGACAGCAAACGTGCCGCCGAATCCGCAGCACCGATCCGATTGTGCCATCTCCACCAGCCGAAGACCCCTCACATGGGATAACAACTGCCGGGGCTGCCGACCGATACCAAGGGTCCGCAGCAGATGACATGAATCATGGTAGGTAACCGTTCCCTGGTACACCGCCCCCACATCCGTGATCTTCAGCACATCCACCAGAAACTCGGTCAGCTCAAAAATTTTACCACTGACTTTCCTGGCCCGATCCAGCCAATGTGGCTCATCTGCAAAAAGTTCAGGATAATGGTGTTTGACCATTGCAACGCAGGAACCTGACGGGCACACAATGCATTCAGCATCTTCAAATACCTGGATAAAATGCCTGGCCGCTTTCCGGGATGCCGTGCGGTATCCGGCATTAAAGGCCGGCTGGCCGCAGCAGGTCTGGTCTTCGGGAAAACAGGTATCAATGCCAATCCGGTCAAACAGGCCCACCATGCCCATTGCTGCATCCGGTGCCATTGCATCCACCATACACTGAACAAAAAGTGTCACTTTTGGAAAAACAGGCATCATTTTCTTATCCAATCAAGTAGCCGGGGAGCCAGGTTAACAGCTGCGGAAACAGAATGCACAGCAATACTGCCAGGATCTGGAGCCCCACAAACGGGATCACACCTCTGTATATATCGGTTGTCTTCACATCCGGCGGCGTGATTCCCTTCAGGTAAAAAATGGAGTACGCAAACGGCGGGGTTAAAAATGAGATCTGCAGATTGAGCATGACCAGCACCGCAAACCAGATCGGATCAAATCCCAGCTCCGCAGCAATAGGGGTTATCAGCGGCACCACAATAAAAATGATTCCCATCCAGTCAATAAACATGCCCAGCAGAATCAGCAGCAGCATGATGACCAGCAGTGCCCCCCACCGGCCAAAAGGTAAAGATGAAAACAAACGGATGATGACATCATCACCCCCCAGGGTCACAAACACCGTGGAAAAAAAGGACGCTCCCACGGCAATCATCATGATCATGCTGGTGATGTTCAGGGTCTCATAACCGGCTTTTTTCAATATGCCAAAATTCAGCTGCCCATAGCAGGCGGCCAGGACCATGCTGGCAATCACCCCCACGGCCGCTGCCTCTGTAACAGCGGCAATGCCCATAAAAATACTGCCCAGAACCGCAAAAATCAGCAGCATGGTCGGCAGGACCGCACTCACAAAAAGCCAGATTTTCTGCCGTAACGGAACCGACCGTTCACTTTCCGGCATGGGGGGGCCGTCTTCTGGCCGGAAATAACAGCGCACACCAATGTAGATCATATACAGCAGGGTCAGCAGGATACCGGGCACAACCGCGCCCAAAAACAACTTGCCCACGGATAACTGGGCAATGGGACCATAAATGACGATCATCACACTGGGAGGGATCAAAATTCCCAGTGTGCCGCCGGCACAGACACTGCCGCAGGCAAGTGATTTGTTGTACCCGTTTTTCAGCATGGCCGGTAATGCCATGAGTCCGATGGTTACTTCTGATGCTCCCACAACACCCGTGGTTGCGGCAAATATTGCTGAAATGGCAATAGTACTGATACCAAGGCCCCCCCGCAGGCCGCCCCACAACAGATACATCGCGTTGAACAGGCGTCTGGCTATACCTGATTTTTCCATGAAAACCCCCATGAACAGGAAAAGCGGTACAGCCAGAAGGGTATAATTGGTCATCAGTCCGAACAGGCGGGTGATGAAAAAACCAAAAATTTCCGGTCCGACATTGATCAATCCAAAAATCATAGCCACGCCGCCCAGAACAAAGGCAGTCGGGAACCCCAGAAAAATTCCCAGTAACAGTGTGGCAAACATTAAAACTACGGATAGTTCAGGACTCATTGGCCATGTCCTTTCCCAAAGCGGTCATCATCCTGCGCAGAAAATCGGCCGCCCCCTGGAGAACCAGCAGAAAAATGCCGATGGGCATCAATGTTTTAAACGGATAGATGAGCGGCTGCCAATAGCTTTGCATTGACCGTTCCTGCACGGTCCAGGAAAAGAGCACATAAGGATACAGATAAATGAGCATGCCTATCCACAGGGGGAAAAAAAACAGCAGATAAAACACCACATCAATGGAGGCACGTGTCCGGGAAGAAAAACGGCTGTAAAAAATATCGATCCGCACATGCCGCTGGTATTTCAGTGCATAGGCTTCGCCAAACAAAAAAAATGTGCCGCCGATCATGTAACTGACGTCAAATGCCCATTTAGTGGGGCTGTTGAATGCATACCGGGCAAGAATTTCATACCCCAGCACCGCCGTCAACAGCACCACCAGATAAATGATGACCGATGCCGTGACCTCGCTGATGCCATCTATAAATGTTGTGAATTTATCCAGATATTTCATATCCCCCCGCCGGATTCACGATTGTAATGCCTGATCCACTCTACCGGCTAATCTACTGCCGGCGTCATCAGCTGACGGTAGTTGTCATACCCTTTTCGAAAATCTCGCTGGGATTTGAGCACCTTTGCAAAAAACGGATCCTGCTCCGCTTTCCTGTCCAGAAGGGTTTCTGCTTTTTTGGCCAGTTCCTTTTGAATGGAAGGATCCAGATATTCGATCTGCACACCTTTTTCTTCAAAGAAATTGAGCGCATGGATATCATCGTGAATTGCAAGGGTGACCATTTCCAATGTGGTTGCCTGGGCTGCGATTTTCACAATGGCTTTGAGATCTTCCGGCAGTTTTGCCCAGGATTTTTTATTCACAGTGATGTCCAGAAATGTGCTGGGCTGATGGATACCCGGCACCAGCAGGTATTTGGCGATTTCATGAAACGCCAGGTCTTTGTCCATGGAAGGAATACTGAATTCACCGGCATCCAGAACGTTGCGCTGAAGCGCTTCATAAATCTCTCCGGCCGGCAGCATCATGACTGAGGCACCGGCTTCTGATAAAATTTCCCCCCAGAAACCGGATGTGCGGAACTTGAGGCCTTTAAAATCTTCCAAAGACCGGATGGGCTTGTTGGACCAGGCAAGGTTTTCAGACGGCAGCATCCCGCAGGGTGCGGCAAATCCCAGGTCATAGGCCTTATACAGTTCCTGGTACAAAGCAGCCCCGCCCCCCTGGTAAAACCAGGTCAAATACGGCAGCACGTCCATACCGAACGGGATATAACCGAAAAGCGGTGCAGCCGGCAATTTTCCCATCTGGTAAGCAGGGGAACAATGGGCTGCATCAATGGTTCCCATTCTGACCCCGTCATTTACCTCAAGTGCTCCCATGAGCACCCCGGCGGCATAACTTTTAATGACCAGACGTCCCCCGCTCATTTCCCCCACATTTTCAGCAAACTGATCAGCGGTTTTCTGTAAAATCGTCCCCTTGGGCCAGGATGATGCCATTTTCCAGGTAATTGTATCAGCTGCAAAAACCGAAGTACTCAACCCGACAACCACCGGCAAAGCCAGCATACTGATGATGAACCATTTCAATGTCTTCATGCGTTTTCTCCTTTTTTTTATTTCCCGTTATTATGCTGTCATGGGAACCCGGATTGTTTCCCACCCACAAAACTGGTAATACCACAGATACCAATCGCTATTTTATTTGTCAAGCCAGATCTTCTTGACGCACCATTTTTCTGAATATATAATAACTTCATGAACATTATCCTTATTATCCAGCTTGGTTTTACCAGGAACATATTATGACAGCACCCATCTATCAGCGCGTTACCACAAAAACCGTTTCCGAAGAAATTGTCGAACAGATAAAAACACTGATAAAAGAAAGCAAAATTGAACCTGGCGAACAATTGCCTGCTGAGCGTAAATTTGCGGAAATGCTCGGGGTCGGGCGCCCCACATTGCGGGAAGCCTTGAACCACCTGGAAGCCAGGGGTTTTCTGGAAATTCGAAAACGCCAGGGGGTATTTGTGAAAAACATCAGCACGCCTTTGGTGTCAGATACCATCCACCAGATCTTCCGCGAAGACAAAGGGATGCTTCCGTATTTGTATGAAGTCAGAAAAGATATCGAGCTGGCCGGGGCTTATCTGGCTGCCCAGCGCCGCACGGACGAGGATCTTGCCCTCATTGAGTTCTCCATCCGCAAAATGGAAACAGAACTGGAAACAGGCAGCATTGCCATATCAGATGATATAGGCTTCCACATAGCAATCGCACGCTCCACCCACAATTTTCTCCGGGTGCATATCTTAAAACACCTCTTTGATATTTCAGGGGAATTTCTGGACAATGTTTTACAGGCATTGGCAAAAGAACCTGCCAATTTACCATCGGTTGTTCAGCAGCACCGAAAAGTTTTGAAGGCAATCAAGGAAAAAAACGCCCATCAGGCCCGTGATGAGATGCAGACACACCTGGGCTGGGTACAGGTACAATGGCGGAGCATTCTGGATGCTGAGCAGTAACGCCAAAAGAGTGGAAAACCCAAATGGCATTTGACTGAAATTATCCGGCACCAGGCTGCAGCACAAGCGTGTGTGCTGCAGCAGCCGATATCCGTTCCAGGGTGAAAAGATCCTGCCGAAACTTTCCGTTCATGTACATTTCTGCCTGGGAGCAGTAAAACGGAGAGGCCGGGATACCGGAGCTGCCGGTGGGAATGATGACCCGGCTGTTATCCCAGTTGGACAGATCGTAAATATGACGCTGGGAAGCCCCGTGTTTCACCTCAAAGGACGTATTGAGTTTATAGGCATAAGGGGATACCGTGTGAAAGGAGCCGGGGGCAGAAAACGGTCCCCGGTTCAGGTCAAACAGGATATCAAGGATGGCCACGGATCCCAGGGGATGGGCCAGTGTCAAAGTATGGATGCTGCCCCATTGCCATTTTTCCGGGTCGCTGCCCAATTTTTCAGCCAGCTCGGTCACAGCCTCTCCAAAACTCTGGTACACAATATCTGACAGGGATTCTTTCACACCCGGTGTGTGGATGTTATCGGCCCAGGCAGAGTCTGTCTTCAGCCAGATATTGTGCATGGCATGCCGCACCGGATAGGACTCGGACAAAAATTTATTCACCAGTTCATGGCCCATTTCATCGGCCAGCAGGTTCCGGGCACAGGTGACATAGACCTTGTCAAATATGGCCGGGGCCGGGGCATCCTTCCGCATCTCCCCGTTCCAGGATGTCAGTATGCCCAAGGCTGCCTGTTCCAGGTCGCTTAGTTCAGCAGACCGGGTTGCCAGGCGGGACAGCAGACCCGGCAGCAGGTCCGTGACCAGCCGGGACTGGTGATCTGTCTGCATGGCCATGAAATCTTCCAGGGACAGGCGGGGTTTGGCTGCCAGCATCTCCCGGATGCGGTCGATGCGGTAGTGCAGGGCAAACCAGTGGGAGATATGGTGGGGGTAGGACGCGTCAACTGTCTTGTTGTTGGCGGATGACACAACGCCGTCCGCCGGGTTTAAGGTATAGGGCAGCGCTTCAAAAGGCACGGTGCCCAGCCACTCGTATTCATCGGTCCACCCGGGGTAAACGTCCATGCCGCTGCCGTTTTTGCGGATGGGAATGCCGGCACAGGTCTGCATCCCCACATTACCCTGGACATCGGCATAGGCGATATTCTGGCTTATCGCCACAAATCCCCGGACCGCCCGGCGGAAATCTTCCCAGTTTTCAGCGTGGTTGAGCTGATACACCGCCCCGAGTTCATCACTCATGTCATTGCCGATCCACTTCATGGACACCACCTCACTGCCCAGACCCTTGAACCGGCTGATCACAGGCCCGTTGCGGGTGAACTGCAGGTCCCGGGTGACGGGTTCACCGTCTTTGATATGGATGGTCTGCGTTTCTGTTTCAAAATCGATCCATTCCCCCTGGTACTGGTATTGCCCGGGATGGGAATCATCGGTTTTTTCCAGGAAAAAATCCATGTCATCCACCGTCACATTGGTCATGCCCCAGGCAATGTGGGGGTTGTGACCGACGATCACAAAGGGCTGACCAGGCAGCACCACGCCTGTGACATGGACCCCGCTTTCTGCATGGTGGAGCATGGGATACCACAGGCCCGGGGCGTTAAGACCCAGGTGCATGTCATTGGCAAACAGCGGCATGCCGGTTTGGGTGCGGTCCGGGCCGGCGGCCCAGTTATTGGAGCCATGGAATACGTTCACGCCCAGACTTTCCAGGATCTCTGCCGATTGCCGCAATTCCGCATCCCACCCGCTGGAAACCATGTCATATCCAGGGAGGTGCACCGGGGTTTTCATCATGGCCGGATCCGGAAGCAGTTCCTGGTATAGCGCATCCCCCGCCTGCTGTCGGATTTTGTGGAAGAGGGGTTCAATCCCGTAGGGGCTGGTGAGGTCCCAGGCCATATATCCGATCAGGTTGACCGAATGCAGGGGTTCCCAGGGTTCGGGCTTATATCCCAGTATCCGGAATTCCGGGGGCAGGCGGCTTCCGGCATCCGCGATATATGCATTGACCCCGGCACAAAACGCATTCAAAGCAGTGAGCAGGCCCTGGTCCTGACAGTTGTCGAGAATGGCCCGGCTTTTATTGCTGATTTTCAGGGCACGCATCAACAGGTCCACCTCCACCAGGGATTCACCGAAAATTTCCGACAACCTCCCCAGGGTGACCCGGCGCAGCAGATCCATCTGCCAGAGGCGGTCCTGGGCCATCACATACCCCACGGCCCGGTACAAATCTCCTTCATTGTCCGCAGTAATGGACGGTACACCGTGGGCATCCCGGTATACAGTAACCGGCGCTGTCAGGACGTCCAGGGGCAGGGTTCCGTCAATGACCGGCAGAGCGGCTGTTTTCAAATGATTCAAAAAGATGCCGGCACCGATACCCAGCACCAGAACAATGGCAATGACCGAATAAATCCAGCGTTTCATGGGATGAAATCCTTTTTTGTTACACTTCGGATGATCCTTTGTACCTCCCCGGTTCCATCGGGCAGGGATGCCTGACCCCGATTACAGGGTGAGAATAGGACAGGCCAGGTATGGTTGTCAACTTCGGTTACGGTGTAACGGCATTTTTTCTTTTTCATTTCCAGGTGAAAATATGGGTAATCCTTCGGCATTCTATTGTTTTTGGCCGGCTGATCTGATATGACCCATTCATTACATACCATATTCAGGGAAGCGCTGACGTTGGCGGACAGCAATACAAAACAACTGGTGGTTACCGTCATGCCGGACCGGACATTGGGTCTGGAATGGGAAAATACCAAATCCCCCCTTTCCGGCGCACAGGCCGGGCAGGAAAAAAAGATCCATCACCGGTTTGCAGCCCGGAAAAAAACCTGGCTGTTTGAACTGGGATTTGAAAAAACCGGGGAACAGTTTTCTCCGTCCCTGGCATATTTTATCCGTTTTGCCCGGCGGTTTATTCAGGCGCTGTCACAGATCCCGGAACTGGAATCCCTCCGGCAGGAAGCGGTGGTGGACATTCCTTTCGGCACCATCCAGGATTTTTTGTCCACCCGCCCCATGATGGCCGGAGCCGAATATGTGACAGATGGGATGCTGGAGGATATGTGGCGGGGATTCAACGATGCGTTTTCCCGAGCCATAGAGGCATTCGACGGACGGGTCAGCGATTATTTCCATGCCCGGAATCCGGACCTGCATCCTGCCGGCCGGGTGTTCTTCCATCTGGTGGAAAACAAAAACCAGCCCCTGCCATTCGCCTTTATGGCCACCTATTCCGCCGGCATGGGTGCCAATGGAAAACCCAAACACCTGCCGCTCAAACATGCCATGGCATCCCATGATGACGAGGCCCTGCTCAACCTGCTTTCAACAGTTTACAAGGCCGGCGAAAGAAGCCGGATCGTGGCCGGACTCATCGAAACCGGAGAACTGTTCCATCCCCTGGCCTGGGATGCAAAGGAAACGTTTGCCTTTCTAAAGGAAATTCCCGATTACGAAGCCTGCGGGGTGATCTGCCGCATCCCGGACTGGTGGAAGAACAGCGCATCCGCCCCCCGGGTGAACATCTCTCTGGGAGACAGAAAACCGGCCATGGCCGGGCTGGATGCGCTCCTGGATTTCAAGGCCGGCATCTTGATCGGGGATACGGCATTCACCCCGGAAGAAATTGCGCAAATTCTTGAGGAAACCCGGGGACTGGCCTTTATCAAAAATCGATGGGTGGCAGTTGATCCGGAAAAACTTAGGCAGGCCCTCAAAGCCTGCGAGCGGTTCGAAGATCTGGCCGGCACCGGCCTGACTTTCGGAGAAGCCATGCGGGCCGGACTGCATCCGGAAAAGATCACGGGACCGGACAACACAGATCTGGAAGTGACCGTATCCAACGGGGACTGGCTGGCATCCGTTATCCACAAAATGCAGCAGCCGGAACAGGTCGAGGCAGTCCGTCCCGGCATGGGGTTCAAGGCCGGATTGCGGCCCTACCAGTCAAAGGGTCTCAACTGGCTCAATTTTTTGCACACCCTTCGGTTCGGGGCCTGCCTGGCCGATGACATGGGACTGGGAAAAACCATCCAGATCCTGGCCCTGCTGAGCACCTTTTCAAAGAAAAAACAGGCAGCCAGTCTTCTGGTGGTGCCTGCGTCTTTAATCTCCAACTGGGAAGAAGAGATCAACCGGTTTTTGCCCGCACTCAAAACCTTTGCCGCGCATCCGGGATTTGTCAATGCAAAGGAACGGCAGCACCTGACCGGACAAAACCGGAAAAAACCGCCCCAGAAGAAGCAGAACCAAAATACACAGAACCGGGCCGGGGACCTTGCCCTTTCCAAATCACGACTGGACCAACTGGACCTGGTCATTACCAGTTACACCCTGGTCAAAAAATACCAGTGGCTGCAAGGCTACACCTGGCATTGCCTGATCCTGGACGAAGCCCAGGCCATCAAAAATCCCGGCACCCACCAGACCCGGGCTGTCAAAGCCCTGCCCTCCATCTACCGGATCGCCATGACAGGGACCCCGGTGGAAAACAGGCTGTCCGATCTCTGGTCTTTGTTTGATTTTCTCAATCCCGGGCTTCTGGGCAGCAGATCCGAATTTTCCACTTTTGCCAAAACATTGAAGGACAATCCAAAAGGGTATGCAAGGCTTCGGCAGTTGATTTCTCCCTATATCCTCCGCCGGCTGAAAACTGACAGAACCGTGATTTCCGATCTGCCGGACAAGGTGGAAATGACGGTTTTTTCAGACCTGAGTCCCAAACAGCTTCTCCTGTACAAACAAGCGGTGAAAAACCTGGCACACCAGATCGAAAACACGTCAGGCATTCAGCGCAAAGGGCTGATTTTGTCTTCTATCATGCGGTTCAAACAACTGTGCAACCACCCGGACCAGCTGACCGGTTCCGGTGATTTTGCGGCAAACCACAGCGGCAAATTCCTCCGCCTTGCCGAGATCTGTGAAACCATTCATGACAAACGGGAACGGGTTCTGGTGTTTACCCAGTTCAAGGAGATGACCCGGCCTCTGCAGTCTTTTCTGGAAGCGATTTTTCACCACCCGGGACTGGTGCTTCACGGCAGTGTGTCCGTGGCAAAAAGAAAACAGCTGATCGCGCAGTTTCAGGATGAAACCTACTGCCCGTTCATGATATTGTCGTTAAAAGCCGGGGGCGTGGGGCTCAATCTCACCCGGGCCAGCCATGTGGTGCATTTTGACCGGTGGTGGAACCCGGCCGTCGAAAACCAGGCCACCGACAGGGCCTTCCGGATCGGACAGGAAAAAAAGGTCCTGGTCCATAAATTCGTGACCAAAGGGACCATCGAGGAAAAAATCGACCGGATGATCCGGGAAAAACAGGAACTGGCAGACCAGGTGGTGGCCCCGTCCGGGGAAACCCTGGTCACTGAAATGGATGACAAAAAACTGATGGATCTGTTCCGGCTCTCCCTGCCGGGTTGATATTGGAACAAGGATCATTGCCAAGGATTCACACATGTACTATTACCCCGCATATGTCAGTGTGGCCCAGAAAAAGGCCATGGCGGAAAGGAAACGCAACGCCCTGAAAAAGAAAAACCCGGGGATTCAACCGGTCATCATCGAAGGCAGAACCCTGGCCAGAACCTGGTGGGGCAAATCCTGGAACCGCAACCTGGAACAGTATGCCGACTATGCCAACCGGATCGGCCGGGGCAGAAGCTATGTCCGCCACGGGGCGGTCCTGGACCTCAAGATCACACCCGGAACCATCACGGCACTGGTGGCCGGCAGGGCCGGCGCGCCATACCGGGTTACCATCACCATCCAGCCGATCCCCGAAAAACAGTGGCGCCGTATCCAGGACCGTTGCAGGGGCCGGATGGACAGCCTGAAACAGCTGCTTGCCGGACAGTTTCCCGAAACCCTGGAAGCGGTGTTCACCCGGAAAGGGGAAGGGCTGTTCCCGGCCCCTGAGGAGATTTCTCTGGACTGCTCCTGCCCGGACTGGGCTGTCATGTGCAAACATGTGGCAGCAGTATTGTATGGTGTCGGGGCCCGGCTGGACCAGGATCCGTCCCTGTTTTTTGTACTGCGCAAAGCCGATGTCAAAGACCTGGTGTCTGAAACAGTCAACGCCGGCAAAAAAGAGCTGCTCACCCGGTCCAGGCAGAAATCTTCACGCATCATGGAGGACCAGGCAGACCTGTCCGGCCTGTTCGGCATTGACCTGGACAAAGGTGCAGCACCGGATCACCCCCCTGCCAAACCGAAACAGGCCAAAAAGAAACCAGCCGCATCCACCCGGCCGACCGCCCGAAAACAGTCTGCCCACCGGGCCGCTGTCAACAAAGGACAGCAAAAAACTGTCCCGCCTGAAAACAGATCACGGAAAATCACAGATGCCGCCGGCATTGAAACCCTTTTCAAACGGCGGACAAAACGGCTCACCCAGGTGGCTGAAGTGATCGAAAAATCGGACATGGACCCCCAGAAGGTCAGGAACATCCTGTTCCGCCTGGTACAACTGGGCAAACTCGAACGGGTATCCCGGGGGGTCTACCGGTGGGCCAGATGATCTGGATCACTTGTTCACACCCGGAGAATCATTATTTGCACAGCATGAAACAATCAAAAGAACAAAAGGCCGGCTGCGTGTCAGGAGGAAAAAATAATTGCTTCATCATGTCTAAATATTGCATGTCAACATGACTGACACCACCCTCGCATATTACACCGCCTGCTGGAAAAACCTGGTCCGGCGGTATGAATCCGCGGATGTTCCGGACCTGCACGCCCTGCTGGCATCCAGCTTCCCCCCCGGTGCCCGCCTGCTGGAACTGGGGTGCGGTTCCGGCAGGGATGCCGCGCACATGCTGGCCAGCGGATTCGATGTGATTGCCTCGGATGCGGTCCAGGAGATGATCGATGCGGCCGCCGCCTGCCACCCTGCCCTTGCCGGGCGCATCTGCCGCATCTGCCTGCCCCGGGACCTGACCCCTTCCCTGGGACCCTTTGACGGGGTGTATGCCGTCGCCACCTTCATGCACCTGACCCGGCCTGCCATCCAGGATGTCTTTTCCAGGATCCGCCATATTCTCATACCCGAAGGCCGCCTGTTTTTTTCCGTGCCCCTGCACCGGGACGATGTTGCGGCTGATGAATTTGATGCCAAAGGCCGCCGGTTCACCGCCATGACCCATGCCGACTGGACCGGCATCTGCCGGCACACCGGATTTGACATCATCACCGCCGCCACCACATCCGACGGGCTTGGCCGGGAATCTTTTGCCTGGCTCAACTGCCTGGCCGTGTCCGGCAGAAGCTGAAAGGCGCTGAATTACGGCCGGGACCGCCAAAGAAACATGACCAATATTTCAATGTCGCTTTTGCCGCTTTCTCATTGACAAGAAATAGGATCTTATCCTATCTTGGTTTTGACATTAAAATCTGTGGATAAGAGGGTTTTAATGTCAAAACCACCAGGCAAGGAGGTACCATATGGCAGAAAAACCCGCTGTGGGATGCAAGCGCCCTTCAGCCAAAGTTGAGAAAAACCCTGAAAAAGCGCAGCAGCCTGAAACCCCTGTGACAAAAGGAGAACATCACATGATTCAAATTGGACAAAAAGCGCCGGATTTCACTGCGCCGGCCTATTTCAACAATGAATTTACAGAAGTCAAACTGTCGGATCACCTGGGAAAATGGGTTGTCCTGTGCTTTTATCCCGGTGATTTCACCTTTGTCTGAGCCACTGAAATCTCGGCGGTCGCCGAGAAAAATGCAGAATTCGAAGCACTGGGCGTCCAGATGCTGTCCATGAGCGTTGACAGCATGTTTGTCCACAAGATGTGGGTGGACAAAGAACTGTCCAAAATGGTTACCGCCAAAACCGTTCCTTTTCCCATGCTCTCTGACGGCGGCGGCACTATCGGCAAAATGTACGGGGTCTATGACCAGGATGAGGGTGTGGATATCCGCGGCCGGTTTCTGATCGATCCGGACGGTATTGTTCAGGCCTATGAAATGGTTGCCCCCCCCGTGGGACGGAATATCCCTGAAACCCTGCGGCAGCTTCAGGCATTCCAGCTGGTCCGTGAAGGCAAAGGCACCAAGGCGGCACCTTCCGGATGGAGACCGGGCAAAACCGTTCTGGAACCCGGGCCGGACCTTGTGGGCAATGTCTGGAAAGTGTGGACCGTGGACCAGGCTTTTGATTGACAACGAACCTGACACAGGTACACGCATGGTAGCTGTGTCAGACAACAGCCGCTATACGACCATACCTCCACTGTTTATCCACGCGGACATGCCGCCATACAGATAACCGAAAATTTATCATACCCGATGCGGTGCAGGTGCACCGTCATCGCTTCCTCATGACTCAATTCTGGCCGGGTGCCATGCACACCGCCCCGGTGAGCGGGAAACCGCTATTTTTTGCTCACCGCCAGGATCCCGCCGGCACAAAAGAGAATCACCGCCGTGATCCGGTTCTGGACATGGGCCAGGTTCCGCTGCCGCAGCCACTTGAACACCCGGGCGCCGAACAGGGCATAAGCCACTGCGCTGCTGCCCTGAATAACGAAAAAACTGGCCGCCAAGACAGCAAAATGGGCGGTGTAATGATCCGGCTGGATAAACTGGGGAAACAGGACGGTAAACACCAGCACGGATTTCGGGTTGGACATGCCGGTGGCACACCCCAGAGAAAACTGCTTGACCGGGGAGACGGGCAGGCCGGTATGGGTCATCTCCATATCATGGACAGACTGCCGCCAGTTCCGGACCCCCAACAGGATCAGGTAGATGACCCCCACCCATTTGATAGTGTTGAAGACAACCGTGGAGTTCTGAACAATCACCCCGAGCCCCAGGTACACCACGACCATCTGAATCATATAGGCTGCCGAACCGCCGAAAATACCCGGCAGGGTCCGGTAAAATCCATGTTTTACACTGGAGGACATGGCAAACATGGTCATGGGCCCCGGGGTGTAGGCAATGGCCGTCATCATCACAAAAAAGGTAAACCAGGTACCCAGCTGCATCATGGATCACACTTCCTTAAAAAATATGGCTGCATACTGGCTGTGCCTTTTATCAGAAAACCGGTACCCCGTCCAGAACTATGTACGGGATGGTCAGGCTGACATGGCTTTTCTCACCTGCCGTCCTGTTCAGAAGCGCTTCTATCCGGGCAAAGATTTTCTCCTGCCTGTCCGGCGGCACCAGGCTTTTCCAGCCATCCAGAAAAAAGTTCCGGATCAGGTAATGCCGGAACAGGGTGGTACCGTCAACAAACCGCATGGAAAACCGGTCCTCGATCACCTGCCGGACCGCAAATCCGCAGGCGTGCAGCACAGATTCCAGCTCCTTTCCGGACAGCCGCTTTCTGCGGATCTGGTCCTTTATTTTCGCCATGGATTCAGCCAGGCCCTGCTCCAGGAGAACCGCTTCAAACAACCGGTAAAACTCGTACATGGTCTGCTCGGTATTCACAGCCATCACCAGCTGCCCCCCCGGCTTCATAATCCTGCGGCACTCCATGAAAGTCTTGTGAACATCCGCCACATTATTGGTGCCGTTGTTGGATACCACCAGATCCACCGACCGGTCCGCCAGGGGCAGCGCCTCTGCCGTCCCCTGCACGGCATACACGAAGGGCAGGCCGTACACCTGCTTTTTATGACCCAGACGCTTCAGCGGTCCGGCCAGCGGGTCCAGCCCGATACACCGGCTGGTTTCCCCGAACCTGGATGCGATTTCAATGATGGGAAATCCTTCTCCGCAGCCGATATCCAGCACCGTGACATGCTTTCTGAAATGCAGCATATCCAGCAGCTTCAGGCCGAACGGTGCCGACCACAGGGGCAGTTCATCCATAAACACATTGAAATCATTCACAGGCAGACTCCTTAAACCATTTTCCTCCCATTGTGCCGGCCAAATTCCACAAAAAAACAACGGAAACCAGTATAACAAATTGATTGCATTTGGCAATCATGCTGCTGCTATAGTCATATGCGTTACATCTATGACGTCTCTCCCAGGCTGCAAGTCACACATATGTGGGCAGAAAAAAATTGACAACACCCCCGTATTTTTGTTCATGATCGGAAAAAAGGCCGGGAGCTTCCCGGGCAACCCTCTCCGGGAGGATCCGCCTGTCAAATCGCTCAACCAGATAAATCTCATGGGGGCCAATCTGGAATAAAGAGGTATCCGGCACTCTCAAGCCGATATTCCGGGCGAGATTCATGCAAAAAGCCTCATTCCTCTCAAAATTCAACAATAAACCGTTCGGGTAAATTATTCTCTTTGCCTGATTCTCTCTTAGATGGCTGCCTAGTGGTTGTGCCTTTTATCAGAAAACCGGCACCCCGTCCAGAACCATGTACGGGAT
>JAABSA010000043.1 GCA_011390635.1 Desulfotignum sp. | reverse complement strand
TGCCAACGCATTTTCAAGATCTGTGATACAATCTTTGTGTGGCTGCATCAAATACCGTGCTCTCAGGTTGTTTGCTTTGGTTATGTTTACAGTTGTTCTGCTTAACGCAGGTTTATGTATGCCATTTTGATTTGGGTTGACATACCCGGGAAATTACGTCCAATTCTGGAAGAAGAGGACATTATTCCTGCCGATGAAGGCATGGGCGGATGGTTCATAGCCAAAAAAGTCAAAGGCCCTGGGATGCGATACATGCACCCCAGAGAGGGCTTTCCGGCTGCTTGACAAATGGTGCTGTTTTTTATGTCTATTAGGCCGATGTTTATGCGTCAAGTGTTGGTGCCAGTCATTTTGAGAAGTTGCTTGTCTGTTACAAAAAAACATCGTCATGGAAAATGAATATGTTGTCTCTGACGGCCTGCATGAAGCTACTGGTTGTTGACAGCCGGCCAATAAGTTGCTTCCACACATTAAAAATCTTTGCCAATAGAAGGATTTTATTATAAACTTATTGGTATCGGTATGCATTATGCTATTGATCTGATCAAGGTTTGCTTTAAAAACAGCCAAATTATCTATTGATTAGAGCTCCAACTGTCCCTGTCCTGAAAATTTTCCAAAAGCTGCTGTGGTAAAAGTGGGGAAATATAACCTGATTCGCTATATTTAATTCCCACATGGCCAACTGGCAATAAAAGCCTTCGTTTTTTGAACATTTTAGGAAAAAGGGGTGGGCCATGATACAATCAAACCGGAAAGAATGGGAAAAAACTTTTGATGCCATTGATGACTGGATCTGCATAATTGACCTTGAATCAACAATCTATCGTTCAAATCTCACTGCTGAAAAACTGTTCGGGTTGAAAATACAAAAAATAATTGGTGATAAATGTTGTTCTCTTGCCCATGGCAATGAGGCTCCTGTTAAAGAATGTCCATTGCCCAAAATGATTAAAACCGGTAAAAGAGAAAGCTCAGAACTCCAAATCAAGGATGGCACCTGGATGCTCATTACAGTAGATCCGTTATTTAATGATGAAGGGGATATGACAGGTGCTGTCCATATTGCCCGAGATATAAACAAGCAAATTGAATTTCAGAAAGTAAGAGAAATTCTTCTTACAGAGTTAAAAGATGCGTTAGCACATGTTAAAAAACTAAGTGGTCTCCTGCCCATCTGTGCGCATTGCAAAAAAATACGAGATGATCAGGGATATTGGAATCAGATAGATTCTTATATTGAAAAACATTCAGAAGCAAAATTCAGCCATGGTATTTGCCAGGAATGTGCTGATAAGCTTTACAAGGACGACGAATGGTATAAAAACATGAAACAAAAAGAAAGGTGGGGAAAAATAACTTTATAGAAATCCCGACAAAACGCAATAATTGTGGATTCTGATAATAAGGGCGAATTTGTATTACGTCTTGATTTAAAACTGGACTCTAATTTCTGGTTTTTGTACAGTAAGGCTAATATTATGAAACCAGACAAACAACTGACAACCAGAGAACAGATCATCCGCTGCCTGGAAGCTGAACCCATGACAGCCAGAGATCTTTCAAAGGCCCTGCGGATCAGTGAGAAAGATGTATACTCCCACCTGCCGTCCGTTGAAAAAAGCATCAGGCACCTGGGGAAACATATAAAAACAATACCATGCCATTGCCTGAGCTGCGGTTTTGAGTTCAAGGACCGGAAGAGCTTCAAGAAGCCCGGGAAGTGTCCGGAGTGCAAGCAGTCAAGAATCGAGGCGGCTGTGTTCGAGATTGTTGGGGATTGACGGGTGGTGATTATTGCGGCCGGGTGGGTGAGGTTTTATATATCCGGCTTGATACCTGCCAGCATTTTTTTATATTCTTGCAATTTGCCTTGACATTTTAAAAGGGTCCAGCCTTTACTTTCCCATCCAAAATTGATAGAAATACGTTTACCTTGGTGCTGATATTCAGCCCGGCGGTATTTGTCAAAAGGTATGCCATGTTTTCTGGTCGGATGTTTTTTGTAATAGATCCACCCGGAATCCTTTGAACCTTCCCTGTACCACTTGACTTTAGCCATGTCCGCCCCCAATATATTTAATGTGGTTTTGCATGTGGTTTTAAATGTGAAGTTAAATGAAAATTGAAAGGATGTCAGGTGATAATAAATGAAAGTTTTTGGAAATAATACATTGAAATTATGGTGTTTTTATTGATATTTGTGCCTTCATTTTATGTCACGCTAAGTCATGAAAATCCTGACTACGAATCAGGGTGTCGGGAGTTCGAATCTCTCCGGGCGCGCCAATAATTATAGGGTTTTCGACGGTTTTTTCCCGGTGAAAGATTTGCCAGTCAATGTTGGTCACACCGTCAGCTCATCATATTTTTTTGATTTGCAAGCGGATGACGTGCATTTTTATTATGCCTCCCTGGACGAGATCCATGATCCGCTTCTTTTGAATCATTATGGTACGATGCTTACCCCATCGGAAACCTGTGCCCTCAATAAGATTACATCTGAAAGAAAACGTCATGAATCCCTTGTTACAAGGGCTCTTGCCCGGTTTGTGCTGGCCGGATGCTGCGGGGTTGCGCCAAAAGCGGTGCAGTTTTTCAGCACCCCCCATGGAAAGCCCGGACTTTTACCGGGTGTATCATCACTGCCGGTGCAGTTCAATCTGTCCCATTGCCAGGGTCTGGTGGGCTGTGCCGTGACCCTTGGGGCAGATATCGGTCTGGACATGGAAGATACGCACAGGAAGGTAAATATGGATCTGGCCGGCCGCTTTTTTTCGCCGCTGGATATCCGGCAGCTGGAACAGGCCGGTGATACAGTTGCCAAACAGGACCGGTTTGTGGATTTGTGGACCCTGAAAGAGGCATATGTCAAGGCAGTGGGAAAAGGATTGTCCCTGGGACTGGATCAATTTTCATTTTTCTTTGACCAGGGCATTCCCAAAATCAGGTTTGCGGCCACTGGAACAGCAGATCCGGGCACGTGGCATTTTTTCACGTGTACCCTTTTGGAGCACTACAAAATTGCGGTTGGGGTATCATCCAAGGCGAAACAACGGCCGGTTGTCAATATCCACGGGTGCATCCCTTTCAAAAGCATCCAGTACCAGGGACAGTGCTGCTAGATTTTTCGTTATGCCTCTGCCAGGCGCTGGTCGTACATGCTGCCCACCCCGTATTCATCCCGGCGCATAAATTTGTCCAGGGAAGGGCCGATAATCTGCATTTCAGGGTTTGCCCTGAGTGCTTCCTGGGCGATGCGCATCTCCTTGGTGCAGCCGGTGCTGTAGGTGGCGTCCTTTCCAATCCATTCCGGCGGTACCTTCTGTTTCATAAGGGCAAAGCTTGCGGTGATATCCTCGGTGGTCTGGAAGCGCCAGATATCAATATAATTGCTCGTCTGGACAATCTCCCACATATACATGAGATCATCTGCATCCATACCTGGTTCGTAATAGGTGGAAGGGTTGATGATGAACAGATCCGGATACTGGGTTTTCAAATGGTCGATAAAACTGGTCATGAGTTTTTTGGCCACATCGATTTTGCCGGGGATAGAGCCGATAATGCCGCTGTAGAACATCACGGTCATGTTTTTGGCCTTGGCTGCCTTCATCTGGTAGATGATGCGGTTGGCCCGATCTTCCAGGTCTTTATGGGAAAAATTGATAAAAGCAGGATGACGGGGTTTAAAAGTGATGCACAATTGCCCTGCACTGGCATCGTCCTGGTCCACACTGATATTGATGATATCACGGGTAAACTGGAAATGGGTATGGATCAGCCGTCTTTTCTGGTCATGGCCCCGGGAAACCACATAATCCACTTCCTTGAAAATCCGGGCAAATGTGGTGGATGTCAACAGCAGATTCAACGTTTCTTTGGTGCCGTCGGATATCACATAAATGTCTTCATCCTGTTTGAAACGCTGGACCAGGCGGTTTTTGCTGATGGTTTTTTCATAGATAAAATGACTGGTTTCCAGTTCCCGGATCAACACCGGATCGGTGCGGATGTCGGTGAGGGAAACTTTCTTGAACACCGGGGTTTCCTTGACTGCCAGAACAACAATATGGCCCAGATCCGCCAAAAATTTTGCAATGGCAATATCCACCATGACACTGCCGGATTCATCGGTCAGCCACAGGATTTTGCTTTTTGGGGTGTGGATCATTTCTATCAAGGGAGCCAGGCCGTTGCCGGATATGTGGGTGTCAAATATTTTTTTAAATCCTTCGGCTGAAGGCATTTTCATCTTTTGGCTGCACCACAGATCCCGGGCGCACAGCATGGTCAGCAGACGCTGCAGTTCAATCTCCTTTATTTTTTTGCGCAGAGAGTGCAGAGAAAATCTATCGATATTTTTAAATGCCCCGTCAATATGGTTCAGTGCTTTTTTAAATACGTCAGAATCCAGAAGTTTCTGAGCCTGGCCGTTTTCGTGCTGTTTTTGCTGGGAATAGGGGTTTTCAATATGGGTTCTGCTTAAAAATATTTTGCACAGCCGTTTTTCCAGGCGGGAGGGGATGATCAGGCTGGTCTCAATCTCATGTTCATATTTTATTCGGATCAGGGCGGTGAGAAACCGCCGGTCATACGCAGATTCAATAAAATCATTCACCATCTGCATGATTTTGTCATACACATACTGGTACCGCTGGTGTAAATACTGCTGGGCAGTTCTGGACATGATGGCTTGAAACATATCGTCTGAACAGGGAAAATACCGCTCATCATTTTCCAGATACACCATGAATTCTATTTGTTCCACGGTCCCTACCTTGTAGGGATAGGCAAAAGGATCAATGTGGTTTTCAAGAAAAAAAGCGGTCAGCCAGGCATCCTGGTCCGGGTCTTTTCCAATGGTGATGGGGGTGAAATCCTTATTGCCCATGGCAGCTCCTCTGATAAAATTTTGCGCATAATATCATGCACCAGTTACTTTTTCAATCCATTGACATTCTGTTCACAGGATTCCACGGCCAGGAACGGGGCCAAACCACTGCAGGGGGAGATCATAAAACCAACGCGTTTATGGCAAATATTCAGATTGCCCTGTAAAACCTTGACACAGATTGTCCCTGCAGGTACTAAACAAGGCATGGAGAAAAAACAGGCAATGGCCATACTGGGACTTTGCGCCCACGCAAGCCGGCAGGATGTAAAGGCAGCCTTTCGGCGCCTGGCCAAACAACACCATCCGGACCATTTTGCAAGAGACGCAAATGCCATGTGCCAGGCGGAAAAACAGATGAAAACCATTAACCAGGCATATCATCTGCTGACATCCCTGCTGCCCCCGGCACCAAAAAAATCGGCAGGCCCATGTGATGGGCCTGCCAAAAGTGCACCCCGGTTTTTTACAGATATGGTCGACCGCCTGAAAAAAGGATTGTGTAAAGACAAGGGCACTGCCAGGGCTTCTGGTTCGGGGCGATCTGCCAGGACCCGAACCGGATCACCCATGTCCGGATCATCCATGTCCGGATCATCCATGTCCGGATCATCCAGAACTGGTTCTGCCACGTCCGGTTCCGGCAGAACCCATGGCAGGTGTTGTGCAAAAAAAAACAGGTCCGCCGGACCGGGCAATGGTTTTGAACAGGTGCTCAGACCGCTTTTTTCCGGGATGGTCAGCCATGCAGCACCGGTGGGAAATTCCGGCAGCA
The DNA here is from genome assembly GCA_011390635.1 of Desulfotignum sp. Taxonomy (GTDB): domain Bacteria; phylum Desulfobacterota; class Desulfobacteria; order Desulfobacterales; family Desulfobacteraceae; genus Desulfotignum. The sequence goes on along the minus strand of JAABSA010000043.1, from coordinate 23,269 downwards.
GACAACGGCCCGGAAACTTGGTGCGCTCACCATATGAAGGTTATGCAAGGTATATGGATTTGCAAAAACGCATCCAGGCGCAAACCCGGTTTCAGGATCAGCATAATTGTTCACGGGTAGAAAAAATCAGCCGGATTAGTCCGGTGGGAAGGATCAAGAGCGATTAGGATCAAGAGCGGTCAGAGCGGTCACAGATCCATGGAAACAATGTCAGTCCCGGTGTGAAGGTCCATGATGCGGATACACCCATCCTCTATGATGCCAAAGGTTGCCGGCCCTTTTTTGGGCCGGGTGATGGATCCCGGGTTCATGAAAATCTGGTGGTGTTTTTTTCCCAAAGAACAGATATGGGTGTGCCCCTGGATGATGATATCGGCGTTTGATGGTATGGTAACAGGATGATGGCCGTGGTGAAGAAAGATATTTTTGTTGCCTGCTGCAAAGAGAAGAGAATGGTCATATCCCGGGAAAAATGACGGGATGTCGCAATTGCCGTAGACATAGTAAAATTTGTGGGGGAGTGCGGACAGGTCCTGTCCGATGGTTTCCGGCGCAAAGTCAGGGTGTCCGAAACGGCCGTATCTTGTATCAAACAGATCTCCTGCAATCACAAGGATGTCTTCTTCGGCCATCAATGCCCGGATAGTCTGCCAGGTGCTGATGCTGCCATGGATATCCGCAGTTATTAAAAACTTCATCTGCAAATAAAAGGATACGGGTTACAGGGAGGTATCCCGGGAATTGATAAGATCTCTGAGTTTGCCTGAACATTTGAAGGTCACCACCCGCCGGGCCGGCAAGGTCATTTCTTCGTCTGTTGCAGGGTTTCGCCCTTTTCGGGCTTTTTTTTCATTGACACAGAATTTCCCGAATCCGGAGATCATTATATCTTCACCGCTTTCAATGGTTTCCTTGATGATTTCAAGGAATTCTTCCATGACTTCATAGGCGGTTGTTCTGGGGAGATCGAGTTTTTCCTGTATCTGTTCTGCAATAATTGTTTTGGTTAAGGCCATAAAATTTTACTCCTGCAGCATCATTGGGTGGTAAACATCCTGTTGGTGAAAAACGTGTGGTAAAAAATGTGTGGTAAAATACTGTAAAACTTCAACTGATGTCAAGCATTGAGATTTATCTGTGTATCTGGTACCATTAAAAATCCATTTTTTTGTTTTTGTCACGTATCTGCATGGGTTTTGGATTGTTAATCCACCGGCAGTCTGGTATTGGTATGTGGCAACGGCAAATTGGGATGAATGTAATGAATCTGGCCCTGAATGTCAAATGATTATCAATATTTATAGTTTTTTTGCGGAGTGGGTATGACAAATATAAAAGCGATCGGTCCTTTGGACGGCAGATATGCCCGGCTGACTGCGGATCTGGCGGAAATTTTCAGTGAATACGGCCTGATCCGGCACCGGGTGCAGGTGGAAATTCAATGGCTCAAGTTTATTATCAACGATTTGAAACTGGCACAGTTTCCCGGCATCAACCTGGATGATGTGGATGCCATTGTGGACAATTTTTGTGGGGAAGATGCACAAACGGTCAAATCCATTGAAAAAACCACCAATCATGATGTGAAGGCGGTCGAGTATTTCATAAAGCAGAAACTGGATGAAGCCGGGCTGGGGGATATCAGAGAATGGGTGCATTTTGCCTGCACTTCCGAAGATATCAACAACACGGCCTATGCATTGATGGTGCAAAAGGGAAGAGACATGACAGCACAGCTGCTGCACCAGTGTATCGGTGAGATGGAAAAAAAAGCGGTGGCCTACCAGTCAATCCCCATGATGTCCCGGACCCATGGCCAGCCTGCAACCCCAACCACCATGGGCAAGGAATTTGTTAATTTTGCCTGGCGCCTGAACCAGGAAACCGCCATTCTGGAGCAAAAAGCGATCCAGGCAAAAATCAATGGTGCCACAGGCAATTACAATGCCCACCAGTTTGTATTTCCGGAAATTGACTGGATAGCGGCTTCCCGGCGGTTTATCAATGGCTGCCTGGGTCTGGAACCCATTTTATTCACCACCCAGATCAGCCCCAGTCCGGCCCTGTCCTTTATTTTGCATTCCCTGGTGCGCACCGCTGCTGTTTTCATTGACTTTAACCGGGACATGTGGGGCTACATCAGCCTGGGATATTTTAAACAGCGGGTCAACGAGGGTGAAACCGGTTCTTCCACCATGCCCCACAAGGTCAACCCCATTGATTTTGAAAACAGTGAAGGCAATATGGGAATGGCCATCTCCCTGATGGAACATCTGGCGGTCAAACTCCAGAAATCACGATTCCAGAGAGACTTGAGTGACAGCACCGTACTGCGGAGCCTGGGATCGGCCTTTGCGTATTTTACCATCGGCGTGAAAAATACCATCAAAGGCCTTTCCAAACTGGACCTGGATGAAGCTGTCATGCGCCGGGATCTGGATGCCAACCCTGAACTTCTGGCAGAACCCTTCCAGACAGCCATGCGGGTATTTGGAGAAGAAAATCCCTATGAACGGCTCAAGGCTCTTACCAGGGGGCGCAAAATTGATAAAGCAGCGCTGGATGCCTTTGTGGACAGTCTCGAAAAGGTGCCGCCCCGGTTTAAGGAGCGCATGCGGAACCTTACCCCGGACACCTATGTGGGGCTGGCAGAGAAACTGGTCCAGCAGTATTTTTCCCGGTAAAATCAAGGGGTTTGTCAATGGACTTGTTTTTATGTCTGAAATTTTCTATATGAAACACGGAAAGGTTATATAAGGTTTTTGTTCGGATAATATAAGCAGAAGACGTCTTGATAACAAATTGCTATTGAAGGAGCGGGACAATGATTTTAGGCATTCTCAAGGAAATTAAACCCCAGGAAAACCGTGTGTGCATGACCCCGGCCGGTGTGGACCAGATGAAGGCAAACGGTCATACCGTGTATGTTGAAAAAAATGCGGGCCGGGGATCTGGTTTTGATGACGTACTTTATATGGAAGCAGGTGCCCGTATTGTAGACACCCCGCAAGAAATTTATGATATTTCCGACATGATCATGCATGTAAAAGAGCCCCAGCCGTCAGAATACAGCCTGATTAAAAAAAACCAGATTGTGTTTACCTATCTGCACCTGGCTGCGGAAAGAGAATTGACCGATGCGCTGCTCAAAACCGGCTCCATCGGCATTGCCTATGAAACCATTGAAGATAAAAAAGGCGGTCTCCCGCTGCTGGCGCCCATGAGTGAAGTGGCCGGCCGCCTGGCTGCCCAGCAGGGGGCAAAATACCTGGAACGTACCTTCGGGGGCAGGGGACTGCTTTTGGGGGGTGTTACCGGTACACCGTGCGCCAATGTGCTGATCATCGGCGGCGGGGTTGTGGGTATTCATGCCGCCCATGTTGCCTGCGGCATGGGGGCCAATGTCACCATTTTAGACATGAACATCGACCGGCTTCGGTATCTGGCTGAAATCATGCCGGCCAACTGCACGGCCCTGATGTCTTCTCCGGCCCTGGTGCGCGAGCTTGTCCGGACTGCGGACATGGTGGTGGGTGCAGTGCTGGTGGCAGGGGCCAAGGCACCCAGACTCATCACCAGAGATATGCTGTCCACCATGAAAAAAGGGTCTGTGATTGTGGATGTGGCCATAGACCAGGGCGGGTGTTTTGAGACATCCAGGCCCACCACCCATGGGGATCCTATTTATGAAGTGGACGGGGTCATTCACTATTGCGTGGCCAACATGCCCGGAGCGGTACCATTGACATCCACCATTGCCTTGACCAATGTCACGCTGCCCTATGCATTGAAAATTGCCAATAACGGCTGGAAATGTGTGATGGATGACCCGGGGTTTGCCAAAGGGGTCAATTATGTGGGGGATAAGCTGGTGTGCAAGCCGGTGGCTGATGCATTCAATCTGCCTTGTACCGAACTTGGTTCAGTGATCCAGTCTCAGGAATAATGCTTTTTCTCCGGCCGTATCAATGTTACCCTGATCCTGCGGTGTAATATGTAACCAAAGGGGAGAATATGGCGAAAAAATGGACGGAAAAACATGGAAAAGAGCTGCTGGAACTGGCCAGACACAGTATTGCCCAAAAACTGGGCCAGGCAGAGACATTGGCCGGGCCGGATCTGTCTGATATCCCTGATACCCTGCTCACCGAAAAAAGAGGGGTGTTTGTGACCCTTCATAAAAACGGACAGCTCCGGGGATGTATCGGCAATATTGAACCCGAACACAGCGTATTGGAAGGGGTCCGGAAAAATGCCGTCCATGCCGCCTTTCATGATTCGCGGTTTGCACCGCTGGATGCGGCCGAATTTCGGGAAATTGACATTGAGGTGAGCCTGTTAACCCCTCCCGAAAAAATGCGTTTTACAGACACCCGGGATATGCTGGATAAGCTTACGCCCTTTGAAGATGGGGTTATTGTTGAAAAAGGCAATTGCCGGGCCACTTTTTTGCCCCAGGTGTGGGAGCAGCTGCCTGCACCAGATGCTTTTTTGCGCAATCTGTGCATAAAAGCCGGGTGTGATCCCAATGCCTGGCAGACAGATTCCCTCCACCTGTACACCTATCAGGTGCAGTCTTTTGCAGAAAAAACAGCCCTGCAAAATCAGGGCAATGACATGTAGGAAGGAAAATTCATGGCCATTGACCGGCAGTTGCTGCATGTCATATCAACCATCAGGGACCTTGATGTGCTGGAGCGTTTTTTCAAGGACCTGTTCACCCCGGCTGAACTGGATGATATCACCTTGCGCTGGAAACTGCTCAAAGACCTGCACCGGGGAATGCCCCAGCGCCAGATTGCGCGCAAATACGGTATCAGTCTGTGCAAGATCACCAGGGGATCCAAAGTGCTTAAAAAAAAAGATTCTGTGGTGATGCACCTGCTGCATCATATGGATGATGAAACGCTTTGAACGCCTGGGGCGTGAGGGTAAAGCGGTTGATCCCCCATCTGCCGTAGAGCCTATCTGCTGTTGATAAGGGCCAGGGCAAGGGTGGACCACAACTCCATGTGCAGCGTTTCCAGTTCACTGGTTGCCTGCCAGTGAAACCCGGACAGTTCCGGACCGGGCATATACGAACCGGGGGTGGGGGTACGTATCCGGAATACCGCCCCCAGATGCACACGGCCCACATCTGTGATGTTTTCATTGATGATGCCGCAAAAGATCGGCAGTCCTTTGTCCGGGCGTTTTTCCAGCTCTTCATCCAGTTCTCTGGTCATGCCTGCAACCAGGATATCCTGGAAAGAGCTGCCTGAATCTGTGCTGTCCGAGGGATTGATGTGGCCGCCGATACCCAGGGACCACAGATCATGGAGCCGTTTTTCACTTCCCTGGCGCTTGTATACGGCGGTTAGGCCCAGATCCTGTGTCTGCAAAACAATATAGGGAATTACCTGCTGCAGTGCGGGGTTGTTTTCCGCATCGTCTCTTGGCACAAAATCATACCCCGCCCTGGTGCAGGTCTTTACAAAGTCTTCCAGGTCCATGGGTATGACCGCTGTCTGTGCCATCCATTTTTCAGGCAGCCGGTCCTGGTGAATACACAACACTTTTTCTTTTTTTTGCAAACCATCCCCTTTTTTTCATGGCCATTGTGTATGGCATTTTGCGCATTCATATGGTAAGAAAATGAAAATTGCAACCCCATTCTTATTGATGCACCGTAATGAAAGAGGATTTTATGCGTTTTTTCAACAAACACACCATTGAAAAGATTCCCCTGGCTGATATGCAAAAGGCTGTGGGCCATGCCTACGCCCTGATGCTGGACAATGCCTTTTACATGCCCGACAGAATGCATGTGCCCCGCGACAAAAACGCCCTGTTGCTGATGCCCTGCTTCAGCGGCAAATACTTTGCCACCAAACTGGTGTCTGTTTTTCCCGGGGCGGCCGCATCCGGTCTCCCTGTGGTGAACGGTATCCTTGTGCTGGCGGACAATCACACGGGCCAACCCCTTGCCATCATGGACGGAGCTGCCCTGACCGCCCGAAGAACCGGTGCGGTGGGCGGTCTGGCCGTGGCACACCTGACATCTGAAACCGTTGAAACCGCCGGCATTATCGGGGCAGGGGTCCAGGGTTTGAGCCAGGCACAATACCTGTTGTTCAACCGGAAGATTACGACCCTGTGGGTGGCGGATCTTGACCAGGCAGCCGCAAGAACCATGGTCCGGACACTTGAAAAAGCATATCCCCATGTTACCTGCAGGGTTGCTGACACCGTCGGGCAGCTGGTGGATGCCTCCCAGGTGGTGATTGCTGCCACCACAAGCCCCACACCGGTATTTGATGCATCATTGGAAGAGATAAAAGGCAAAACCTTTATTTCCATCGGCTCTTTCACCCCGAAGATGAAAGAGTTTCCCGATGCGGTCATTGCCGGGGCAGATGCCGTGTATGTGGACACCCCTTTTGCGGCCGAAGAATCCGGAGATATCTGCATTCCCCTCAAAAACCGGGTGGTGGACAAAGACAGTATCCAGCCTTTTGCACCTGTTACCCGGCACCCCGTAGAAACCCGGAATAAAACCTATTTTTTTAAATCCGTGGGCATGGCGTTATTTGATCTGACTGTGGCATCAGCTGTTTTTGAACTGGCTGTGGAAAAAGAGATGGGCCAGGTACTTGACGTCTAAAAAACACAAATGAAAAAGAGGGGCTGAAAAAGGGAGCTGAAAAAAGGGGAGGAAGGCACAAAAACAAAAAATGAGACGGGCAAAAAAAGTGGAGCGGGAAACGGGATTTGAACCCGCGACTTCGACCTTGGCAAGGTCGCACTCTACCACTGAGTTATTCCCGCTCAGCAAAAGTTTGTCTTTTCTACTGTAAAACAGCTGCCTTGTCAAGCATATTATTGCAAAATTCAGGCACAACAAAGCATGTACAAAAATGGGTTGGGTTATATGAAAAATGTATTGGTTACCGGTGGCGGCGGGTTTCTTGGAAAGGCGATTGTGACACAGCTTCTGGCGCACAACATCTGTGTCACCTCTTTTTCCCGGCGCAGGTATCAGGCCCTGGAGCAGATGGGGGTACACCAGATCCAGGGAGATCTGGCGGATGGCCCTGCCGTCATGGCGGCGGTGCAGTCTGTGGACACGGTGTTTCATGTGGCGGCAATGCCGGGGGCATGGGGGCCTTATGATGCCTATTTTACAGCGAATGTTACAGGGACGCGCCATGTAATAGAAGCCTGCAGATTCTGGGGAGGAAAACAGCTGGTTTACACCAGTTCTCCCAGTGTTGTGTTTGATGATGCCGACATGGAAAATGTGGATGAGTCTGTTCCCTATCCGGATACCTATCTGGCCCCCTATCCTGAAACCAAAGCCATGGCGGAAAAACTGGTGCGCCAGGCCGCGGATCAGGGGCTTTCGGCCATTATTCTGCGGCCCCACCTGATCTGGGGACCCGGAGACAACCACCTGTTTCCCCGAATCATCAAGCGGGCAGCCCGGCTGAAAGTTGTGGGGCCGACAGATGATCTGGTGGATACCATTTATGTGGACAATGCTGCGTCCGCCCATATTCTGGCCGCACAAAAATTAAAAGAGAATCCGGCCCTGTCCGGCAGGATCTATTTTATCAGCCAGGATGAACCCGTGTCCAAATGGGCAATGGCCAATGCATTTTTGAAAGTCGCCGGTTTACCGCCGGTCACAGGACGTGTTTCCCCGAAGGCTGCCTATGCAGCCGGGTGGTTTTTTGAGTTTTTCTACAACCTGTTCGGTATCGAAAAAGAACCGCCCATGACCCGGTTTGTGGCCAGAGAACTGGCCACTTCCCATTGGTTTGACATCACCCGGGCAAAAACAGAACTGGGATACCACCCCGAAATTTCCACCAAAGATGGCCTGCTCCGCCTTGAAGAGTGGTTTTCTCAAAAAAGGTGACCATATCCTATGGATGTTATAACAAATATTGCAAAACAGCTGAAAAAAAAAGGGCATAATGGCATCCGGATCGTAAAGATTGCCTCCAAAGAGTTTGTCCGGGACCGGTGCGGGCTTCAGGCATCTGCTTTAACCTTGTATACATTGCTGTCCATTGTGCCGGTCATGGCCATGGCATTCGGTATTGCCAAGGGGTTTGGATTTCAGAAGTTTCTTGAAAACAAGTTGCTGGAATTGTTTGCCAGCCAGGAAGAGGTCATCCAGACGGTGCTGTCATTTTCCCACAACCTGCTGGAACGAACCAAAGGCGGATTGATGGCGGTGCTGGGCATTATTTTTCTGGTATATTCTCTGGTCAAACTCATGGGCCAAATGGAAGCCGCATTCAACAGAATATGGCGGGTCAGTGCCAACCGTTCCATTATCCGGAAAATCACAGACTATATCACCATTGCCCTGGCAGCAGGACTGCTGGTGATTTTTTCGGGCAGTGCCACATTTTTTATCACTGCCTACATTGAAAAATTCATGGGGATGCTGAATCTTCCTGCAACCCTGAACCACCTGATTTCCTTTGGATTCAATATATTCCCCTTTGTTCCCGTCTGGCTGTTATTCACCTTTTTTTATCTGTTTGTGCCCAATAAAAAGGTGGATGTCCGGTCCGCCCTGGCAGGCGGTATCATTGCAGGGACCATTTTTCAGCTGGCCCAGATGGCATATGTGAAATTTTTGGTGGGGATATCGGCCTACAATGCCATTTACGGCAGTTTTGCCGCCCTGCCCCTGTTTTTAATCTGGCTGCAGGGTTCCTGGACCATTGCCCTGCTGGGGGCTGAGATCTCATTTGTGTGGAAAAATGTTGATCTTCTGCAAACAGATGATCCGGAATATGACCAGATCAGTACCCGGATGAAAAAGCTGATCATTCTCAGGACCGTGGCCTTCTGTGTGAAACGGTTTGCCCGGAAAAAAGCACCGGTAACCCCTTCCCAGGTTGCAGCGCACCTGAACCTGTCTGTGAATATGGTGGAAACATTTATGGAAAAACTGGTGCATGCCCGCATTCTTTTTCAGGTAAGCGCTCCGGAACCAGGCTATACACCTGCTCTGGACATTGAATGTCTGACGGTCATGGATGTTGTCGCGGCCTTTGAAAACATGGGAGAAGACGGGGTGTTCATGACCGGCACCCTGGAAACGGCGGCATTGGAACAAAGCCTGGAGCAGTTTGAGAAAGCTGCCAGAGAATCTACCGGGGAACGGTATGTCAAGGATATCTGAAGGCCGGCTGCAAGACTGTAACAGAAGGCCAGGCATCAATCAACCGAACGGAGTCGGGTGACAAAGGGGATCGGGTTACCCGGTATCTCCCTGGAGGGGAGCCTGCTGTGTGGTGATACCATAGAACTCTTTTATTGCCGGCTCTTTGCGTTTGAGCTGGTCAATGGTCAGCCTGAGTACGGATTCATTGAGCCCGATTTTTTTTGGGGAATTTTTTATGGTGACAGGAACCGGGTTCCCACTGTAGCCGATGCCGGCTTTCTGGGTCAAATAGTCCGCCAGATTGATGATCAGAGACTGGTACCTGAACTGGACGGGTGACGATTCCGGTGAATGGTGAAACCGACAGGGCAGCATGATGGACTTTGGAAAATTCCACCGTTTCATCAACAATCCTGTTAAAACGGCATGGTCCACCTTCATCAACCCGGTTTCAACCAGGTAGAGGGGTTTTTTGTTCTCCAGGGCAAACTGCCGGACCTTGTAATAGTCAGGTGTAAAATACAGGGCAAAAACAATTTTCCCCATGTCATGGAGAAACGCGGGGATAAAAATTTTACTGGCAATGCCGGGGTTGGTTCTCATGGCCAGGACTTTTGCTGCGGTGGCCACACCGATGCTGTGTATCCACAAGGCTTTCATGTCCAGAGGCAGCTTTGTTTTGCCGGTGATTTCCGTCAGTATCCCGATGGCCAGTGCGATGCCGATGGTTTCATCAAAACCGATGACGGAAACGGCCCGTTTCATGGTTTCCACCCTGTTTTTCTGGGCATAATAGATCGAATTGGCCAGTGCCACCAATTTGTCTGTCATTGCCGTATCATGGGAAATGACCCCGGCAAGCTCCTCTGTGGTGGTCTTGTCATCCCTGGAAATGCTGATGAGGTTGTCCATGACCGTACTGAGGGATGGGATCGTGCTTTCCCGTTTCTGGATCATCCCGAGGATTTTGGTTTTTACATCCATTTATTTCAAAGGGCTGTACTGGTTGAAAAAAACCTTGTCATATGCCAGGGTGTCTGCTGCATGTCCCTGTTTGATTTCATCTGGATACCCTATGGCGATAATGGATGCAACACACATGGTATCAGGTATGTCCAGCACCTCTTTCACGCAGGCTTCTGCCGTTTTGGAGTCGGAATGGTCCCGTTTGCGGATCTGTATCCAGCAGGAGCCAAGGCCCAGATCCCGGGCTGCCAAATGAATGAAAGTGGATGCAATGGCGGCATCTTCCACCCAGACATCACTGGCTGCGGCATCTGCGCACACAACAATACCCAGTGGCGCATTTTGTAAAAACGATGATCCATGGGGTTTTGCCAGGGCCAGTTTTTTCAGCAGGTCCGGCTGATCCACCACCACAAATTGCCAGGGACGAATATCCCTTGAGGAAGGCGACCGCAGCGCTGCTTCAATCAAGGAGTCTATTTTTTCCTTTTCAACGGCCTTGTTTGTAAATCTGCGGATGCTTCTGCGTTTTCGGATCAGTTCAAAAAACATATTACCTCCTGTGGGCATCAAGGGTACCGGGTGATATCAATATTTCCTTTTGTCTGCATCTCATCAAATTTTTTGCGTAAAAACCGTTTAAAGAGGTTCCTGGTGACCGGCCACAGCATCATCAGACCGAAGAGATCGGTGATAAGTCCCGGCGTGATCAGCACGATGCCGGCAATTAAAATGATCAAGGCATCCATCAGCTCTTCCGCCGGCATAATGCCCTGCTGGAGATTCATTCTGACCTTGAGCATGGTGTGAATCCCTTCCATTTTGGCAAGCCAGGCACCGGCAAATCCTGTGAGGATCACGAGCAGAACCGTATTAAATCCCCCGATGAGGGTTCCCACTTTGATGAGCAGGTACAGTTCCACCACCGGGATAAGGGTGAAGCACAAAAAAAGCTTTAACAGCATGGTTGACTCCCATAAAATATAATATACAGACACTATGATGATCCAGAGCGTTTTGTCAAGGAAAACACAACTTTCGGGTGTTACAGCAGTATGAAAAAAAACTGCAGATGCGGGCATTTTGATCACACACAGTATGTAATCCGGGCAGGGGTAACGTTTCCGGCAGGGATGCCGCCCCTGGTGGTGTTCTGTGACCGGCCCGAGATCCTGCGTGGGCCTTGTTCCATTAGCCTCCCCGGGCGGTTCGATAACCGCTCCTGCATTATCCGGGAACCATCCCGTATATTTACCCGGCCCCCTCCGGCTCTGACGGTCCGTTCACAGAACACCACCAGGGGCTCACGTACCGCATTTTCAGGAATCTTGATGCAGGAAATAGTGAAGTTTTTAATGATCCGAATGCATTGTCCATATTATCAGAACGTTAGATAGTTTGAAATCAAAATGATCAAAAAATCGTCCGAAAAATCCGTGTGACTTTCTGTCGGGATGATATCTTTGCTGGCAGGGGTTGGTGTCGGGCATCTGCTCGCCAGAGTCACTGTTGATGCAACCTAAAGGGCTAGTGGGGGTCGGTGTCTGCTGTTGGCGCAATATTTTGCAGCCGGTTGCTACAGGGCGTTGGCATGGACCGCGTTACGAACGGCAAACTGTTTGAGGACCCACTGGACCGGAGTTTTTGCCGTTTAGCGGGGCATGCCTTACGCCCTGTCAAACGGTGCAAACATGCGCAAACAGCAGACACCGACCCCCACGGGTATATGGCTCAGACGGTAAGGCTCAGACGGTAAGGCTCAGACGGTAAGGCTCAGATTGTAAGGGTCAGATTGTAAGGGTCAGGCCGGAACGCTGCTGCCAGACATCGGGGGCGGGTTTTCGGAGTATGGACCGGTGCAGCATATCCAGAAACTGGTGCCGGGGTATCTCAACCGCCCCCATCTGGCACAGGTGGTCCGTGGTCACCTGGCAGTCGATGAGATCAAATCCATGGGTATCCAGGTGACGGGCAAGGGCCACCAGGGCAATTTTCGAGGCATCGCTTTTGCGGCTGAACATGGATTCTCCGAAAAAAGAGCACCCCAGGCTGATGCCGTACAATCCTCCCACAAGCTCGCCCTGGTACCAGGTTTCCACAGAGTGGGCATACCCTTTGCTGTGCAGGGCAATATAGGCATCCACCATTTCATCCACCAGCCAGGTACCTTCACCAGGTTCTTTTCTGGGTGTTGCACATGCCTTGATGGTGTGTTCAAACGCCTGGTCCACCGTGATCTGAAACTGGTTTTTTTTGATTTTTTTGCGCAGACTCCTGGAAATGGTGACCTGTGATGGAAACAGTACCAGCCGGGGATCCGGAGACCACCACAATATGGGTTCATTTTCTGAAAACCAGGGAAAAATACCGTTTCGGTAAGCCAGCAGCAGTCTTTCGCAGGAAAGATCCCCGCCGATGCACAGCAGGCCGTCGGACCGGGCCAGCCATGCCGGCGGGAATTCCACCTGGTGAGACAGTCGGAACAGGGGCATTCAGCTCTTGAAATGAAAGGTCAGCCCATCATTTTTCAGACCGATGGTAATTTTGCCGCCTTTTGTCAGTTTGCCGAAAAGGATTTCATCTGTCAGCCTGTCTTTGATGCTGGTCTGGATCTCCCTGGCCAGGGGGCGTGCCCCGAATTTGGGATCATATCCTTTTTTTGCCAGCCAGGTCCGCACTTTGGCGGAATAGGTCAGCGAAATATCCTTGGTTTTGAGCATCTTTTTGAGTTCATCCATGTTTTTATCCACGATCATTTCCATGACCGGACGGGACAGGTGGTTGAACTGGACAATGCCGTCCAGGCGGTTGCGGAATTCCGGGCTGAAGGTTTTTTCCACGGCTTTTAAGCCCCTGGTATCCCCCTCGTCGGTCTGGGCACCGAATCCGATGCTGTTGGCGCTCATTTCCCTGGCCCCGGCATTGGAGGTCATGATGATGACAACATTTCTGAAATCAGCAGCCTTGCCGGTGTTGTCCGTGAGGGTGGCATAATCCATCACCTGGAGCAGGATATTGTACAGGTCCATATGGGCTTTTTCAATTTCATCCAGCAAAAGCACGCAATGGGGGGTTTTGCGGATGCCGTCCGTGAGGATACCCCCCTGGTCGAACCCCACATATCCCGGAGGGGCGCCAATGAGTCGGGAGACCGCGTGTTTTTCCATATATTCGCTCATGTCGAACCGCAAAAATTCTATGCCCATGTTCCAGGCCAGCTGTTTGGCAACTTCTGTCTTGCCCACACCCGTGGGGCCTGAAAACAGAAAAGAGCCGATGGGCCGGTCCGGTGCTGCCAGGCCCGCCCTGGACCGTTTGATGGCCGTGGTCAGGGTTTTGATGGCATCATTCTGGCCGAATATCACCTTATACAGCCTGTCTGGCAGAGATTCGAGATTGGCCTTGTCTGTGGAGGTCACAGAGGTGATCGGGACCTTGGCGATCTTGGCCACAATGGTTTCAATATCTTTGGGGGTCACATTTTTGCGGTTGGCAGCGCCCTTGAGGCGTAAAAACGCCCCGGTTTCATCGATGACATCAATGGCTTTGTCCGGTAAAAACCGGTCATTGATGTATTTGTCGGACAGGTAGGCTGCCGCTTCAATGGTCTGGTCCGAGTAATGCAGCCCGTGGTGTTTTTCATAATAGGGCCGCAACCCCATGAGAATCATCCGGGTTTCTTCCACACTGGGTTCGGACACTTCTACTTTTTCAAACCGCCGGGAAAAGGCCCGGTCTTTTTCAAAATGGTTTTTGTATTCCTCATAGGTGGTGGTGCCGATGCATTTGAGATCCCCCGATGAGAGTGCGGGCTTCAAAATATTGGAGGCATCCATGGATCCGGAACTGGTGGCCCCGGCACCGACAACCGTGTGGATTTCATCGATGACCAGAAGCGCGTTGGCCTTTTCTTCCAAAGCAGAGATGACATCCTTGAGCCGCTGTTCAAAATCACCCCTGTATTTGGTGCCGGCCAGCAGGGCCCCCATGTCCAGAGAAAACAGTTCACTGTTCTGGAGCAGCTCCGGCACCTGTTTGTTGTGGATTTTCAAGGCCAGGCCTTCGGCAATGGCGGTCTTGCCCACGCCCGGGTCACCCACAAGGATGGGGTTGTTTTTGCGCCGCCGGCACAAAATCTGCATCACCCTGTCGGTTTCATCTTCCCGGCCGATGAGGGGGTCGATTTTGTTTGCATTCGCCCGGGCCAGAAGATCGGTGGTAAATATTTCCAGCGGGTCTTTTTTTCTCTGGCGCTGTTGCTTTCTGTCATCCATTTTAAACATTTTCTGGGCAGGATCCGGATGCTGCTTGGGTTTGTTTTCCGTTGCCGTGGCATGGGAAATATGGCGCAGCACATCCAGGCGGGTGATGCCTTCCGATTCCAGGTAAAACGCTGCATGGGAGTCTTTCTCCTGGAAAATGGATGCCAGAATATCCCCCAGGTTCACCTCGCTTTTTTCCGCAGATCTGGCATGGTTGATGGCCCGCTGGATCATGCGCTGGAATCCTATGGTCTGCTGGAGAACATACTCTTCCTGGGAATCTATTTTTGTCAGTTTTTCTTCAAAGAATTTTTCCAGTTCATTTTTTATCTGCTCAGGGTTTCCCCCGCATTTTTCAATGGTTTGAGAACCGGTTGCATGGTTCAGGATCGCATAGAGAACATGTTCCACGCATACATATTCATGCCGCCTTTTTTTGGCTTCTCTTACAGCAAAACCCAAGGCTGTGCTCAGTTCTTTGCTAATCATATCTGCCTACTCCTTTTCCATCGTACTTTTTAAAGGAAAACCCCTGCTGCTTGATAGATGGTGAACTGTTTCAACTTTGGTCTCCGCGATCTCTCTGGGGTAGATACCACAGACAGCTTTCCCCTTATTATGTATATTAAGCATTATTTGTGTTGCTTTTTCAAGTGATTTTCCAAAAACATGTACAAGAATTTCCACGACAAATTCCATAGTGGTATAATCGTCATTGTGAAGGATAACTTTATACCTGGGCGGATGCTCCTTTTTGGTTGCAGAGGAGATGACCGCCTTTGTCTTCGAATCAGTGGATGTCATCTGTCTTTCCTAATCCATACAGCATTTTTTGTATTTTTTCCCGCTGCCGCAGGGGCAGGGATCATTGCGTTTCACCTTTGTGGCGGAGCGTTTCACCGGTTTTTTTATGGCGGTTTCATCAGAATGGGAAAAAGTCAGGTTTTGTTTTTCTCTGGGCAGCAGCTCTTCCGCCGGAACAGACATGGAAATCTGAATTTTGAACAGAATGTCCACGATTTCATCCTTGATGCGCTCCATAAGGTCATGGAACATATCAAACCCTTCTTTTTTATAGATCCGCAGCGGATCCTGCTGGGCATACCCCCGCAGACCGATGCCTTCTTTGAGATGATCCATGGACAAAAGATGTTCCTTCCACCGGGTGTCCACTGTCTGGAGAATGACAAACCGTTCCAGGGACCGGGCCTGTTCCGGTCCGATCATGGTTTCTTTTTGTTCATACTGCGCTTTTGCTTCGGCAAAAACATATTCAGCCAGGCTGTCGGGTGTGTCATGGGATCCGGGATCTGCTGTCAGGTCCAGGTCAAAATTGAATTTTTGTTTCACGGCTTTTTCAAGACCCGGCAGGTCCCAGTCCGCCACAGGCGTTTTGTCCACGGCAAAACTGTTCACAACTTCCCAGGCCTTGTCTTCCACCATGTCCATGACAACGGATTTGAGATTGTCTTCCATGAGTGCCTGGCGGCGCTGGCGGTATATCACCTCCCGCTGCTGGTTCATGACATCGTCGAATTCCAGCAGATGCTTTCTGATTTCAAAGTTGTGGCCTTCCACCTTGGACTGGGCGTTTTCAATGGCTTTGGAAATAAAGGGATGTTCAATATGCTCCCCTTCTTCAATCCCCAGTTTGTCCATGACCGAGTGGATCCGTTCTCCGCCGAATATGCGCAGCAGATCATCTTCCAGAGACAGGTAGAACCTCGAGGAACCCGGATCTCCCTGGCGGCCGGACCGGCCGCGCAGCTGGTTGTCTATGCGCCGGGATTCATGGCGGGAGGTGCCCAGAATATGCAGCCCCCCCAGTTCCACCACCCCGTCTCCCAGCTTGATATCAGTACCCCGGCCGGCCATGTTGGTGGAGATGGTCACCGCCCCTTTCTGGCCTGCATTGGCAACGATCTCCGCTTCCTCCTTGTGGTGCTTTGCGTTGAGCACATTGTGGGGGATCCCTTTTTTCTTGAGGGTGCTGCTCAAATCTTCGGACACATCGATGGAAATGGTTCCCACCAGCACGGGCTGGCCTTTTTTATGCAGCTGGATAATTTCTTTGATGGCGGCATCATATTTTTCTTTTTTTGTCTTATAGATCAGGTCTGCAAAATCCTTGCGGATCATGGGCTGATGGGTGGGGATTACCAGAACGTCCAGATCATATATTTTTTTAAATTCCGGGGCTTCTGTTTCCGCAGTACCGGTCATGCCGGACAATTTTTCATACATCCGAAAATAGTTCTGGAAGGTGATGGAGGCCAGGGTCTGGTTCTCATTTTCAATCTTTACCCCTTCTTTGGCTTCCAGGGCCTGGTGCAGTCCCTCGCTGTACCGCCGCCCTGACATGAGCCGGCCGGTAAATTCATCCACGATCACTACCTGGTTGTTTTTAACAATATAGTCGGTGTCGCGTTTAAACAGGGTATGGGCTTTTAATGCCTGGTTCAGGTGGTGAAGCATTTCAATATTGGCAGGGTCGTATAAATTGTCCACATGCAGCAGTTTTTCACCCTTGGCAACACCGGCTTCGGTTAAAGAAGCGGTCTTTGATTCCTCATCCAGGGTATAGTCCACATCTTTTTGAAACCCCGGCAGAATGGTGTTCACCTGGGTATAGAGATGGGTGGATTTTTCCGCCGGACCGGAAATGATCAAAGGGGTTCTGGCCTCATCAATGAGAATGGAGTCCACTTCATCCACAATGGCAAAGTTCAGGCTGCCCTGGGCAAGGCTGTTTTTGTCGAACTTCATGTTGTCCCGCAGATAATCAAACCCGAACTCGTTGTTGGTACCATAGGTGATGTCCGCGCTGTAGGCCAGTTTTCGCTCCTGGTCCGTCATGTTATGGAGAATAACGCCGGTGCGCATTCCCAAAAAACCGTAAATGGTGTCCATCCATTCCGCATCCCTGTCAGCCAGATAGTCATTGACTGTGACAATGTGCACCCCTTTGCCGGACAACGCGTTCAAATAGGCGGGAAGGGTGGACATCAGGGTTTTTCCCTCACCGGTTTTCATTTCAGCAATCATGCCCTGGTGCAGGGCGATGCCGCCCACAAGCTGTACGTCAAAATGGCGCATCCCAAGGGTGCGCACCGATGCTTCCCTGACCAGGGCAAAGGCTTCGGGCAAAAGATCATCCAGAGATTCGCCGTTGCTTACCCGTTCTTTGTACGCCACGGTTTTTTGTGCCATATCATTATCAGACAGCTGCTGCATCTGTGGTTCAAGCACATTGATCTGCTGCACAAACGGGTCCAGCTTCTTTAGCTGCCGGTCATTGCTGGAGCCAAAGACCTTTGTGAAAAAATTGAGTACCATCTATATTTTACCTGCCCTTTAACATGATGTATTATCGTTTATGGTAACATATAAGCATTAATTGAAAAAATTAAATTAAAAATACAAAAAAAAATACCCCTGAAAATTCAGGGGGGATTGGTTTTTGGAGTACATGCCGATGCAGCAATGGATGCGGGGTTCGTTAGTTCAGGATATATTTCAACGGATCAATGGGGGCGCCGTTGATGCGTACTTCATAATGCAGATGGGGACCTGTGCTCTGGCCCGTATTGCCCATAAGGCCGATGATATCCCCCCGTTTGACCCGCTGGCCGGGCTTGACAAGAATTTTTTCCAGGTGTCCGTACCGGGTTACCCTGCCGTATCCATGGTCGATGTTGATCAGGTTGCCCAAAAGCGCCTTTCTGGCGGCATAGGAAATTTTTCCGTCGGCAGTGGCTATGATCTCGGTACCGGGTTTGTTGGAAATATCCAGCCCTGAATGAAAGACGCGCTCTCCTGTGAACGGGGAATCCCTGTAACCGAAACCCGAGGTGATCCAGCCGTCAACCGGTTTGATGGAAGGGGTGGATGCCAGCAGATTTTTCTTTTTTTCCAGCTCTTTGATCAAATGGTCGAAGTCCAGAAACTGCTGTTCGACGGTCAAAGCGGTCTGGTTTACCTGGCGGTGCATCTCCCGGACCAGGCTGTTGTGTTTTTCATCCAGGGGAAGATCCCGGTCCAGGGTGTTTTCCGGAATACCGCCGATGCCGATGAACCCGCCAGTATTGCCGGGTTTTTTGATATCTGCTATGAGCCGCACCCGGTCTTCCAGTGTGTCCAGGTCATCCACCCGGGCTTTGAGGTCTTCAATGGTTTTTGCAAACTGCTGTATCTGCCGGCGCTGACTTTTGATTTCACCTGACTGGGAAATGATTACCCGCTGCTGGGCATCGGTGTTAAAGGAAAGATTGCGCAGCCTGTAGTAGTCATGCCCCATCCAGCCCACAGCACCTGCAGTCCCCATGCCGAGCACCACAAAAAAAACCACCAGCAGCTTGTGCAGGGTGATTTCCCTGATCTCGGAACTGGATCCGGAATGAAACCATATTTTGATTCGGTGCTTCATTGCCCTATGTCATACTTGATAAACCAACCCCATGTCAAGTTAAAATACCAACAGGGCCAGGGCAGTCTCAGGAAAGGCAATCCTGGCTGCAAAACCGATGTCCACCCCCTGTGGGTGCGTTGACCCGGCCGAAGACAGCATCTGACGGGCCAGGCACAAGACAGATCCGGTGGCGGCCTGTCAGGATGACGGCTTGTCCGCGGATATTCCCTTTAATCGTTCTTGTGCCGCTTGTTTGATATCCGTGTCATCCAGCCCTTCATCCAGTGCTTTTGTCAGATGCCGAGCGGCATTTTTCCAATCCTTGATCATATCATAATATACGCCCAGGTAATAATGGGACAGGGCTGTCTTGTTTTCTCTGGACATGATGTTGGCCAGATGAAAATAGGCCCTGGGAAAGGTCCGGGGAGACGTGGCGGTTACCTGGTTCAGATTTTTTCTGGCAGACAAAAGATCTCCAAGCTCCAGTTGGGCCTGGGCCAGATGATATCTGGCCATGGTGCCCAGTATGGGATCAGACTGGATGCCGGTGAGCAGACCCAACGCTTTTTCATGCTGGCCGTCAATGGTGTATATACGTCCCAGTTCCATCAATACCAGAGGATCCAGCAGATCAAAAGACAGGGCTTCTTGCAGATGAGAAATGGCTTTTTCCCGCCGGTTTTCCCTTGCATACAAAAGGCCCAGACCATAATGGCAGGCCTTGCGGTGAGATTCGGATATATCACTGGACAGCTGTGTTTCAATTTTTTGGATGCTTTTGCCTGTGTCTTCGTATAACCCCGTAAGCCGGTATTTCACCATATCATAGTCATAGGTCTCAGGACGGGGAATGGGGTGCTCCGGCGGGAGATACGTGGACAGCAGTCCTGCCAGATGGGCAATGCGGCTGCCTGTGCCGGGATGGGTCTTGAAATAATCCGGGATGCCTTCAATCCCCCTGAAATCCGCAGCCCGCATTTTATTGAGGCTGTCCAGCAGGCCTTCCGGGGAATAGGCGGTCTGCTTGAGCATGGAAAATGCTTTCTGGTCTGCTTCGGTTTCATTTTCCCGGGTAAAGGCCAGCATGGCGGACTGTCCGGCTGCCATGGAGCCCACAGTCAGGGCCTGGGCGGCATCCCCGCCTCCGGCTGATCCGATGAGCACCCCGGCCAGTACCCCTGCCATGCTGCCGATGCTCACAATCTTTGACCGGTCAATGGACTCGGATACATGCCGGCTGGCGGCATGGGCGATTTCATGGCCCAGGATGCCGGCCAGTTCATCTGTGGTGGAAAGGGCGGTGATAAGGCCCCTGTGGATGAAAATATTGGCCCCCGGGCTGGCAAAGGCATTGAAGGTGTCGTCATCGACAAGATAAAAGCTGTAGGTGAACGGCTGGGGCGGCAACCGGGTCAGTATATGCTGTCCCACGGTGTTGATCAAATGGTTGGCCGCAGGATCATCCAGAATGACTTTTTCGTCATGCATCATTTTCATGAACTGGTCGGCCAGTTTTTTTTCATCCGGTATGGAGATGGCAAAAGAAACGGGCGGCAGTCCTGTCAAAAAGACAAAACATATTATCAGAACGGTTATGGCGTTTTTCAGGTGTGTCATGTCACGGGTATTACCTGACCGGGGGTGTTTGTGTTTCTATTGTTTCCAGGGTGATAAACTGGGTATGTTCCATGGCAAGTTCAATGCGGAAGCTGTAGTTGTTGATTTTAAATGACAGCCGCCGGTTTTCCGCAAAATGGGCATCGATCAGCAGGGTGATGGCGGAATTGAGGGTCAGTGCCTTGGGCTGACCGAATTCCGCATTGAGGTTGAATTTTTCTTCCACTTCCTTGATGAGCTGGCCCATGAGCTGGTTGGTGATTTCGCCAATGGTGTCGGTGACCTCTGAATCTCTTATGGTGGCGGACAGCTCATTTTCAGGCATGCCCATGGTCAGCATGTATTTTTTATAGATTTCAAAGGCAGCCTCAGCAGAAAAATTGAGAATAACCAGTCCGGTGTAGTCACCGTCAAACTGCACAAAGGAGGTCACATCCGGTTTCATGGACACCCGGGGGATGTCCTGGATAGTGGATGAAAATGTGATCACCTGTCCGGTGCCGGTTTCAAGGGTTTTCCGGGTGGTTGTTAAAAATATTTTTGAAATTTCATCAATGGCATTGGTGGGAGATGACATGGGTACTCCTTTTTGTGTGTGATGGTCCTGATTGTCATTTTCAGGAAAAATCAGGAAAAAGTCAAAGAAATAATCAGCGTTCCCCTCTTTTATAGGGGGTGGCCAGCATGGCAGGGGCATTGAGTTTCCTGGGATCTTTCAGGCTGATGAGTACCAGGATAAGCAGGGTGGCAATATAGGGCAGCATGGCCAGAAAATTGGGAGAGATGCCCAGGGGCTGCATCAGGTACTGAACCACGAAAATGCCGCCGAACAAAAACGCGGCCCAGATGGCCCGGCCCGGATGCCATAACGCAAAAATGGTCAGGGCAATGGCGATCCAGCCCCGGCCTGCGGTCATGCCTTCGATCCATGACTTGGAATAGGAGATGGACAGATGGGCCCCTGCCAGGGCGGAGAACCCGCCGCCGATGATCACCGACAGGTACCGGATCAAAAACACATTCACCCCCTGGGTTTCCGTGGCTTTCGGGTTTTCTCCCGTGGATCTGATCTGGATGCCCAGCCGGGTTCTCTGGAGAAAAAACCAGGATACCAGTGCCAGAAATATGGCCAGAAAGAAAAACGGGCTCTGGCTGAACAACGCTTTGCCGATGTAAGGGATATCCGATAATACCGGAATGGTGATGTCATCCATTTTACTGATTAACGGTTTTCCCACATAGGGTTTGCCCACCATGCCGGACAACCCGATACCAAGCATGGTCAAGGCCAGGCCTGAAACCACCTGGTTGGCCTGGAGGGTCACCGATGCAAAGGCATGGATGATGGAGATCACCATGCCTGCGGCCAGGGCGGCCAGAACCCCGAGCCAGGGAGATCCCGTGGTCATGGTGACGATGAAAGCGGTAACCGCCCCCAGGGCCATCACCCCTTCCACCCCCAGGTTGAGGATACCGCTTCTTTCACAGATGATTTCTCCGGTGGTGGCCAGAAGCAGAGGGGTGCCGGCCACCATGGTGCGCTGGAGCGTTGAAATAATGATGTCTTCCATGGATGGGTGCCTATGTGTGTGTAAAGGTAATGGTTATTTTGTTGTGCAGAAAATAATCCCCCATGATGAGAAAGATCAGCAGGGTGCCGTTGACAATATCCACGGTTGCAGCAGGCAGTCCAAGGGAGATCTGGATGGCATCCCCGCCCACCAGGATGCCGGCAAAAAAGATGCCCGATATAATGGCATACAATGGATTGAGCTTGGCCAGCCACGCCACGATAATGGCGGTGAATCCGTAGCCCGAGGAAACCGATGCCGGATATCCCAGATAGTGGTGGATGCCTGCCACCTCCCCAACACCGGCCAGTCCGGCCAGTCCCCCGGAGATTGCCATGAGGATCAGGGTGGTTTTTAAAAAATTGATGCCTGCGTATTTGCCGGCCTCGGGGTTTTCCCCCACCACCCGGGCCTCATATCCGAACCGGGTCCGGTAAATGACAATGGTGAGGATGGCGGCGCAGGCAAGGGCCAGAACCAGGGTGGCATAATGGATGCGTGATCCCGGGATCACACTGAGGATGGCGGCATCCGGCAGGTTGTCGGTGCCGGGGAACCCGAACCGGGTGGCCCCTTTCCAGGGACCCACAATGAGCATGGTCAGGATGTGGGCGCAGATATAATTGAGCATCAACGTGGAGATGACCTCGTTGATGGCATATTTGATTTTCAGTATGGCCGGAATAATGCCCCACAGGGCACCCCCTAAAAAACCTGCAGCAAACATCAACGGTATGATGACAACAGAGGGCAGGGCATTTCCAAAGGTCAGTCCGGTCCAGGTGGAAAAGACCGCCCCCATGAGCAGCTGTCCTTCGGCCCCGATGTTCCAGAATTTTGCCCGGAAGGCCAGGGTCAGACCGGCACCGATGAGAATCAGAGGGATGGCTTTGGTGACGGTTTCCTTGAACCCGTAAACAGAGCCGAATGATCCCTGAAATATTTCAGATATGGCAAACAGGGGATTGACCCCGGCAATGAGAAAAATCATGCTGATGACCACAAGACCTGCTGCCATGGAAAACACATTGGTCATAAAGGAGCGGAGCCTGGTTATCTGGTATCGGTCGCTGGAAGTGATATGCATCATGGACAGTATCTTAACATTGTAAAATAGGGGATTGAAAAAATCATATTCGTCTGGAGCCGGCCATCATCAGGCCGATGTCACAGAGGCGTTCATCACTGGACTCAAAAATTCCCATCAACTCACCGGCAAACATCACAGCGATCCGGTCGCAGAGTTCAAAAATTTCTTCCAGATCCTCGGAAAAGA
>JAABSA010000042.1 GCA_011390635.1 Desulfotignum sp. | reverse complement strand
AATGATCATGCAGACCATGCCCAGCAGAATCTGGACCTTGAACTGCCTGAAATAGGGAAGGATCAGTTTCAACTGGTTCCCCCGGGGGCCGGCCGGGCAGCCGCATCTGTTTGGATCTGAAAAATCATGGCAAAATAATAGGCCATTTTTATTTTGTTTTCAATAGCCGAAGCTCCCGGGTTTTTTTGCCGGCAGCCGGCGCAAGACCAGTCATGGAAAATATGAAAATCTGGTATTATCGGGTTTGTACCAAAAAAATAATAGTTTGACAATCAAATCAAATGTCTTTATAGTTTGATGGTCAAATCATTTTTGTAAGGAAGCGCTATGAACTGTCACCAATTGGAAGAATTAAGCGAAGCCATGATCCAGTTTTATGAAAAAATGTCTTCATGGGAACATGGTGTAGCCAAAAACCGGGGCCTGTCTCCACAGCAGAACCATACCATCGAGATCGTGGGACATGCCGGGACCATCAGGATGAAACCTTTGGCTGAAAAGCTGAGCATCACCACAGGGACACTCACCGTCATGATCGACCGTCTTGAAAAATCAGGCTATGTCCACCGCCGGAAAGACCCGCATGACAGACGCGCCTTTAATATCGTTTTGACCAGGAAAGGTCTCAAGATCCACAAGGAACACCATTGCTTTCACCTGAAGCTGGCCCAGGACGTCATCAGCAGCCTTGATTCGGCCCAGGCGGAATGTTTTGCGCAAACCCTGATAAAAATCAATGAAAGTTTTTAACCGTGAAAACACATAACTGCAGTACCCGAAAATTGCTCCCTGATTCCCGGAAAAATGAAACCGTTACCCTGATTGTCGTTATCATAACCCTGGTCACCATGGCCGTAGAAATCATTGCCGGCCTTATCAGCGGCTCCATGGCACTTCTGTCCGACGGTATTCACATGGGCACCCATGCCGTGGCCCTGTTTATCACCCTTGCCGCTTATATATTTGCCAGAAAACAGATGGACAACCCGTCTTTTTGTTTCGGTACCGGGAAAGTCGGTGTGCTCGGCGGATACACCAATGCCATTCTCCTTTTGATTGCAGCGGCCGCCATGGCCTTTGAATCCATTGAACGGCTTATTAATCCGGTCCACATCATGTTCGACCAGGCCATTGTCGTTGCCGTTATCGGCCTTATCGTCAATATTGTTTCCGCAGTAATCCTGGGCCGCGGGGGTTCGGACCACAGCCATGGTCACGACCAGCACCGTTTACACGATTATAATGCAGACCACACCCATCATCATCACAGTCATGAGGACCACAACCTCAAGGCAGCCTATCTCCACGTCATTACAGATGCCCTGACCAGTGTTCTGGCCATTTTTGCCCTGCTGGTGGCCAAATATTTCGGACTGGCCTGGGCAGATCCCCTGGTCGGGATCCTGGGGGCCATTGTTGTGGCAAGATGGGCCATCGGTCTTCTGAAACAGACCAGCAGCCTGCTTTTGGACAAATCAGACACGTCTGAGACGGTCACCCGGCTGCGTGAATTGATCGAATCCGACACCACATCCATTGAAGACCTGCATCTCTGGCAGATATCGGAAAACGAACGTTCCCTGATATTAAGTCTGACCTCCGCAGATGACAAAGGCCCTTCCTTTTACCACAACCTTGTAAAAAAAGTGGGCAATTTTGAACACATTACCGTTGAAATCCATAAACAGCCCTGACCGCGGCATCAGGATGGTACTGCGTATCAGATTGACACCCGGAAAGGATCCGTGTCCATCCGCGGGCCTGTTGAAAAATCTGTCAGCGGTACCCAAAAAATTCAAGCACATATTTGGCTGCTGTCAGGATCATGATCCCGGTCAGCATCCATTTGATGGCCCTGGCCGGGACAAATTTCTGGCACCGGGCACCTAAGTACATGCCGGCCATGCCGCCGGCACCGAATAAAATTCCCAGCAGCCAGTCAGGGGCCACGGACAGGTGGGGATAAAACGGGGCAATGGCCTGGTAAAAAGCGACCCCGGCAATGGAGGTGACAAATGTCCCCATCAGGGCCGCGCCTGCCACGATATATACCGGGAGTCCGAAAAAAGTGACAAAAAAAGGGGCGATGATGGAACCGCCGCCGATGCCGTAAATCCCGCCGACAATGCCCACAATGAAACTGAGAAAAAAGATGCCCGGAAAGGATACCTCATAGGTCTCACCATAAAACGAAAATCCCAGCCGGCGGAAATTGCACTCGGTCACGGTGGAGGGCCGCGCGGTGGTGCCATCGGAACGCCAGGTTTTCATCAGGGTTTGAAATCGCTTTTCACTGTCGCCTTTACTGTTATTGCGGCCGGATTGGTTCAGCATGTCCCGCATCAGTTTAACCCCGATATACAGCAGGACCCCGGCGGCAAACAGCTTGAACAGTCTGGGGTCCGGCAGCCAGGCCACCCGCACAACTGCACCGATGAATACGCCGGGCAGGGTTCCTGCAACGACGATCCAGGTCAGGGGCCATACCATCCGGCCCTCCTGCCAGTAGCGGTATACCCCGCTGGGAATGGCCACAATATTGAACAGCTGGTTGGTGGCACTGACCGAAGGATGGGTGTAGCCCAGAACCGACATCTGAAACGGCAACAGCAGAAACGCACCGGATATCCCGCCCATGGAGGTGAAAAATGACACCACAAATGCCACCAGCGGCGGTACCCATATCGCCGTTTCTATACCTGCGGTTGAAAAATACATATCAATTCCTTCGGTAAATATATGGATCTATAGTTACGTAAAATAATTTATTCGTGATAGTAACAACCATTGACAAGAGAGGTCAAGTATTTTATTGAATCATCCCATAAATGACTGCAACCCGTTGAACGTATGGAAAACCACCATGGTGGACCCAAAGAAGCCCCTGCAGGATCAGGATGTTTCACCATCCGGCGAAAAAGACCACAGCCGGATCATCTCCATTGCCCGAACAGACCCATGCCTGGATACGGCTCAGTTGAATCAGCTGGAACAGTCCTTTCGGAATTGGGCAGCCGATTCACCCCGGGCTGATATAAGGTTTTCCCGCTGCCGCATTCTGATCACGTTTCTTTTGATTAGGTATACCGGTGCAAAATTAAAAGAAGTACTGGCGGTCAACCCTTTTACAGACATCGACGTAAAGAACCATGCGGTGACCTATGGCCCCAGCGGGCCTGAAACCGGTGTGAAACCAAGAACAGTCCATCTTTCCGAGGCCCTGTGCAATGAAATCCAGGAACTGATTCACACGCCGGGATTCAAAGAAAAAGCAAAAAGGATGCCTGATCTGGATCCCGGATTTGTGCGCCGTAAATTTTATGAACGGGCCGCTGCCTGCGGGTTTGCCAAGGAAATGGGCGGCCCGGAAGCCATCCGCAGGGCCAGAGGGGTGGAATTGATGCAGGGGAATCTGCCGTTACCAGCCGTACAGATGATCTTGGGACACACCTCCGCCAGCCTGACCTCATCATATGTCACCTTTTCGGAAACAGATATCCAGGCGGTTGCCAAGCGGTTCATGGAAAAGGAATCCGGCCGCAGAACCAGTGCCCGCAACGCTTTTTTTTGTAAAGTCACGGCCATTGTAAAAGGGGATATTCAGTCCCTGATCGAAATGATCACCCTGGACGGGTACCCCATCATCACCGTGATAACCAATGACAGTGTAAAACGGCTTGGCCTGGTTTTCGGCAAATGGGTCACCGCTGAGGTTAAGGCTCCCCAGGTGATGCTCCAAAGCGGAGATATCCCTTGTGCATGCAGTGCGGAAAACCGGTTCAACGGAGTTGTCACCCGGATCACCCGGGGGAAAATCAATACCGAATGTATCGTTACTGTGTCAGGTTCCCTGCAGATCTGTGCGGTGATATCCTCGACAGGCCCCTGGATTTCCGGTATAAAGCAGGGAGACCCGGTCCGGGCTTTTTTCACCGCTGTTTGCGTGGTGCTTCATCTGGACTGATAATGATAAAACAAACCATACCGGTAACAAAAGCAAAGGGGCCGTATAAAAAATGGAAAAACTGCTCTGGGTCATGCTGGGCGGCAGCCTGGGTGCGGCAAGCCGCTACGGCATCAGCCTTTTGACGATCAACCTGTGGGGCACCCGCTTTCCCTGGGGCACGCTGGCCGTCAATCTGGCGGGGTGTTTTCTCATCGGACTTTTGTTCGGGCTGTCGGACCGGGTGCGCCTGCTGACCCCGGAGATGCGCCTGTTGCTGATCACCGGTTTTTTAGGGGCGCTGACAACTTTTTCCGCTTTTTCCATGGAAACCATCGCTGCCGGCCAGGCCGGCATGAGATTTCAGGCAATTATGAACATCCTGGTCAACAATCTGGGCGGGCTGGCATTAACCGGTTTTGGACTGTGGATCGGCAGTGTGAAATAAGCGGGTATGATGGTGCACACCGGTTGTGTATAGGCAAGATCTTTCCCGGGATCTCAATCTCATTGACATACCCTGAGATCAATACTAGTTTGTGGTTGATTGCATTGATATGATGTTAGAAGTGAATCAATAAGAGGGGTCTATGATGACCACGGTATCTTTTGTTAAATCGATTTCCATAAATTCAGACGATGTTTTCAATCAATTTGAAAACGACCGGGCCAAATGGCTTTTGGCCGGAAAAGTAACGACTGCCGGAATATATTATGAGGCAAGCGCTGAACATCCAGTTTACCTTGATCGGGTCAATTCTGTCACTGGAGAAAGGCAGACGGGTTTATTCGAACGTGGTGAATTCAGGTCACTCTGATGGCTGATCCAAGGTAGCTCCTCCAAAGAGGATCCATTCAAACCCATACTTGCTCATTTGTGCCAACTTCCGGACTTTTGCCACAGGCACAATTTTGTATTGACCGCGTTGAAAAAAGTAAGTATATAATTAGTTGTTTGGCTAATTATATAGATATGCCAGTTGGCAAACCAGAGATGAGATGGATAAGACGCTTTTAAAACTCAAGGCCCTGGCCGATCGAAACCGGCTCAGGATTTTCGGGGCACTGACCCAGTATGAAGAACTGTGTGCCTGCCAGATCACGGAACTTTTACAGGTCTCGGGCGCCACTGCCTCACGCCACCTGGCCATTCTGGTCACAGCCGGGCTTTTAAAAAGCCGGAAAGAATCCCGGTGGGTCTATTTTTCCCTGGATGAGAGCTGTGACGGAATGGACAACATTTTGGACTGGCTGCTGCCCCGGCTGCGCCAGTTCGATCAGATACATGGGGATTTCGAGGTTCTTGACGGGATCATGGCGGTGTCAAAGGAAGACCTTTGCCGGCAACAGCGGGGAGAGGCCTGCTGCCCGGTGCAAAAAACGGAGACAACAGATGGGTGATCAGAAATTGAAGATATTGTTTCTGTGCACGGGAAATGCGTGCCGAAGCCAGATGGCCGAAGGGTGGACCCGGCATCTCAAAGATGATGTGATCGATGTGTTTTCTGCAGGCGTTGAAACCCACGGCGTGGACCCTAAGGCCGTGGCGGTCATGAAGGAGGCTGGTGTGGATATTTCCGGCCACCGATCCAAACATGTCAGCGAATTTCAGGACGAAAAAATGGATGTGGTGATCACGGTGTGTGACAATGCCAAAGAATCCTGCCCCTATTTTCCCTTTGCCGGCAAAAAAGTCCACCGGGGATTTGCAGATCCCCCGGCCCTGGCAAAGGATTTGGCCCAAAAGGGCGGTGATGAAAACGCCCAGCTGGACTGCTACCGGAAAGTCAGAGATGAGATCCGGGCGTTTGTGGAAAAACTGCCGGACAATGTGTTGTCATAAATCCCAAAAATGGACGGTTGTCCTCAATCCTAAAAAATGGAACGATACTGAAAAAGGAGAAAATCAACCATGAGTTCCCCTGTTGACAATGATCGGAAAATGACCAATATCTTTGAGCGGTACCTGACGGTCTGGGTCGGGTTGTGCATCATCGGCGGCATCCTGCTGGGAAAAATTGCCCCCGGGCTGGCAAAGGCCCTGGACGGCATGGCCATCACCGTAAACGGTGCACCCGTGGTATCCATCCCCATTGCCGTCTGCCTGTTTTTCATGATGTACCCCATCATGGTGAAGATCGATTTCGCCTCGGTCATCCGGGCGGGAAAAAGCGGCAAACCCGTGTTCTGGACCCTGTTCATCAACTGGTGCATCAAGCCCTTTACCATGTATGCCATCTCTGTATTTTTTCTGGGGATTGTATTCAAAGGATTTATCGGCGCTGAAGCCATGGATCTGGTGAAAATTCCCTTTGGCCTTGACCTGCCGGTGGGAGCCACTCACGGTGACGGCGTGGTGGTGCTACACGAAGGGGTGAAAATGCTGCAGATCCCGCTGTGGCGAAGCTATCTGGCCGGATGCATCCTGCTGGGCATCGCGCCTTGTACGGCCATGGTTCTGGTGTGGGGATATCTGTCCCGGGGCAATGACGGGTTGACCCTGGTGATGGTGGCCGTCAATTCCCTGACCATGCTGGTGTTGTACGGGGTTCTGGGCGGGTTTCTGCTGGGCGTTGGCAAGCTGCCCATTCCCTGGCAGGCCCTGCTGCTGTCCGTGGGGATCTATGTGGCTTTGCCCCTGGTGGCCGGCTATTTTTCCCGAATATGGATTATCAAGGCCAAAGGCGAAGAATGGTTCCAGGAAAAATTTTTAGGGGTCCTGACCCCGGTGACCATCACCGCTCTGCTGGTGACCCTGGTACTTTTGTTCAGCTTCAAGGGGGATGTCATCACGGCCAATCCTTTGACCATCCTGTGGATTGCTGTTCCGCTGTTTATCCAGACCATCCTGATCTTTGCCATCGGTTATGCCGGGGCCGTGTTCATGAAATTCAATTATGCAGATGCGGCCCCGGCGGCCATGATCGGTGCCTCCAACCATTTTGAGGTCGCCATTGCCACATCTGTCATGCTTTTCGGGCTGTCATCGGGCGCGGCCCTGGCAACCGTGGTGGGGGTATTGATAGAGGTGCCGTTGATGCTGATGCTGGTGGGGTTCTGTAAACGGACCCAGCACTGGTTTTCAGGCTGAAAAGAGGAACCAGGAGCCAGAAAGGAAAAAAAACATGACAGCAAAACCCGTTTCTTTGAAAGTATTGATGCTGGATGCAGCCAGCGGATTCTACCGTCTCAAACGGTACCCGGTGGGGGATTTTTTTGGACCGGTGGACCTGGGCATTCACATGAGTTTTAAACACAACAGCCTGACCATCGGCGGCGGCCTTTTTGCCGGTTCCATTTTCCCGGGATCGAACCGGATGATCTTCTGCGGCAAATCTCCCTGCTGGCATGGGTTCTATGTGTCATCCATGGGCGGGGCCGCCCTGGTGTTCGACAACCTGGGGATCAATCAGCTGGTGATCCTGGGCAAAGCCGACCGGCCGTCCCTGCTGTATCTCAACCGGAATCACGGAGAAGAGATCGATGTGGAACTGGTGCCGGTATCACCCGGCAAGATCTGGGAAAAGGGCAGGGGCGGGGTCTATGCCGTGATGGAGGAGGCCATGACACGGTTTTCCGGCCGGTATGAAACCGATCCCAGGGTCCTGGCAACAGGTCCGGCCTCCCGGTATACCGATTTCGGGGCCATCGCCTCGGCCCCGGTCCGCAAGAGAAAGCTGACCCCGGTGGATACCTGGGCCGGCCGGGGCGGGTTCGGTTCCAAACTTTTCCAGGAGCACGGCATTGTCGGGGTCATCTACGGCGGCACCTATGTGGATGAGGATTTTCGTGAACGGTCCGTGGCAGATCAATGGTTCGAAGACAAATACAACCAGCGCATGGCAGCCAAGGATATCGAGGCCACCACCAAATACCGGTATGATCCCGCTGTGGAAACCGGCGGCACCTTCGGGGTGAACTATGCCACCATGTCCGGCAATATCCTGGCATTCAACTACCGCACCCTTTACTGGAGTGACCGTCAGCGAAAAGAACTGCATCAGCGGTTCATTCTCGACCATTACCTGAAACAGTTCAATGAGGAGACGATCCAGAAAAAACAGCAGAAAACCTGCGGCGAACCCTGTGCCGCCGTGTGCAAGAAAATGAACGGGTCCTTTAAGAAAGACTATGAACCCTACCAGGCCATGGGGCCGTTGTGCGGCATCTTTGATCAGCGGGCCGCAGAAAAGCTTGCCGGTCATGCGGATATGCTGGGGTTTGATGCCATTGCGGCGGGCGGAATCCTGGCCTGGCTCATGGACTGCCTGGATGAGAAACTGCTGGATCCTGACCACATCGGTGTGGCCATGAAACCGAAATGGAACTTCCAGGACTTTGATGTGGTTGAAGATTCCCTGCACAATGCGGAACTCGGTGTGCTTCTGCTGGATGAAATGGTCCGGTCGGAAGGGAAGATCCCCCTGAAAAAAGGGGCCAGAAAACTGGCCCGGGGCCTGGCAAAAGAAAAAGGCAAACCCGTCATGGACCGTTTTGTTCACAATGCATTTGCCCGCCAGGGCTGGATGGTTCCCAATCAGTACTGGACCCCGGGAGTTCTGGCCCCCATGGCCATCATGGGAAAATACTATATGCACTATGGCAGCAGTTTCATGGCACCCCGGGCCCTGGGCAAAGAAAACGCCCGTCGCATGATTCAGGAACTGATGCTGGACAATATCGGGTTGTGCCGGTTTCACCGGGCCTGGGCCGAAGACCTGATGCCCGACATCATTGAAAAAATCTACGGGTTGAAAGACCGGTTTCTGACCGCCATACGCCTGACCGCCGGCCGCATCACCAGCCGGAATGCCTCTGTATTCTGGGAATCGGAACGGAATATCGATATGGTTCATATTTTTTTGAAAAACAAAAAAACGGTGGACAAAATAGAAGATCCGGACCTGGACCACTGGCTGGACCTGTTTGACAAAGACAAACACCAGGCTGCGTTTGAGTTCTGGTATGAGATGCACAAAGGCACCCATGAAATCCTCAGGGAATTTCCGGTCTGATGATATTTTATTTTCCCGCCGGTACAAGATCGTTTATCAGCTGCTTTTCTTCCAGCAGCGGGGCCGGATCGATCAGATGGCGCTTAAGCCAGGATCTGGAAAATTTGCCTTCCAGGGCCAAAGACAGCAGCTCTGAAAAATGAAAGATGGGAATCCGGTTTTCCGGCAGGCACCGGATCTCCAGGTTCAAATGGCACATGGCACAGGCGGTTACAATGCATTCCGCCCCGGTGGCAATGGCACCCTGCATGATGCGGTTCACCTGTTTTTCCGCAATTTTCGGCCGGCTGACTGACAAAAACGTGCCGCAGCACCGGGAGATGAACGGCCAGTAGACCGACTCCGCCCCTAAAGCTGCCATGGTTTTTTCGATCAGGCCGTGATGGTTTTTTTCCTTGTTCATATGGGGAGGCCTGGCCAGCATGCAGCCGTAATAGGGAGCGATTTTCAACCCCTTGAGCCGTCCGCCCAGCTCTTTGAAAATCCCTTCTTTGCTCATATCCGCCAGCAGTTCGAAAAAATGCACCAGTTTGAGATCCGGGTTGTAGGGACGGTTGAACTGCTGTTCACAGGTTTCCTGGCGCTCCTTTGAACCGGCCAGTTCCTTCTGGGCATGCTTGAGCCGCAGAAAACACCCGGGACAGGCGATGAGCATGGGTTTGTCCGGCGGTGCCTGGAACAGGTTGCGGGCTGCCAGGGAAAACGCCAGTTCCGAGTTCACGCTGTGGGTGGAGGATGAGCCGCAGCAGTTCCAGTCATCCACCTCGGTGAGGGTGACGCCGAAATGGTCGACAAATGTGTGCAAAGATGCGTTGTTTTCCTTGGCCGTGGTGGCCAGGGAGCATCCGGGAAAATAGCTCAGGTGGGTCTGGGAAACAAGTGTCATGGTATTACCTGCCTGTCTGATTCTGTTTAAAAATGTTGCGGATGCTTTCCCTGTCTCTGACCTTGGAGGGCATCAGGTCCAGTTTGCGCCGGGACATCATTTTCAGCCCCAGGTCGATATCGGAAAACAGATCTTTCCTGGCCAGTTTATACCGCATCATGATCTCCAGCTTATGGGTCCTGCCGTACCGGGCAATGGAGTCGATGACCGCATTGTGAAAGGAAAGTATCCCGGGTTCAGCCACCGGAATTTTTTCCTGAATAGCCATCTGCCGGAGTCCGTCCATAACCGCGGCCACATCCACCCCGTTGGGGCATTCCATGGAGCAGGTATTGCATCCTACGCACAGCCAGATGGTGGAGCAGGACAACGCTTTTTCTTTGAGCCCGAACTGGATCATTCGGATGATCGTGTTGGGCATGTAATCCATATCTTCGCTGAACGGGCATCCCCCGCTGCAGGTCAGGCAGTGCCAGCACCGGCTCAGATGGGAATGGCTCAGATCTTCCACCTGGTCGATAAAGTTCTGGGCGGAACGGTCCAGCTCAATGGGCTGCATAGGCTCTCCTGTAATTGTTTCCGTGGGGTAAGGTTGGCTCCTCAATTTCATAGTACCTCAATTATTTTTTTATACCACATTGTGTCAGTATATTCTATGCATGATTCAATGGAAAATCAATCTTTTTATTTTGCAGAGCCATGGCAAATCGTTTTGGTAATTCATCTGTTGCTTGCCTTTTTTGTCAGCAGATGACTTAAGACCAGCCATGAAAATTTTGTGTCATCGGGGTTTACAACACTGGCCCGGAATTCTCCCATCGCCCTGGTGGCCTTCCCTGATGAACCGCTGGTTCCCCTGGCCCTGGTGGTCGGACCGCTCATTGAAATGCCGGTGCTGGCTGTGATATTTCAGTTCCTGTTGTGGATGGGAGGAAAACGGATGCTGAGGTAACAGCCGCCAGTGTCTGTCAACTCAGACGGCGGTCAGCAGTTCGAGCGGATGAAACACCTGCCGGGAAAACACATGCTGCAGCTGCATGCGGCAGGACAGGCAGTCGGTGATAATGGTCCGGCCGGATGCGGCGGCCAGTCGGTCAAACATGGGGCCGCCGATGGCAAGGGAATGGTCATGAAAATCGGTTTTAAATCCCAGATGGCCCCCCATGCCGCAGCAAAGCATCTCCCCGCCCACAGGGATGATGTCGGTGCCGGGCAAAGACTGGATCATCTCCACATAGGGATGTCCGATGTTTTGTTCCCGCTGGTGGCAGGGGGCAAAATAGGCCAGGGGCCGGCCCGGTTCCTTCAGGGAAATGGAGAGCTGTCCGGTTTTGTGACGGGCCAGCAGGTATTCTCCCAGATCCTGGACGTTCATGGACAAATCAATGCGCTGCAGCGGATCGATGCTGGAAAAATATCCGTCATCTTTTAAAAAGGTTTTGTAAATGCCCATGGGCACGAAGGTGAATTTTTTATCCCTGGATCCTGTCGGTACCTGCATCCTGTTGCCGCCGGCATCGGCCCGGTGTTGAAACGCTTCTGAATAATACGCGGTTTCTTTCAGCAGCTTTTTGAAAAAATACCCGCAGGTGGGACAGGAGCAGACAATGTCGTATCCGTCCTGAACACAGGCACCAAGGGTTTCCAGGTTGGCCTGGATCCGTTTTTTAGCTGCCTGCCGGTTTCCTTCCATGATAAGGGGCATGCTGCAGCAGTGCTGAGAAGGGATAAACACCTGAATCCCGTTTTGTTTCAGCAGGCCCACAGCTGCTTTTGCCACCCCAGAAAACAGATACCCGGCACTGCATCCGGCAAAATAGGCGACCTTGGAGCCATCCCGGCTGGGGTTTTTCACAGGCGCGGTCAACCCCTTTTTTTGGGCCCACACAAAAAAGCTTTCTCCAGGAAAGGCGGGCAAGGATCTTTCAGGATGGATATCCAGGATTTTTTTTGCCATTGCTGAGACAGGTTTCAGCCGGTTCAAGGGATTGATCACAGCGGAAAATGCCGTTCCCAACCGGCCGGCCTGCTGGGCATCAGACAAAAGCCTTGCTGACAGCGGCGGTTTTTTGTTTTCTGCCTGGGCAGCTTTGGCTTTGAGCACCAGCATCCGGATATCCTGGCACGGGCACAGCCCGCACAGGGTGCACAGGTCCACCAGGGATGCCAGGGCCTTTTCATCCGGGGGCGTGCCGGTTTCTTCTGCCAGGCCGTGGAGGCGGTACATTTCAGGAAAAAACAGGCAGTCTTCTTCCATGTGTTCCCGGCATACTTCGCATCCGGACCGGCCGACGCATTTTTTGAATATTTCCAGAACCAGGTATGTAAATGATTGATCCATTGCCATCATTAGTCCTGTTGTGAATCCATGATTTCCATAAAATATCTGGCCGTGTCTCCCCGCAGAAATACAGCAAGACCCAGAAGCCCGTCCACCAGGTACTTTGAATTGTAGCCTTTGGTCCTCAGATATGCCATGGCCAGAATGGCCCGGTCTTTGTGGGGGCAGGCGGTCACGATGATCTTGTCTTTGTTTATTTCGTCCTGGCGGGAGGGCAGTTCATTGAGCGGGATATGGCTGCCAAACCCCATGCGCCAGGCAGCGGTTTCCTCTTTGAACCGGATATCGATCAGCTGGATAAGCCCCTGTTCCAGCCCGCTGACCAGAGATTCACTGTCGATTTTCATCTCTTTGCGGGCCTTGTAGTCAAACCCGGAAATATAGGATTCCAGAGACAATTCTTCGGCATGGGCTGCAAAGGGAATGGCCATCACCAGGATGGCGGCAATCATAATGATACGTTTTTTCATGGAAACAGCTCCTTTTTTTTTCGGATACAAAGTTGCAGCATGATCATTCCCCGGTTTGACGGCATAAAATATTCAGGTATGTGTGGAGCAAGTATAGTGCGGGTATCCCAGGATGGTCTGTCAGCGCATGGGGGAACCAGGTGAACGGCGGCGGGCATTTTTAATGAACACCAGCCCGGCCAGCGTCAAAGAGAAGATCAGAAACAACATGTCCCGCACCAGGGTCAGCGCTGTGATGGGATCATCATCCGGTGCTGCGGAAAAACACCCGCAGCTGATATCCAGGCCCCGGGCCAGGTTGAATACGGTCATCCCCACAAACAACGCCATCAACATGGCTGCCAGGGCGGATGCCCCGGCCATCCACCGGTTGATCAGCAGACAGGTACCCAGTGTCAGTTCCAGCCAGGGTAGTATCAGGGCGGTCAGGTTCACCAGGTATCGCGGCAGTACCTGGTAGTTGTAGACCGCCTCGGCAAACAGGTCCGGGTGGATGATTTTGTCGATGCTGGCATAGATAAACACACCCGCCATGACCAGCCGGGTAAAATGATACCCTATAATGAGTGCAACATTTTTTGATTGGTTTTTTTGGGGCATGGAACCTCCGAAAGATCAGGATGACGGGGTGGTTACGGGCAGATCGTGTTCCTTCCACAGGGTCCAGCCGTTGACCAGCACCTTGACCCGGGTGAACCCCAGGTCCTTGAGAAACAGTGCCAGGTCATGGCTCAGCGAACAGGCTTCCCCGTCGCAGTAGGTGATGAACATGGCTTCCGGGTCCAGGGTCATGATGACGGTTTCAAAATAGTTGTCCACCTCATGCCAGGGCAGGTTGACGGCGCCCAGGATGTGTCCCTTTTCATACTCGGCAGGTGTCCGTGCATCCAGGAAAACCGCTGCATTGTCTGCAAACAGAACCGCTGCGTCTTCCAGCGGAATGGACAGGGTGTCACCCTCTTCTGTAACCAGTTTGTCCGCCATGGACCAGGACGCGACAAAAGGAATCCCATCCGGCCGGATGAGGTTGACAGCCGTACCAAGAGCCATGGCCATCAGTATGATGAAAACCGCCTGACGGAAAGTGTCTGTGAAATGTTGTCCGGTACGTGAAGATACTGTCATGGGGTTGGACTCCTTGGTTTATACCGCCTGCAGGGCCGGGAAAAAAGGATTGGCAATGAAGTACAGACCCAGCAGCATGATGGTGGCACCGGCCAGTTTTCGAAACCACATGCCGGCCCCGCTCCATGCGCTGCTTTCCAGCAGTTTTTTCACCAGGGCGGTGGAGCTGCCGGCAATCACGATGGGCAGGCAGTGGCCGATACCGAACAGGATGATGAGGGTGATGCCGGTCATCACTTTTTCCTGGATGGTGATCAATGCCAGAATAGGGGCGATGAACCCGAAGGTGCAGGAGCCGGACAACACCCCGTAGGCCAGCCCCAGCACAAAGGCCCCGGTCATGCCTTTGAGTTTCAGGCGGTGCATAGGACCCCCTGACAAGGAACATTTTTCAACCCCGAGCATACCCAGAGCCACCCATACCAGAATGGCACCCACCAGAATCTGCCAAAAGTTTCCCACATCCCCCAGCATCCGGCCCAGCAGGGCGCAGATGATGCCGATAAGCGCAATGGTGATAAACAGGCCGAAAGTGAAAAGCGCTGAATAGATGCCGGCCTGGCGGGGGTGGACCATTTTTTCCTGGCCCCCCACGTATCCTACGATCAACGGGATGGAGGCCAAATGACAGGGGCTGAACAGCACACTGATCATGCCCCACATAAAGGATCCCACTGCAGCGACCACGAGGCCGCCGGTCATCCACTGGTTCACGGTCAGAAAAAGGGAATCAAGCATCATACGCTCCTTGTCAATCTAAAGGGCGGGTTTTTCAACCCCCATGCGGGTTAACTGTTCCACAATGGCATCTTCACTCATGAATCCCTGGTGGCGGTAAACCTCTTTGCCGTCAGTGTCAAAAAAAACCTGGGTGGGAATGGCCCTGATCCCGAACCGGGGGGCCTGGTCCCGGTGTTTCCATACATCGATGAACGCGATCACAGCCCGATCACGGTAGGCTGCCTCCAGTTTTTCCAGGATCGGGGCCATCATCTTGCAGGGCACACATTCGGTGGCACCTAAGTCGATCATGGTGACCATGCCCTTTACCGGCAGGTCATTGAAGTCATAGCGGACATCTGATTTTGCGGTGCCGCTGACACGGTCCCCGGTGGATTTATTTTTGAACTGGAGGTTATAAAGGGTGGCCACGGCAACAATGGTGATAACGATATAAACGAGGACACGGATCTGTTTCACTGCGCCACCCCCATTTTTTTCAGCTGTTTTGTCACCGCTTCTTCAGGATAAAATCCCGTGTGCCGGAACACCTCCTGTCCGTTTGCATCGAAAAACGCCTGGACCGGGATGGACTGTATCCCGTACCGGCCGGCCAGTACCTGATTTTCGCGCACATGAAGAAACACGATGTTCAGGGTGTCGGGAAATTTTTTCTTCAGTTTGTCCAGAATGGGCTGCATCATGTCACAGGGAACACACCCGTCGGCACCGAACTCCACCATGGTGGGTTTTCCGGACAGCCGTGCTTTGTCCACCGGATTGTCGGTCATCCGCTTGTACTGGGCGCCCAACCATTTTTCATTGATCCGGATCTGGTGGCGTTGTCCCAGATCATGAATATATGTCCGGACTGCGGCCTGTTGTTTGTTCTCCAGCAAAAATTTTTTAATGCTGTCTTCCATCTGATCAAAGGGCATGCCCCCGACCATCTCCTTGTTTTCATCATAAAAGGTTTTTGCTTCTTTGTCGGAAACGGTCTGATCCCCCACTTTGGACTGCAGAAAGGCGGCAACCTGTTCCCGGGTCACGGCGCTGCCGTCTGCCATGCCGCTTTTTTTCACCTCATCTTCCAGAATCAGGGTGAGGATCTCCTGTTCCGCAAGAAAAATCAGGTTGTTTTCCAGCTGGTCCTGCAATCGGGGATCATGTTGATCCAGGTTTTTTTTCATTTGGGTCTGTGTCAGCACAATACCGGTGTCGGTT
Organism: Desulfotignum sp.; assembly: GCA_011390635.1. Lineage (GTDB taxonomy): Bacteria > Desulfobacterota > Desulfobacteria > Desulfobacterales > Desulfobacteraceae > Desulfotignum. The sequence continues at coordinate 15,152 of JAABSA010000042.1, read as the reverse complement.
TTCAGGATCAGGTCATCTTCCGAAGCGGTAAGCTTTGCAGATTTGATAAACCGGTCCGACAGCAGGGGATAAAGGTCTTTCACCGTTTTTGCATGGGTGGTTTGGGCTGCTGCCAAAAGGACCGCCAGCCCTGTAAGCAGTCCGGCCAGTGCAGTGACGGTCCATTGTTTCATACAGATGGTTCGGGTCATCAGGGGCATGTCCTTAATTAAGGGTACCTGTTTTTTTTTGCCTGCCTTATTTGGTCAGCCAGGATTTGACATCCTCTTTTTTGGGAATTTTGCCCACGCATTTGACATCCCCGTCAATGACCACGGCCGGGGTGCCGAAAACCCCGTATCCTGCGATATCCATGACACCGGTGACTTTTTCCACATTGGCCTCCACACCGGTTTCGGACACGGCTTCCGCTACTATTTTACTGGTTTGTTCGCATTTGGGGCATCCAGGGCCCAGTATTTTGATTTCCATGATGTGACTCCTTTAAATGAATGATATGTTCCGGGTTTTACACTAAACGACAAAAGTACCGTAGATCATGCCGGCAATGGTCGACATCACAACGATGATGGTACAGAAGACGGCTGTTTTTTTTGCGCCCATGACGCTTGCTATGACCAGCATGTTGGGCAAAGACAGGGCAGGGCCTGCCAGCAGCAGGGCCAAAGCCGGGCCCTTGCCCATGCCGGCGCCTAAAAGCCCCTGGAGGATGGGTACTTCGGTCAGGGTGGCAAAGTACATGAATGCCCCGGCCACCGAGGCGAACAGGTTGGCCCACAGGGAGTTGCCCCCCAGCAGGGTCTGGATGTACTGCTCTGGTATCAATGCAGAATGTCCGGGCCGGCCCAGGAGAAATCCCGCCACGATCACACCGGCAAACAGCAGAGGAAAGATCTGTTTCATGAATCCCCAGGTGGCATCGATCCAGGACACGCATTCATCCTTGGTGAACCAGGCCTTGAGCATCCACCCCAAAGCGAGCAGCAGAAAAATGGTGATATACCATTTGGCGGCAAAGATGGCCGGCCAGAGGCCTGTGGCATCCGGGGCCGGTTTGGCAAAGGCGGCGAAAACAAGGATCAGCACCATGGTCAGAATATAGATGCTGTCCTGGAAAAGGGTCCGCCCCTTGTCCTCTTCATCCGGCACATAGATCTGGCCCCCGGTTCTGGCCATGTCATCTTTTCTGAAGATCACTGACATTAACAGGCCTGTGATGACTGCAAAAATAACGGCACCAATGGCCCGGGCAAGGCCCAGCTGCCATCCCAGGATCTTGGCGGTCATGGTGATGGCCAGGACATTGATGGCCGGACCGGAATATAAAAATGCGGTGGCCGGGCCGATGCCCGCCCCCCGGGTGTAGATGCCGGCAAACAGCGGCAGCACGGTGCAGGAGCAGACCGCCAGGATGGTGCCGGACACTGATGCCACTGAATAGGACAGTATTTTATTGGCCTGAATGCCGAAATACTTGAGCACGGATGCCTGGGACACGAATACGGCAATGGCACCGGCAATGAAAAACGCGGGAATCAGGCAGGTCAGCACATGTTCCCTGGCATACTCCTGGAGCATCATGAATGCCTCCAGCCCGGACTGCCGGATCACCGGATCGGCCCAGGGGATGAAATAGGCCATGAGAAACAGGGCCACAAGAATGAGCAGTTTGGTTTTTTCTTTCATCAGGCAAGACTCCTTTAAGACACAATCAGTTCCGGTTCAAAATGATATTCCGGTCAATGGCAGGCAGTGTCTGGACCATTGTTTGCACTTCCAAATCATCTTCCAGCCAGTCCTGGAGATGCGTGACCAGGGTGGCGGCAAACGGGCTCTGGGTGCCGTCCGCCAGTTGATAGTTCACCCACAGCCCGTTTTTTTTATAGGTGATCAGGCCGGCATCCTCCAGGATTTTCAAATGTTTGCTGGTGGTGGACTGGGCTTTGTCCAGGGCGGTCTGAATTTCACACACGCACATGGTTTTGTGCTGAAGCATTTTCATGATTTTCACCCGGGCCGGATCAGACAGGGCTTTCATCACTCTGATAAACTCTTTCATGGCCGGTTCCTGTTATTTTAGATTACGGCTGAAGGTGGCCGGACACCCGGACCCGGATGTCTCTTTCGGGGATGGTGTCTGTTTTGAGAACAATGATGTCAAAATACCTGCCGGCCCCTTGTTTTATGTTATTGACGGTCAGCAGAAAATAATTGTCCGGCGGGGTCCCTTTTTTTTCAATGGTAAAGTCAATGTCTTTGCCCACTTTTGCCTGTGCACTGGCGATGTCAAAATCAGAAACAGCAGCCGGGACAATCTTTACCTGGGCCGAGATCTTTTCACCCGGTTTTCCCCGGAGGCTGACAATCTCCGGTGTCAGACGTGCTATTGGTCTGACTTCTCCGGACATGGAAATGGTGAATATCCGGTAGGCAGGGTCATTGGTGTGGATTTTCACCACTTGTCTGACCATTCTTCCGCCATACCCCTGTGTTGACAATGTAACCTTAATCTTTCCTTCTTCCCCCGGAAGAATCAGCCGGTCGCTGGTGGCTGCAGTGCACCCTCAGCCGGATTCAATCTTGAGGATTTCCAGGGGGGCGGTGCCGGTATTGCTGAGGGTAAATTCATGGGTAACCACATCCCCTTCAATGACCGGATCAAACTTGTAACCAGGGTCTGTTATGGAACCGCTGGGGGTTCCCTGGGTGGCGGTGGATGATGATGTGTCTGCATACAGCGGCTGGATCCACAATAAAGCCAGCATCAGCAGGAATAACCATTTTTTCATTTACAACTAACTCCTTTGCATACTTTGCGGGGCTCCACAAGTCTGATTCCGGTGCCCTGGTTGACATTATATCTTTAAAATGGAATATATAGATTCACAGATCCAGCGTCAACCCATTTTCTTTATCAGCTGCGGGCAGGTCAAAAAGATCTTGCTGTACATTGAAACCGGCCTGCTGGCTGAGGGGCCAGAAACAGAAATTAGTTAAAGGTGTTCATGGGTGATTCCGGTAAATGGTCCCTGCGGCCGGTGCGATAGAACCGGTTTGACCCGGTTCAGCCGGTAATTATTTTGCCCATGAGCTCTTTCATTATTTTGGCAGCTGTCATGGCGGTCAGCCCGGTGAGATCCTGCACAGGATTATATTCCACCAGATCGGCACCGACAATTATCTTTGCTTTCAGGGTGTGAATCACGGCCAAGACATCCCGCATCCCAAGCCCGCCGGGCTCCCAGTGTGATACCCCCGGGGCAAACGCCGGGTCCAGTGCATCCATGTCAAAGGAAATATACAACGGACCGTCAAAGGAGAATTTCGGCGGTCCCTGCCAGTCTTTCATCTCATGAACTTCCACACCGAATTTTTCAGCCTGCTCTTTCTGGTGCCCATTCAGGCACCGGATGCCCACCTGGACCAGGCGGTGTATCCGGCCGGTTTCCATGATCCGGGCAAACGGGCTGGCATGGGAAAACCGGTCGTTGTCCAGCGAGTCATACAGATCCGGGTGGGCATCGAAATGCAGTATGTTCAGGTGATCATACTTTTGTGCAACTGTTTTGACAACCGGATAGGTGACGGCATGATCACCGCCCAGGCAGAATAATGGTGTGTTGTGATCCAGCAGTTCGGTCACCCTGGTCTGAATGTGTGTCAGGGGATCCGGTTCTCCTTCCAGCACCAGATCGCCTGCATCCTGGATGATGCCTTTCTGCCCCAGGTCGATGCCTGATTCGGTCCACTTATTGGAAGACGGGCATGCAAATGCCGTGCGGATTTTGGGCGGTGCCTGGGCCGGGCCCTGCATATAAGAGGAATGGTCATCCCAGGGAATGCCCAAAAGGTTGATAGGTCTGAATTTCATGGTTCGTATGATCCTTTGCAGGAAGGTTTCGGCAATGCCGACAGCAGCATATCCGGTTTACTGATGAAAAAACAGCTCATGGGTACAAAAAAATCCGTGATTGAGAATTTCCAGGCGGGCTCGGCCGGTATATCTTATTCCCCGATAATTTTGACCAAAACCCGTTTTTTTCTTCTGCCGTCAAATTCCCCGTAAAAAATCCGCTCCCAGGTGCCGAAATCCAGTTTGCCGTCTGTAATGGCGATTACGCTTTCCCTGCCCATGATCTGCCGCTTCATGTGGGCATCGGCATTGTCTTCTCCCACATTGTGCCGGTACTGGGACACGGGTTCATGGGGGGCCAGTTTTTCCAGCCACTTCTCATAATCATGATGCAGTCCGGATTCATCATCGTTGATAAAGACCGATGCGGTAATGTGCATGGCGTTCACCAGGACAAGTCCTTCCGTGATCCCGCTTTTATCGATGCACTGTTGAACATCAGGCGTAATATTGATGAATGCCCGTCTGGCTGGTACCTCAAACCACAGTTCTTTTCGATAGGTTTTCACAATGCTCCTTTATGTGTGTCCAGAAACAGATGGCAGCCTGTCACATGCAAAAGAAAATGCCGCCATCAGAAAAGCCGGGAAAGGTGATGGTGGATCAGTTTTTTTCCAGTACCGCATCCAGCCATCCAAAGGCAGCCACCATATTGGGAAAACCGGTGGTGGGAATCGCCAGAAGGACGGCGTGCCGGATTTCTTCTTTGGTGGCACCTCTTTCCATTGCTTTGCGGGTATGGGACATGACAGCGCCCTTTGAATTGCCGCCGCTGTCAGGCTGGATATCATCCCTTGTTTATAATCATTATTCTTTTTTTACATCCTGCTTCAGGATACTATCTTCCTGGCAAATTCAATGGCTTTCTGACGAATTGCATCGTCCATGGCATCAGGAGTGGTGCAGGAATCGATAAATAATGTGCCTGCATTAACAGCCTTATGGTATTTCTGCATCCGTCCGAAGGCATCAATCATGCCCTCAGCATTTTCATCAAATCCGCCGGCACCTGTGGCAACCAGTGCCTGGCGTTGTCCGTCCACAAGAGAGGAATGATCGGGCTGGTTTGCGTTGGTATAAAAACTATATGTTCTGTCGATAACCGCCTTTATCTGGGCTGAGAATCCCCAAAAGTAGAGTGGAGAGCTGAAAATTGTCAATTGCGAACCAACCACTTTTTCCATGACTTCAGGCATATCATCCTTTTGAATGCATCCCGTGGGCACGGGCTTTTCCTTGCACTTACCGCATCCCATGCACCCTTTTAAATTTTTTGAATGCAGGTAAATGCGCTCAATTTCATGGCCAAGCGTCTGTAGTTCGTCTTCCACCCAGGTCAGTACCCTGGCTGTGTTTCCTTTTTTTCTGGCACTTCCCTGCAAAATGACGACTTTCATTTGAATCTCCTTGATTGAATTGCTTCATACATTCAATTATCTGTTGCTCTTGGCATAGTTTAGGTTTCGTGGGACTATTGTCAAATATATGATTTTGATAGTATCGATTAAACGCTGTGACAGCCTTGTCAAAGACTAATCTTGAAGGGTTTATCCGTAAAAAAACATTCATTGTTCAGAATGATCCACGATTGAGATGAGTGTATTCTTCTTCAGTTTGCCGCTTTTCATATCCATCCAGGGACTCTGGATGGTTATTTCAACATCACAATCACTGGTACGCATGGTTTTTTTTAGATACGGATTGTACTCTTCCGCGCAGCGTTTGAGCAGGACTCCCTCTTTATCAGCATGAATCCGTTTTAATCCCGAGTTCTCAAAAAAAGAGGAAATTTTAATGACACTGTCGTCAGATTGATAGACACTGGCATGAAGTCCCATGCTATCTCGCAGAAAAGACTCGGTTTCCGCATCATGAACTGCCCCAGGGTATAGCGGGATTCCACTTTCTTCGGTACCGAAGGTACTGGTGTCATGCTCCTTGGAAAAATCTTCATCACTTTCCTCGTTGTTGAATTTCTCAAGGGCCAGAAGCGCATCATTTCTGTTCATATAAGTGGTTTCTCTGAGCACTATGCTGGTCTGTACCGTTTTTTCCCCCCGGGCATTGAAGGTGTGAAAATAATCATCCCTTACAGTAAGATCAAAAATTGAAACGTCACCGTTTTGTTCACCAACTTCCCAGGTAAAGTCTGCACTGGCAACCCATTTGCCTGATTCAAGAGGGACACGGACTTTTCTTATATCAGCCTCGGCTTGCATTGCATCCTTCTGGCTGTAAACACCGAAATCTACAAAATTGATCCCGTAGTATACCTCGCTTGTTGACCCCGGCGCTCTTTCTCCGGTGTATAAATATGCTGAAGGATCTTCCTCTTTAGGGTCCAGCCTGTCGACGTAGAAGCCCAAAACCTTCTCCGCTGATACGTCGACAGTATGCACGTAAACTGAAAAAGATCGAACAACCATCGGATGTTCTTCGCTCGTATCCATGGGTATGATTAAAAAATCTTTTTCTTCAGCCATTATTTCATTTTCGGAGGCGCTATTTCTTATGGAACCGGGATATATGGGGAGATCTTTCTGGCTGCAGGGGACCTGAACCGCTTGCAGAATAGAAGTGGACAACAAGAAAAAAAAGGTAACCAAAACAACAAATTTCCGGATCATAATACCCTCCTAATGTGCAAAAGGTAACTCATCGAAGTCTCTGGTTTGTTTGGTGCCGGATGTCTGCCCGGCGCGGACGTTCTGTAATAAAAGCCATCTATTATTTATTGCTCTACAATTTCAACCCGCCGGTTTAATGCCTGTCCCTCTTTGGTGCGGTTTGACGCCACCGGGGCCAAAGAAGCCACTCCATGTGCCTTGAGCCGCTGTAGGTCTATTTTATACTTTTCCACCAGGGTCTGGACAACAGCTTGTGCCCTTGACTTTGAAAGTGTAAGATTTGTTTCCAGACTGCCGACGCTGTCGGTGTGTCCCACAACATGCAGGTTAAGGTTTGCGTTATTGTTAAGTAGCCGCGCGATTTCCAAAACAGCTGGATCGGATTCCGGCTTGAGCACGGACGTCCCGAAATCAAAATAGATGCCTGAGATAATTACTTTTCCGACAGTACCAAGAGCGCTTTGCAGGACAGAGACATCGGCCACCACATCCTGCCGCATTTGGCTTTCTTCCACTGTTTCAATGCCGTAAGATTCGCCTCCGTTGTATCCCGAAACCCTGATGTACAGTTTGTGGTTTTGGGTTTCGGCCAAGATGTAAATCGTGTTGAGGTCTTTGTATACGACCTTTCCACCAATAGCTGCAGCAGCTGTTTCATGGTTCCGCAGAATCTGCATTTCACTGGGAGATATTACGTTATCTTTGATAAAATATGCAATGCTGGTATGGATGCCTTCGGGTTCAATTACTTCATCTTCACCAATCATAAATTCCATAATGCCGAATTCCTGATATTGGTAACTGTCAATAAAAAATCCCGGCATTCTCGTAAACAACGGATGATCACTTGATCCTTCCAGATCTTCATTGGCCAAAGACAGGCTTGCAAAAATCAGGCAGACACAAAACAGCATAAAAATACAAATGCGCTTCATCAATCTCCTCCATGGCGCCAAGGCCTGGAAAACAGGTTTCAAAACAAAAAGCCGCGTGCTTGTGATGCATTTATGCTGGAAACGTAATTTTTGTCAATCAAAAAGAAAGATCTATCCCCTTCCCCGGCATAGCTCGTTGCGATTTTACAGAATTCATGATAGGGCAATTTGGGTTATGATAAAAATTGTATAATACAGTGGCAGGGAGCGGAAGTGAACAAAAAAACGGTACAGATTATCGGCCATCCCGGAACCGGCAAGACAACACTGGTGGTGGACCTGGTCCGGGAGTTGACGAAAAAGCATATCAGGGTGGGCACCATCAAGCACAGCGCCCATTCCCATGAACTGGACAAGCCGGGTAAGGACTCTTTCCGGCACCGGAATGCCGGGGCAGTACCCGCTGCCATGATCACACAAACCATGGCAGCGGTGTATCTGCCCAGATTCCAGGATCTGACTCCGGATGACCTGGTGGAAAGATATTTTTCAGACTGTGACATCGTGCTCATTGAAGGCTGGATCAGCGGTCCCCATAAAAAAATTGAGATCATTGGGAAATCGTGTGAACGGCCGCCTTTGTTCCTTCAGGTTCCCGGCGTGACCGCCCTGGCTGCAGGAATCTCCCTGGCCGGCCGGGATCGGCTGGCGGCAGAAAAAAAGCAGATTGTGGTGTTGAAACGGTCTGATATTTCCGGCATCTTGGCAGCAGTAATGGGAAGAAGGAATGGGGGATGAACATGTTGCTATCCAGACCAGGAGGTGATCCATTTCCCTATCCGCCCGTGTTTTTTCTCACCGCCATCTTTTTTCTGAACTTTATCATCCGCATCATCATCTCTCCGCTCATGCCCACCATCCTGGCGGACATGGGGCTGACCCCGGACCAGGCCGGATCGTTCTTCCTGGTATCTGCATCCGGGTACTGCGTGGCCCTGCTGTGCTCCGGGTTTGTGTCCTCCCGATTTTTGCATGTCAAGACCATCGTGTTTTCCGCCATTGCCACCGGTTTGATGATGGTGCTGACCGGCCTGACCCACAACCTGATTCTCATGCGGTGTACCGTTTTTGCCGCAGGTATGGCTGCCGGGCTGTATCTGCCGTCTGGCATTGCCGCCCTCACCACCACGGTTGCCGAAAAAAACTGGGGAAAGGCCATGGGGATCCACGAGCTGGCCCCCAACGTGAGTTTTTTGCTGGCTCCGATCCTGTGCGAGACCCTGCTGTTGTGGATGTCCTGGCGCCAGGTGCTGTTTTGTGTGGGCGGCGCCTCCATTTTGATGGGATTGTCTTTTCTGCGGTTTTCCGGGATACGGGATTTTGCCGGACAGGCCCCGAATTTCAAAGCGTTCGCTCCCCTGGCTGCTACCCCGTCCTTCTGGTGCATGATGCTGCTGTTCAGCCTGGGCGTGTCCGGGACCCTGGGGATCTATGCCATGCTGCCGCTGTTTCTGGTGAACGAACACGGCATGGCCCAGGCCCAGGCCAATACGTTGATCACCCTGTCCCGGGTGGCCACGCTGCCCATGCCCCTGGTGATCGGCTGGGTCGCCGACCGGTTCGGCCTCAAAGCGGTGCTGGCAACCGTACTGGCGGTGAATGGCATACTGGTGTCCGGTATTGGTATGTCCAATGGATTGCTGCTGCAGGTATGGGTGTTCTGTCAGCCTGTGGCGGCGGTGTGTTTTTTTCCCCCCGCATTTGCAGCACTGTCCCATATCGGATCTAAGAAGATGCGCAACGTGGCAGTGTCATTTACCATACCGGCCGCCTTTCTGGTGGGCGGCGGTGTGGTGCCCAGTCTTATCGGCATATTAGGGGACAAGGGATGGTTCGCTGCGGGGTTCGTTACGGCGGGGGGATTGATTCTGGCGGGGGTGGTCCTTCCTTTTTTTCTGACCTTTCACAAACATGAAGAGTGAACCCATCATAAGCCAAATGGTCCGGTGTTTCATTATTGGCGGCGGGGCTTCTCCGGTCTGATTTTTATTAGCATTCTATTATTATCAATTAAGGTTGACTTTCATTGGGTGAAACAACTATAGATAAAGACTATGTGTTTTTATTGTATGACAGTGCGGCAAAATGGGAGGAAGACAGCATGAAAATACTGAAAATTGACCATCTGGGCATTGCGGTGAACAGCATCGACGGCCGCAAAAATTTTTGGACGGACGGCCTGGGGCTTTCTCTGGAAGGTACGGAAACCGTGGCGGAACAAAAGGTGACCACCGCATTTTTGCCGGTGGGAGAAAGTGAGGTGGAGTTGCTGGAATCAACTGCTCCTGACGGTCCCATCGCAAAATATATTGAAAAAAAAGGAGAAGGCATTCAGCATGTGGCCTTTCAGGTGGAAAATATTGAACAGGCCCTGGCGGAACTCAAGGAAAAAGGCATTCAACTGATTGATGAAACCCCCAGAAAAGGGGCCGGTGGCGCCAAAATTGCTTTTCTGCACCCCAAAGCAACCGCCGGTGTTCTTGTGGAATTGTGTGAAAGATAAAAAAAGCTGAACCCCAAAAAAAACCTTTTGACGGACAATTTTGGAGGATAACCATGTCTCACCTGTCTGATATTCAAAAATGGAAAGAACTGGCGGAAAAAGAGCTGCGGGGCAAACCTTTGGATGCTTTGACCCGAAACACCCCGGAAGGTATCGATATCAAGCCCCTTTATACGGCCCTGGATACACAAAATATGGAATGTGCCGATACCCTGCCCGGATTCGATCCCTTTGTCCGGGGACCCAAGGCCACCATGTATGCAGGCCGTCCCTGGACCATCCGCCAGTATGCGGGATTTTCCACTGCCAAAGAATCCAACGAATTTTACCGGAAAAACCTGGCCGCCGGCCAGAAAGGGCTGTCCGTGGCTTTTGACCTGGCCACCCACAGGGGATATGATTCCGACCACCCCCGGGTGGCAGGAGATGTGGGAAAGGCCGGGGTGGCCATCGATTCTGTGGAAGATATGAAAATTCTGTTCGACCAGATCCCCCTGGACCAGATGTCGGTGTCCATGACCATGAACGGAGCGGTGCTGCCCATCCTGGCCGGATACATCGTGGCAGCCGAGGAACAGGGCATCAAGCATGAGCAGCTTATGGGCACCATCCAGAACGATATCCTCAAGGAATACCTGACCCGCAACACCTATATTTATCCGCCGGAACCCTCCATGCGCATCATTTCCGATATCATCGGGTTCTGTTCCGATCACATGCCCAAATTCAATACCGTCAGCATTTCCGGGTATCACATCATGGAAGCCGGGGCCGATTCCGTGCTCCAGACCGCCTTTACCCTGGCCGACGGCCTGGAATATGTCAAGGCGGCCCTGGCCACGGGCCTGGATATTGACAAGTTTGCTCCCAGGCACTCCTTTTTCTTCGGCATCGGCATGAATTTTTTCATGGACATCGCCATGCTCCGGGCGGCAAGGTTTTTGTGGGCCGAACTTATGGGACAATTCAATCCCAAAAATCCCACATCCAAAATGCTGCGTACCCATTGCCAGACATCCGGCTGGAGCCTGACCCAGCAGGACCCCTACAACAATATCATCCGAACCACCTTAGAATGCCTGTCCGCCGTGCTGGGGGGTACCCAGAGCCTGCACACCAACTCTTTTGACGAGGCCGTGGGACTGCCCACGGAACTGTCTGCCAGGATTTCGCGCAACACACAGATCATTGTCCAGGAAGAAACCCATATCTGCGATGTGGTGGATCCTTTAGGCGGGTCCTATTATGTCGAGACCCTGACCCAGAACATCATCGATGAAGTCAGAAAAATTTTAAAAGAGATCGAGGACCTGGGCGGCATGGCCAAAGCCATTGAGTCGGGCATGCCCAAAATGCGCATTGAAGAGGTTGCTGCCAGGCGCCAGGCACGTATCGACCAGGGCAAAGATGTGATCGTGGGGGTGAACAAATACCGGGTGGAAGATGAAACCCCCATCCCGGTGAGAGAAGTGTCTGAAACCGTGCGAAAAGAGCAGGTGGACCGCCTGAATGAGATCAGAAACACCCGTGACAATGCTACGGTGGAAAACACACTGGCTGATATCACCAGGGCTTGTGAAAACGGGGAAAATTTGCTGGCAGCATGTCTGCCGGCAGTACGCGCCCGCGCCACGGTGGGGGAAATTTGTGATGCCATGGAAAAAGTGTTTACCCGGTTTGTGGCCACCACCCAGTGTATTTCCGGGGTGTATGCCCAGAATGCAGACCCCGAGATTCTGGCAGCCCTGCGCAAACGCACGGCTGATTTTGAAAAAAAGACCGGCAGACGTCCTAGAATTCTGCTGTCCAAGATGGGCCAGGACGGCCACGACAGGGGTGTGAAAGTCATTGCTACCGCATATGCAGACTTTGGTTTTGATGTGGATCTGGGCCCCATGTTCCAGACCCCGGAGGAAGCCGCCAAGATGGCGGTGGAAAACGATGTGCACGTGGTGGGGGTTTCCAGCCTGGCCGCAGGCCACAAAACTCTGGTACCCAGGGTGATCGAAGAACTCGAGAAACAGGGGGCATCGGATATCAAGGTGGTGGTGGGGGGCATTATCCCGCCAGGGGATTATGATTTTTTACGCCAGGCCGGTGCGGTCGGGATTTTTGGCCCCGGCACCGTGGTGACCGATTCCGCCAACCAGACGTTGAATATCATAGGAGCGTAACCCATGCCGGATGTGGACCTGGAAGCTTTAGTCCAGGGAATTGTTGACAAAAACCGGCGCATGATCGCCAAAGCCATGACCCTCATTGAAAGCAGGGTGGTAGAACACCAGAAGCTGGCCGCAGGTGTCATGGAAAAGATTCTCCCTTTGGCCGGCAACAGCATCCGCCTGGGGATCACTGGGGTTCCGGGTGTGGGCAAAAGCACCTTTATTGAAAACCTGGGGGTATATCTGGCGGATGCCGGTCACCAGGTGGCGGTGCTGGCGGTGGATCCCTCCAGCAAACGCAGCGGGGGATCCATTCTCGGGGACAAAACCCGCATGGAAAAACTGTCCGCCCATACCAACGCTTTTATCCGTCCTTCTCCGGCCGGAGACACCCTGGGGGGTGTCGCAGCCAGGACCAGGGAAATGATGCTGGTGTGCGAGGCGGCCGGATTTGATGTCATCCTGGTGGAAACCGTGGGTGTGGGGCAGTCTGAAACCGCTGTGGCCAACATGGTGGATTTTTTTCTGGTGCTCATGATTGCCGGGGCCGGGGATGAACTCCAGGGCATTAAAAAAGGGGTGCTGGAACTGGCGGACGGTATTGCCATCAACAAGGCGGACGGTGACAACCAGGACCGGGTGGCCCGGGCCAAAAAAGATCTGGAAAATGCCATGCACATGATCATACCGGCATCCGCTGACTGGCAGACACCGGTGATGACCTGCTCGTCCGTGGTGGAAAACGGGACGGTACCAATATGGGAAAAGGTGCTGGAACATAAAATAATATGCAAAGCTTCGGGCGAATTTGATCAGCGGCGCAAAAGCCAGGCCCTGGAATGGATGTGGACCCTGGTGGATGAGGGATTGAAACAGATGTTTAAAAACAACCAGCAGATCAACGCACAGATTCCAGGGGTGTCCCATCAGGTGGCACAGGGAAAAATATCTCCGTCCGCCGCAGCCAGGACACTGCTGTCGTATTTATAATAAAGGAAATGGTAAATGAAAATACATGAATATCAGGCAAAACAATTGTTCCGGCAATACCAGGTGCCGGTTCCCGAAGGAAGGCCTGCGTTTTCCGTTGAGGAAGCTGTTGATGCGGCCAAAGCCATGGGCGGTTTTCCCGTGGTGGTCAAGGCCCAGATCCATGCCGGGGGCCGGGGAAAAGGGGGCGGGGTGAAACTGGCCCATTCCCTGGAAGAGGTGCAGACCCTGGCCGGGCAGATGCTGGGTATGACCCTGGTCACCCACCAGACAGGACCAGCCGGCCGGCTGGTGAAAAAACTGTTCATCGAGGCCGGTCAGCAGATTGAAAAAGAGTTGTACCTAAGCCTTCTGATGGACCGGGCCACGGCCACGGTGGTGATCATGGCCAGCCGGGACGGGGGTATGGATATCGAGGAGGTGGCTGCAAAAACACCGGAACGGATCATAAAGATCCATGTGGACCCCCTCATGGGGATCCAGGGGTACCAGCTGCGGCGGGCCGGGTTCGGTCTGGAACTGCCCCCTGCCGCAATGAAGGGGTTTTCCAGCCTCCTGGCCAATCTCTATAAATTTTTTGTTAGCAATGACTGCTCCCTGGTGGAGATCAACCCTTTGATCCTTACATCCGACCACCAGGTCATGGCCCTGGATGCCAAGGTGGATTTTGACTCCAATGCCCTTTTCCGGCACAAGGACCTGCTGACACTGCGGGACCTGGATGAGGAAGATCCCATGGAGGTGGAGGCATCACAGTATAATCTCAATTATATCAACCTGGACGGCAATGTGGGCAATATTGTCAACGGTGCCGGCCTGGCCATGGCCACCATGGATATCATCAAGAAAGCCGGGGCCACCCCTGCCAATTTCATGGATGTGGGGGGCGGGGCCTCCTCCGAACAGGTGGAAAACGCCTTCCGCATCATTCTGGCCGACAAAAAGGTCAAGGCGGTGCTTATCAATATTTTCGGCGGGATCCTGCGGTGTGATGTCTTTGCCAAAGGGGTGGTGGAAGCAGCAAAGAAAACCGGGGTTACCGTTCCTGTGGTGGTGCGCATGGAAGGCACCAACGTGGAAGAAGGACGGCGCATACTGGCGGACAGTGCACTGAACCTGACCAGTGCATCAGACCTGTCTGATGCAGCCCAAAAAATCGCAGCAGCTGTGAATTAAAGGAGAATGTGGTTGTGAGTATATTTGTAAACAGGGACACAAAGGTGCTGGTCCAGGGAATTACCGGCAATGAAGGCAGTTTCCACACCAGACAGTGTGTGTCTTACGGCACCCGTATTGTGGCAGGGGTTACCCCGGGCAAAGGGGGGCAGAAACTGGATGACATCCCGGTATTCAATACCGTGGCCATGGCAGCTGCGCAGACCGGTGCAACCGCCTCTTTGATTTTTGTGCCCCCGCCTTTCGGGGCGGATGCCATCATGGAGGCGGCTGATGCCGGGATCTCTCTTATCGTTGCCATCACCGAAGGGATTCCCATCCTGGATATGGTGAAGGTGAAAAATTTTTTACGCCGCAAAGACTGCCGGCTCATCGGCCCCAACTGCCCGGGCATCATCACGCCGGAAGAGTGCAAGATCGGCATCATGCCCGGCATGATCCACGCAAAGGGCAACGTCGGTGTCATATCCCGCTCCGGTACCTTGACCTATGAAGTGGTGGACCAGCTCACCAAGCTGGGCATGGGCCAGTCCACCTGCATCGGTATCGGCGGTGATCCGGTGAACGGCACCAGTTTCATTGATGTGTTGTCCGCATTCGAGGCAGATCCCGACACCCACGGCATTGTCATGGTGGGAGAGATCGGCGGCAGTGCGGAAGAAGAGGCAGCCGCCTATATCAAGGCCCATGTCACCAAGCCGGTCGTGGGGTTTATTGCCGGATTGACCGCCCCGCCGGGCCGGCGGATGGGACATGCAGGCGCCATCATCTCAGGGTCCAGCGGCACCGGAGAAGCCAAGATCAAAGCGTTCGAGGAAAACGGTATCCATGTGTGTGACAACCTGG
>JAABSA010000041.1 GCA_011390635.1 Desulfotignum sp. | reverse complement strand
CCGCTTCGGAACATCCTGGTATTGGGTTTAGCGCCGCAAAAATCCGGGAACGCAGATGCAAGTCCAATGGCACAGATCATTCAAAGAGAAATCAACCGATTCGTGATGGAGAACTCCGGTCAGTTTCTGAAGTCCAATATTCTGGAAGCCATCCGCCGGGAGCTTAACCCGAAGTTCAAACAAGGTGAGCTGTCAAGCGTTATTAAATCCATGTTCGGCGGGTTTGGGCCTCCTGAAGAATTAAAACAGATTGCTCCTGTATCTGTTGAATCATCCGGCTCTGCTGCTGAGGGTGAAGATCTCATGGAGAGGCTGATTCAAATCATCATGGATGCGACTGGATTCAACAGAGACGAGATCCAGCCCGACATGGACCTGAGAAAAGATCTTTCCATCCGGTCCAGCCGCCTTCCCATCATCATGGATGCGGTAGAACGCCAGTTCCGGATCACCATCGAACTGGAGGATTTTATCGATGTCCGTACTGTGAAGGATATTGCTGAAGGGATCTCCAAATTAACTGCCGGACAAAAAGGCAGCGGCCTGCATGCGGATGCTGACGGGCTTGACCAAAACCCTGTGCAGGATAAACGCGAAAACTGCTCAAAGGATGAGGCAAGCCTGAACCGGCTCTTATTTGATCACGCAGCAATTGAGCCAAAGAATTCTGCTCCTTTGGAATTAATCCCGGACGAATCCGTCCTTTTCTTCTCACCTGACGGGGATGACAAGATTGCCGAACGTGCAGGGGATATTCTTCGAACCGGCTATAAAGTTAACCCGTTTCCAATGGGATTTATTCAGGAAAGCTTCGATCCCGGAAAACCGAGTTATGACATCCGGACCGAAGAGGGGGCCTTGCGAGCTGTAGATAAAATTGCAGACCTGGTTCCTGTTTCCGGGATGGTCATCATCCTCGGCCGGGGAGGACCGATAAAGCTGGGCAGTATGACGGAGGTTTCTCAGCTTCTTAAAGGATTCTTTCTCCTTGTAAAGGCATTTCTGGAGTCTTCGGCTAAAAAATTCATCATGCTGATTCATTCTGCTGAAGATACCGGAACGTCTGTTCAGTTGCTGGCGGAGGGGATGCTCGGACTATTCTTAAGCGCTGCCCGGGAATACCCGTCCGTCCAGTTCCGCACACTGGAAATAGAAGAAGATACCGATCTTCAAAAAGCCATGCGCCATGCGCTGGATAGAGGATGTGCAGTGGTGGAGATGATCCATCGTGATGGAAAATTCCTCACGTCAGAGGGACATCTGGCCCCGTCGGTTTTCAATGGTTCATCAAATCTGAATCTATGCCCCGGAGACGTTGTCGTCATGTCCGGGGGGGCAACCGGTATCAGCTCCCACCTGGCCCGTGGTCTTGCTCCTTTCATGCCCCGCCTGGTCTTTCTGGGAAGGACGCTTCTTGATCCGGAAAGTGATCCGGCAAACCCCCTTGCTGAACACGCATCTTCCGGGGCGGTCACGATTGATTCCAGGGCATCGGAAATTACCCGGACCCTGGCAGATTTACACGCCTCAGGAATTGAGGCAGTCTACCATACCTGCGATGTAACCGACCCTGAGGCGGTTCAGGCTGTCCTGGAAGAGGTGATCCACCGTTACGGCAGAATCGACGGGATCATTCACAGTGCAGGTATCCTCAGAGACGGTCCCCTAAGCCGTATGACCCTGGATGATTTTTCCATGGTCACGGATGTCAAATTCTCAGGCGCCTGGCATCTGTTCTTATCTGCCCAAAATGCCGGATTGAAGTTTTTTGTAGGTCTTTCCTCGGCAGCGGCAATCCAGGGAAATCCCGGACAGGCCAATTACGCTGCGGCCAACCGGATGATGTCCGCCCTGCTGAGGCACCTGGGCCGGGAAAACAAGGCTGTCCGGTTCAAAGCCCTGATGCTTCCTCCTGTTGAGGGGGCGGGCATGGCAGATGATCCGGAAATCCAGGCACTGTTGAAGCAAAAAGGGGTTGCATACATTCATGTGAATGAACTTGCAGGACTTTTCTGCCGGGAACTCATTTTCGCCCCGGCCGAAGACCATTGGGTGATGTTCATGAAAAAGCTGCCGTCTGTGAAGACGGTATTGCGCAATGACCGAACGCCTCCTTTGCCTGGTGGAGATCTGGATTCCGGCCTCTTGTCCTTTACGCCCGGGGACTTTCCCATGATAGAAAAGATTTTAACCCTGGATCTTTGTCATGAAAAACTGGAAGCCTGCCGGTCCTTTTCCCTGGAAAAAGATCTCTGGATCACGGATCACAGGCCTTTCAAGTTCATCAAGCATCCCATCGTATCCGCCACCATGGTTCTGGAGACCTTTATGGAAGCAGCCCGGATACTGTATCCCCACCTCCAGGTGCAGGGTGTCCGAAAAGTCCGGCTCATGGACATGATTGAATGCCGGCCCGGGGTTCCGAGACCGGCCCGGATTTCCTGCTGCAGGGCCGGTGACAGCATCCGGGAGGTATTGTGCGATACCTCCCTGTCGGCACAGGAGATCTCCCCGGTAGGGAGATTGATGGAACACTTTGCCCTGCAATGCAGCGGCCAGGTGATCCTTGGCGGCGGAGGAGAAACGCCCGGGAAAGGGTTCCTGGATTTTCCCATCCGGCCGGACGAGCTTAGAACAAGGCCCATGAACCGTAAAAAAGTGCTGAAATGGTACAAAGACCGCAGTGGCCTCGGGGGCCGGTACCGGGTGATAGAATTTCTTGACGGTACAGGTCCGGGCGTCATACGGGGCCGGACCATCTATCCTGCGACATGTGACTTTGCAAATCTTGTGAACGCAAAATACCAGTATTCCCCGTACCTTTTCGAGGCGCTTCTGCAGTTGGTGTGCTGCCACATTGCTGTCACAGACCCATCAGAGCCCCGGTCCATGATTCCCCTGGAAATCGGGGAGATGCGGTGTTTCAGAAAAGTTGAGACAGGGGAAAAGATAACGCTGGAAGCCCGGTTGCGGGCACAAACCGATGAAGTGCTCACCTGGGACACCAGAGGGCTTGACGATCAGGGCGAAACCCTGATGCAGATTTTCAGTTTGCAGATGAAATGGATTTCAGACTGATCCTGAAGGAGCCAGGAAAATTGGAGATCAAAAAAGGAC
Organism: Desulfotignum sp.; assembly: GCA_011390635.1. Lineage (GTDB taxonomy): Bacteria > Desulfobacterota > Desulfobacteria > Desulfobacterales > Desulfobacteraceae > Desulfotignum. Next base: position 28,918 of record JAABSA010000041.1, on the reverse strand, counting down.
AGGAAAAGACAGGAACGGATATGATAAAGGACAGTCAAAAACCAGCCGTTCTAACAGTGAATTTTTCTCATGACAAAGGTCCTGTCTTCTACGCATCGCTGCCCCGGAGACCAATGGCGGGCCAAATGCCGGCAGGGCCCGAAACGAACGATCCGGGCCAAAAACATCATTTGATTTCCATACTGTGGGATCACCTTCTTGCTGAAAAAAATTCTTTTTGCAGGCACAGGCTGTATGACAATCCGGATGCTTTCCCCGTCCAGGTCGACCAGTTCATTCGGGTCATTCGGGGCACTCTTGGCAGGCCGCAACTCCTGCTGGGGGATCATACCGGCCCGGCAATCTCTTTTTGTGCAAGCTCCCAAAACCTCTGGGCCGCGCTTTGTGGAGATGCGCATGATATCGGTATCGATGTTGCACAAAGCCATGAATTTCAGGGCAAATATCCTTTTTACCGGGTTTTTCACCCCAGGGAACTTCGGCATGCCTTGAAACCGGCTGGCGACGATTTGGAAAAGGCGGCAGCCTTGCTCTGGTCTGTCAAGGAAGCCGCTGTTAAGGCCATGGGATGCGGCTTTCATCTTGTGGACCCGCTGCAGATGACTGTTTATCCGTCAACAGACGGGGCCACATGGACAGGGGCAAAGGAAAACAGCATATATGATTTTTTGGTGGGGTTATCGCAAAAGGCGGTAAAAAGATTTCCCATGGCGCAGGGCTGCTCCTTACGGGTCCGTTCGGTCTGCCACGGGAAAATGTGGCTTTCCATTGCCCTGTTGCATCGGCTTTCTTACCAGGGTGAAGGGACAAGTTTGCCGAAATTCCAATACCCAAAGATGTAAACAGGAGAGGCATGACCAAAAACAGTAAATATGCCATTGAAGTCAATAACCTGACAAAGCGTTACAAGGGGTTGTCTGCGGTTGACAACATATCGTTTACTGTCGAAAGGGGTGAGGTGTTTGCCCTGCTGGGCCCCAACGGGGCAGGCAAGACCACGACCGTCGAGATCCTCAATACCATCCGAAAGCCCACATCCGGAAAAGTCTTTCTTCTTGGAATGGATGTCACCGAAAAAAAGTATGACATCATCCCCCGCATCGGGGTCCTTCCCCAGGGATTCAGTTCCTTTGACCGGATAACGGTGAAAGAGACCCTGCAGTATTACTCCCGGCTTTTTTGCCGCAGAAAACCCGATATCCAGGGGCTGATGGCGCTTGTGAACCTGAAAGACAAGGCAGCCGTACAATATAAGAATCTTTCCGGCGGGTTGAAACAGCGCCTCGGCATCGCGGTTGCCCTGGTGAACGACCCTGAAATCGTGTTTCTGGACGAGCCCACAACCGGGCTCGATCCCCTGGCCCGGCGCGCCATGTGGGAAGTTCTTCTGGACCTTAAGAAAAAGGGGAAGACCCTGTTCCTCACCACCCACTACATGGAGGAAGCAGAGCTTCTTGCAGACACGGTTGCCATCGTAAAAAAAGGAAAAATTTCCGCCATGGGCTCCCCCGGGGAACTCATAGAAAACAATGCCGATTACCTGGTCGTCATGCTGAAGTCTGTGGATGAAACGGTGTTTGACATTGTTAAAAAAATGGGATTTGCGCCGGGCTATGACAGCCACGGGGATATCAAGGTCCGGCTGACGCATGCAGACGATGTCCGCAGGATGCTCAACGCCGTCAGGGAAGGCGGGGCGTCGTTTACCGGTCTGAACGTCCGCAAGCCCAACCTGGAAGAGGTCTTCCTCAAATTGACCGATGACAGTCTCATGGAAAAGTCTGCCGGTATAGAGGCGGCACAATGAACCTGCACATCATCCATGCCAATATCATTCGGGCAAATATCATTGTGAGCATCAAGAGCTTCTACCGGGAGAAAACGGTGGTGTTTTTCAGAATTGCCTTCCCGGTCATCCTGATACTCGTATTCGGTACCATTTTCATGGAAAGAGACAATGAAATTTTTGCGTTGCGCATTCAGGATCTGGACCAGACAACGTCATCTGAACAACTCGTGGCAGCTATCGGGCTCAGCAGGAGATTCAACATCACACAGGTTTCCCCTGAGGCGGATGCCAAACAATATGCCAGGGACAACAAGCTGAACCTGATTGTCATTATTCCCAAAAACTTTGAAATGTCTCTCATTGAAAAGATGACAGCCGACAACTTTGAAACACCCGTCACCCTCACCAAAATATACGACCCCGGCTCCTTTGGGGTTACCACCAAAATTGGGGTGCTGGATATGGTACTGGCCAAAATAAACCAGGAAATGTCCGGTAAACCGCCGCTCATCGCATCGGAACCCGTATCCATACTTAAAAAGAAATACCGGTTCATCGAATTCTTTGTCCCCGGGATCATTGCCATGGCAGTGATGACGGCAAGCCTGTTCGGTACCGTGAATGTCAATGCCGAACTTTTGCAAAAAGGCGTCATCAGAAAGCTATCCACCACCCCCATCACCCGGATTGACTGGATCCTGTCAAATATCCTGTACCAGTTCATCCTTGCGGTTGTGTCCACCGCAGTGATGCTGCTGGTGAGCTATGCCGTGTTTAAGGTCAGTCTTGAGATCAATGCCTGGCTTGTGGTGTTTGTCGCCTTAGATGTATTTGCATTTGTCGGACTCGGCATGATTCTCACCCGCGTGGCCAGGGAGGCTGAAAGTGCCTCGGCCGCGGCCGATGCCCTGATGTTTCCGATGATGTTCCTCTCAGGAACATTTTTTCCTGTGGAGATGATGCCTGAATTTTTGCAGGCGTTTGCCAGGATTCTGCCGCTGTATTATGTGAACGAAGGACTCAGGGCCGCCATGATTGCTGTGGATCACACGGCTGCCCTGAAAAGCGCATTGATCATCGGCGCTTTTGCCGCCGTTGTGTTCGTTTTCGGCATCATGATAACAAAATCAGGCGGAGAGACCGCATGATATTCAATGCACGGGACAGGATCACCCGGGGGCTGTTGTCTTTGGCCAGGTCCCCTTTGCCCTTTCATCTCTATTACCGCCACCATTTTCCATTGCCTGCGGTCATCCTGATCGAGAACACAAACTGCTGCAATGCGCACTGTGTAATGTGCCCCCGTGAGAAGCTGACCCGGAAACCCGGTGTTATGACATTTGTATTATTTGAAAAAATCATACGAGAGGTGTCCGGCGCAAAACGAAAACCGATTGTGCATCTGCACGGATTTGGAGAACCGCTGCTGGATGAATCATTACCGGAACGGATCAGGCTCGCAAAAGCTTTCGGGATAACGCATACCTATCTGGTTACCAATGCATCGTTATTATTTGCCGGGACCGCCAGAAAAATCATTGGTGCGGGACTGGATGAGATGAAAATCAGCTTTTACGGAACGGATGATGAATCCTACAGCCGCACCATGAGGGGGCTTGATTTCAAGGTGGCGCTGGACAACATCAGGAGATTTGTGAAAATAAGAAAGGAAATGAAAAAAAAGAGGCCGAAACTGATCCTTCAATACATGCCCCAAAAAACCAATGGTGCCGGAACAAAAGAATTTACATTTCTGTGGCGCTCTGTTTTGGATCAGAAGATGGGCGACCGCCTGAATTTCGTCTCTCCGGACAATTTCGGCGGCGGAAGGGAGTACAACCCTGTGAAAGGAAAAATAGCGTCTGTCTGTTTTTATCCCTGGTCGGCCATGTCCGTGCTCCGGGACGGCAGGGCTGTTACCTGTTGTGTGGATTACAATGGGGCTCAGGGCGCAGGAGATCTGAACTCCCAGACTGTTATGGAAATCTGGAACGGGCCGGTAATGTCCGACATCCGAAAGAACTTCGGCAAGCTTGACTATAGCGGATTTCCGGTCTGTCAGAGCTGTGACTGGGTACACCGGCGGTAATGGGAGGCATGAAATGAAAAAAAAGATATTCTTTATATGCGGCTCCATGAACCAGACCACCCAGATGCATCAGATCGCAGGGCACCTTGACGCGTATGACCATGCCTTCTCTCCCTTCTATGTCGACGGATTTGATGCGTTTCTCAAAAAACTCGGGATGATCGAATTCACTGTCGCAGGCAACAAACTGTCAAACCGCTGCAGGGACTATCTCCGGAACCAGGGTCTTCCCATCGACGAAAGTGGGCGCAACCGCCCCTACGACCTGGTGGTGACCTGCTCGGATGTGTATCTGCAGAAGAATATCAGAGGCAACCGGATGGTGCTGGTCCAGGAAGGGGTTACAGACCCGGAAACTTTCATGTGCCATCTGGTCAGCCGGTTCCGGTTCCTTCCGCTCTGGTTTGCAGGCAATGCATTGACCGGTCTCAGTGATGCATACCGGGCATTCTGTGTTGCAAGTGACGGGTATCGGGATTTTTTCATCAAAAAAGGGGCCCGGCCTGAAAAAATCGTTGTCACGGGGATACCCAATTTCGACAATTGCCGGCAATACAGCAGCAACACCTTTCCCTATAAGGGCTATGTGCTGGCCTGTACATCTGCGCTGAGAGAAACGCTCCAGTTCGAAAACCGCAGGGCCTTTATCCAAAAAGCTGTTGAGATCGCAGGTTCCCGGCAGCTTATCTTCAAGCTCCACCCCGGTGAAAAACACAGGCGTGCCACTCGGGAAATAAACAAATATGCACCCGGGGCCATGGTTTTTTCCTGCGGCAATGCAGAAGAAATGATCGCAAACTGTGATGTTCTGATTACCCGGTTTTCTTCGACCGCCCTTGTGGGCCTTGCCCTGGGCAAGGAAACTTATTCAGACTTCAATATGGAAGAAATGCGTCGATTGACGCCTGTACAGAACGGTTCGGCAGCCCTGAACATAGCTGGTGTCTGCCGCCGGCTTCTCGAAAGTGAGGACCCATGTTAAATCAATTCATTGATATTGCCACCCAAAAATTACGTGCCAAGCGTATGGAATATTTTGGAAAGCACCCGGATGTCTATACAAAAATATATGCCTATACCCGGTCAAATCTGTTAAAGGCATGGGGATATTATCCGTATTATCCAAAGATCGAAAAATCCAATGCCACCGAAGTTACCATTGACGGACGACAAAAAATCATGCTGGGGTCTAATAATTATCTTGGACTCACCAATCATCCCAAAGTGATTGAAGCGGGTGTGAAAGCGCTGCGGGAATATGGCTCGGGATTGACTGGCAGCCGTTTGCTGAACGGGAATACGCTGCTGCATGATCAATTGGAAGAACAGCTGGCGGATTTTGTTCACATGGAAAGCACCCTTGTGTTTTCCACCGGATTTGGTACAAATTTAGGAACGATCTCCACCATCTGCGGTCCTGATGATTTGATTTTCAGTGATGAATATAATCATGCGTCCATTGTCGACGGGATCCGATTTTCCGGTGCACGAAAATGCAAGTACAAACACAATGACATGCAGGATTTGGAAGAAAAGCTCGCTTTTGCAGACCCCGGATATCCCCGGTTTATTGTCACTGACGGCATCTTCAGTATGGAAGGAGATATTGCCAGACTGGATGAACTGGCGGCCTTATCGAAAAAATACCCTTCCCGCCTGATGGTCGATGATGCCCATTCCCTTGGGATTTTAGGTCCCCGTGGCGATGGGACTGCTGCACATTTCAACGTCACAAAAGAGTTGGACCTGATTATGGGGACCTTCAGTAAATCTTTGGGGTGCATCGGCGGATTTATTTCCGGCGAAAAAATGGTTATCGAATATTTAAAACATCGTTCCCGCAGCATGCTCTTCACGGCATCTCTGCCGCCTTCCAATGTGGCGTCTGTCATGGCGGCCCTGGGAATCATCAAGGCAGAACCGGAACGTCGCGAACAGGTGACAGCACATGCCCGGTTTATGCGCACCGGTCTAAAATCTTTGGGGTTTGATATCGGTGAAAGCGTAACCCCGATCATTCCCATTATTATCGGTAAAGATCTCAAGACCTTCCAGGTATGGAAAGACCTTATGGGTGCGGGTGTTTACACAAATCCCATTGTTTCACCGGCGGTACCCCAGGGCAGAGGCCTGCTGCGTACCAGCTGCATGGCAACCCACACCCGCAGACAACTGGAATTCTGCCTGGATATGTTTGAGAAAATCGGCAGAAAAGCCCGCATTATCCGTTGAAAGGAAAGACGGTGAAACCAAAGCAAGCGTCATCAAAGACCGTATTGATTACAGGCGCCTCTTCCGGCATTGGCAAATGTACGGCAGCGTATCTGGCCACAAAGGGATATCAGGTGTATGGCACATCCCGCAGGCCCGGATCCTGTCCGGGAACAAAAAATTGTTTCATGATAACCATGGATGTACGGGATACCACTTCTGTGAAAGATGCCATTGCACATATTGTCAAAAAAGAAGGGCATATCGATATTCTTGTAAACAATGCGGGGTTTGGTATTGGCGGTACTGTTGAAGATACACCGACAGAAATGGCCCAAGCACTGTTTGATACCAATTTTTTCGGCATCTATCGCGTATTGCAGGAAGTGCTGCCGGTTATGAGACAGCAGTCCGAAGGACTTATCATCAACATGAGCTCCATTGGGGGCATCATCGGACTTCCCTGCCAGGGGATATATTCTGCGTCCAAATTTGCTGTGGAAGGACTCTCAGAGGCCTTATATAAAGAGTTATCCCTGTCAGCCATTAAAGTGGTCCTGATCGAGCCCGGGGACTTTAAAACCGAATTTGCCGCAAACCGGCAAAACATTAAAGCAAAACATAATGCAGATAATTTCCAGCAGACAATGAATGTTATTGCGCACGATGAACAAAACGGTCAGCCGCCGTTGAAAATTGCATATCTCATTGAAAGGATTATCAATACACCCAACCCCCGGTTGCGTTATGCAGTAGGTGCACCTGATCAGAAATTATCCATAATTTTGAAAAAAATACTGCCCAACCGATGGTTTGACCGGATCATCATGTCGTATTATAAGCTTCGGTAGACAGATTCGCCCGGTTTTCATCACTCACTCCTCGTTTTAAGGAATAAAATGGTTTCAAGTCCAGGAACTCTTTCGAATTCGTTTTTATTTTCTGTCAGCACTGCACAGTTATGGACTAAGGCTGTTGCTGAAATAATCAGGTCATGTGCCCCTATCATCATACCCTGCCTGGAAAGTGACGTAAATAAACCAGCATGTACTCTGGCTACTTCAGTATTAAAATCCAACACAGGAACTTTACTTAATATGGATTCCACAAAAGCGGAACGACGTGCCTTTCTTGACTCATTATCAGCATAATGAACACCAACCAATAATTCAGAAACAGTAACTGCGCTGATATATACATCGCCATATTTTTCCCAGGGTGAAAAATCTATCGGAGATTTCGATCGTTCAGAATGAATAAAAACATTTGTGTCCAGCATTAATCCCATTGTGTCTTCTCCAGGGGTATTTGTTTTCGAATATCCTCCAGATCTTTTGTAAAGACACTTGCATCATCTCCAAGCGAAGGCAGCTCTGCGAACATTCTATTCAGGTCTTTGACTTTTAAAGAGGACGCAATTGAAACTGGAGAAATTCGAGCAATCACCTTATTACCACGTTCCAACTCTACACTGATACCTTGATAAAAAATTCGATTAAGCAAATCAGAAAATTGTCGTACTGCCTGGGTGACACTTATACGCTCCATGATTCGCTCCTCATAAATAATTATAATCATATAATATGATTATAATACTGTCAGAACGGATGTTTGTAAAGGATTTTTTTCTTCCAACCGTCTTTTCAGTTCACCCTTTGCCTCTCCAGGACCAAAAAGCAAAATGGATTCGGCGTTACGAAGTACCGAAATGACCTCATCATAGTAGATATTGAGTTTTTCGGCAAATTTTATATCCTGTCTGCCATCCGCTTGAACCTTCTGAGCTTCATAGGGGGTAGTCGAACGTATCCCTTCAAACCGCCCGGGCTGTTTTTCTGCATTTGATTCGATAACGCTTGTTTGCTCCCCATTGCCTGAAACTGTCACAATAACAGCCTTGCGATGATCTATCCACAAACCCATGTTTGTTCTCATATAGTTCTCCTCTCTTTTTGTGATGAATATTTTCGACCATCCAGATTTAAACCCTTCTCGTTTTTAAATCCGGCTTACTTTTTGGTTTGTTCCTTCGTTTGTTTCTCTTTCCCTGTGCACAAAACAGAATCGGCTTCAAGCGCTTCGCACACGCGCGCCAGCCGCATATCGATCCTCGCACGGTCATGCGCTGACTCGAGGGTGCGTTCGGCCAGTTCACTGATCCATCTCACTTGATCGTGAAGCGCCTGTCGACGGCCCGGGCTGGCCGTCACACCGGCGATGGTTTCAATCGCCCCGAGAATCCGCAACATGATGGCGACATTGCCTGTGGCACTGCTTCGAATTTGATCGAACGATTCGGCCAGCAAATCTTCAAAGGTCGGTCCGATGGTTATCACCCTCAGTTCCCCTTCCTCGTACCGGCAAGAGGCGGGTGTTTTCCGAGGCGCCAGTCGCGCCAGAATTGCCGTCAGATAATCCACACACATCACGGCCGTCGTGGTGTCGTTGATGCTGGGGGAAAGTGAACGCAGCGCGATATCCACGATCTGTCGGATGCCGAAAGCTGAATCGTGTTCCACCATGCGGTACCGCTTGATGCTGTATGCCGCCTGCAGATCGGCGATGAGTTTTTTTTCCGGCGGGTCCTTCAAAGCGAGCGAAGCCAGCGTGGTATCCTGGACCACAAAAGCACCGATGTTTCGTTCCATCCGCACGATGGTCTGGTGTTCCCGCGCCAAACGCAGGAGTGTTGCAATATCTACGTTTTGGATATACCCATTCCCCCTGGTTGCGACTGCCTGCCAGCGACACCCCAACAGGGGGAGCGGTGATTGATCCTCCTCACCGTCACCCTGTCCGTCTCCAAGCTTGTCTGGAAAATGCCGGTCAACGGCCACCATGGTTTCAGCAGCAACCGAAGCGATGATGGTCGATGCCTGGATCGAAGAAGCGATGTGATGAATGAAAAAAATGAGGACGCTGATGCCGCCGATTGCCAGAACGACACCGAAAGACACTGCCAGGTTCGGAATAAACCCGCTCTCCTCGCCACCGCGGATGGTGCGTAAAACAATCAGGCAATAGGTGAAAATACCCGTGAAAATCCCGAGCACGACCTGCGTGACGCGGTCACGCATGAAGTTCCGCAGGATGCGCGAGGTGTACTGGCTCGAAGCCAGCGCCAACGTCATCAGAACCATCGAAAACGTGACCCCCACCACGGTCATCATCGAGCCGGCAATCGTGGACAACATCCCGCGCGCGCCCTCCGCACCGACGCCAAAGAGGCGCGGCCAGCGGGCCAGCCATTGGTCACTTCCAATGGAACCCGCTTCAACCAAAGCCACCGCAATGGCGATGCTGACGGCAACAATCAGCGAAGGTGCAAACCAAAAGCTTGACCGCAGATTGCTCCAAATTTGCTTGAGTTTATTCATGGTCAGATTCCATTTTAAAATATCCCCCACATTATATTGTTTTAGCAATACACAGATTCATTCAATATAGAACGCTTTTCCGGAAATCTATTCATTGCTACATGACATACTCAAGTTTCGGGCCAAACATAACAAATTGTAATTTTTCGTCTTAATATGTTAAATTATCAGAGAATAATGACATAAATGGATCATGGATAGAGAAGAAAACCATCATAAAAATAGATCGCATATGATCAAATGGTCATATATGACCTATCTGGAATCTTTGCCCGGCGCATACCCCGTCATTCCTGTCATGAATCGGACCAAACCATAGCATAGCCAATTCACCATACGAAGCCGAATGGGTTGGCGTTTCCAGCTATTGGGTTGGATCTGATGTGCCCCGGCAGCAATAGACTTCTCCAGGCTGCGTTTCAAGTTCCCGGCAAAATTTTTATCATCAACCACCACATTCGCCTCCAGTGAAAGCAGCAGACTGAACGGGTCAAGATTCGAAGATCCCACCGTAGACCACTGTTCATCAATCACAGCAACTTTGGCATGCATGAGGCTATTGTGATATTCATGAATTTCTATCCCGGCATTTAGAAAACTGCCGTACAGGGTTTTCGAGGCATAATACAATAACGGGTATTCCTTCTTTCCCTGCAAAAGCAAAACCACCCGGACACCTCGCCCGGCCGCTTCCATAAGCGCATGACGAAATTTTAATCCGGGAAAAAAATAGGCATTTGCTATGATGATTTCCACTTGTGCCTGTTCAATCGCCTGCATATAGGCATCTTCGATATCACGTCGATGCCCGATATTATCCCGCGCCAGAAAAGCTGCCCGCATACTGCCGCATGATTCGGGAAAAGGCGATTGCCGGTCCTGGCCACGGCCCCGGGTACCGGAACGGGGCCAGATACGAAAACGGGTCCGGATCACCCGGGACCACAGCCGTTGGGTGGACACAAGGATATCTCGGACCATCGGTCCTTTTACATGTACAGTGTAGTCATACCGGGGCGAGGTTTGATCGGGGGTATCAAAATCATCGACAATATTAATGCCTCCCACGAATGCAGCGCTCTGATCGACAATCACAATTTTCCGGTGCAATCGACGCAGCCTCCGGCGCCGAAATGTCCAGGGAGATATCTTGGGCCGGAACTTCATCACCATCACACCGGCTGCATCAAGGTCTGCGACCATGGTTTTCGGCAGATTGTCCGAACCGAAACCATCAATCAGCACGCGGGTCCTCACACCGCGCAGCGCTGCCCGCTTGAGCGCTTCTGCAATACGTCGTCCAATGGTGTCATTTTTAAAAATATAGCTTATCAGATAAATCTCATGTTCTGCCTTGTCCAGCGCTGCTTCCATGACCGAGAAATATGTGTCGCCGTTTTGCAGCAGTGTGATTTGATTGTCAGGAACAAAACGGATCCCGGCCATATTATCCTTTTTACCCGTCTAAACGAACGATCATGGAAAGTCTATCAAACGGCAGCTGCATTTTTTGCCAGCACTTCATGCACCTTTCCTGCCAGGGATGCAACGGAAAACGGTTTTTCAATGAAGTGAATCTCATGGTCCCCTCCGCGGGAGATCACGTCGGAGGTATAGCCGGACATGAACAGAATACCCAGATCCGGGTTAAGAATTTTCAATCGGTCGGCCAGCTCCTGTCCATTCATTTCAGGCATGATGACGTCGGTGATGACCAGGCGGATCTTATGGCCATGGACCTTCGAAAGCTGCAGGGCTTCTTTTGCCGAACCGGCGGTCAGCACGATGTATCCAATGTCTTCAAGCATGTGTTTTGTCAATTTCCGTATCGTGGCCTCATCCTCCACAACCAGGAGGGTCTCACCGTGTCCTGGCAAGGCTTTATGTGTGTGTTTTTGAAAACTGATGGACGGTTCACTGGTATGGCCGTGCAGGTAGATGCGGAACACCGTGCCGTTGGCCGGTTCGCTGTATACATTGATAAATCCCTGGTTCTGTTTGACAATACCGTACACCGTGGATAAACCAAGACCTGTCCCCAGGCCCGCATCCTTGGTGGTGAAAAAGGGTTCAAAGATATTTTTCTGAATCTCCTCTTCCATGCCGCAGCCGTCATCACCGACGGTTAAACAGACGAAATCACCGGGAATAAATCCGTCGTGGCCATCGCAATAGGCTTTGTCAAAGGTCACCATGGCTGTTTCAACCGTGACTTTGCCGATGCCGGAGATGGCATCCCGGGCGTTTACACACAGGTTGGCCATGATCTGATCCAGTTGGGCCGGATCCATCATGACCGGCTGCAGGTTTGCTCCGGGCAGCCAGTTGAGAGTAATATCCTCACCAATGAGGGGACCCAGCATTTTAATGATTCTTGCCACATTATCATTTACATCGATGACCCTGGGTGCAATGGTCTGTTTGCGGGCAAAGCCCAGCAATTGCCGGGTGATTTCCACGGAACGGCTGCCGGCTTTGAGAATTTCCTTAAGATCCCCGTATACTGGATCCGATGGATTCAGCTTTCCCTGGGCCAGCTCTGCGTACCCGAGAATCACACCGAGCATATTGTTGTAGTCATGGGCCACTCCCCCTGCCAGCCGTCCCAGGGATTCGAGTTTCTGGGCCTGGAGGAATTGGGCTTCCAGGGAAATCCGCTCGGTGATATCCTCGACCATTTCGATGACGGCCGTGACCTTACCGGAAACGCTGCGGACAGCAGATGAAACAATGCGGTAGTCGCGCCTTACACCGGCCCGCATGACCTGGCGTGTGATTTCATGCAGTCCGCCATCCAAAAACGTTTTCACCGCTGGACAGCCTGTGCAGGCCACGTGGCCCGGCGGGTCATTGAACGCCTGGTAACAAAGCGGATCCTGGCCGATATCGGCATCGGGAAACCAGGTGCGCATCTGCCGGTTCAGTTCAAGAATCACCATCTCCGGGCTGATGAGCGCCACGCCGATGCCAATGTTGTCGAGGATGCTGCGCATCTTGGACTCGTTCTCCGTCATGATCCTTTCCGCATGCTTTCGGGCCGTGATATCACGGATATTGCACTGAATCACCTTTTTGTTGTCCACAAGATAGACATTGCTGATAAATTCAACTTCAATGTGCCGCCCGTCAATCGTCAGAAGCGGCAGATTTTCATAACGGATATACTGGTTGTTCTGCAGCGCCTTAAACGCCTCCCTGGACTCGGCAATATCTTTCAACACACCCAGTTCCCAGAGGTGTTTTCCGTATACCATCTCGTAAGTTGAGCCGATCAGGGCCAAAAGAAATGGATTGGCATCATCCACCTGGCCGGTATCGGCATCGATAATCAGGATACCATCCTTGGCGGATTCAAAAAGGCGGCGGTATTGTTTTTCAGAACCCTTCAAAGATTCCAGCAGGACTTCATTTTCCATCAGAGTTTCTTCGAGAAGGGCATTTCGTCTGATCAATTCGGCATTGTCAGGATGAAGCTGGTTTTCAATTGTCGGGGTTTCCATGGTTATATCCTTTCGTTCAGTTGTCCCCTGGTTTCAGGTTCTGTTTTCCGAAATGAATCACCAGGTTGTTGTCACTGGAGTCGGGATCTTTCCCAATCTCAAACCCCAGTTTTTTCCCCAGCGCGAGCATATTTTTGTTCTCCCCCAGGACAATACCGTGAACGGTTTTATACCCCTGCTCCTCAGCAATGGCCAGACATCTTTCCAGGAGGCTCGACCCGATTCCCTTGCCTTGCCAGGCATCTCCCACCAGGACGGAAAATTCACCCGTCTTTCCATCGGGTTCACCGATGATTCTGGCAACCCCAAGCATGCTGTCGGTTTGAGCCGTTTCATCCAGGGCAACCAGGGCAATTTCCCGGTCGTAATCGATCTGGGTGAACCGGTCCAGCATCTCGGGGTTCAACTCCTTTAATGCCCCGAAAAAACGATAATAAATTGTTGTGGGCGTCAGTGTTTTGAATAATGCCGTAAACAAAGGGGCATCTTCGGGCTTGACCGGCCGGATAAAAATTTTATGTCCGTCCGCACTGCGCATATGGGATTCATCCTCTTCAGGATAGGGGCTGATGACCAGATGAAGGGAAGAAGAGACATGTGTCGGGGAAATCCGTATCCGGGCATCCACTGCCACGGGACTCCCATTTTTGATCAGGACGGGGTTCATGTCCAGCTCGGCAATTTCCGGGAAGTCGATCAAAAGCTGAGAAAGCCGGATAATCATTTCTTCGAGCTTCTCCATATCGGCGGCAGGCCGGTTTCGATATCCCTTTAACAGGGTGTAAACCCTGGTTTCCTGCATGAGCCGCAAGGCCAGAAGGCGGTTCATGGGTGGAAGCCCCAGAGACCTGTCTTTTAATACTTCCGTATAAATTCCGCCCATCCCGAACAGGATCACCGGACCAAACCCTTTATCATGCTTGGCCCCCATTAAAATTTCAAAATCAGGGTTTGAAAAATAGGGCTGGAGGGTCACGCCCTCAATTTTTGCATCCGGCTTATACCGTGAGACGGATGACATAATTTGCTGATAGGCCCGGCTGACATCTTCATTACTCCGCAAATCCAGACAGATGCCCCCGGCATCGGTTTTGTGGGTGATATCGGATGACAAAAGCTTCATGACCAGCGGAAATCCGATTTTCCGGGCCATACGCAAGGCTTGTGCTTCTGTTACGGCCGTTTTCGCCCTAACCACAGGCAGGCCATAGGCCGTGAGCATTTCCACAGCATCCGGTTCCGGCATAAAGCCCTCCTGGACCCTGTCGATCAGGCTGCGGGCTTTTTTTTGATCAAATTCCATATTCCGGGTCAATTTCGGGGGGACTTCCAGGAGTGTTTCAAGATTGGCGGCATATTGCACCATATATAAAAAGGAACGAACCGCCCGTTCCGGTGTATCATAGGTCGGAATACCGGCTTCATTCAAAACCGCCACCGCCGTTTCAATGCTTTTCCCGCCCATCCAGCAGGCAAAGACCGGGTATTCATGCCCGCTGACGGCAGACGCCAGCATCTTTGCCACCGGCAAAGGATCGGCAATGGCCTGGGGGGCAAAAATGACCAGGACGCCATCCAGGTTTTTTGAATTAAAGCAGGCCGAAAGGGCCTTGCCAAAACGGTCTGCCGTTGCATCCCCAAGGATATCGATGGGGTTCCCCCGGCTCCAGAAAGGCGGCAGGAATGCATCGAGCGCCTGGATTGTTTCAGGGTCAAGCGGTTCGGGTGCTTTTCCATATCCGGCAAGGGTATCCGCCGCCATTACACCGGGTCCGCCGCCATTGGTGAGGATTGCCAGCCTGGGACCCCGGGGGCGCGGCTGCTTGGCCATCAGCTCTGCGCAGTCAAAAAGTTCTTCAATGGAGTCCACCCGCACGATACCGGCCCGCTTAAAAGCTGCATCATACACGGCATCTTCTCCTGCCATGGCGCCGGTGTGAGACGCCGCCGCTTTTTCACCGGCAGGGCTCCTGCCGGATTTCAGCACGATAATGGGTTTCACCCGTGATACGGAACGGGCCGCACTCATGAATTTGCGGACATTTGTCAGATTTTCAATATACAATAAAATACTTTTTGCCGAAGAATCATTTCCAAGATAATCGATCATGTCGCCGAAATCGATGTCCAGCATGGATCCGATACTGACAAAATGGCTGAACCCCATGTGTTCCCTGGCAGCCATATCAAGAATGGCGCCGCATATGGCACCGCTCTGGGAAACAAAGGCCAGGTTTCCGGCCAGGGGCATGTCCGAGGCAAACCCTGCATTGAGATTCACGCCCGGCCGGATGAGCCCCATGCAATTGGGCCCCAGGATACGAAGCCCTCCGTCATAAGCAATCTTTTGGATCTGATCTTCGATCTCACGGCCCTGGTCCCCCACTTCCCTGCCGCCTGCCGAAATAATAATCGCACTGCGTACCTTTTTTTCGACACAGTCCGTCACAATATCAATGGCGGTATGAATGGGGGTGGCAATAATGGCAAGATCCAGCCCCTGCATCAGATCACGGACCGATTTTACGCAGTCATGACCCTGTATGGTTTTATATTTGGGATTCACCGGCAGAATCATTCCTGCAAATCCGCCGTCGATCAGATTTTTCATCAGCGCATGGCCGATGGTTCCTTTTTTTTCACTGGCCCCCACCACTGCGATGTGGCGGGGGTTGAACATGCTTTTTAAATGATATTGTCCCATATTTATCCTTATTTTTTAACCGCCTGACACAAAGAAGGTCATAAACGATTTCTTCATTGATCAGAAAAATTTAAGAGCAAGCTTCATGCCAAGACCGGCGGCTGTTTTGCAATGCAGCCGGTCATGCCGGGTTATCTGCCGAATTTGTTCTTTTAAGACTCCGCATGATATAAAAAACCGACCGGATAGCGGTCATATGTGACCTTTGGTCATTATATTCAGGGTTCGCCAACACCTCTTTGTTTTTTCATATGGAATTGATGCTCCTTCCGGCAAGTGACTGTTTTTTAAAACCAAATAACCACCGGCTTTAAGCCGGTGGTTATTTTTGCGGACTGAACATCCAGCCATCCGGATTACTTTTTGGTTGTTTTCTTGGTTCCTTCCTTTCCCCCGGTCATCGGTCCCTGACCGGGTCCTGTGCGGTTACCTTTACCCTTGCCCTTACCGTCTTTCGGTCCTTGACCTTTCGGTCCAGTTCCATCCTTATCCGGCATCTTAATCACCTCCTTTCTTCCGGCGAACGATAGTGAACGCTAATCTTTTGTCCTCTGCATCCGCCTTATTGTGACTGACTTTACTTTTCTCCGGCTCTTATTTTTTCAAAAAAAGGGGTCTGCTTTTGTTTAATGCACTCGGCCGCATATAAATACATGGCTGCCGACCATGTCTGCCAATCCTGTCCTTTGGGTTTACCGTCCTGGGCTTTGAACCATTCATTAAATCCGAATTCCGTTTTGGCGGTGCGGGCGGGCTGTATGAGTCTTGTAAGGGCTTTAAACTTTTTTTCAGCCAGTTTATGCCTGCCTGCCGCTGTCAGGGCGGCGATATAAAATCCGCAGACAAAGGGCCAGATCCCGCCGTTATGATACTCCCCTGGGAGGTTGAATTTTGTGTATCGGGGCCGCCAGTCATCATCTCCCGGATGGATATAAGGGAAAAAATTGGGAGGGAGATCAATGGCCAGATCTCCGGTATTTTGAAGTTTTTGGCACGCTTCCTCTATCCAGGAAATCATGTGTAACGATCTGGATGAAGAAGCAATTCCCGAAAGAATGGCCAGGCTGTTCCCCAGAAGATCAAAGCGTTCGCTGTTGTATATTTTATAGGCCCAGAGGGCATAATGGGGTTTAAACGAAATTTTTAAACCGCCTTCCATATAGTGTTTATTACCCGCTTCTTTGATGGAAAGGCGGGTGGCCATCTTTTTTTTTAATAAACCTGCCTGATCATCTAAGCCGAATAATTTCAAATAGGTGTATACGATGGTATTCACAAACAAACCATACCCCAGCACCCACTGCTCATCCCGCCAGTCGCTGGTAGGCAGCTGTGCCACCAGGACCCGGCTGGATGGAGACTGGTATGACATCCAGGTCAGGGCTTTATTTGCGGCTTCATCTAAAAAATCAGCCTGATCCGTAACCTTGCGGAATATCTGCAGGGCCATGAGAAACAAAGGGGTTGTATCACTGGCGCCGCATTCTTCAGGATCATGAACAATGGAGGCGATATGGCCGAGCCGTGTCTGATTTTTTGCCAGAACCTGAAAAACATTTCTCAGGGAATTGATTAATATCTCATTTCCTGTGACCAGAATCCCAAGGCTTGAAATCATCAGATCTCTGGTATAGGGTTCCGGATACCCCCACCCGGCAGTCCTGGGAAGATTGAAGAACGGTCCTTTGCTGTTATACAGCAATACATCAAGCGCCGCCTTTTTTGCTTTTTCCATCAACACTGCTATGGTTTCTTCCATTATGATATCCCCAGCCTGGTGGAAATAATGTCTACAAAGCGCCTGGCAACGATCTTGTAATTAAACTGTTCAACCACTCGTTTTCTTGCAGCTTCGCCCAGCTTTTGGCGCAGAGCCGGGCTTTCCATTAAATCCATCAAATAATTGGCAATATCATGAACACTGGCGCGGTAATCAACCGTGCGTGGGCTTGGAAAAATGACCCGCCGTCTTTCTGCCGACCCGGATTCGTTGAACACCATGGTTTCTTTTAAGAGGATTTCCTGGGCAACTTCGGCCAAAAGAGCGGTTTCTCCATGGACCAGGGTATCCAGCATGCCCATGGCCTTTATGCCGATCACCGGTTTTTCACAGGCCCCGGCCTCAACCTGGGGCATTCCAAATCCTTCCAGCCGGGAAGGGGCGGCATAAATATCACAGGCGTTTAGTAAATACGGCATGAAATTTCTGGATAACCGGTTCATCACATTGATGATGTTCTGGCTGATCCCCAGCTGATTGGACAGTTTATGATCAGATGCATTCTGCACTTCGGTTCTGTCCTGGGGCCAGACTTTGCAGATATATTTCCAGGGAGGGGCTTTGGTATTATTGATGGCCAGGGCCTGCATCACTTCCAGTGCTCCTTTGGAAGCAGCATCCCCTCCAACGGTTAAAATCATCATGTCATCGGGGTCAATCCCCAGGGATTGCCTTACCGCCACCACCTTGGGATCTGTCTTGTCCATGGGATGAAACGCATCCGTATCACAGCCCACCGGCAGCACCTCAATATTGTCTGCGTTTATGCCATCCCGGATATACACATCTTTCACCCAGTTTGAGGTGACCAAAATAAGCGGAAGGCTGTTTAATATTTCCTGATAATTGGAAATATATCCATCGGCAACCAGCCAGGGAACCGGCTGAACTCCATACTGCTGGGGATGAAGAATCAGATCCGGCGTATGGCCCCAATACCCGACACCGAGAACCACATCGGGTTTAAACCATCTATAGTACCATTCTTTTTCCTGGGCGGATTCAAAATTTACAGGATAAGCATCCACCCCCATTTCCTTTAATCCTCTGTACAGCAATTCCCCCTGCGTGGCCAACCCGCCGGGAGAAGCGGGGTAATCGTATAAAACCATAATTTTCACGTATTGTTCTCCTCATGCACCGAATTCGTCTTTTTTCCATTTCCAAAACATTGGAAAGCCTCTGTTCTGGGTGTTGTCATTGCCTCAAATCCGTCTGCCGGAAACCGATATGTCTTTGTCATCATACTGTATTTTTTGAGCCAAACAGGGTCTGGAAGTTCAAAAATTCTGTCGGCATCCTGGATGGCCCGGGGATAACTGGTTTTGTTATGATCTTCATAAGCGAAAAACCATAATTCAGATGCGTCGATACTATTTTGCTTCCATAAAGAAAAGACTGCCCGGCCAATCTCTTCATGTCTTTTATGCCGGGTGTATTCTCCGGCAGGGCTATGGGTGATAATCAGGTCATAATGGACCGGGGGTAATAATAAATGAATGGCCGCATCTATCTCCTTTTCAGGGATCGGTTTTTGTTCCGGTCCGTCATCAAGGTTGCCCATGGCCCCGGTTGCGCCAAAAATAGCTAACGCTTCTGAAAATTTTTGCGCCCTGTCCAAATCATTTCCCCGACAAAGAGACAGGATAGTCCAGCTGCACTGGGGATTCATCAGAATCACCCCCCCGGCCCATAAGGTTTCATCGTCAGGATGGGCGACAATGACGGCAATTTTTTTATAATCAAACGCCTTTTTCATATTCATTGCCGATCTTTCTGGCTCTTTTAGGATGATCCGGATCAATCTCAAGTTTCAAGGCTGTTTCGACCAATAGATTCCAGCCCATGGCCAATTGCAGATAGGGAGTATATTCTCCATCATCAGGGATCTGCACTGTCGGAAAAGATGTCTTCCGGGAGGATATGGCAATGCCGGTCATGCCGATTCCCTTTACCAGCGTTTGCTGTATTTTGGCTTCTTCTTCAGAAAAGGGATCAATCAAAACGATCACTTCATTTTTTTTCATGACCTCTTCAATTCCATGAACGGCATAAGTTCCTTCCAGATAATCTGATTTTTTCCCGGTAATTTCATTGGTTTTCAGAGCCAATTCTTCAGAAACCCCGTTATTCCTGCCTGAAAAATAGATCATGTCGGCACAAGCCAGTTGATTGACTATTTTTTCAGGAATTATTGTTTTTAAAACCTGGTCGATGAGTTCCCCGGTCTTATTTAAATCCAAAAGCACCTTATGATTGGATTTCCGAAACAGGATATCGTAAAACAGCGCCTGCTCGATCACTGTTTTTGTTGCCGCCACAGCATCTTCATGACCGCTTTTTAAGAGATAGGTATAATCTGCCTGATTCATAATTTCAGTATCTTTGTGGGCAACCACGGCAAAAATCTGGGTGTGGTTTTTCTTTTTTAATGTTTCAATCAATTGTAAAGCTTCTTTTGTTCTGCCTGAATTGGAAGCAATGAAAACCGTATAGTCACTCAGATCATATTCTGCAGACTGGCTTGCTCCTTCTGTTATGATGTTCTCTTTATAGTTATGATGCCGGGCATCGCAAATCACTTTTTTTGCCGGAAAAATTCTTGAAGATCCTTCACCGGTTAATAATATTTTCTTGTGCCGGATGTGCGCTGCGAATTCAAAAATCTGCAAAGGCTCCATGGCAGCCAACACTTTTTTGACTTCCAGCATTTCCTGGACAAGGAAATATTTATTATATTTTCCGTCACGGCTGTTCATGGTTGATTCCCTTTCAACTCAACAGGTTAAGGCACTGCATGCATACACTGTATCAATTTTTTAATTTTAACGGTTGCAATACCGGAATTAATATCAGACATGGCGTATGGAATGACCAGTTCCTTTTGGTGAATGATGGAACCGCAGGAATAAACAACATTGGGGACATAGCCTTCCCGTTCTTTCTCATTGGGGGTCAGAAGCGGTTCATCCAGACGGGCAATGATCCGTGCCGGGTTTTCCAGATCCAGCAGGATGGCGCCGATGCAGTATTGGCGCATGGGCCCCACTCCATGGGTCAGTACAATCCAGCCTTTATCAGTCTCCAGAGGTGACCCGCAATTGCCGATCTGGACAAATTCCCAGGGCTGTTCAGGTTCCTGGATCACCCGGGAGGTCTGCCAGAAATGCAGGTTATCTGAAAACATGATGTGGTTGTTTTCGCCTCCCTGGCGTGACAGCATGGCGTATTGGCCCTTTATTTTCCGGGGGAAAAGGGCCATGCCCTTATTTTGAGCTGCATCGCCGTTGAGTGTCCGGATTTTAAAATGAATGAAATCTTTTGTTTCGATCAACTGCGGTAAAATGGTCACCCCGTTATAAGCTGTATAGGTTGCGTAATAGGTGCTCTCCTGGTTATCATCGAAAAATTGCACAAACCGGGCATCTTCAATCCCCCTGCTCTCATTTCTTGAAACCGGGAAAATGACCCGTTCCGAGATTCTGTGATCGGCATGAAAATCCACTTCATAATTGGAATCCGCAAGCCAGGTGATAAAACCGAAGGCTGTTTTCTGTTTGGCCGGAGAAAATTGCGGGCTTGCGTTGAGGATGCGGATTTGTTCGATGAGTTCCGTAAAGGTGAAAACTTCGGGCAGGCGGCCGAGAATATAGGTACTGATTTCGCTGTTGGCCTTCATTTCATCCAGCTTTCGTTGGAAAACGGATCGGTCGTAGACAGGATCCTTTTTTAGATCCGGGGTTTCCACAAATTCACTGACCGGATCAAAACAAAAGGTGTTGTGCCGGTTCAGAATACCGCTTCGGAATACAATGGAAGATACATGGCCTTCACCGGTGGCCCTCAGACTCATGACAAACCGGAGACTGCCTTTTTCAAGGTGGCTTTGATCCGGATGAAGCACAATGGAAGGGTTAAAAAGTGCGGCAGACTCTATGGCATATTCTTTTGTAAAATAAGCGCCGACCAGTCCCTTTTGCACTTCATTCAGCAATACGCCCTTTGGCAGAAAATCCTTTACCCGGTTCAGGTGCCGTTCAAAAATATGATGGATGTCTTCGTGCCGGGCTGAAAAGTTCTTGAGGATTTTTGCCATCAGGTCTTTGGCAAAGGCATCGGGAAGAGCCATGATCCGGCCGATAATTTTAGATATGCGGTGCGGGTCATCCGGAATATGAGGCCGTGTAATGACCCGGGATGTATCCCCGGTGATCTTGTTGGGTTTTCTTGTCACTTTCAATTGAACATGATGTTTTGCCTTCATGTGCGGGCTTCCTTATGTAACTGCAATTTAAGCGCAGGGATTATACCCATTGCCCTTTGTGACAATTGTCACATGGCCGGCCGGGGAGAAGAGATGCAGAGCGATACCAGGTCGTCAATCTTAGCCGTACCCGCGCACATGACCGTATCCGCACCCCCCCAGTAAATTTTTACCGTGCCGTCTTCTTCCGGAACCGCACCGCAGGCAAACACCACATTGGGAACGTAGCCGACCCTTTCCCAGGGGTCTTCCGGCTGAAGAATCCACTCATCACAAACCCCGATAAGGATTGCCGGATCATCCAGTGCATGCAGGGCAGCGCCGAGCCGGTATACGGTCCCGGACATGGTTTTGAAAACCCCGTGATAGATATTCAGCCAGCCTTTTTCCGTTTTTATGGGTGGCGCGCCGGGCCCGATTTTCATTTCATCCCAGTGATAGGCCAATGGTTTCATGATCACCCGGGAATTCCCCCAGTGAATCAGATCGGGAGAATAGGAAATCCAGATAGACCAGGGGGATATTTCCGAATGGGGGCGGTCAAAACGCACATACCGGCCCTTTATTTTTTCGGGAAAAATGACCACGTTGCGCAAATCCGCCTGGGTGATCAGGGCAATGCGTTCAACCGTTTTAAAATCCAGGGTCCTGGCCAGGGCAATACAGACCCCGTGACATGAATAGGCACTGTAGGTGAGCAAAAATTCATCTCCCACCGGATTGATCCGCAGGTCTTCTACGCCGAATGATTCATACTCGGCAAAAACACCATCTGCAGCCGGGATTAAAAAGGGTTCGGGGCTGACGGTAAATGAAAATCCATCCTTGCTGTCTGCCCGTCCGATGATGGAGCGCCCGTTATAAAGATGGGATCTGAACAGCATGATATACTGACCTTGATATTTGACCACACCGGCATTATGAACCGTTGCGACCGGATAGGGGACATCCTCTTTTGTCAGGATGGGATTGTCTGCACAGCGCGTGATGATATCTTTTCGGGTATTCATGACAAACCCTTTCTGTGTGTTAATTTCTGCCAAAATCATCTTCCAGGCGTTCAATATCATCTTCACCAAAATAATCACCGGTCTGAACTTCCGTAAATACCAGATTTTCCATGCCGTTATTTTGAATCCTGTGAACGGATTTGCGCGGGATATCCACCGATTGTCCTGCCACAAGTTTTTTTTCCACACCGTCCAGGGTCCATATGCCCTGTCCGCTGACCACAAACCAGTGTTCATCCCTGTGCTGATGCCGCTGGAGGCTCAAGCGCTTTCCCGGATAAACCACTATTTTTTTATTCTTAAAAGCATTCTCATCGGAAAGAATCTGGTAGAATCCCCAGGGCCGATGATCTTCACGCGTTGTCGTTTCAAGGATTTCTTCATAAACCTGGATATAATTTTCAACCATGTGATCAACGGTGAAATGGTCCAGAACGGTTTTCCGGCAAAAAGTCCGGTCAATGCCGCTGATGCACCCAACGGCAAGGACCGCTTCCTGCACACCGGAAACCAGAAACCCGTTCCTCTTGTCCTGGATCAGTTCGGGCATGCTGCCCCGGTTGACGGCAATCACCGGGGTGCCGCAGGCCATGGATTCAATGACACTAAGGCCGAAGGGTTCGTCAAAATTGATAGGATGCAGCAAAGCAAATGCCTTGCCCAGAACCTCATTTCTTTTTTCCGGCCCGATGCTTCCCAGATAGGTTACCTGGTCGTCATCGATAGCATGCCTGATATGTGCATTAAAATAGGCCTCATCCTGTATGATGCCGGCCATGACCAGTTTTCTGCCCGAAGCCCGGGCAATCTCGATGGCCTCTTTGGCACCCTTATCCGGGTGGAACCGGCCCAGGAACAGAAGAAACTCTTCAGGATTGGGCTGAAAATCAAATTCTGTCAGGTCAATGCCGTGATGAATGGTCCTGATATAGTCGAGATCCGGGTTTCGGTCAGCCTCGCTGATGGACACATAAAAGGTTTTTTTATTGTATTTTCTGAACACCGGAAGAATTTTTGGTGATGAAAATCCGTGGATGGTTGTGACCACCGGGGTGTGGGTAAGTCCCGTATAGGTTAAGGGCAGAAAATCAAAATGGTTGTGAATGATGTCGAATGCTTCGGCATGATCAAACAGTTCGGAAATATGAAGGCATTCAGACACCTTTGGAATGATGGTGGGATCTTCTTCATATCCTTTCGCACAAACGGCATGCAGGGTGGCATGGGTCAATGAATCCTTTGTGGCGAACAAGGTGACATCGTGGCCCCGCGCAACCAGTCCTTCCGTTAAAAGGGAGGCCACTTTTTCCCAGGGGCCGTAGTGCACCGGCGGAGTCCGCCAGGCAATGGGTGACAGCATGGCAATACGCATCATCTTTCCTTTATATAAAACGTTTTATATGTAAGTTTTAAGCTAACCGCTAACCGCTTTTTCTGGTGACCGGAATGGCGGTTGGTTGCATATTTCATCGGCATAGAGCTTCTGCAGGGTCAGCAAGGACAACAGCCATGCCAGCGTAGACTCGGCCCCCTGGTTCTGGTTGATGCCGTCCACCATGAGCCCGTCCCGGCAACCGCCGGTTTTGGGGTCATACAGGGGCATATTCAGATCATTATGCCCGAGAAACCAGTTAAAACTCATGACGCTGTTTTCAAACCACTGCCGGTCCCGGGTGATATTATAGGCTTCCACACAAGCCTCAACCATGGCTTTGGCTTCAATGGGCTGCTGATCGAACCGGGCTTTTTTTCCTTGTTTTTGATACCAGCCGTTGCTGCCGACAGGTGCAAAATGATGATCATCCGTCTGGATGGCCAAAAGCCATTTCAGGGAGTTCAGACCCATATCCACCATAGCGGTGCGCTGCATCCTGTTCCCGGACAGGATCAGGGCCTGGGGCAGTTTGGCATTGGCATAATTTAAGGCACCTTCAAGCCAGGGCCAGTCTTTTGTGCCATGATCTTTAAACTGGATGAACAGCCGGTCCGCCAGAATATCCCTGATCCTTCTGGCATCGCTGTCCCCGCAAAATTTGCCCAGGTAGGCATCCAGACCGATGAGGGTGAACGCAACAGCCCGGGGGGCAAAAAAATATTCCGCAATCCCCAGCGCCCTTTTGAACAAAACAGTGCTCACGGCCAGGTGGCTGGGATTCTCCAGATATGCCACAGCCTTTCCCAGGCACCACAGCGCCCGGCCATGGGAATCTTCCGACCCGGTTTCTTCCACCCACTGCCGTGAATAGTCCATAAAATTGCGGAACCGGCCGTTTTTTGCATCAAACGCGTTTAACAGAAACCCGAGATAATGACCGGCCAGGGCATCCAGCCCGAATCCGTTGGCCGGCAGGTATCTTTGCCCCAGGACAGTCACCAGCAGGGCCCTTGCATTATCATCGGTGCAGTATCCATAGGCCCTGTCCGGGATGGTATGGTTGGCATGCTGGAGGATGCCGGTATCATCGGTCAGGGCCTTGAGATGATCCAGTTTGATTTCGGGCAGATCGAAATGGGTTATGGCCTCAATGTCTTCAATATAGGAACACCTGGGCCGCGGATGGCGGATGCGGTTTTGACGGACCTCCTTGAAAATCTCCAGATACTGCTTCGATACCTCCTTCCACACTGCCTCACGCGTAAAGGTATAGGCTTTTTTGCGCATGGCGTGGCGTTGGCCGTCATTGTCCAGAAGGGCATTGATCTGTTCTGCAAGGGCATTAGGGTTTTTAAAGGGGACGATTTTCCCCCGGCCTTCAGCCAGCATTTCAACAGCATACCAATAGGGGGTTGAAATGATGGCCTTGCCGGTTCCCATGGCATAGGCCAGGGTCCCGGAAGTAATCTGGGCCTCTTCAGGATATGGGGAAATATAGATATCGGCAATGCCGAGAAATTCACCCAGTTCCCGCAAGGCCACAAAACTGTTTTGGAAAATGACATGCCGGTTGATCCCCAGTTGGTGAGCCAGCTGCTGGAGCATGATCCGGTAGGCCTCCCCTTGAGATTTCAAGACATGGGGATGGGTGCGGCCAAGAATGATATAGACCACATCCGGATGTTTTTCTAAGACTGCCGGAAGGGCCTGCAAAGCGGTTTCAATTCCTTTGTTCGGGGACAGAAGGCCAAAAGTGAGCAATACCTTTTTGCCTTCCACCGCAAATTTGTCCTTGTGAAAACTGGAATCGATAAAGGGCATGTCCGGTATTCCGTGATGGATAAATGCTATTTTCTCACGGGGGACACCATAGATATCTTCTAAAAAATCTTCGGCCTTATGGCTCATGACCACGAGTTTGTCCGACAGATCACTTAATCTGCACATGATATCCCGGTACTCCGGGGCAGGGTCTTTTAAAACCGTATGCAGGGTCGTCACCACAGGCATGTGAAGGTCACCCAGCAGCTTGAGCAGATGGCTGCCGGCAGACCCGCCGAAAATACCGAATTCATGCTGGAGGCAGACAATATCGGCCCCGGTGAAATTTAAAAACTGGGATGCAATGCCGTAATCGGCCAGTATGTTCTGGTTGATTTCAAAGCGGACTTTTTCAGGGTAGGGATATCCTTTTAAGGTGTCATTCATTGCAACCGTCCAGCAATCCATATCCGGAGATATTGCAGACAATCCTTCCACCAGATCTCTGGTAAAGGTGGCAATGCCGCATTGCCGGGGCAGATAATTGCCGATGACGGCTATGGATGTGATATCTTCATCATGTTTGGGTTTCATTGTCATAGGCGCCTCTTTGTTTTATTAGACCCGGAATTCCCCTTGGGTCTGCTTCCGGTGCCTTGAGAAACATCAAAGATTCCGGCTTTTGAAACTAAGGATTGTCAATAAATATATCGCTCGCAGATTTTTCGGTAATGATAACCGTAAATGGAAAGGGTGATGGCCGTGGGCACCAGTTTTGGTTTTCGAATCAGAGTCCAGAGAATCAGATTCCAGTAATGGAACCGCTCTTTCCCGAAAAAACCGAGCCGCAAGGCTGCCCTGAAAAAGGAAAGAAACCGTTGAAAATCAATAGGAGTAACGATTTCAGGGGCTTTAAGCTCCATCAATAAGGTCCTGATCCGACAATAATAGTTTTTCGGCTGATAGATCTGTTTCATGATGGCCTGGTATCCGTTAAACAGATTGTCCATGCCCATCTTGGGGATGATATTGGTGGTGCCGTCCACATTGTCCCCGGTAAAGGATTCAGTAACCCGGCTCTCCTGCTGAAGCCGGTCAAACAGCCGGGTTCCCGGAATGGCCTGGAGCATGCCCACCATGGCGGTGACAATGCCGCTTTTCTGGATAAATTCGATCTGGCGCTGGAAAATGGCAGGCCCGTCATTGTCAAATCCGACAATAAACCCGCCCATGACCTGCAGCCCGGAACGGTGGATGATGCCCACGCTTTCCAGAAGATCCCTGTTTTTATTCTGGGTTTTATGACATTCGGCGAGGCTGATTTCATCCGGGGATTCAATGCCGATAAAAACGGAATCAAACCCGGCCTTTACCATCATGTCCAGAAGTTCGGGGTCATCGGCCAGATTGATGGAGGATTCCGTAAAAAACACACAGCCCTTTTTATCTTTGCGCCAGTCAATCAATGCAGGGAGCAGATTTTTTTTCAAATACGTTTTATTACCGATAAAATTATCATCCACAAAAAAGATACTGCCGCGCCAGCCTGCTGCATAAATATGATCCAGTTCCAGGATGATTCGGTCGGCTTTTTTTAATCGGGGGATGTGGCCGAACAAGGCCGTCACATTGCAAAAATCGCAGTTAAAGGGACAGCCCCTGGAAAATTGCAGGCTCATGGAGGCATACCGTTTCCTGTTTAAAAGCCCCCACTGGGGCACCGGGGTGTCATCGGGATTACAGAATCCGTCTGCCCGGTAAATTTTTTCAGCCCGGCCTTTGTCAAAATCCGACAAAAATTCAGGCAGGGTCAGTTCTGCTTCATCCAGCACCAGGTGGTCCACGTTTTTGAACGCTTCAGGCTCACAGGTGAAAAGCGGCCCTCCCGCCACAACCGTTACAGCCAATGCCTTGCAGCGGTCAATGATCTGCCGGGCCGATGTGCGCTGTACCGCCATGCCGCCGATAAACACCAGGTCGGCCCATACAATATCTTTGTCCTTCAGACGTTCCACATTTGTGTCGACCAGGCGTTTGTCCCAATTTTCGGGCAGCAGGGCTGCCACCGTGATCAATCCCAGCGGCGGGAAAGCGGCTTTTTTCCCGATAAAGCTTAAGGCATGGGTGAATGACCAGAAAGTTTCTGGAAATTCAGGATAAATTAACAATATTTTCATTATAAGGGACTCCTTTGGCCCTGATGGCTTCAACCGCCTCCATTCCCTGGGGATGGGGCATTGTATAAATCATGATATTCAAGGGTTCCTGCAAAAGCGGTTTGATCCCCAGAAGCACCCCGAATCGGCAGGACCGGATATGGTGGTCCAGATTTTCCCGGGTTTCCCATTCCTCAAGCAGGCAGAAATGGTTTTTGTCGTGGATATCGCAATAAATATTGTAGTTTTTGCAACCCTTTTCCTTCCCAACAGGTTCGATCAGCGAAAGAAGGGTCTGCGTGACCTCCAGATGTTTATCCGCAAGTGCATTCAGGGTAATTCTGACAACAATCATAACGCTCACCTTTTTCATCTATGCCTGGCGGTTTGAATGGTTCCGGAAATTCGATCCTGAACTTTTTTCCGGCCCTGCCGGTAATGACTTCATAATGTATTAACAGCAAGCTTCATGCCATGGCTTGACTTTGCTTTCGTGTCCTGTCCATTTGCTTGATCTGCCGCAGGAACCCGTCTTTACAAAGAGAAATGAAGAAGGCGAAAAAAATCAAGGCGAATGGTCACATATAACCAAAGGCCACATGTGACCGTTCAGGGTTTTACAATATCAAGTTTTCGCATCCGGGCCCGCAGGGTGCTGCGGTTGAGCCCGAGAACCTGGGTCGCACTGTTTTCCCCGCTGACTTTCCAGTTGGTCTGTTCCAGAACCTGGACAATATAGTCGTGCACCACTTGTTCCAGTGTTTTTGTTCCCATCGTTTTAGGGGCTTTGCCTAAATAGGCCAAAGGCCTGTTAAAATCATCCATCATGCGCAGTTTCGGGCCAGACGAGATGATGACGGCACGCTCCAGGATATTTTCCAGCTCCCGGACATTTCCCGGCC
>JAABSA010000040.1 GCA_011390635.1 Desulfotignum sp. | reverse complement strand
CAGGCTGCACTGGAAAATGATCATGGCATCCATATGCTCGGATTTGATCCTGTCTGGTTCAGCATCATCATGCTCATAAACTTTGAAATGGGTATGACAACTCCGCTGTTCGGAATGATGCTATTTGTGATGAAAGGGGTAGCAAGCGATGATATCGGCATAAAAGATATCTGTTATGCAGCCCTGCCGTTTATCGGATGTGACATGGTGGCCATGGCTATGATCATCATATGGCCGGCCCTGGCATTATGGCTGCCTGGCTTAATGGGATAAATGCCCGTGACACAAGTGGCAACGGACATGATCAAAAATAAAGGGGCTTCAACAGTCCGTCTTCTGTCATCTCAATCTTCTGAGTTTTTTTAAGCTGATATACATAGTTTGAGATTTGCTTTGTGGAGAAGCCGGTTTCTTCCTGCAGTTCTTTTCTTGATATGCCGTCTTTGTTTTTTTCGATAACCTTCAAGACAGTGCCTCTCAATGTTTGTTTGGCTCTTGGTTTTCTTTTAGCGGCCGGCTTGGTTTGTTTTGGCTTTGGCTCGGAGACCTTTTGGGTTGGCACAGAACTATCAGATTCATCAAGATTTACTTGCTGGTTTCTAATCCCTTCTGAGATCTCTCGAAAAGCGTCCTTGATAGCTGTGGTAAATTCCTGGTCAAATTGGATGGAAATATTAACTTTCATTTCTTTTTCCTTTTATCTACTTGCGTGAAAAATCGTATTTCAGCTTATTATCAACAGTATCCCAATAAATCAAGCAAGTAAAATTTTCTGAACAAGTTCTCTGAACTGGCATCAATGTCCGGCACAACAGTTATCATGGAAAAAACCGGCCAAGATAATTGACGCGGATCACACACAACACAGGCAACTGGTGGACAGGCTGCTTGAAATGAGGAGGGCTCTATACCATTGTAAAAGGAACATTTTTTCAGCCATGCCATCCCCGGCCCATAGGGGCTTTTTGTTGTGAGGAAACCGGTTCGTCCTAACCGCCTTCAATTGAAGCGTGGATTAATGTAATCACCTGGTCATCCAGCATCACCTGATTATTATGAATATTCAACGTCAAAGTCTGGTCAGTGAAGGCAATGGTCTGGACAGAAGCCGTAGCCGGTATTTTCAGGACTGTTCCGTCTGATCCTTCAAAAGTCACAAAAGTACCTGAACGGGAAACGGAAAACAGATTTGAGCTGGCTTGAATCTGTATGAAGTTCTGTCCAGGAAAATTGAGCAATTCTGCCTTTGATCCGCTTGCAAGGATAATCTGGTTGGATGGTGCTGTACCATAGACTCGGGCATCAGTGCCTGCTGCGATGGTATGATTCGGGGATGTGCCGGTCAGGATAATGACGGATCCGGCTTGCTGCGACCGGCTGGCCTGGGCCGTATTGCCATAACAGCCCACATTGATACGGGAACCATTGGGCTGTGGCTCATTGGAAAAGGATGACACCGGATCACCGGCGTCAATACCGGGACTGTGACTGTTGTCAGATATAAAAGTGGCGGTTGCAGGATTATACCGGCCAGTGACTGATTTCAGGTAAAAGTTTCCTGTTGCCGGATCTGCAAACAAGGGGTCTGCTGAAAAATTACCGGTTCCGGCCCATCCTTCCTGATTCAGCGAATAGGTCAGTGCCAGGGCGCTGCCGTCGCGGACATAAAAATCATCAACATTACCCCAGAAAACAGAATTGGTTACAGTTGCAGAAGAGTTACTGTCCAGGAACATTCCATTACCGCCTCGTGAGTATTCATCAGCGGGAAAATCAGGGTTGTTAAAGACAACGGTACAATTGGTCATGAAAAGGCGGGATGCACCTTCATATCCGTCATCAACCGCTACCCCGGCACCAATTCCCTGTTCGGTTATATTATGGTATACCAGGTCATTGTTCATGTAGGCTGTGGCGCCTTCGTCAATAAAAACGCCGCCACCGTAAGTCGGAGCATAATTGTTACTGATGGTGTTCAGTGACATCTGTGCCGTTCCCAGTATCAGAATCCCGCCGCCCCATCCATATCCCAATTCAATCCGGTTGCCGCTGATCAGGTTATTGGTCAGGGTAACACTTCCATCTAAATACACCCCGCCGCCATGGTCATCATAGCAGATATTGTTTTCAATCCGGTTTCCAGTTACCAGAAGATTTACGGGTGTTCCGCTGCGGGACAGTCCGGCACCCCGCCCGCCATGGTTATTTCGAATGACATTGCTTATAATCCTGTTGTTTTCCCCGCAGAGGAGAATCCCGGAACCAGTGGAGGTATCCCCGGCTTGCCCGTTATTTTCAACAATTGAATTACTGATGGTTATGTTGTCCGGAGGCGGCCAGGATATTTGCGTATCCCATACAATTCCCTTACGGCTGCTGCTGACCGTAAAATTATCCAGGACACCATGATAGGCGTTATCATCAAAACGGGTGAACGTCACACCATTATTTTGAAACCCTCCGCTAATGACAGTAGCATCCGGGCCATGTGCCTGGCTGGAAAAATCCCCGCCCTGACCGCTGGTATAAGTTGCGGTAACAGCGCCTGTAAAGCCCCCTGAAAAAGTGAGGGATTTTCCCAGGGTTTCCACGGGGCCGTAGGAGCCTGTGGCGGTCTTTATGATATCCCCGCTGACTGCATTTTCAACAGCGGTCTGGATGTCCTCATAGGGATATTGGATGGTTCCATTTTGAATGCCGGACCTGTTGTCATCATCAACATAAAGCACATTGCCGGCATTATTTTTTTCAAAAGCCCCGATGTCAATATTTCCCGTTATAACTCTTGAAAGAGCCGCTCCAACAGATTCAATGGCTCCCTGCGGCGGCAATTTCAAGGGTACGGGCAGAGGGTCCGGGAATTCAAACCCTGCAGCAGACTCTGTAGTCAGGGTCCCGGCATTAATTAGCGGACTGTCTGCATCCGGATAAAGATTGTTCTGGTTTGCGGCAGTAAACCCGGGATCATTACCCATCACCGTGTTGATTAACTGTACGGGTAATTCCTCGACACCGGCTTTGACCCAGTTATTCCCACCGGATATGGTTTCCTGGCCTGATACCCAGTTCGCTTCAACAGTTCTTTTAAACCGGACAATACCGGCAGGATTAAACAGAATATTATTGTGAATTTCAACCGACTCCAGGGTGTCAAAAATTCTGAATACAGCTCCCGTACCGCTCATGATGGTATTGTTCACAAAACGGTATCGACCATTGCTTTCTCCTGTTCCGTCACCGCCGATCCGTATAACCGAAAAGTCCGGGTTGTTATTGGCAATGGTGGCCCTTTTGATCAATACGTTTCCCACAACATCACTGTCTTCTCTTTTTAAAAACGGATTGCCGCCATCGGCATCAGAATCAGGACCGATCAATTCCAATTCGTGGTAAAAAGCACCTTCAATCCAGTTATAATAAATTTCATTCCGCTCGGCCCGGCTTTTGACATTATTCCCCCCCCCGGCATTGTGAATAAAACAGTTCTGCATTCTAAAAATGCTTCCGGGATTGTTGACTTCATCAGTAGCCATGTAAATCTGGTGACGATTATCTCCGCTGCCGCAGCGAGTCACTTCCGTGTATTCCAGGAGAAGTGAACCGGATCCCTGATCAGCCCCCAGGATGCCATGCGCAGGACAATCATGAACCAAACAGTCTCTGATTGTAAGATCCTGGGCCTGGTGGAAAATCCCCCTGATTTGGGCATTCGTTACTTCAAAACCTTCAAAAACATAATGATGTCCACCCTCCGGCCCGGTATACGGCCATGGCGTAGTAAAGGCAACACCGTTACTTCCTCCTGAAATCACCGGCCGGTTGCCATTGACCCGAATTCCCCTGATATGTATTTTTTCCAATGCTGATCCTGCCCGGTTAAAGACAATATCCCCTGGATAGGTATGGTCTCCATCAACCTCTACCACATCACCGGGATTAAGCAGCACGGCGACTTCCTGCAACGTCTGATAAGTTCTCTGGGGACCGACCTGGAATAATGCAGCATGCAGCGGCAAAGGAAAAACCATTATGAATAATATGGTAATGGACTTGATCCGTTTTAACATGGGATGCTCCTTATTTCATAAATTTAACGGCACGGTAAGTGGCAGACGCAGATTCCCAATACACAGATTCCTTTTCAAGTATTGGTATTCTCCTGCAAGGTGTTTTCGTAATGCAGCATCTGTATCAAAACGACGCGACTTGGACATTTCGATGAATTTTTCAAAAACTTCTCTTGCTACTGAAGGTGTCCGGGACAACAACCACGGGTATTTTGTACTTGGGCCGGAGACAAAAGCATATTGATAGTTTTCTGGATAAATGCCACCCCCTCATCCAGGATACCATGATGAGCAATGACATTGGAGGTATACCCGGACATGAACAAAAGCCGGATGCCGGGGCAAAGTGCGGTGATTTCTTCTGCCAGGTCCCGGCCATTCATCTCCGGCATCGCAGCATATCTGGCCATCCTTCGAAGTGGAATGCATTATTCCCAGTCCAGCCGCAGTAGGGACATGAGAAACC
This sequence comes from Desulfotignum sp., assembly GCA_011390635.1. Classification (GTDB taxonomy): domain Bacteria; phylum Desulfobacterota; class Desulfobacteria; order Desulfobacterales; family Desulfobacteraceae; genus Desulfotignum. Next base: position 28,037 of record JAABSA010000040.1, on the reverse strand, counting down.
ATCAGGAAAGTGTGCTGAGTAAAGGTAGGCTGAGTATGACTCCTCGTCGGGGAATGTTTGCTGAAATTACGGTAGAGACCTTCTTGCAGACAAAGTTTTCTCCATGTCTTCAGTTTCAACAACACCGACGTCTTTTTTCTGTGTGACATTCTGCCGGTCTTGATTACGGCTCCCAGCCTTGTTGACTGGTCTTTGTCCCCGTATTTTGTTACCTTTACACGACAGATCGCAGCTATATGTCTAATCAGCAATTTTATATGAAAAACTCCTTTTAGGTTGTTAGAATGACTATGCTTATTCTGGCGCACCAGAGTTCACAGAGTTTCTTATATTCCAACCCACTGAAGCTTCCGATTTTATAAACAGTCAAACTCATTTTATGTTATTGACTACTTGGCGATTTGATATGAATGTAGGTCAAAGATCCTGATTTGGATGCATCTTCCGGAAAGATCTTGACAAGGTAATAATAATCGCTTGAGAATCCGTAATACCCTTCATCATTGGGGGTGGCCATACCGTAGCCACTGCCAAGACTATGGCTGGCTTTCATGTACCAGGTAGCGATGCCAGAATCGAGTACTTCCACTTTTACGGCCACGGGGCCTATATGGTAGCCTGCAGGGAATTGAGGCAACGTCACCTCAAATACATCAAACGATCTGCTGTATTCCGTCTCCGTTATCCACTCATGGGTTTCCTCGCTCAAATCTTTTAGCGACAGTCTAATGTGATAGCCTTGTTTATCTTCAAATTCAATCACCAGATCTTCTTGATCATCGGGCTCAGGCTCCTCTGGTTGAACCTCAAGGTTCACACCCCACAGCTTTGCCAGATAGTTTCCTTCCAGGGTAAATGAACGGTTTATTTGTTCAACAGGGGTTATGTTTTTGTTTTTAATTGTAACAGTCAATCCTGTTTGCGGAATATAGTTTATACTGTCATTGTATGGATCTTCCAACAAAATGGAGTGCGCTTTACCGGTGACTGCCAGAAGATACAATTCGTTTGATTGACCTAAATTGCGCACTGGTATATCAAGGCTTTCACCATTTTTTAACGTGCCTTGCAGAGAAGGGGTGCCGTCGCCGGAAAACCGTTTGTTTTCTTCCGTAATATAAACATTAACCAACATATCATCACTTTCAGCGGCAACTTCTATGGTCAGGGTATCATTTTCAGGTATGGAAAAGCTGTCTTTTCCAACCTGTCCGGCAATATCAGCTGCACTGAACCCGAGCTTTTCCATGAACCCATTCTCAGAAAAAATTGCCCCGGCCGCAAACTCGGCATAATAATCTTTCAAGGATACAGAATGTTTCGACAACACAAATTCATCCAGTCTGGCCAAAGGGTCTCCCTGGGCAACATATTCCACCATCTCCCTGAAATCAAGATTCTTATTTTCCACAAGAAACTGAATAAAAACCGATGCAGCATATTGATATTCTCTTTCCCCCCAGCCGGAAGGAACACCAGTATGGTTGAGAGGATAATTGAAAAAATCCGCTTTGATGCCATTCAGGTGACCATCTGACCGGTTGTTCGGCCATGCGGCCCGGAATCCGGCATATTCCGCAGCAGCTTCGATCCACCACAAGTAGTGTGGGAACAGAAATCCATTTATTCCATAATATTCAGCCTGAACCCGGTGAAACAGTTCATGGCCTATTGTTCCATAAGCAAAATAACCAGGCGGATCAAAATCGTTTAAATACAGGGTGGGCAGATGTATGTTTTCAAACAGTTTTTCATAATTGGGAGCACCAGCAAGTTGCAGCCACCACGAATCAATTTTAACAGTAATCGGGTGTCTTGAGGTGCCCCAGAATTTACCTGGTTTTGTGATCGGATCCTTGAATTTATTCACACCGACATAACTCTGCAATGCTGTTTCAAGAAGGTTTCCCATATCCTGAATAAACTTGGGATGTTCCGCCTGGTACACCGCCAGGGGATAAACAGGATTTTTATAGGTTATTCTTTCCCAGGTTGCATCATTTAAATTGGTGTGCCCGCTTATGGCTGATTTGCTGTAAAGAAGCCTGAAATTGCCTTCAGGGGTAATATAAACATCATTGAGAATGTTTTCTTCAATAATTGTGTCTATTCCTTCTGCAACTGAAGTAATGACAGACCATACAAAGGTGCTCAAATGATCTGTATACATGCTGAGGGACTTCGACTCGCTGTTTACCTGATAAGGCAGGGGAAGCCAGGACTGTTCCGCCTCATCCCACCGCATGGCTGTAAATTGATCGCCTGCCGGATAATCCGGGTTCAGGATCTCCGGATCATATTTGACTGTAATTTCTATATAATCGGTAAGTTGATCCATCCCCTCAATACTGACATCAAAGGCGGAAGCTGGTGAAAACGGGGCAGTTGCATTCACCGGGGCACCTTCTACTTTTGAAATGGACAGGGTTCTGGTGGTATCCAGGATATCAGGCGGTATGGTGATCATTATGTCATCATTGTAATTGATCACCTGATCGGTTGCAGACGGGCTGACAGATTGAGAAAGCAGCGTGGTGGTGACAGGGGTTGTCACAAAAAACGGTACGGTATTGCTCAAAGAACTTCCGGAAGCAATTTGAATATCACCGGATTCGGCATCTGCGGGAATCATTACCTGCAGGGTATCTTCTCCTGTTTTGACAATTGTATTGATATCCAATGCGTTCTGATTATATAGAACCGTGAAATTTGTACCTAAATCTGAAACAGGGGCAGCCAATTTTAAAATAAGATAAGATCCGGCCGGGCCAGTTTCAGGAAAATAGTCGGTGATGGTAAGTTCACCAATCTCTCTGCCGGTAATCGCATCTATTTTATTCATTGCATCAAGGATTGTTTCGGATGCATTTGTAACGATTAAACCAAAACTGAATGACGTTGAAGTTGCCCAATCTGCAGGCGGATTTTGAACAGTATACGCCATATAGGAGGAAACGAGAACACGATTTAAAAACTGATTGTAGGCGGCGACAGTGACAACATCATCAGGATTATAATATGCCCCATCCGGCGCATAATCGTTAATTACGCTCACCAGAGATGAAACGACCTGGCCTCTGGTCATCCCACTGTCCAGCAGGCCAACCCAATGAGCAATACCATCGGGATCATCCAAGGGGGTTTTATTCAATGTGTTAAGATAGATGTGCTCGATAAACGCCTGGTTTGAATGTAAGCTGGTACCGAAATAATCTTTGGCTGCATCAGTTTCCAGCATGACATCGGCAGTAGTTGCCATGTCCAGTTCAAGGGTTCTCCAGTATTGATTCCCTTCGCCTTCCGATGCGCGGTTAAAGATGGAAACGTAGAGTTGCGATACTGCATATTCTGATAAAGTAGCACGGGCAGAAACAGAAGACAGGACCATGAACAGCGTTATAAACAGTATGATTCTCAATTTCAATATAATCGATGATAATTTATTCATTTTGCAGTTCCTATTTTTTAAAGGATAAGAATTTGCTTTTTTGTTAACCAAATCATAAACAATCTTCCAAAATCCAATAGATTACCTCAACTATTATAGACTTTTTCGAAAGCTCAACCATCTTGCAAAACTTGATTCCATAAAACCTAACCATAGTCTCGTTATCATTGATTCTTGCAGAAAACAATCATATCTTTCATTTTATAATTTGGAGCACCAGACAGGATCCAGGGAATGCGGCCGAAGAATTATTCCCAAGGAGGTTTGAAAAAATATGACACCCAAGTGTGAGTGCTGCGGCGCATCCGGGCTGATGAAGGAAACGCCATGTCGGACCTGCCGGGGTGGAAATGACCTGTTTGAGCTGTGCCGGGAGACATATGAATACTTTTATTTCTGTGAGTGGGGCAAGTATTTTTTGTCGGAACCAACACTGTGAACCAGGGAGATGAAAGAATGAAAACCATACGGGATACCAAAAACCGGTTCCATGAAGAACTGCAACAATGGCTCCGGAAACAATGCGAGAACCCTTGGGACAGGTATCATCTTTATTATCTTGAATCATCTCCCGGTCATGATGGTGGTCTGCTGATCTGTAAAGATGCGCCTGGAAGCCCTGAATATAAATTGGCAACGCCGGAGTCCATCCGCCGGGATCTCACCATTGACCAGAACATGGTTCATTTCCACAGTGTATTGATGCGGCTGCCGATCCTGAGTGTTGAATAAGCGGCCGCTCTGCCGGGAACACATGAAATCATGGCGTGGGGGGTGTAGGCTTTGATTTGTTCGTGTCATTGGTGGCGGATCTGTTGCAGGTGTATTTTCGGGGTGTAAATAATCCGTCTGGCCAGCGGCACCGCCATCAGATCCCTGGATGGCCTGGGGGCTTTTTTTGTGCTCCAAAATGGACATGCTCCTTGAAAAGTGGTGGGCTATGGCCCGGCAGCTTCAAAACTATGCAATTTCAGGAGCTTTCCGGCAGCGGTACGGACCACCACCATGTGAACGCCCAGGGAGACCGGTTCAAAATTCACATTCTGTATGATGATGCATATCCGGGCGACCCCGTGGGGGATATGCGGAGATGTATGTCAGGTGGTGAGAGGTGTGGCACCGGATGACTCCGGAGAAATGGGGAAGCTTGTTTTTTGTATCCGGGGGGGTAATTGTTCCGGGAGACCGGTGCAAAAATGGCCATCTTTTGGGATTTATTTTTTGCAACTATCTGATTTTATTGGCGCGCCCGGAGAGATTCGAACTCCCGACACCCTGATTCGTAGTCAGGTACTCTATCCAACTGAGCTACGGGCGCGCATAAGACCTCCAGTTTATATCAGGCTTCAAGTCAGATTTCAAGGATTTTATACCTGCACTGAATATCTGCTAAAATGGATGGTGTATTGGGAGGACGTTGGTAAGCAGCATACCTCCAGGGGCTAGCCAGACATATATTTCTACCAAAGAGGACCCCGCCGGAACACCGAGCTGCCCGGGGCGGTTTGATCCATGGCGGTCTTTCCAGGGCAGGCTTATGGCAAATATCCCGATCTGCCAATAAATATTTGACCTCGGGATAAAAGCTTTATATAAGTAGAACCTGGATTATGGATGACCAATTTTACATGATGCTTGCCATAAAAGAAGCAAAACTGGCCCAAAGCATGGGTGAGGTTCCGGTGGGAGCCGTGATAGTGGACGATACCAAAAAAGTGATCGGCCATGGATACAATGCCCCCATTTCAACCAGCGACCCCACCTGCCATGCAGAGATCACGGCCATCAGGATGGCCGCACAACGGCGGAAAAACTACAGACTGCCCGGGACCACCTTATATGTCACCATTGAACCCTGTATCATGTGCATGGGGGCCATCATCCATTCCCGGATCAAACGGGTTGTATTCGGGGCGTCTGATCCCAAATGGGGGGCGGTCTGCTCCCTCTACCGGATGGCGGACGACCACCGCCTGAACCATACCCCTGAAGTGGTATCCGGGGTATGCGAAGAACAAACCAGAAATCTTATGAAACACTTTTTCAGCAGTAAAAGGAGCAGATAGTGCTAAATACAGTCATAATCGGTACCCAGTGGGGGGATGAAGGCAAAGGAAAAATCGTGGACCTGCTCAGCGAACATGCAGACTATGTGGTCCGTTTCCAGGGCGGCAACAATGCCGGCCATACCATGGTGGTCAACGGCAAAACCATCATCAGCCACCTGATCCCGTCCGGTATTCTGCAAAAGAAAAAATGCTTTATCGGCAATGGCGTGGTGGTGGACCCCTTTGTCCTGCTGGATGAAATCGATTACCTTGTCTCCAACCAGGTGGATGTGTCACCGGACATGCTCAAGGTCAGCAGCCGGGCACATCTGATCATGCCCTATCACAAGGAAATCGACAACGCCAGGGAAGACAAAAAAGGGGACAAAAAAATCGGTACCACCGGCAGAGGCATCGGACCCTGCTACGAGGACAAGGCTACCCGAAGGGGGATTCGCTTTTGCGATCTGATGGATCTGGATCTGCTCAAAGAAAAAATCAGTACCATCCTGGAAGAAAAAAATTTTTACCTGGAACACTATTTTCATGCCGCACCCCTGGATCAGGATCTGGTGATCAATGACATTCTACAGATCCGGGACCGGCTGCTGCCATATATTGCCGATGTTTCCGTGGCTTTGCACCAGGGCAGTACAAAGGGCAAAACCCTGCTGTTTGAAGGGGCCCAGGGCACCCACCTGGACATTGAACACGGCACCTATCCCTTTGTGACCTCTTCCTCCACTGTGGCAGGCAATGCAGCCGGCGGTGCCGGGGTGGGTCCGAACCTTTTAAACCAAATTCTGGGCATTGTCAAAGCCTATACCACCCGCGTGGGAGAGGGTCCTTTTCCCACGGAACTGTTTGATGAAACTGGTGACAAAATCCAGAAAACCGGTGCGGAATTCGGCGCCACCACCGGCAGAAAAAGACGGTGCGGGTGGCTGGATATGGTGATGATCAAAAATGCAGCCCGCCTCAACAGTCTCACCGGCCTTGTTATTACCAAAATGGATGTTCTGGATGATTTGGATGAGATCAAGATATGTACGGCATACCAGTACAACGGCAGTACCATCCCTGATTTCCCCCCGGATATCAAAACCCTGGAACACTGCACCCCGTTGTATGAAACCCATCCGGGCTGGAAACAAAAGACCTCGGACTTCACCGATTATGCGGATCTGCCGGATAATGCAAAAAAATACCTGGAAAGGATCACACAGCTGTCCGGCGTTCCCGTCAAAATCATTTCCGTGGGCCCGGGCCGGGAAGCGACCATTATCAAAGAAGCGATCTGAAAATCCGCCAGGTTGCCTTACTCCTCAGCTTCTGTTTAAAAAACAGGAAAATGAGGAGAGGCATCTGGGTTTCGGATTTCCCACGTTAGGATCCATAAGGATCTGCAGAGAGCCTCCGGAGGTGTGGTGTGAACGGACCGTCAGAGCCGCAGGGGGACCAGGTAAAATATGCCGGAATGGTTTTCAACCAGAAGAAAGGTTTCTGCACCTGATTGTTTTCATGAGAACAGGTCCCCCGAAGGATCTCGGGCCGGGCACACCACACCTCCGGAGGCGGGTCCGGGGATAGACCACTATAAAAAAACGGTCGAAAACCCGGCCTGCTCATGGCAAATATCCAGCAACCGAATTTTATGATTTGACTTTTGATGAGATTTGGTATAAGTAATACAGGTTTTTCAATAGTCGGGATGTGGCTCAGTCTGGTAGAGCACAGCGTTCGGGACGCTGGGGTCGGAGGTTCAAATCCTCTCATCCCGACCATTTTTCAAGCCCTTTTGCCCCACCCTATTGTTTTTCAAGTGAAAAATGCAATCTCTGCCGGGGATGACAGCATTTTCTGCTGATACAACGCATCAAAAAAACAGGTCATGGCCTTTATCTTCAGGGGATCCAGATCACAATACAGCCGGTCATAATACGCTGCAACAACCTGCCTGTCCAGGCCAAGCTTTGCCTGGCCCGCGGCAATCACCGCCTCCAGATTGGCATATCCTGCCTTCCGGCTGGCCACAAGCAGGTCCCTTGCCTGCGCAACGCGTTTTGGATGGGCCGCTGCATAGGATCTGCGGACCACCCAAACCGCAAACACAAATGGAAGGTGCATCATTTCATACCAGATCTGACCCAGATCAAAACAATATGAGAACCGCTGCTTCCAGGGCTGGGTCAGGGCGGCATCGCCTATGACCATGACCGCATCCACATCTTTTGGAATCGCGTTGATGTCTCCCGCCGAACCCACCCTGAAATCAGGTACCACCCCCCGCCGGGCAAAAATCATTTTTAAAAACGCTGCACCGGTGGCTGATTCTCTGGAGAACATCACGGTTTTTCCGGTTAGCTCATCTAAAGGAAAATTGGCGGCACAGATCACGCTCATCACCGGTCCATGGCAGGAGATGGAAAAATCCGGCAGCAGGAGCAGTTCCGTATGGTGCATGGCATAATATGCCGCGGAGATGGGACTGATATCAATATCACCCGCCGTTATCTGCTGGTTCAGGGCAGCCGGCACATCCGTCACCAGGGTCAGCCAGTCGGGTGTAAGGCCGTGGTCCAGACCGTAATAGACCGGAGATGCATTGATATAACTGATTCTTCCCATATTCAGATTGTCAGATTTCACAGGATGTCACCTTTTCCATCACATCGGCCGGGGTGCGTGCCCCAATCTCCAGATATAAAAATTGCGCTTGTTTCCCTTTGTCAAGGGTTCCCCAGTACCGGCCCAGACCCAGGGCAGCTGCACCGTTCACCGTGGCCATGGCCAGAATGTCAGGCAGGGAGATGGCCCGATAATGCTGCCGAACAAAGGCCATTTCATCAAAAATCCCCAGAGAACCGCAGGAGGCAAGGCTGTCAGTCCCCAGGGCCGGTGCCAGGTTCCGGGCCAGCAGGGATGCGATATCAGGCAGCCCGGCATGCAGATTCTGGTTGCTTCTGGGACACAGGCAGATTTTGCACCCGGTTTCTGCCAGGATATCCAGATCCCGGTCTGTGACATGGAGCAGGTGCACTCCCAGCGTATGGTCATCCAGCAATCCCAGATGGTTGAGATACGCCACAGGGGTTTTGTTCCCCACAGGCCAGGTGCGTGTATCAATTCCCCGGGAAGAGAGAAACGCTCTCCATCCGCTCCCCCTTGTGCCGGCAATAAAATCCATTTCCACATCAGATTCCGCCACATGGATGGAAAAAACAAGCCCGGCCGCACGGGTGCGGTGTTTTACAGCAGTCAGCAGATGTGGAGAGGTGGTGTGGGGCCCATGGCCTGCCGCTGACAATGAAAGAGGAAACCCTTGCTGCAGGCGGATATGCAGGCTTTCATCCCCCGGGTGGATATTCTGGCTTTCATCCCCCAGGTATTCTCTGAACCAGACACCGGCAACTGACAGGTCTGACAACGCAGCCTGTGTGATGCCCAGGGTGGATACCTCCCCCACCAGGCCCACCCCCAGATCCTTCAGTGATCCGGCAGCTTTGTATGCAGCAGCAGCAAGGGTCCGGGTGCCGGCGGCCTCCCTTTGTGCAAGCAGGGCCGCCACCCAGGATGAGAACCCTTTGTCAAAGGGCAGCCGACCCTGGAGGGCCGACAATTCCAGATGCAGATGGGTATTGACCAGCGGTGCCATGAGTATGCCGGGTCCGCAGTCCACGATTGCTTCCCCTTTGGGCGCGCTGGTCATAATTTTCCGGATCTGCCCGCCTGCCACTGCAACAAAGCCATTTTCCACAATGGTCCAGGGATCTTTGATCACCCACCCGGCCCGGAAGGTTTTGGGCTGGACGGGTTCTCTGATAAACCTGATGCCGGATCCCGGTGCCGTCATGTTCCCGACACCGTCATAACAGGTTGTAGCAGCAGTCCCGCTGCCTGGGCTCAAATCCTGCAGTGGTAATCAGGCGCTGCAGTTCCTGGACAGAGAGCATGAAATCCACCCCGGCCGATGCCACCACATTTTCTTCTATCATGGTGGACCCCATGTCATTGGCCCCGAAAAAAAGAGCAGTCTGGGCGATCTTGTCCCCCTGGGTCACCCAGGATGCCTGGATATTGTCGATGTTATCCAGAAAAATGCGGCTCAGGGACAATACTTTAAGGTATTCCACACCGGTCTTTTTTTCCACCTGGATCCGGGTGTTTTGCGGCTGGAATGTCCAGGGGATAAACGCGGTGAATCCGCCGGTCTCATCCTGCAGCCTTCGGATTCTGTCCAGATGTTGTATGATATGGACATCGGTTTCCAGGTGGCCGAACATCATGGTGGCAGAAGAGCGCATGCCGGCCATATGGGCCTGGCGCATCACTTCAAGCCATGCGTCTGTGGTGCATTTGTTGGGAGATACTTTCTGCCGGACTTCATCACACAGGATTTCCGCGCCGCCGCCGGGTATGGAATCCAGTCCGGCCTTTTTAAGGCGGGTGATGGTATCTGCCACGGACAGGTGAGATTTTTGGGCAATAAAATCGATTTCCGGCGGGGAAAACCCATGGACATGAATATCAAATGTATGTTTGATAAATCCCAGCATCTCTTCGTAAAAATCCAGGCCAAGATCCGGGTGCATTCCCCCCTGGAGCAGAATCTGGGTACCGCCCAGCTCAATGGTTTCTGCAATTTTCTGCTGCAGTTCGTTTTTTGAAATCACATACCCGCCATCCTGGCCCGGGGTCTTGTAGAAGGCACAAAACCGGCATCCTGACACACAGATATTGGTATAATTTATATTGCGGTCCTTCACATAGGTGACATGAGATTGCGGGTGGTGCAAAAACCGTTTTTCCTGGGCAAGATGGCCCAGGGTCATGAGATCGGCTTCACCCAGAAGCTGCAGCGCCTCATCTGCATCGATGCGCAGGTTTTGCTGGATTCTGGCAATGGTATCAGATAATCGGGTCATGGTTTTATGGCTGCATCTGTTTTTGGATTGTAAAAAGAATCGCGCTGTACCGGTTCATATCCGGATTTGCGGATCATGGTCTCCATCTGGTTCTGGGTCAGGCCTTTGGCGGATCTGGCACCGGCCGTGTGGGTGATGCGCTCCTCCATAATGGTGCCGTCCAGATCATCGGCCCCGAAACTTAAGGCCACCTGGGCCAGGGGCTCGCCGATCATCACCCAATAGGCCTTGATATGGTCGAAATTGTCCAGCATCAGGCGGGCTGCCGCCACTGCCTTGAGATCATCCATGGCCGTGGTGGGAGGCAGGTGAGACAGTTTTGTGTTCTGTGAATGAAATGCCAAGGGGATAAAAGCGGAAAACCCGCCGGTTTCATCCTGGATCTCCCTGAGGGTTATAAGATGCGCCACCCGCTCCTCAATGGTTTCAATATGGCCGTACAACATGGTGGCATTGGTTTTAATGCCTGCTTTGTGAACTGCCTTGACAATATGGGTCCATCGGGTATGGTCGATCTTTTTTGGAAACAGCGTATCATGGATCCGGGTGTTGAGTATCTCGGCCCCGCCCCCGGGCATCATCCCAAGACCGGCTGCTTTCAGCTGCGCAATGGTCTGGTCGATACCCAGGCCGGACAGTCGGGACAGGTAATCGATTTCCACACAGGTAAAGGCCTTGATGGTGGCAGCGGGCCGGATCCGCTTAACGGTTTTCAACAGGTCGATATAATATTCAAACCCCAGTGCTTCATTGAGTCCGCCCACTATGTGCAGCTCATCCACGGGTTCATCAATACGATCCATCAGGCGCTGTTCAATCTCTTTTATGGACCAGGCATAGGCACCGGATTCTTTTCTGTCCTTTGCATAGGCACAGAATTGACAACGGTTTTTGCAGATATTGGTATAGTTCAGATGCTGGTTATAAATATAATAGGCTTTTTTGCCGTGCCGGGCAGACCGCACCTCGTTGGCAATCATACCCACGCCCATGAGATCTTTTGTTTCATAAATACAAATCCCGTCTTCTTTTGAAAGACGGGAGCCCTGCCTGGCTTTGGCCAAAATTTTTTCCAGCCGTTCATCCGTGAATGTTATGTTCATCAGCTTCTTTTTTTTCTTCTGACAACCTTTCTTTTTTTTCTGGGTTCTGCCGGGGAATCCGGGATATTCAATTTTGGATCATTCAGGTTTTGCTGGGAATAGGAACAGGATGCCCTGGGGCATTTGAGTCCGTTTCCCCCATCCGGGGAGGTTGTTTGGGTTAAAAACGGGTTTTTACACAGCGGGCATTCAAAATGATAGGGTTTATCCCAGCTGACAAACCTGCAGTCACTGTTTGTACACGAAAAATATTCTTTGCCCTTGCCTGTTGTATTGGTAACAATTTTCCCGTTCCGGCACAGCGGGCAGGCCATGGCCAGGTCACTTTCAAAAGCGGCAATTCTGGATGCGATATCCGCTTCATCCTCATTTTGATCCTGCAAAACTGCATCTGCAGGGTCCGGGGTATCCGAAAAAACAGCTGCATCCTTTTGCTGTCTCATCTTTGCTTCTTCTGAGCGGATACGCTCCTCCATGGCCTTGAGTTCCGCTTCCCGCCGGGCCATATCCGCTTCCTTTGCTTCCAGCATAGCTGCCCGTTCCTCTGCTCTGGCGGCTTTTTCACTGGCATCCTGCAACTGCTTTTCTTTTTCCTTCAAAAGCCCAAGCTGGTCTGCCGCATCCTTTGCCAGGATTTCCGCTTCCTTTATTTTCTGGTCTTTTTCCGCCAGCTGCCTGGCCAGCTCTGCTGCTTTGCGGGCAGATTCCCGGGCCTCTTCGACCTGGGCTTTGCGCTCTTCTATCTCCTCTGGTGTGGGGCCCTTGTCAAACACATCTTTTACCTGGACTTTCTGAATATATTCGTCTGATTTTTTACGCCGGGTCTTTACCAGCCTGGAAAGCCGGTCCAGGTTTTCTTTTTTCAGTTTTCTGGCAATTTCTTTGTTCTTTTGAACCGCTTTTATTTTACCTGCCACCATTTCAGAAGCCCGCCTGGTGGCATTGTGACCAGATACAGATACCCCCCGGGACTTGAGGGATGCTGCAAAACTTTTTTTGGCAAGATCCAGGCTTTTGCGGCCGGCATTCACCTCTTCATTCATCTGGAGGACAAAGGCAATCAGGTTTATGCCCTGCATACCCGGAAACATGGAATCCAAGAGACCTGCCATCATAAAGGCCGGCATTTCAGCATACAATTGCCGGTCATCATCTTTGCGCATGTATCCTTTTTCAAAACACGCATGCACAGCTGCTTCAAGATAATCATCATGTTCCAGGCCGATGTCTGTCAATTCTGCCATAAAATCTTCCAGCACATAACGTTCCGGGGGAAATTCCACATATTGCTTGATTTCTTTTTCCCGTTCCACAATCAGGGTGATACAGGCTATGGTGGCCAGGTTGAAAGACATCATGGCCGCATCAAAATCCACATCGACAAAAGAGGTGATTTCCCGGGCCAGTATTTCATCCAGCTGTTTTTTTACAACCTCCGGGGTAATGGGGATCTGCTGTGCCATCACGCTTCATCTCCCTGGTTGATTTCAGAAATCATATCCGCAATGCTCGAAGCCAGCTGCCCCACCTTTTCACTGCTGCGCTCCTTGATATCCGCCATTTCTGCAGGCGCAATTTCCATTGGGTCTTGATCATCGTGCGTTGTGGAAATGGCAAGGCATTCGCCCTGGCGGTTGAAAACAACAGACAACGGGACCTTGATCTCAAAATCAAATTTATAGGCGATCTGATTATCAAAAACCACCATGTCCCCGTTTTTATAATCCACGTCATCCTGCAGGGCAAACCGGTGCTTTTCCATCAGCAGTTTTTCTATTGCCTCCCAGTCAAGCTCCGCATTGATGGTATCAATAAATTCTCTTTCACTTTCCTGGATCAATTCGGGATTTGTCACTTTCATGGAACACCCCTTTTCAGGTAAATATCTTGTGGATTTCTTTTGCAAAATTCAAAAAAGCCGAACCAGCCGGACTTTTTATGTCATACAATGCCAGAGGCGTCTTTTTTTCAATAGATTTTTCCACTGCTAAATCCCAGGGGATATGGGTATCATATACCAGATCCGCTGCCTGAAACGATTTTTTGGGACCTGCAAACGTCTGGATATCATCTACCGCAGAGGGATCATTGCAGCGGTTACAAACAAATCCCCCGATTTTCAAGGGAATTTTGTGATTTTTACGAATATAGCGTATCAGTATGAGCAGACAGTGAAAATCTGCTGCGGCGCCATGCTGCGGACATACAGGGACGATGAGCCAGTCTGCCGAAGCCATGGCCATGATGCTTAAAAACCCATAGGAAGACGGGGCATCAATAATAATATAATCGTAACTGGATGGGGCATCTTCCTGGATCAGCAGCCGCAGAATAATCTGGTTGGACACCCTGTCCGACAGTTTCAAAGCACTTTGAAACAGATCGAATCCAGCCGGCAGTACATCCAGCCACCTGAGGCGTGTTTTTACAATGGCATCCGGAAACCGGGTTTTTCCAGTAAAGACAGAGACAAGATCATGGCCCTGCCCGGCATTATCTATTCCAATCCATTCCGTGCTGCACCCTGATGGATCAGCATCTATGAGCAATACTTTTTTTTCATACAGGGCCAGACTGGCTGCAAGATTTACTGCGACAACGCTCTTGCCGGTACCGCCTTTCTGTCCGCAAATTGTCAACACAATGGCCATAATCTTTTATTTGTAGCACAATCTAAAAAAATATCAATCCCCAACTGAAGTTTGCAGCCGGTTACCTGGTTGAAAAAAAAAGGGGAATATAGGATAATGCAATTCAGTTCCACATTATATTACAGGAGGCCCCTTGGCCAACATTTCCATCACCCTGGAAGGCATCCGGGAAGCGGCTGCAAGCCTGAACTACCGGGCCGGTACCGCCAAACACAAAACACTGGCAGCCATCCAGTCTTTTTACACTTCCGAAGATGCGGTGCATGCTTTGCATCACATTGACACCGACATCCTGGTAAAAGCGATCTGGGATGTGGGTGAGAACAATGCAAAAATCCTGGCCAAAAGAAGAAATTTTTCCAGTCTCAGATCCGCCATAAATGCTGATCTCAAACGCTTATCCCGCAAAGACAAAAATCCTGAAAATATCATCATTACAGATGCCAATATCTTTGATATGACAGAGGATGCCAAAAACAACCTGCTTTCCTCTTTCAGTGATGCCATCAAAACCGGGGGTATCGACCTGCAGCAGGCAACCGGTATTCTTAAGGCCCTCACCGATTTTCTGGATGAATTCCAGATGGATGGTCATACCGAAGAATCCCTGGATATCATTGAACAGATAAAAAATCTTCTGAAACGCATCTCCCATGACATACCGGCAGATGACGCACAAGCGCAGGATGGTGGCGGCGGTGAAAGTGGCGAAGAGGATACTGAAAAAATCATCCTGGATGAAGATGAAGTCCTGGAAGAGGTCGAGGAACTTGATGAGGATGCGGAAATCGAAGAGATCGAAGCCCTGGATGATGATGACCGGATTATCGAATCAGACGAAGATGAAGAACTGGTGGCACTTGCACCAGACGAAGAACTGGTTGAACTGGAAGCTGACCAGGATTTAGAAGAAACTGCGTCAGATGCATCAGATGAAGACACGGCGCCCCTGGAAGATGATGATGAAGAAATTGATGCACCGGACGAAGACCTTGAAGAGGTCACGGAACCGGCGGAAGATGAGGAGATGGAAGAGGCCCGGGAACTGGATGGAGATGAGGAGATAGAAGAGGTCGAAATCCTGGATGAGGATGACCGGATTACCGAAGTAGACGAAGACGAAGAACTGGTGGCACTTGAACCGGACGAAGAACTGGATGAAGAAGAAACGCTTGATGAGGATATCGATGAGATAGTTCTGGACGAAGACGAAGATTTGGAAGAAGTTGACGAGCTGACGGACGAAGAGCTCCAGGCCCTGGAAGATTTCAGGGAAAAGCAGGCCCTGGCCGAAGAATTCGATGATACCCTGGGGGAAAGGGAAAAAAAATTCAATGCCTATGTCAAGGTGCCCAAAGGAATCTATACCGTGGGCACCAAAAAAGAAAGGACTGCCATGCTGGAACTCCAGCAGTTTCCCATGCCTGAAGTCCATATCGCCCGGTATCCGGTCACCAATGCCTTGTTTGAAATTTTCATAGACAAAACAGGCTACCAGACCACAGCGGAAAAATGCGGATTCGGCACGGTGTTTTTTTCCCGGTACAAACGGAAAGGGAACCAGGCATCATGGCACAAAAGCGCAGGCTCCAGCCAGGTGAACGGTGCCTGCTGGTACCAGCCCCACGGCCCCGGTTCTTCTTTGCACGAAAAACGCAACCACCCGGTGGTCCAGGTCAGTGTGGAAGATGCCTTTGCGTATGCATCATGGATCGGCAGGCGGCTTCCCACCCAGGCAGAGTGGGAAGCCGCAGCCAGAACTGATCTGGGGTACAGATATCCCTGGGGAAACGACTTTGCCACCCGGGCACTTAATATTGAAGCCAGCGGCCAGGCAGATACCTGCCCGGTGGATGCCTATGAACTGCATGCCAATGCCTTCACCCTCGTTGATATGCTGGGAAACGTAATGGAATGGACATCCGATGTGGAAAAACTTTCGGTCACAAACATCAGTGACCAGACGTTTTGCATTGCCAAAGGCGCAGCCTGGAACAGCAGCTCCGAAGTGAGCATCAGCTCCAGGGGCCTGTTTAAAACCGGATTTACTTCCAACACTATCGGATTTCGCTGCATTTCCGAACTTGCTTTATAAACAAAGGCGTACCATGGACAAATTCATCCAGGAATACCTTGATTTTCTCATCGTGGAAAAGGGATTGTCCCCCAACAGTATTGCATCCTATGCTGATGATCTTGCCCAATATGCCAACTTTCTGGCAGAAAACAAGATACAGGCCCTGGACGAGGCAGATACCACCGTAATCCTGGCCTGGCTGATCCATCTGACCCGCAAAGGCCTGGCCCCGAAATCCCGGGCCAGGCATCTGATCACCATCCGGGGATTGTACAGATTTCTGATAACCCAGGGCCATACAGCGTTCAATCCGGTCAAGGATGTTGATATTCCCAAAACCGGCCAGGCCCTTCCCGAAATCATGTCTGTACCGGAGGTGGAAGCCCTGCTGGAGGCCATCGACACCACCCGGCCCAAAGAACTGCGCAATGCCGCCATGCTGGAAATCATGTACGGAGCGGGTCTGCGGGTATCTGAACTCATCCATTTGAAAACATCAGATGTTAATCTGGATGCCAACCTGGTGCGGGTAATGGGAAAAGGAGCCAAAGAACGGATTGTGCCCATCGGCTCCCGGGCCAGGGAGAGTACCGTCCGGTGGAAGGACCAGGCCCGGCCCCTGGTGCTCAAGCAGCTCACCAGCCCATTTCTTTTTGTTGCGAGGGCGGCAAAGCCCATGACGCGGCAGGGGTTCTGGAAAATTATCAAAAAATACGCAGCCCTGGCCGGCATTTCCCGCAGTATCACCCCCCATACCCTGCGCCATTCTTTTGCCACCCACCTGCTGGAAGGGGGGGCAGACCTGCGGTCCGTCCAGACCATGCTGGGCCACGCAGATATCTCCACCACCCAGATTTATACCCATATATCCAGAGATTACCTGGTACGCATGCATGAAAAATACCATCCCAGGCGCTGACCTTGGATTTACAATGGCTTGATCATTGAAATCTTTTTGTGGTATGAGACAGGCTTGCCCATAACCCTTTTGCTCGGAAAAAAAACACCCATGAATACCCCGGAAGCCATCAGATCCGCCCTTTTTCAGATTTCAAAACCCATATTTGTGACCAGCGGGAACAACCAGGTGTGTTTCAGGCATACCTATCCCGGCAAATCCCATGAAAACAGTGCGTTTTTGTTCACGGCATTTGCACCGGCAATCTGCCTTGATGCCCTGGGGGACAAAACCTTCACCCGCCGGCACAGCCTTGCCTATCCCTATGTGGCCGGGGCCATGGCCAACGGCATCTCCTCGGTCCAGATGGTGGAAACCATGGCTGACAACGGCATGGTGGGGTTTTTCGGAGCAGGCGGCCTTTCGTTGGAAAACATCCGGAAAGCGGCTGTGCACCTGACATCCGGTTTGCCGGACAAACCGTTTGGCTTTAATTTGATTCATTCCCTGTCAGATCCGGACCATGAAATGGCGACTGTACAGCTATATCTGGACCATGGCATCCGCCTGGTCAGTGCGGCCGCCTTCATGCGCATGACCCCGGCTCTGGTCTATTACCGGGTCAAGGGGATTCACCAGACACCTGACGGGCAGGTCATTGCCCCGAACCGGATTATTGCCAAGGTTTCCAGGGTCGAGATTGCGCGCCAGTTTTTTTCACCGCCTCCCCAAAAAATTATCAGCCTGCTGGAACAAAAACATCTGATCACCCGGCAGGAAGCTGCGCTGTCACAGTATATCCCCATGGCCCAGGACCTGACCGCAGAAGCAGATTCCGGGGGACACACAGACAACAGGCCGGCCCTGGCCCTTTTGCCCACCATGATAACCCTTAAAAACCAGTTCATGGAACAATACCGATATCCTTCTGATCTGTGTGTGGGGCTGGCCGGGGGCATTGCCACACCAGAGTCAGCTGCTGCCGCCTTCGGCATGGGAGCGGCCTATATTCTGACCGGATCCATCAACCAGTCCTGTGTGGAAGCAGGGATCAGCCAGGAGGTCAAAGAACTGCTGTGCCAGGCAGAACAGGCGGATGTGGCCATGGCACCGGCAGCCGACATGTTTGAGATAGGTGCCCGGGTCCAGGTGCTGAAACGGGGCACCCTGTTTCCGTTGCGGGCGGAAAAGCTGTATCAGCTGTACCGGGCATATGACAATTTTGCAGATATCCCGGAAGCTGCACGACAGGAAATCGAAACCAAATTTCTGCAGACAGATTTTGAGACAGCCTGGCAGGCAACCAAAGATTTTTTTGTATCCAGAAAAATGCCCGGCCAGATCGACAAAGCACAATCGGATGCAAAACACAAAATGGCCCTGGTGTTCCGGTCCTATTTAGGTCAGAGTTCCCAATGGGCCATCCAGGGAAACGCACAGCGCAAAATGGATTACCAGATCTGGTGCGGCCCGGCCATGGGTGCCTTTAACCTGTGGGCCCAAAACAGTTTTCTTGCCGGTCCTGAAAACCGCAGAACCGCAGATCTGGCCATGAATTTGTTGTTCGGTGCCTGTGTCATCACCCGGGCCATGTTTTTAAAAACCCAGGGTATTGCACTGCCCATGGGAACATCATCGGTATTTCCCATGGAAAAAGACCGGATACTGGCCCTGGCCGGCGAAAAATCTTATGCATGACCGGCTCATCCCCAAATAGACTGGTCACCCCCCATGCTGAAAGACAGGTTCCTCCGCCATCCCAAAAGATCAGGTTCTGACCGCCATCCCGAAAGGTACGGTTCTGTCCCCCCGTCCTGTGTAAAAGTTTTGTCAAAACCCCTGCCAATGGATGATTTCCAGGTTCCAGACAGATATATTCCTTTCTAAAACCTTTTTATTGTTAAAGCAGCTATTTATGAAACAGGATCACACCCGGACCACAGACATCGCTATCATCGGCATGGGATGTATCTTTCCCAAATCATGTAATCTCAAAGAATTCTGGCATCTGTTGTTCAACGGCGTTGATGCCATTGAAGAGATCCCGGATGACACCCATTGGCAGCTCAGGGATTATTTTGACCCGGATCCCTCCCGGCCGGACCACACCTATTGTTCCCGGGGCGGATTTATCCCGAAAATCAATTTTGATCCCTCTGCTTTTGGCATTCCTCCCAACAATATCACGGCCACTGACACATCCCAGCTTCTGGGTCTTGAAGTGGCAAAAATGGCCCTGGAAGATGCCGGATATGCCAAAGACCATCCCTTTCTTTCCACAGCCAGGGTCAATGTTATTTTGGGGGTGACCGGCACCCAGGAACTGGTTATTCCTTTAGGGGCAAGGCTTGGCCACCCCATCTGGAAAAAAGCGCTGGATGAGGCAGCCATTGCGCCGGAACAAAAAGAACAGATTCTGCACGCCATCCAGTCATCCTATGCCCAGTGGCAGGAAAACTCTTTTCCCGGCCTGCTGGGCAATGTGGTTGCCGGCAGGATTGCCAACCGGTTCAATCTGTCGGGCACCAATCATGTCAGTGATGCTGCCTGTGCCAGCTCTCTTTCCGCTTTGCATTCTGCGGTCATGGAACTTTGCGCCCATAAATGCGATATGTCCATCACAGGTGGTGTGGATTGTCTGAACGATATTTTCATGCACATGTGTTTTGCAAAAACCGGGGTGCTTTCCCATACCAGTGATGCCAGACCCTTTTCCAAAGATGCGGACGGCACAGTCCTGGGTGAAGGCATCGGCATGCTGGTGCTCAAACGCCTGGCAGATGCACAAAAAGACAAAGACCGGATTTATGCGGTCATCAAAGCGGTGGGCACTGCCAGTGACGGAAAAACATCAGCCATCTATGCCCCGGACGCCCACGGTCAGCGCAGGGCATTGCAGGATGCTTACAAGCAGGCGGATATTGATCCTTCAAGTATCGGACTGCTCGAAGCCCACGGCACCGGCACCCGGGTGGGCGACAAAGTGGAGTTTACCGCTTTGAAATCCTGTTTTGATCCACAAAACCACAGAAACAGAACCGCCATCGGGTCGGTAAAATCCATGATCGGACATACCAAGGCTGCGGCCGGTGTCGCCGGCATCATAAAAGCCGCCCTGGCCCTGCACCACAAGGTGATCCCCGGGACACTGAAGGCAGATGTCCCGGATCCTGATCTGGATATCAATGCCTCGGCCTTTTACCTGAACAACCGGTCCAAACCCTGGGTTCCATACTCCCGGCAGAAAAATGACCCCAGACGGGCCGGTGTGTCGGCTTTTGGATTCGGGGGCAGCAATTTTCATGCAGTGCTGGAAGAGTATGAAGGACAAAAATCCCATGTCTCCTGGGATGGATCTGTGCAGATTGCCGCATTTTCAGCCCGTGATACCCAATCTCTTCAACAAAAACTGGCAGCATTCCATGCCGGAGTCACCCCGGAGCATCCCATGGATGACGGGGAAATGTCCCGGCTCATCGCCTGGCAGGCCGGTGAAACCAGAAAAACGTTTTGTGCAGATCACCCTGTGCGGCTGCTCATGGTATTGGAAAAGGATACCAACCTTGATGCGCTGCTTGACCAGGCCCGTGCCCTGGTTGAAAAAGGGGGGCCGTCCAAATACCCGCTCTTTTATGGTTCCGGTCCGGCCGAAGGAAAACTGGGATTTTTATTTCCCGGCCAGGGCAGCCAGTATCCTGATATGGGAAAAGATCTGTTTGCCACATTTCCCGAAGCCATGGATGCCTTGTGCCTTGCCCAAAAGATTTTTGAAAGCCACGCCCGTGACAGCCGCAACCACAAAGAGATACCCCACAATCTAACGGAATTGATGTTTGCGCTGCCCCGACATGTCCAGGACAGATCTGTGTCTGAATCCAGGCTGCGGCACACCCAGGTGGCCCAGGTGGCCATCGGTGCTGTCTGCCTTGCCATGACCCGGGTGTTGAAACGGTTCGGGATCCAGCCCCACATGGCCTGCGGCCACAGCTTTGGAGAACTGGCTGCCATGCATGCAGCCGGATGGATGGATGGCAGCACCCTGCTCACTTTGGCTGCGGTCCGGGGAAAACATATGGCAGCGGCCGGCAGAACCGGTTCGGACAGCGGCAGTATGCTGGCAGTCCAGGCGGATGCACAAAAAATTGCAACACTGCTCTCGGATCAGGATCTGGACCTGGTGCTGGCCAATCAGAACAGCCCGGTCCAGGGGGTTTTATCCGGTCCCACCCGGGAGATTGAAAAAGCGGCGCTGTTATGTAAAAAAAATAAATTACGGGCAATCAAACTGCC
Source organism: Desulfotignum sp. (assembly GCA_011390635.1). Classification (GTDB taxonomy): domain Bacteria; phylum Desulfobacterota; class Desulfobacteria; order Desulfobacterales; family Desulfobacteraceae; genus Desulfotignum. The sequence continues at coordinate 6,597 of JAABSA010000040.1, read as the reverse complement.
GGTGGCCGCAGCATTTCACAGCCATCTGGTGGCGGATGCAGCCGAACCCTTCAGCGCATTTGTGGCAGATCAGACGATTGTGCCCACCGACATCCAGGTGATGTCCAATACCACGGGAAAACCCTATGAGGCGGATCCGGAAAAGATAAAATCCATTTTAGGCAATCAGCTGATGCATCCGGTGCGTTTCATGGAAAACATTGAAACCATGCATGCCAACGGGGTGTCTTTTTTTGTGGAAGCTGGACCAAAGACCGTATTGACCGGACTGGTAAACCGTATTCTACCATCACAGTCTGCCATCGCAGTCTGCATGGATGGTTCCTGCGGCAAAAAATCCGGTCTGGCGGATCTGGCAATGGTGTTGTGCAGCATTGCGGAAAAGGGATTTTTCGTGGATCTGACCCAATGGGAAGATCCGGTCGCAAAACCTGAATCCAAACGCATGCGGGTAATGCTGTCAGGCGCAAACCCCAAGCCTGTTACCATACACAAACCAGAACAAAAACACGATGGTATTCCCCCCCAAAAAACCAAAAACCCACACACACCGGTTTTTCAACAGACCCGGCCGAATACGCAGCAAGCTTTGAAAAAAGGATCTTATATGCACACCACTTCTTACAACACAGGCCTGACAGCACAGGCACCATCTGCGGGTGAACAGGCGCCACCTGCAGCTCCATGCGCACCATTTCAAACTGAACCGGCACCAACCGCAGCTGATCAAACACCATCTGCCACTGCAGGCACAACTGCCCGTACCGGTGATACCACTGCCGCCCCGGGTGGAAACACCCGTGATCTGAATGCCATGCACCTGGTGCAGAAAGGGCTGGAAGCCATGCAGGCTTTGCAGGCACAGACAGCCAGAACCCACGAAAAATTTCTTGAAACCCAGGCCCAGGCGGGCCACACCCTGGCCGCGATCATGGAACAGACACGCCAGTTCATGGCCGGGGCCGGCACAATGCCTCTGCCCAATCCCGTTTCTGCCCCCCGGACCGGTTCGCCGGCATCACCGGCACATCACACCCCGCCATCCAGAGTCAATGGTGAAACCCCGCCCCGTCACACACCTGCAACCACTTTTCAGGCCGATCCCGGTCACATCCATTTGCCGGATGTTCCAAGTATGCCGCCGGCATCACCGGTCCCATCCGCTGCATCTGCAGCCCGATCCGATTACCGGGCAGCACCTGATACCGGCATGCCTGACATCCAGGCCGTTCTGTTTGCCACCGTAAGCCGCCTTACCGGATTTCCGGAAGAGATGCTGGAACCTGACATGGATATTGAATCAGATCTTGGCATCGACTCCATAAAAAAAGTGGAAATCATTTCAGCGCTGGAAAAAGAACTGCCAGACACCGAAGGACTTACCACGGAAAATATCGGATCTGTCAGGACCTTGACAGACATCTGCCAGGCCATTACAGCACAGATGCCACAGACAGATGTCCGGGCCAAACCACATACCGTGACAGGTGATCTTTCTTCTGCACCCGACCCGCTCCCGGCAGCTGGTACCGTTCACATACCTGATACGCTTTGTACACCAGATACTGCCTGCACAATCGGCAGCGCCTGCACATCCGGTACAGACACGAAAACTGCTGCCCCCCCAGTGTCTGAGACAGCCACAGGGGCTGAAATCCTCCCGGCACCTGATGCGGGATCACCCCTCGAATCAGACCCGTTTCGAATCACAAACATTCTGGTGGATACCATCAGCTCGCTCACAGGCTTTCCTTCGGAAATGCTGGAACCCGGCATGAACCTGGAATCCGATTTGGGCATTGATTCCATCAAACGGGTGGAAATTTTGTCCCGCCTGGAACAGGCCCTTGGAGATGGTGCCAAACACCTGTCCGGCGATGCCATGGCAAAACTCAAAACCATACAGGATATTGTTACTTTTCTGGACCACACCGAACCCGGGGCAAACGCCCCCCAAAAAAAAAACGCTGCTCAACGGCAGAACCAGCTGAAAGACGCTGATCCACCGGATCTGGTGCGCCAGAAAATCGTGTTAACCCCGTATCCCGTCCACCAGATCCGTTTTTTTAACGGATCCCGGATCCAGGTGCCTGACAACAAAAAAATCTATATCACCCGGGACCAGGATGGCATTGCAGGCCTCTTTAAAAAAGAGTTTGAAAAACAGGGCCTGCCGGCGGATATCATTGATATCGGTGCACAACCTGTTCCACAACTGCCGGATGCTGCCGGCATTGTCATTATCCAGCACAAATGGATGGACATGGATGCAAAAAGCGCAGCGGTTTTTGTAAAGGCCGCTTTTGCGCTGACCCGGAAAAACGCCTCCCACCTTACTGCCTGTGCCCGGCAGAAAGGCGCGTTTCTGGCAACCATAACATTTGGCGGGGGCGGGTTTGGCTTTGATGACCAGGGATTTGCCACACACCCGGTATACGGGGGCCTGGCTGGTCTTGCAAAAACCGCCCACCTGGAATGGAAGGATGTGTTGTGCCACGCCCTGGATCTGCCCGGTGACATGAACACGTGCAAAACCCATATCGAAGCAGCCGCCGCACTGATGATGACCAACGGTGCCGTGGAAATGGGGCTGAACGGCGACAACTGCCTGATTCCCACCCTGAAAAACGCACCGGAAAAACAAGGGAAACCATGTCTCACCAACAAGGATGTGGTGGTGATAACCGGCGGTGCAAAAGGGGTGACTGCCGCCTGTGCCGTTGCGCTGGCACAAACCAGTTCTGCTGCTATTGCCCTTGTGGGGCGCTCTCCGGCTCCTTTTGCCGAACCTGAATGGTCCCGAAACATCACTGATCCGGCCAGGTTGAAAAAAGCAATCCTTACCCATGGATTCACACACAAAAAACCCAAACCTGCAGATGTTGAACAACAATACCAGGCAATCTGCGCCAACCGCCAGATCCAGGACACCATGGACCAGATCCGGTCCCATGGATCACAGGCTGACTACTGGCCCACAGATATCCGTGATGCGCAAAAACTGTACCAAACCATCGATGAAATCCGGGACAGGTTCGGACCCGTCACCGCGGTCATCCACGGGGCAGGGGTATTGGAAGACAAACTCATTGCCGAAAAAAAACCGGACCAGTTCAACCGGGTATTTGACACCAAAGTGGACGGGCTGCATGCCCTGGTGGCTGCCACTGCAGATGATCCTTTACACCATATGGTGTTGTTTTCATCCATAGCCGCCAGAACCGGAAATCAAGGTCAGTGCGATTATGCCATGGCCAATGAGGTGCTCAACAAAACCGCCGGCACCCTTGCCCGGAAAAATCCCCGGTGCAAATATTTGTCCATCAACTGGGGTCCCTGGGACGGGGGAATGGTACATGAAGGTCTCAAACGCGCATTTGCAAAAAAAGGAGTGGGCCTGATTCCTTTGCAGGCCGGGTGCCGTCAATTGATACGGGAAATGGAAAATCCTGATTCCCATCCTGTGGAAGTCGTCATCACAGCTCCGGGACCGGGTCTGGAGAAAAAGAGATCTCCTGTGCTGTCCCGGGTGACGGAACTGGAAATCAGCCGGGACAGTCTCCCAATTCTGGAATCCCATAAAATCAACCATGAGCCGGTAGTTCCCTTTGCCCTGCTGGCAGAGGTGATGGCCCTGGCCGCTGAAAAAAACAATCCCGGTCTTATGGTTGCCGGCCTGGATGACATGCGGCTGCTCACCGGTGTCAAACCCCAAAATGCCCCCCTGAAACTTGCGGTGAACCTGGGAAAATGCACCCCTGAAGAAACCAAGTTCACTGCAAAGGCCAGTCTGAGTTCGTGCAGCACAACCGGACAGGAGCATATCCATGCCCTGGCCACGGCTGTTTTAAAAAATGTACTGCCACCACCACCGGTGTTGTCCGCCTCATCCCGCATGGATTTACAGCCCGGCACAATTACCGTTGCACAAGCCTATGAAACCATTTTATTCCATGGCCCGGCACTCCAGGCCATTGATGCCATCACCGGCATCTCTGACCGAGGCATTGCAGTGACTGCCCGCCCTGCCCCGGCACCAGACCACTGGTTTCGAGCGCCGTCACAGGAAAAATGGGTCACAGATCCTTTGCTGGTGGATGCGGCTTTCCAGGCCGCCATTATCTGGACCTGGGAAAACCGCGGCCAGGTCTGCCTGCCGACCTATATGGGAAGTTTTCGCATGTACGCATCTTTTCACCAGAGCAAGACAGATGCCGGCCAAGACAGCAGGGACAACAAAGTTTGTATCATTTTTACGGTGAACGAAAACACGGAACACGGTATCAAGGGATATTTCACCTTTCTGGATGCTTCCGACACGGTAGTGGCCAGCATCACCGGATTTGAAGCAGTTGTGGATGATGGTTTACACGAAAAATTCAAACCCCGGCCCTTGTTTGCCAGAGATGCAATTCTGGCCTTTGCCCAGGGAAAACCTTCGGATGCTTTCGGTACAAAATACAAAACATTTGACAAAGACCGGCAAATTGCCAGGCTGCCCAGGCCCCCGTATTTTTTCATGGACCGGGTTCTCACGGCAGATCATGAACAATGGATGATGCAGCCCGGCGGCTGGATCCAAACCCAATATGATATTCCGGAAAATGCCTGGTATTTTACTGCCAACCGCACCCCCTTCCTGCCGTTTTGCATTTTGCTTGAAATCGCCCTCCAGCCCTGCGGCTGGCTGGCAGCCTATGCCGGATCAGCCCTGCACAGTGATGCGCGCCTGTATTTTCGCAACCTTGGGGGAAAGGCCGGCCTTTTGTCCCACATCACAAGGCAGTCAGGCACCTTGACTATTCGAGTGCGCATGACCGATGTATCCAAAGCCGGGGGCATGATCATCCAGAATTTTGCTGTGCAGGTTCTCTGTCAGGGACAGATGGTATACCAGGGCACCACCAATTTTGGATTTTTTACCGCCCAGGCCCTGGCTGAACAAAAAGGCATCCGCAACAGCAGTCTGGTGCCGGACCATGCATCTGCCATCCATGATCTTGATGCAGGTCACTCCCATGATGAAAACCAACATCCGCCCCATGGAACAAACCAGCTGCATGATCCAAAACAGCTCCATGATACAAACCAGTCCTGTGAAGCAAATCAACTTCATGATACAAACCGGTTCCGGCATGCAAACCAGCTCCGAAAGATTGATTCTTTGCAGTCCTGTGACCCGGTACTGGTATTTGGCGATGATGCCCCGATCACACCTGATGATTCGACGGTTGACCCTGACAACGGTATGCCGGCCAAAGCGCTGCGCATGATTGATACCATTGAGGTTATGGACCTGGACGGGGGCAGATTTAACAAAGGATATATCCGGGCCGGCAAAAAAAACAACCCCGAAGAATGGTTTTTTGATGCCCATTTTTACCAGGATCCGGTCTGCCCTGGATCTCTGGGAATAGAAGCTTTTCTCCAGACAATCCGGTTTTTTCTGCTGCAAAAATATGACATTGATCCCAAAATGTATACCCCACAATTGGTCCTGGATCAAAACCATGAATGGATATACCGGGGACAGATTATTCCTGCCAATCAGCATATCCGGATTCATACCCATATCAGGGATGTCTCTGCTGTCAAGGATGCATCAAAAAGCATAGGCCGGTATGCGGTTGTGGCTGACGGCGCTCTCACCGTGGACGGTATCTGTATTTATGAAATGAAAAACTTTGGTGTGGCGTTTTTAAAAAAAGAGTGTGATTCACATTATAATGTTCAGCCCCTCCAGCCAAAGGACCTATAAACAAATTGTGGAGTTTTCTTTTAAAAAAGTTTTTTCAGCCTCAGAAAACTCATGCAGTGGATAATATTGCAGCTCCGACACCCCCATTCTATCTCTACCGCAACCAATCGAAGTCTTATCCTGATGCCCCAAGGCGGAGTGGTCATTGACAATTTTTTATAATTATCTTGACAGAAAGAGTAAAAATTCAGTAATTCTGGTTTAGTTTTCTTGTTGTCCTAATGGTTCTTTTTCAAATTTTTTATAATCAGGGATGAATAGCGATGGATTTTGAACCCTTGCCTATTCAAAATAATCATATGAAGCTTTTTCTAAAAACAGGAAGATTGAAATTGCTGATATGAAGCCTCCAGAGTTATTTCCTCTGGAGGCCTGTCGGTTCTGATATGGACAACATTGAACAGTATTATGCAAAAGGAGATATTTACAATGATATTTATGGGAACTTTCACGATGCCAAGCAACAAAAAGGATGAATGGATGAACTGCTTTGCAGGTATAAAGGAGAATCCACCTACTGAAGGAATAAAAAAATGGCAGACGTTTATCTGTTCTGATGAATTCGAATACAAGGGATACAACATTATTTTCACGGAAAAAGGAAAAGCGGACGAAGCGCTGGTGGAAATATCTAGAACAATGCTGCCGTTCACCCAAATAGAAGGAGCTTCATGGACACTTGAAACACTATTGAGCGTGACAGACACAATAAAAGTATTGGGATGAAAAAGTCTGGCAATGGCTGCACCGATACCAAAATGCAAAAAGCCCTGACCGGTAGCTGTAACCGGTCAGGGCTTTTTGATAGATAATCCGGCGGTGTCCTACTCTCCCACACA
>JAABSA010000003.1 GCA_011390635.1 Desulfotignum sp. | reverse complement strand
GGGTCACAGGCAGCCACAGTTCCATGAGCAGCAGCACCACACAGGGGAACAGGAACCACTGGAACCGCTGTTCCCCCACCTTTTTTTTGCCCTGCTCCAGGGTCTTCTGCTCCATGGTGCCCCGGATGCCTTGTGTATAGATGCGGTCCAGGTCCATGTCACCGGCCACGGACCGCACATAGTGACCCCCTGTCAGGCGGGCGATCTCTTTGAGACTTGTTTCATCCACCCGGGACATGACAATGTTGCCCTGGGCATCCTTGGTGAATCCGCCGGCAGGATCAGGGATGGGTGCCCCTGCCGGATCTCCCACCCCGATGGAGAACACCTTGATCCGGCTTTCCGCCATTTTTTTGGCCATTTGGTAAACATCGCCTGCCGTGTTTTCCCCGTCCGTGATCAGGATGATGGCCTTGTCTGTGTCGGCATCTGCCTCAAATCCATTGTAACAGGCTTCGATAGCGGCCGGAAGATTGGTGCCCCCCACAGGCAGATAATCCGGGGTCAGCACCGTAAGAAAGATGTGAAATGCTGCATGGTCCATGGTCAAAGGGCACTGGAGCACCGCCTGGCCGGCAAAGGCCACAAGACCTGCCCGGTCTGATTTCATGAGCCGGAGCAGGTCGACGATCTCACGTTTGGCCCGCTCCAGCCGGGTGGGGGCAATGTCCTGGGCCAGCATGCTCCTGGAACAGTCCAGGGCGATCATGATGTCCACCCCTTTTGCCGTGGTCTTTTCCCAGCGGAACCCCATGGTCGGGCCGGCCAGGGCAAACACGGCCAGGACCAGGGCCGCCAGAATCAGCCCGGCCTTGATCCACCGGGATTTCGGGTCATACCCGGGCAAAAGATCAGGGTGCATGGCTGGATCGGCAAACCGGGCCAGAATCCGCTTGCGCCGGACCACACCCCTGACCAGGAGCCAGGCCACAGGCACCAACGCCCAGAGGAAAAACAGGATTTTCGGATCGGCAAACTTCATGATTTTCCTCCTTGTCTGGTTACGGTATCCGCAGAAACCGGGTGTTGGCCAGGACCAGGTGGACCAGGAACAAACCAAGCCCGGCTGCAAGAAACCCGGGAAACAATTCTTTGTATTCCACCCATTTTTGGGTTTCCCGGGTTGTTTTTTCCATGTTGTCAATCATGGTGTATATCTTTTCCAGGGATGCTGTGTCATCTGCCTTGAAAAAACGGCCCCCGCTCTGCTGGGCAATGGTCTCCAGGGCTTTGAGATCCACCCCCACCCTGCGGTACACATATTGCCTGCCGAACAGGCCGTCCACCAGAAACGGGGCCTCTCCCTTGGTGCCGACAGCAATGGTATGGATCTTCACCTGCCGGGATGCGGCAATCTCCACCGCCTCCTGCCAGGTGAGCTCCCCGGCATTGCTTTCCCCGTCCGTGAGCAGAATGATGATATTGGATCTGGACGGGATGTCTTTGAGCCGCTTTAAGGAGATGCCGATGGCATCCCCGATGGCGGTGCGGGGACCGGCCGCGCCGATCTCCAGATGGTCCAGCATGAATGCAATGGTGTTGTAATCCCGGGTCAGAGGCACCTGGGTAAAGGCGTGGGAGCCGAACACCACCATGCCGATGCTGTCCCCGTCCCGCTTCAGGATAAAGTCGCTCACCACGGATTTCACCGCATCCAGGCGGGTGACGATTTTGTCATCAATCCTGAAATCCAGAGCCTGCATGGATTCGGACAAGTCCAGGGCCAGGATGATGTTCACCCCTTCGGATGTCACCGTGATTTTCTGCTCCCCTGACTGGGGCCGGGCCAGGGCCGCCACCAGCAGGGCAATGGCAGTGATCTTCAGCCAGGGCAGGAACACGGATGCCCGGGCAGCCCATGAAACCGGCAATGCCCCGAGACCGGCCAGACTGGAGACCCGGAGGGCAGACCGGTGTTTTTTGCGGATCAGGTGGATGCCGAAACCCAGTAAAGGTATGAGCAGCACCAGAAACCAGGGAGAAGCGAACCGGAAAATCATGGGGCAGCCTCCTGTTCCCCGGTTTCGGGCGTATCTGAAGTCCGGTCCTTTTCCACTGCCCGGATGAGCTGGCGCACCTGGTCCAGGTCCGCTGTCATCCGGGCCGGGTCCGGGATCACGGGCGCGTACCGGAAGGGATCGGACAGGCTCTGGAATCGGGATATCCGGGTGACCAGGTCCCGGTCCATGTCTGTGTGCCGCAATGCTTTTACCAGCTCCCTGGTGGTCATCTGGCTGGCATGGATCTGGAAGGTGCCGCCGATGTATGCCTTGAACAGGGCACTCAGGTCAAAATAAAACGCTTTGGGATCGGCAGGCAACGTCACCCCCAGGCGGTCCAGGGCTTTCATGGCGGTCTCGAAAGGCGGTACCGGGATTGCCTCCCCCTCCATAACCCTGGGCTTTCTGGACCGGATATACCGCCGCACCAGCAGGAACAGCAGGGCTGCAAAGGCCAGCACCGCAGCAGCCAGGGCCAGCATCCGGATGAGATCCGGGGACATGCCCACCATGACAGGCGGATGTATGTCATGAATATCCTGCATCTACCTGAACCGTTTCTCCCTTGTCCTGAAATAACCGGTCAACACATCCGGCACGGAATCACTGGTTTTCATCTCCAGCAGATCGCTTTTAGCCCGGGAAAACACCTGCCGGGCCTCTGCATGGGCTTTTTCCCGGATCTGTTCGTACATGGTCCGGGTGCGTTTGTCAAAAGCGTCCGCCAGTATTGTCTGCCCGGTTTCCAGGTCTGTTAAAGGGACCAGCCCTGTTTCAGGCAGATGGAAAATGCCGGGATCCCAAATCTGCACCCCGATGAGTTCATGGCGCCGGGCCGCCGTTTTCAGGGCGTGTTCATAATCTGTGTCCAGAAAATCGGACAGGATGAACACAAAGGCCCGTTTTTTCATGATCCTGGACAGATAATCCACGCCTGTGGCAATATGGGTGCCCCGTCCTTTGGGCCGGAAGGTGAATATCTCCTGGATCACCCGCCACACATGGCTGGACCCTTTTTTGGGGGGGATATATTTTTCCACCTGGTCCGTGAAAAACACCACCCCCACCTTGTCATTGTTCTTCACCGCGTTGAACGCCAGCACTGCCGCCACCTCTGCCGCCTTTTCCAGTTTTTTTCCGGAAAAGGTGCTAAATTCCAGGGACCCGCTCATGTCCACCAGGAGCATGACCGTGGATTCGCGCTCCTCTCTGTATTTTTTCACAAAGGTCTTTCCGGTGCGGGCAGACACCTTCCAGTCAATGGATTTTACATCATCTCCCGGGCAGTACTCCCGCACCTCCTCGAACTCGATGCCCGACCCTTTGAACACGGAGGCATACCGGCCGGCCATGATGCCGGACACGGTGCGGCGGGATTTGATATGCATCCGCCGGATTTTCTGTATCACATGTGCGGGAATCATTTTTATGTTCAGGGCACTTCCACAGCGTCAAACAATGCAGTGACAATGGCATCCGGGGTCACCTCGTCCGCCTCCGCCTCAAAGGACAGCAGAATCCGGTGGCGCAGCACATCCGGCCCCACCATCTTGATATCCTGGGGCGTGATATAGGCCCGCCCCTCTAAAAACGCCTGGACCCGTGCCGCCTTTGCCAGGAAGATGGTGGCCCTGGGAGAGGCCCCGTAATCAATATACCGGGCCATGTCCAGGCCGAAAGCAGCCGGCTCCCGGGTGGCTGCCACCAGGTTGACGATGTACTCTTTGAGTTTTTCATCCACAAAGATCTGTTCCACCAGGGCGGACATGGCAGCCAGTTCCGCCACATCGATCACCGGCCCGACGGGATCAGGGGGTGCAAAACTGGTCTTTTTCAGGATTTCCAGTTCCTGGGCCCGGTCCGGATAGGTGATGAGCACCTTGAGCATGAACCGGTCCACCTGGGCTTCGGGCAGCGGATAGGTGCCTTCCTGCTCCAGGGGATTCTGGGTGGCCAGCACCAGAAAAGGAGAGGGCAGGGCAAAGGTTTCCTCGCCGATGGTCACCTGTTTTTCCTCCATGGCCTCCAGAAGGGCGGACTGGACCTTGGACGGGGCACGGTTGATCTCATCTGCCAGGATAATGTGGTTGAACAACGGCCCTTTTCTGGTCACAAAATCCATGGTTTTGGGCCGGAAAATCTCGGTGCCGGTGAGATCTGCCGGCAGCAGGTCCGGGGTGAACTGGATGCGCTTGAAATCCGCATGCACGGCTGATGCCAGGGCCTTGACCGCCGAGGTCTTGGCCAGTCCCGGCACCCCCTCGATGAGCACGTGACCGCCTGTGAGAAGCCCTGTCAACAGGCTGTCCACCAGCTTTTCCTGGCCCACCAGCCGCTTGGCAATCTCCTTTCTGATCCGGCTGATCATCAGATGGTTTTCTGTAATGGCCGCCTTGATCTCTTCCATAATCTTTCCTTTATATCCGCAGTTCTCACATGGCCGAAACCCGGCCACAACCAAAATCTGTATTAATATAGTTCAGTCAAAAAAAGTGTCAAGAACATCTGACAGCAATGCTGATCCAGTACGCTGCCCTGTTTTTGTATTGAAAAACAGCTCCCCCTGTTTCACCTGAACCGGTTTTATGATACCCTGCGCCAAAATGCAAATTTTTACGGGAAAAATCCCGGTACAGGGAGGAGTTATGCAGCGCTGCGACTGGTGCCTGAAAGATCCGGTATATATCAACTACCATGATACAGAATGGGGCGTGCCCGTGCATGATGACCAGAAACTGTTTGAGTTCCTGGTTCTGGAAGGGGCCCAGGCCGGATTGTCCTGGCTCACCATATTGAAACGCAGAGATGGCTACAGAAAAGCGTTTGCCGGATTCGATCCCCTGCAGGTGGCCCGGTTCACCCCGGAAACCATTGCGGAACTGCTGCAGAACCCGGCCATCATCCGCAACAAGCTCAAAGTCAATGCCGCCGTGAACAACGCCCGGATCTTCCTGGACATCCAGACCAAATTCGGCTCATTCGACCAGTATGCCTGGCAGTTTGTGGACGGCCGCCAAAAGGTCAACACCTTTACATCCGTGGACCAGGTGCCGGCCACCTCAAAGGAATCTGATGCATTCTCCAAAGACCTGAAGCAGCGGGGCTTCAAATTCACCGGCTCCACCATCATATATGCCCACATGCAGGCCACCGGCATGGTGAACGACCACCTGGTGTCCTGTTTCCGGCATCAGGCGGTCAAAGAAACAGGTTAGGGCAAAAGGGTTTCGGGGCTCTGGTGCAAGAATGCCGCCTTCGACGGGGACTTCCCGCCGGCCTGGAAGCCCTGAGGGGCTCCGACAGTCCTGCAGCAAGTCCCCACCGGAGGCTCCGCTATGCTACAGTTTTTCTGATCCCCCTCTCTTAGGTTTTTTTGGGGTACGTCTATAAGATTTGTCAGCCAGATGCTCCCACAAATATTTTTGGTTTTCTAAATCGCTTTACTCCACAGTATTTGTCTGATATGGAATCAGATCAGATAATAAAGATACACAGATCTGGGTTTTTTTCATATGCGCATGATATCCAGTTTGATATTCAATCATTGATGGTATCCATGTCAGTTCAACAGCTTGTTCGGAAAAAGAGAGATGGATGATTCGCTCGAAATCAAGTGGCCGTGGGAAATGATCTGGATCGAGTATGCGGATGAGATAATTGCTCAGCTCAAGAATGCCCTGCCGCCCGATCATGAATTGCAGAAACACGACCTCTTCCCCGGCATCAAATGGGACCGCCGTCCTATCTTCATTGTGGATGACGACACCACGGGGAAACGCATCTTCATGGACTTCGAGAAGATGAGACGGTGGAAGAAGACCAAGTTCAAGATCCCGACCATGACGGTTTTCAAGAACACCGCCGAGGTTGCCGAGCGGATCGAGCGTGATCACTTGGCTGAATGCGCAAAATACAAAGAAGACTGAACCCTGAAATGAGATCCGAACAAGCCCCATGCACCGGATTTCGTGACCTCGCACGGTGATGGGCACGTTATATTTTGTAATATTGGAGGAATAAATGCCTAAATGGAACCTTCCGGTTGATCCAGAAGAATTACAATTTGCTCTTCAGCTTGGCAGTGCAGCTGGAACCTATCAGATGCCTATTGAAAATCCTGAAACCAAAGGAATTGACTTGTTTGATGAAGAGTCTGGAGAAATTCAGCAAATACGATTTAAAGATAATCCCATGAACCGATTTGGTGGCGCAATTGTTAAAGAATTTGGACAAGACGAATCGAAATTCTATTCAATTATGAATCGTATTGCTGCCCTTATGAGACTTATGGCTGATGATGAGCGAGTTAAGCCTTATTTGAAAACAGATCCGGCCTACAGTGAACACACGATGATTAATAACGTCCTGATCGAGGTTGTCGCAAAATTTCCGATTTCTGATGATGGGGAATTAGACAAGGATGCTTTTTTCAGGGAAGTCAAAGAATTAATAGAAACTGATAAGCATTAGAATCATAAAAAAATAACAACGCATTATGAGCGACTGCAAAAAGACGCCGTGCCACATGCCGAGCGTTGCCGCTTGAGCGGGAACAATCCGGTTGCATCCGACTATCGCGGCTGACCTGGGCCCTTAGCCAAAGAGATCGAACATGGAAATCACAAATTTGAAAGACAAAGACCTCAACGCGCTTGATGGATTGTTCACGTAATTCTGGGGAGAGTCGTCTGATATCAATAAGATGGCGGAGATGTTCCAACGCCTGTCAAAAGATAAGGATTATGTTCTGTTTGCGGCAAAACAAAACGATGTGCTGGTGGGATTCTGCATGGGGGTCGTGTGCCAGAGCCTTTACGGCGATTGCAGCCCCTTCATGGTGATTGAAGATTTCATTGTGGATAAGCAGTGCCGGCGTACAGGCATAGGAACAGCGTTGATGTCTTCAGCTGAGCAGTACGCCATTGGGTGCGGCTGTTCCCTGGTTATACTGGTTACTGAAAATGACAGGGAGGATGCCCACCGTTTTTATGAATCCCAGGGGTATTCTCCGGGCGGCCATAAGGGGTTCAAAAAGCAGTTGGGCGGCCAATAATGCAAAAGACAGGAAATGTGCCATATGGAAAAGGAAAAATATGCTGATGCGTTTCTGGAAAAAAGAATTGCCAAATATGACGAATGGCTGGGCAAAGGCCGGATTTCCTACGCGGCAAAGGTTATTCCTGTTTCAGAATCTTTTCAAACAAAACAATGGGTGCTTCCGACAGAGCAGGCCATGGAGATACTGGGTAAGGCAGAATCGGTAGCTGTCCTGAACTGCGAGTGCAGGACCCATTACCAGCGGTGCGGAAATCCTTTGGAGGTTTGTCTTTTACTCAATGATGTGGGAGACAGGCTGGTAACAAAAGTAAAGGCGCGCCGTGTTGATCTAAGGGATGCGGCTGGGCTGCCCGTTATAAATCAGCCCATATTTTAAGCCATATTATTATATTGACATTCTTCCATTGAAATCTTAAATTCAACATATGGCTAAGAAAACAAATTTTGAATGGGATGAGTAAAAAGACAAGGCGAACCAAAAGAAACATGGCGTATCATTTGCTCTGGCACAATTGGCTTTTTTAGACCACAATCGTATCATTCTCGAAGACCTTGAACACACCATTGATGAAAAACGTTACTATTGTTTAGGGCAAGTTTCTGAGGGTATTTTAACTGTAAGGTTCACCTATCGTTCCAACAAAATCAGAATTTTTGGCGCCGGATATTGGCGAAAGGGCAAAAAAATCTATGAAAAAGAAAACAACATATACGAATGAACCAATGGGAAACGTAAAAGTCATTTCCGACTTTCTGCCTTCCCCTGAAGAACTTGCTCTCAAAGACGAGACCGTAAAAGTAACGATTGCTTTAAGCAAAATCAGCGTCGATTTTTTTAAAAAGGAAGCCAAAAAGCACAACACGCAGTATCAGAAGATGATCCGCCGTCTTTTGGACGAATATGCCACTCATCAGTCTTAATCAAAATCGATTTATAACAATAGATGAGCAGCAGATGTTTGGGGTCGGCCCCGGGGAGACAAAAATGAAATCAGTGGAACATAGTATGTCATTTGCGGTGCCGCAGCCGGTATCAAGGGTTTTTCCTCTTTTCAGTCCTGAAGGGGAAAAACACTGGATGCCGGGATGGGACTATGAGAATGTCATGGGCACAAAGGAGCTGTCTGAAGACTATGTGTTTTTGACAAAGTCCCATGACCACGCTGGGGCCGAGGCGATCTGGCTGGTAAAAAGATACCGTCCGGACGTCCATTGTGTAGAGTTTTACAAGGTTGAACCCGGTGACAAGGTCGGGATTGTGAAAGTAGGCTGTGAGGCCCTGGCCGATCAGCACACACAGATTGCGGTCACCTACAGGTATATTGCGCTCTCTGAGACGGGAGAAGCCTTTGTCTCGGGTTTCACGGCTGAGGCATACAGGGAATTCATCACAGAGTGGCAGCGGCTCCTGTCAGGTTATTTTGCCGCAAATGGCTGATCCTGGCCGTCAGCCAAATGCAAAAGAAAGGAAATGTGTCACATGGAAAAAGAATAAAAACAAAAAAAATACAGCATCCATGTATCTTGATTTTCCTAAACTTCAGGCTATAAACGGCAGGTTCACCGGCTCCATCATCATGTACGCCCACATGCATGGCTACCGGCATGGTGAATGATCATCTCGGGATTTCTATTTGGAGGACCACCTGCCCGCCTTATTGAACATATTGTAAATGGTACTATGCACTGCCTCACGTCTTTGCCGATTCTTGATGAAGTACGGGAGGTTTTACAGCGTCCAAAATTTGGCCTTTCACCTGAACAGGCATTTGTTTTGGTTGAAGAACTGTACTACTCATGTACTCTGGTGAAACCAGGTCGTCGAATTCGGGTGATCTCAGCTGATCCGGATGACGTCATGATTCTGGAATGCGCTTCGGAGGCCAATGCCGACTTGATAATATCAGGTGACCTGCATTTACTGGATATCGGTTCTTGGGAACATATCCAAATATTATCACCGGCCAACGCGCTAACAGAAATTGAAAATCAAAAATAAAAGGGTGATATAACCCGTCATGGCCCCACCGCCGACACAACCTTTTCTTTCTTCTATCATTCTGGCGGATTTTTCAATAGCTGATACATTTTTTGAAGGCGTTATTAATGTAAGACCGAAACTGCTTGGTTAGCTGCTGAGTTTGATTCCCTGCAGGTGGCCCGGTTCACATCGGAAACCATTGCGGAACTGCTGCAGAACCGTTGTTCAGGCAGGGACGGCAGGATTTCTGTCCAGATACATTGTACGTAGAAAGTGTCACGCGACAAGCCAATCCCGCCGACCGCTGAAGGCGGCATCTGGCCGCGCTGACGGCCGGAGAAAATAATGAAGAGACGGCCGGTGAAGGATCAGACGTCACACGATGATTTCCCAGGCCCGGTGAATCTGCCTGCGCTTGCTGCGAAAATCTTCGGGGATGGTTTTGGCGGTGATTTCAGTGATGCAGGAGACGGCCAGGCCGCGGGTGTCCAGATCAAAGTTCTGGTGGTTGGTTGAAAAAAACACGGTGCCGCCCGGTGTCATGCGTTCAAAAACCGCGGTGAGCAGGCCGGGATGGTCCCTGGCAATGTCAAAATGGGCGCCGCGCACCCGGGTGGTGGAGAAGGAAGGCGGGTCCACTACGGCCAGGTCAAAGCCCTGATAATCCGGGGAAGGCCGGGAGAGAAAACCCAGGGTGTCTTCCTGGATCAGCTCATGAGCCGGTCCCCACAGGCCGTTGATCTCCAGGTTTTCCCGGACCCAGTTTACCGCGGTTTCAGACCGGTCCACAGACACGGTCCCTGCGGCGCCGCCTTTGGCTGCATAACAGGTAAATGCGCCGGTGTAGCAGTAAAGGTTTAAAAAACGCTTCCCCCCGGCCCGTTCCCGGACCATCTGCCGGGTGTTGCGGTGGTCGGAGAACAGTCCGGTGTCCACAAAATCGGTAGGGTTGATCAGAAATGTCAGGTCCCTTTCCGCCATAGGGATCTTGCGGTTCACATGGTTGATCCTCTGGTACCGGGTGCCTTCCTTGATGCCTGCCCGCCGGATCTTCAGGTGGAGCCGGTCTTCGGGCACGCCCATGGCCCGGGCCACGGATATGCCCATGAACGGCAGCCACTCTTTTGTGGACTGTTTCCGGCTGTATTCCCCCACCACCAGATGGCCGGCATACCAGTCCACCACGGCCCGGATCTCCGGGATATCCCAGTCGTAGAGCCGGAAGATCTCCAGGTTCTGGCGGGCAAACCGTTTGCGCAGGTGGTGGTATCTTTTCTTCACCCGGTCGGCCAGCATTCGGGCCTGGCGCTCATATGTGGTTTTCAGTGTGTCTTGGGTCATGTTATCCTGCCTGATACCAGTTGTTGCTGACGACCCTTTTACACCATTTCAGCAAACCTGGCAAACCCTGAAACGGTCCGGGGTGATTTTCGGGGGCGGTTAACGGTTCAAATCAGGGAACAGGGTCTGGTCATCAGGCGGGTGAAATGAGGTGGCAGGCGGCCACATGGGAGCCAGCTTCCGGCCGGCACGGCATCCACTACCATCAGCCCGGTGACATCCGGGACTTCCAGCCCCAGGCAGATGTGACCCATCGCCGCCAGAAAAAGTTCCAGGGTGGCGATGAGCCGGATCCAGATCTCTTTGGTCACCGGTGCGTTGGTGCTGGAAACTTCATGGGCATGGTGCCGGGCATTGACCGGCAGGGTGGGGCTGAGCAGCCGGGCGGCCAGGTTGATCAGGCCGGCCCTCAAAAGAAATATTTCCACTTGAACAATGTGTATCCCAGATATATACTTAAAACATGGATAAGATATACATAAACATATTGAGCCAATGTGTAGGCTTTGAGTGGGATGAGGGAAATATAAGTAAAAATTGGGTGAAACATAAAGTCAGTCCAGCAGAATGTGAGCAGATGTTTTTCAATAGACCACTCGTAATCCAAGATGACATAAAACATTAAGAGGAAGAAAAACGATTTTATGCACTTGGCAGAACCGATTCAAAAAGAACCCTGTTTATTGCCTTTACTGTAAGGAAAAAACGCATTCGTGTCATTTCTGCAAGAGACATGAGTCGAAAAGAAAGGGAGGTATATAGTAATGAGTAAACAAATACCAAAATTTAAGAACGAAGAAGAAGAAAGAGAGTTTTGGGCAACTCATGACTCTACTGAATACATTAACTGGGATAAAGCTGAAAAAATCACATTTTCCAATCTCAAGCCTTCAGTAAAAAAAATATCTCTTCGGCTTCCGGAAACTATGATTGAGGAACTTAAACTTTTAGCAAACAAAAGAGATGTTCCATATCAATCTCTTTTAAAAATCTTTCTTGCTGAGCGTATTGAAAAAGAACTTAATGCGCACTAACCAGGGAAATTATCAAAAAAAAAATGCACAAGCGTTCGAGCGGACGCGGTGATCCGCGCCGCTCAACTTAACGTTGGCCTTAACACACCGGCATCATGATGTATAATCCTGGTGTATACATCAAACGAGGGGGCGAAAATGATAAGGACCCAAATATATTTAACAGAGAATCAACGCAACGAATTGGCTGCAACCGCCGAATCCGAAAATGCAAAATTAAAGACCCTCAACACCAGACACTACCCCATGCTTAAAAACCTGAGTCCTGCTTATAAAAAGTAAAAGGCCGGCAAAACGATCCGCTGGTGGGATGGGGTGATCCTTGATGATAATACTTGACATGTCCCTGTGATTGCCATAAACAAAAACCAAGGGTGAGAGGAGGATTCATGAGCACTTTTTCCACAGCGCCGCCTTCCGACGACGTACAGGTCCGATGCCCCAGGCTGGGGCACCAGGTGCATTTCGGGTATTGCAGAGTTGAAAATATGGACAGTCCCTGCTTCAAGTCCCTGGACTGCTGGCATCATCAGTTCGATGTGGTGGGGTATTTCAAACAGACTTTGTCCGGGGAAAAATTTGCTGCAGCATTTGCGCATCAGGGCCGGCCAAAAATGCAGACCCTGGTGGACCTGATCCAGCAGGCCCAAAAAAATACCTCAGAAGATCCGTACCGGTCGGACAAAGGATCAGCCTGATGTTTCTGGAAAGTGCTGCGATTCACCGCCACACCTTTCCGGATGAACAGGCATATCCTTTCTGCCTGGAGGTGCTGCAGCAGACGGAAACACTTTCGTTCAGCCAGCCGGTCACCATATTTTCCGGGGAGAACGGTACGGGCAAATCCACCCTGCTGGAGGCCCTGGCCATCCGCTGCGGGATCCACATCTGGCAGCCGGAATTTCATGTGCGGTGCGCGGTCAACCCCCATGAAAAAAACCTGTACCGCCACCTGTCGGTCACCTGGTCACAAGCGCCGGTGCCGGGATCTTATTTCGGATCACAGATCTTTTCCCATTTTGCCAGAAAACTGGAGGAGTGGGCCGTCAATGACCGGCCCATGCTGGACTATTTCGGCGGAAAATCGCTGATCACCCAGTCCCACGGACAGTCGTTGATGTCCTATTTTGCCAGCCGGTACCGGCGCAAAGGGGTGTATTTTCTGGATGAGCCGGAAACCGCATTGTCTCCCAGGTCCCTGGTGGACCTGCTCAACCTGATTGTCAAAGAGAGCGGCAAAGGCCATGCCCAGTTTGTCATCGCCACCCATTCCCCCATTCTCATGGCCTGTCCGGATGCGGTGATTTACGGGTTTGACGGGCCGAAAATCCTGCCGGTGCAGTATGAAGATACCGATTATTACCGGCTTTACAAAGCGTTTATGGCAGATCCCGGCGCCTTTATCGGGGTCGAAAATTGATTTGTTACCAACATATTTTTTGATGTGCAGCGCAGAACAGGCATTTTATAAAAATTATGCAGCCTTATAATGTAAAACCCTTTATACAAGGAGGAAAATTTTTCAACCAACGGCCGTCACCTTCATTAACTTTGCCATTAAAGGAGATCCCATGAAGACCCAAAAGTTTTTGCTTACCGAACAGGAAATGCCCCGCAAATGGTACAACATCATGGCAGACATGCCCACCCCCATGGAGCCGCCCCTGCATCCGGGAACCGGACAGCCCTGCGGGCCTGAAGACCTGGCCCCGATTTTTCCCATGAACCTCATTGAACAGGAAGTGAGCACCGACCGCTGGATCGATATTCCTGAAGAGATCCTGGACAAGTATGCCATCTGGCGGCCGTCTCCTCTTTTTCGGGCCAGAAACCTGGAAAAGGCCCTGGACACCCCGGCCCGGATCTACTTTAAAAATGAAGGGGTGAGCCCGGCAGGTTCTCACAAGCCCAACACAGCCCTGGCCCAGGCCTATTACAACAAGGTGGCCGGCACCAAAAAGATCACCACCGAGACCGGGGCCGGGCAGTGGGGCAGCAGCCTGGCCATGTGCTGTGCGTTTTTCGGCATCGAATGCAAGGTGTTTATGGTAAAAATTTCCTACAACCAGAAACCTTACCGCCGCTTGATGATGGAGACCTGGGGCGCCAAGTGCACGGCCAGCCCCTCCACGGAAACAAAGGCCGGTCGGTCCATTCTAGAAAAGAACCCGGATTCACCGGGCTCCCTGGGCATGGCCATTTCCGAAGCAGTGGAAGAAGCGGTATCTGATGAGAACACCAAATATGCACTGGGATCGGTGCTCAACCATGTCATGATTCACCAGAGCATCATCGGGCTGGAGGCCCAGAAACAGATGGAAATGGCCGGCGATTATCCGGATGTGATCATCGGCAGTGCCGGCGGGGGCAGCAATTTTGCGGGCCTTGCCTTTCCCTTTGCCAGGGACAAGATCGCCGGCAAAGATATTGATATCATTGCGGTGGAGCCCACCTCCTGCCCCACCATGACCCGGGGCCCGTTTGCCTATGATTTTGGTGATACGGTTCAGATGACCCCGCTGCTGCCCATGCACACCCTGGGACATAATTTTGTGCCGGCCCCCATCCATGCAGGCGGGCTGCGGTACCACGGCATGTCCCCCATTGTAAGCCAGCTGATCCTGGATGGTATCATCCGGCCGGAAGCCATTCACCAGCTGGAAACCTTTAAGGCCGGCCTGACCTTTGCCCGGTCAGAAGGCTATATCTCGGCCCCGGAATGTAACCATGCCGTGGCCATGGCCATCAGGGAAGCGCTGCAGGCAAAGGAAGAAGGCAAAGAAAAAGTCATTCTGTTTAACTGGTCCGGCCATGGACTGGTGGATATGGCCTCTTATGAATCGTATTTCAAAGGGAACCTGGCTGATCACGAGCTGCCCCAGGAGCAGATCGATGCGGCGCTCAAGGATCTGGAAACTCTGCCCAAACCCCGGCAGGCTACGTAGCAGCTCAGGCTGACAAACTGCGCCGGGCGATATCAACCGGAAAAAGCAGGGGCATGGTGAGACTTCACCAGGCCCCTGCTGGTATTATTGGCGAGAAAAAAGTATTACCGCAGGTTTTGAATGGCTTTTTCAAACCCGGCAAAAGAACCGGTTATGGTTTTGTCGGGCACGGCATAAGAAAGCCTGAAATGGCCGGGTCCGCCGAATCCTGATCCCGGCACCGCCAGAATGTTCTGCTCTTTGAGGATATTGACAAATTCCACATCATTTTCAATGGGACTTTTGGGAAAAAGGTAAAAAGCGCCGTCAGGCACATCACATTCATATCCTGCATCTTTGAGCCCCTGGCAGAAAATATCCCGGCGCCTGCGGTAGATATCGATATCCACGGTGACTCCCTGAAGACGGCCCACCACATGCTGGAACAAAGACGGGGCGTTGACGTACATCATGGTGTTGGCCACCCCGGCAGCCCCGGCAATGAGACGGGCATCTTCCGCTTTGGGGTGGATGGCCAGGTATCCGATACGCTCTCCTGCCAAAGACAGTTCTTTGGAATAGGAGGTCAGCACGATGGTATGATCATACACATCAAATACGGAAGGTACGTCAACGTCATAGGCAATTTTCCGGTAGGGTTCATCGGAAATCAGGTAGATGCGCCGATCAAATTTATTACTGGCTGCCTCCAGAACCCGTCCCAGGCCGTCCAGTTCCTCCATTGAATACACGGCTCCCGTGGGATTGTTGGGGGAATTGATGAGCACCACCCGGGTTTTGGGGGTGATGGCCGTTTGTATGGCGTTCAGGTCCAGGTGGAAATCCGGCCGGGTGGGAGCGGTCACCAGGGTGGCTCCGGCCACGAATGCATACTGGTTATAGCCCACAAAATAGGGGGCAGGGGTGAGGAGTTCTTCTCCCGGATTTACCAGGGCCCGCAGGCAATCGTTGAGTGCACCGGCAGCCCCCGCAGTCATCACCACCAGATCCGGCGTTAGGCCGACGGTGAATTCCTTGTTCAGATAATCTGCTACAGCCTGTCGCACATGGGCAAATCCCGGGTTGGGCATATAGCCATGGGAAATGCTGTCATCATTGATCAGGTCCATGAGGGTGTCTTTTACTGCTGCCGGGGGGGGGACATCAGGATTTCCCAGAGAGAAATCAAACACATTGTCCGCCCCGAATTTTTCGCGCATCCTTATGCCTTCTTCAAACATTTTCCGGATGGTTGAGGCGGCTTCCACCATTTTGACCATTTTATCTGCAATCGGCATGGCATTGTCCTTTCAAAATTGTACGTTCTCAATTGGTGCAGCATACATGAAAAAACGGGTTATGGAAATACCCCGGTAAAAAACCGGTTTTTTGATTTTGATATCTGATCTGCCATGGCGGTAACATATGCCGGCCTGATGTCCTCTTTCCAGCGGGGATATCCGCCCTGCCAGACATATTGTATCAGTTCATGCAGCACAGGTTGTGTGAATTCATAGGGCCCGAACCTGAAATGGCCCGGATCATCAAATCCCATTTGCACCATCTGTTTTTGTGCAAACCCGGCAATCAAGTTCTGCATTGTCTGCCTGGTCCGGTGGCCGTTTGGATTCTGTTTGAATCGGGCCGGATCTTGTGGAAAGGCAAATTGTTCATATACCCGGCCGATGAATCCGGTGAACCTTATGCCGTGGATGGCACCCATCAGATCACCGGTATCTTCGGGATTTTTGATGAAAAATACCTCTTTGTCCAAAAAGGCCGGGGATGCCTGGTCGGCCAGTGCCGTGATCCAGGCACAAAAATCATCACAGAAAAAGAAAAAACGCTCCAGAAGCAGCATATCCGATTCAATGTTGAAGAATCCGAATGCTACCGGTCCGTGGGAACGTGAGTCAAAGGACAGGGGCATGGCAGATCTCCTTTCAAGATCAGGCATAGCATATTTCGCATGGTTGTGCTATGAAAAATCACAGGATGCCTCCAGGAGCCGTTCCAGGACAGAACGTAAGGGAGAACGGTGGGAAACCTGGCGTGCTTATGGGAAATATCAAGCACAGGTTGAACTGCCCTGACTGGTGCCAATGTACGATACAAGGGAGGAGAAATGGATCTGACAGTCTTCAAGGATATGGACAGGAAACAATTGCTTTCATACATTGAGTTTTTGCTCTGGAACTACCGGGTCATGGATGCGTTCTGGTTTATCCGGATCACGGAAAAATTTGATCTGGATACTGCGGAAAAACTCAATGAACAGGTGTGGGATACCGTGGCCGGGTATGCAGCCAAAGATCTGATGGAAAAATTTACCTTTTCAGGGGATGGGCACAAACCCGGGCTTGCCGGATTTGTCCAGGCATTGAAATTGTTTCCCTGGTGCATTCTGGTGGGGTATGACATCACGGAAGAGCCGGACCGGGTAATTATCACGGTGCCGTCCTGCCCTGCCCAGGAGGCCCGCCTTAAAAGGGGACTTGGCGAATATGTATGCAAGCACATGCACAAAAAAGAGTTTGAAAGTTTTGCCTGCAGGATTGATGACCGTATCCGGGTCCATTGCGAGTTTGCCCCGCCTGATCCCCATCCCGAAGATTTGTTCTGCAAATGGCGGTTCACCCTGGCCCGGTGATATCAAAAAAGGGTAACGTCCTTCAGCGCAGCTCCGCCTTGCGGATCTTGCCCAGAGAGGTTCTGGGAAACGTTTTTCGAAAAGAGATCCGGGAGGGCCATTTGTATTTGGCCAGGGTGTGTCTGCAATATGTCCAGACATCGGCTTCAGTCATATGTGTTCCCGGGGTGGTGATGATAAACGCATGGCCGCTTTCTCCCCAGGTTTCATGGGGTTCTCCCCTGACGGCCGCATCCTGGATATCCGGATGATCTTTGAGAATTTTTTCCACTTCTGCCGGATACACATTTTCTCCGCCTGAAATATACATGTCCCCGGACCTGCCGGCCAGAAAGAAAAAACCGTCCTCATCCATCCAGGCCAGGTCGCCTGTATGCAGATAACCGTTTTTGATGGTTTCTTCAGTTTTTACAGGATCCTGCCAGTATTCCTTCATCATGATGGATCCTCTTACCACAATCTCCCCGATCTGTCCGGGGGGTGCGGGTCGGCCCCGGTCATCCAGGATGGATACTTCGGCATGGAATACCGGCCTTCCTACTGTGCCGGGTTTTTGTAACGGATCTTTTTCAGAAGCCCACAGCAGAATGGAGGTTTCCGTCTGTCCCATGATCTGGCGGAAACCCAGGCCCGCCTGTGTACATTCCTGGAACAGATCCTGGGTGAGCCGTTCTCCGCCCCCGGCACACACCCGCAGAGAGGACAGATCCCCCCGCCGGGATGCAGGCACTTTGAGCAGCTCCCGGAATACCGTCGGCACCCCCAGAAATTTGGTTACTTTAAGATGTTCAATGTCCTGAAAGATTTTTTCCGGGTCGAATTTTTTATGGAGCACCATGGTGGCGCCTTTGTAAAAAGTGGGGGCAGCCTGGATGAACAAGCCTCCTGAATGGAACAGGGGGAGAAATATCAGCATGATATCGCTGGGATGAAGCTTGAAAAAAATATCCGCATTCAGGCAGTTGAAAAAGGTTTTTCTATGGGAGAGCACCGCACCCTTCGGCTTTCCGGTAGTGCCCGAGGTATACATGATCACCTGTGGTTCTTCCGGATCTGCCGGTCCAAGGCTGCGGGTCAGAAAAGGGCGTTTTGTATCAAACCGGGCCACGGCACTGTCCAGTTGAAAAACCCTGCCGTTGGCACAGGTATGTCCCTGAACCGCCACCATCAGCGGCGGCAGGTACGCTGCCAGGGCCAGGGAGTTGACAGTGGCGGTAAAGGCATCCCCGTGGACAAAGAGCCGGGGACGGCAGTTGGTGATGAAAAAATCCAGTTCCCGTGCAGTGATCCGGAAGTTGATGGGCACAAAAATCGCCCCCAGCCTGGAGCAGGCCAGGAAAAGATCCAAGAATTCCGGGCAGTTGTAGAGCATCACCGCCACCCGGTCCCCTTTTTCAATGCCCATGGACTGGAGCCAGCATGCGGTTCTGTCAGCCCGTCGGCACAAATCTTTATAGGTGATGCAGTCGTCCTGGTACAAGATGGCCGGTTTGTCAGGGGTCAGTTCTGACCAGCGCTGCACCCACCAGGCAATGTTCATGGATTTAATCATGGGATGTCTTTCATTTTTTTTGTCTGCTAAAAAAATTGTTCCCCTGGACGAATATCCTTGTTTTACAGCTGTTTTGCCAGACAGAAGCCCATGCAACAGGACAATAATAGGTATTTTTACCTAATGAATATAGGGGTTTTCTCTGATTGACAGAACCTGCTCCCTGGCGTAAGAATTTATACATAGCCTGTGTGCGGAGGTCCATCCCAATGCCAAACCCCAATACTCCCACCAGGCAGTGGCCTTAGGAAATGCGTCTGGCGGGCATTCATATCCCTCCAAACAAATCCTTCCAAAAAAGCGCCCAGACGCAACCCGGCTTCCAGGTCCCCTTCCTGGAAGCCGGATCCTTTTTTTGTGAAACAGACCTTTTTTTATCCAACCGGACAAGTGTCAGGGCCGAAAAAATAATTTATTGCATGCCCGGCACGATGATCCGGGAATCCTTGGCTTTTTTTTGTTCTGACTGCATTTTTTTGAACTGCTGGACCACCTTGTTGGTTTCAGCTTCCATTGCCCGGGGAAAGGCATCCATGGCCTGGTCCAGTGTCGCACCTTCCAGTCTGGCCTGTATGGGCACAGGTCCATGGGGGGTGCCCAGCTGGGTGCTGCCCACAAAAAAGGTTTCCCGGGTGGTGTCATCGGAGCCGTCCAGGTTCACCGGTATCAATTTCTGGATACTGGCAATTTTCATGTCTGTGATGGTTTCTTCACGGTAGAGATTTTTTTTATCCACCTGAAAGTCGATATTGATGGGGCTGCCGCCGTTGCCGCTCATGGAGGGCCTCCTGTATGTAAAAAAGATTGAAAAAAGGTATCCAGGCAAGGATCACCCGGAAATTTGGCATCAGTCTGATATGGTTATCACGTATGGTTATCAAGAGCCAGGGGGAATTCAAGATGTCATTTTCCCGATTTCAGACCTGTCTTTTATACCGCAAACGCAAAAAAAAATCCAGGGTTATGCGCATTTGGATATGGCCATCTGCCGGGATCGCACCCAGGTGCGTTTCAAAAGGCGCAAAATTTCTCTGGGCATACCTTCAGGCAGCGCCACCAGGGAAAACTGCGGCTGAATCGTAATGTCTTTGATATATTTGCTTTCCAGGCCGGCTTCGTTGGAGATAGCACCGACAATATCCCCTGGTTTTATCCCGTGGCATTCCCCCACCTCAATACGGTACCGCTCCATGCCCGGCCGCAGGGGTATAAGGGCAGGTGTTTCAGAAACAGAAGCTTTCAGATCAGGGGCCGGTTTTGGGGTCCGGTCCATTTGCCTGACAGATACAGGCGGTTTTTCAGGCATTGTCTGATTGGCATCAAGGGTCTTTTTTTGTTTTGGTTTGGCCAAAACCGGTTTTTTCTCTTTTGCCGGGGTCAGCAGCAGCGGGGTTTCACCATGGGCCATCCTGGCCAGGGCAGCCGCTACCCGGGCCATGGGCAGGTCATTTGCCTCGGCATAGGTTGCAACCAGAGATTCAAATGTTGCCAAATCCTGGCTTTCCAGAGTCCGGCTGATGCTGTCATTAAAATCTGCGATCCGTTTTTTGTTCACTGCCTTGGGAGAGGGCAGATGCATTTCCGTTATGGGCTGCCTGGTAGCTTTTTCGATTTTTCTCACCATCCACCGTTCGTTTGCCGCCGTGAACAAAATCGCTTCTCCGCACCGCCCGGCCCGGCCGGTGCGACCGATGCGGTGGATGTAGGGATCCACCTGGCCTGGCATATCATAGTTGATCACATGGGAGATCCGGTCCACATCCAGGCCCCTGGCTGCCACATCCGTGGCCACCAGAATATCGATACGCCCATTTTTCAATCGGTCTACTGTCTGTTCCCTGGCGGACTGTGCCATGTCCCCGTTCAGTGCTTCAGCTCTAAACCCATTGCTTTCCAGATTTTTGGCCACAGAGAGGGTGGCGGATTTTGTCTTTACAAACACGATCACCCCGTCAAAGGCTTCAGCTGAAAGGATACGCACCAGCCCATGGGCTTTGGTGGCACCTTTGGCCATCCAGAATTGCTGGCGGATGGCATTTGTTTCAGCAGGTTGGGACTGGATCCGGATATTTTCCGGCAGGGTAAGATGTTTTTCTGCAATTTTCCTTACAGGCCCGGGCAGGGTGGCGGAAAACAGGGCAGTCTGGACCTCTTTGGGGGTACGTTCCAGTATCCATTCCACATCTTCGATGAATCCCATGCGCAGCATTTCATCGGCTTCGTCCAGCACCCGGCAGAAAAGATCTGCAAAGTCTATGGTTTTGCGTTTCATGTGATCCATGAGACGGCCCGGGGTTCCCACCACCACATGGACCCCTTTTTTCAATTGATTGAGCTGTACCCCATAGCTTTGCCCGCCGTATACCGGGAGTACGCCAAGGCCCTTCAAGTTCTGGCCATAGGTTTTGAACGCTTCTGCCACCTGGATGGCAAGCTCTCTTGTGGGGGTCAGCACCAGCACCTGGGGCCGGCGGATGTCAAGGTTGATGCAGGACAAAAGCGGAAGAGCAAAGGCTGCGGTTTTGCCTGTTCCGGTCCGGGCCTGTCCCAGGAGATCTTTTTTCGCCAGAAGATGGGGAATGGTCAGACGCTGGATGGGGGTGGGGGTTGTATAGCCGACTTTTTCAAGGCATGAAAATACTGCCGGGTCCAGGTTCATATCGTCAAACCCGGTCACGGGCACAGTTTGTTGGGGCATCAAGGGAAGTTCCTTACATAAAAGCTGGCGTAACCAGCCATGGAAATAAAAATTGGAACTATACAGAGGTTTGTTCACAAACACAAGAATTTTTTTTCTGCCGTTGCAATCATCTGCATGCTTCTTATTGTATTATCTAAGCAGTTTTCATATAAAACCATAAAAAAAATGATACTGCTTTGCATATATGAAATACAAATTGTCGGGAGGTGACCCATGGTAACATCAATCAATATAAATGCACGGCAATGCTGCACCCGTGAAAAAGAACGTCTGGTAGAAGAACTCAAAGAATGTGATTATGATAGCCAAAGCCCGGAAGACCGGCATTTTTGCTACAGATGGGCTGCAAAAAAAAGCGGTTATCGGTCCAGAGAATGCCTGATTTCAGGATAGCACCGTTATAAAATGAGGAGAGCCCCATGCAGCAAAAATCCAACAGTACATACCTTGTAAATCTGGATATACTTAATACCCATAATGAAAAAGGGTGTGAGGTATGCAACCAAAAATTCAGTCTGGGCGATACCGTGGTTATGGCGTGCGGGGACTGGCCGGATGAATGTATAAAACTGATCCATGAACAGGAGGCCGTGTTTGACGACAACACCCGGACCTGGTATGAGCGGGGGTATTATCGCAGTCTGGCCGGTTCCTGAATTGTAAACCCATGCACCAAGGAGGAATTATGACGACCTATACCTGTAAATCATGCGGAAAAATTTCATCAGAAGAGGGACACCTGTGTGATCCCACCAATGCCGGTGAATTGTACACCTGCGGCAGCTGCGGCCAGCAGGCCCAGAAGAAAAAGCACCTGTGCAAACCCCAGGTGGCCGAATTTGCGTATTTTTGCGGTGGCTGCGGCAGGGGAGCGGTGAGTGAAGACCAGCTGTGTGATCCCCATCAGATAAAATAAAACGCATATTAATGCCCCCCGTGTCATGGCGGGCATAACAAAACCAGAAAGGTGTGCGGTCATAAAGATGAGGTGTGAGAATTTTGGTTTTCATCCCTTACTACTTTGCCGCGCACCTTTTTTTCGTGTTTTTCCAGACCGCGGGGGTAAGATAAGAGACATGCGCGTATCTGTGACTACACCAGTCCTTTTGCCTCATCTATACCCAGATGTATGTTCATGCATTGGACAGCAGCACCTGACGCACCTTTTCCAAGATTGTCTATGCGGGTAACCAACGCCATGCGGTCCTTGTTGCCGAACACAAACATGTCCGCCCGGTTGGTATTGTTGCATGCCTGGACATCAAAAAATCCATTGTCCAGATTCTTTTCATGCTCAAAGGGAAAAACCGTAATGAATGTTTCATCTTTGTAATAATCGGCCAAAAGGTGCTGGATATCTGCTGGCGTAACTTTTTTTGCCAACAGCCGGGAATGGATAAAAATCGTCACAGCCAGGCCTTTATAAAAATTGCCCACCACTGGACTGAAGGCGGGTTCATTCATCAGTCCGGTCCTTACCATCATTTCCGGCAGGTGCTTGTGGACCATGCCCAGGGCGTAATGCCGCGGACTGTCCAAAACCGGCGTATGGTGGTCTTCATATGCTGCAATGAGGGTTTTTCCCCCGCCGCTGTAACCGGTGATTGAATAACAGCAGACCGGATAATCCTGCGGCATGATACCGGCTGTGATCAGCGGATGCACAGACAGAATAAAAGCGGTGGCGTGGCATCCGGGGTTGGTGATTTTTTTGGATTTTGTAAGCATCTTTCTTTGTTCCGGTGCAAGCTCGGGCAGGCCATAGGTCCAGTCCGGATGTGTTCGAAAGGCCGTGCTTGCATCTATGATACAGGTGTCCGGGTTTTCAACCATGGATGCGGATTCTTTTGATGCGGCATCCGGAAGGCATAAAAAAGTCACATCAGACTGGTTGATCAATTTTTTCCTCTCCTGTATGTCCTTTCGCAGTGAAG
This sequence comes from Desulfotignum sp., assembly GCA_011390635.1. Classification (GTDB taxonomy): domain Bacteria; phylum Desulfobacterota; class Desulfobacteria; order Desulfobacterales; family Desulfobacteraceae; genus Desulfotignum. Next base: position 147,303 of record JAABSA010000003.1, on the reverse strand, counting down.
AATCAATTTCAAGCATTTCAATATCATTCCGCGGGGAAAGATAATCAATGATCTGCAATCCGGTGGTACCTTCCCGGCCGTCGACAAATACCTTATATGTCATGGCAATTCCTTTTGAGCACTTGGTTATGGATATTCACAGTTGTATGACATACCTCTTATACGTATTCCGGTATAAAAAATAAAGTCCAAGTTCGGGTCCCGTGGCAATCCCATGTAAAAAATCACACAGGGACTTGCAAGAGACCAGAGACATTCATATGTTTTTTGATCTTGCACCCCTTGTGTGATAAGATCTGTCTGATATAACAGGATGCGTAATTTTGACCATTCACAAAACCAAAGGACTGTTACATGGATATACCCAAAAAAAGAACCCGTTTGTTTCCTTCCGCGTCAGAAGATGCACAATCATCGAAACTGCATGCAGACACACCCCAGACAAAATCACCATCTTATGCCCTTTCTTTTTTGGACACGGATTTTATGATGCGCGATGAACTGCGGCCGGTAAGGCTGCAGCTTGAATTGCTCAAACCCGAAATTATCCAGATGGAGCTGAACATAGAATCCACCGTGGTGATCTACGGAAGTGCCAGGTTCAAGGATTCAAAAACAGCAAAAATTTATCTTGACCATATCGAGGCTGAGGCACAGAAGAATCCGGATGCCCCTGATATGGCCGAAAAACTGAAAATGGCCAAAAGAGACCTGGAGAACAGCAGGTATTATGATGAAGCCCGCAAGCTGGGTCGGCTGATCGCATCGGCAGATCCTGATGCCAATGGTGTGCAATGCGTGGTCTCCACAGGCGGGGGTCCGGGAATTATGGAAGCCGCCAACCGGGGGGCCCATGATGTCAATGCCAAAAGCATCGGCCTGAATATCGTTTTGCCCCATGAACAGGCGCCAAATCCCTATATTACACCGGAGCTGAGTTTTCAGTTTCATTATTTTGCCATCAGAAAGATGCATTTTCTGATTCGGGCAAAAGCGCTGATTGCATTTCCCGGCGGGTTCGGCACCATGGACGAACTTTTTGAGACATTGACCCTGGTGCAGACCAAAAAAATCAAACCCATCCCCATTTTATTATTCGGCAAAAGCTTCTGGCAGAAAGTGATAAATTTTGATGCATTGGTTGATGCCGGTACTGTTTCATTGGAAGATCTTGCCTTGTTTCATTATGTGGAAACCGCCGAGGAAGGATGGGCCTTGTTGAATCAATCGGAATCTATTTGAATAAATACGATATTTGGGCTATCATAAACATCACATGGTTGACCGTTGGTCCCTCCCATAATCTTTTGAACGAGGAGTTTTCCCATGAAAAAAGGGTTTGTTTTTGTCTCTTTGGGGCTTGGGATTGTGATCCTGCTGGTTGTTATCGCCGGTGTCATCGCCCTGAATCTGGATCCCAACCGTTACAAGGCGTATATCACAGGCAAGATCAGCCAGCAGATGGGACGGCAGTTTGAGATCAAAGGGGATCTCAAGGTCGCCTATTACCCCTGGCTGCATATCGAAGCATCACAGGTTTTTCTGGAAAATGCAGAAGGGTTCGGAGACCTTCCCCTTTTGGCCGCTGATCACGTCATGGTCAGGGTCAAAACCCTGCCATTGCTTACAAAACAGCTGGAGATGGATACGGTTGTTCTCAAAGGCGCCCGCATCAACCTGGCAAAAAACAAAGACAGCATATCCAACTGGGAGGATCTGGGGGGGGGAACTACAGAAAAGGAGCTGGAAAAGGCCGTTGACAAGGGCTTTGACATGGCCAACCTGGCTGTTCTCTTACAAGGCGGGGTGGATATCCAGGATGCGGCCGTGCGTTTTGATGACAGGTCCATGGATGTGACATATACAGTATCGGATCTGGATATCACCACCGGCATGGTGACGCCCGGTGATCCTGTTGACCTGAAACTTGCCTTTCATGGACAAGCCACCTCCCCTGAAATTTCAGGCAATGCCGCACTTGAGGGAAAAATCTTCCATGATTTCGCCACAGGACAGTATCAGATAACGCCTTTTTCTGCCCGGGCACAGCTAGCCGGTCCAGCTTTGGGAAAAACCCCTGCTCTGTTGACCCTGGCCTGTTCCGTAAAGATGGATCTTGCCAAAGATACCATATCTGTCACAGATCTGCTGGCAACCGGTATGGATACCCGCGCGGCAGGGGACATATCCATTGGCGGGGTGAAATCCGGCATCTCTTTAGTTGACATGGATCTGGATGTCACGGGAAAGGATCTTGCGCAGTTGTTCAAGGTGTTTGAAGGCGGTCCTTTGTCAGCACAACTGGCCGGACTGCCGGACCGTTCCTTTGATGTGAAGGCAAAAATTGTCACCGATACAGACAAAGGCATGGTGTCGGTATCCAAGCTTGCGGTGCAGATGCTGGGAGCAGATATTACCGGAGAACTGGAGGCAAAAAAGATCCGGTCTGCCGCGCCGTCCTTGACAGGTGATGTAACAGCGACAGGGCCGGATCTGCCTACTTTGCTTCAGGTGGCGGGCACGCTTGGCGGCAGCGGGTCACGGCTGGCGGTCCTGGGCAAACGGCTGGCTGCATCCGGAAAAAAAGCATTTCATATGGAGACCCGGTTTGATGTGGACATGGAACAGGGCCGGATCATGTTGCCTGTACTGGATGTTGCGGGACTGGGCATCACGGTGAAGGCCAATGTCATTGCCAGTCACCTGGGGTCAAAGAAGGCGGATCTGGAGGGCCAGGTCGCCCTGGAAGGGGGACAGCTGGGACTGCTGTTTACTGCTCTGGAACAGACGGCTCTGGCTGCAGTGCTTGACACTGTTTCTGTAAAAACCAGCTTTAAAGGCAATTCCCAGGATCTTGTCATGACACCGCTGCAGGCACGGTTCGGTCTGGCGGGCAAACAGATTCCCAATCCACCGGTTTTTGTGACCCTGGATGCGCCTGCCCGCATTCAGTTTGATTCGCAGATACTGGATCTTGCATCTTTTTCCCTCAAGGGCCTGGATCTTGATGTCACCGGCACACTGAATGCCAGACAGTTTCAAACATCTCCTGAATTCAGCGGCAGCCTGTCTGTGGCACAGTTTAATCTGCGTGATATAATGCAAAAACTCAATCTGCCTTTGCCGGCGACATCAGACACCAGGGTGTTTGAGAAAGTGGCGGTGAAAACCGATTTTGCAGGATCTTTTGCCGATATCCGGCTCACCGGTTTTTCTGCTGTCCTGGATGATTCACAGATGAACGGGAACCTTGCCGTTAAAAATTTTTCAGACCCGGATATCACCTGTGATCTGGCAGTTGATAAGATCAATGCGGACCGGTACATGCCGGAGGCCTCCGAAGATCCGGGCGGAAAAAAACAACCGGCCCGGCCGGTTACCCCGGAAACAGCCGCTGCTGCGGCAGCTGTCCAGATTCCTGTGGAGCTGTTGCGGGCCCTGAAGCTGAAAGCCGCTCTGACAATTGAAGATCTTGTTGTTACCGGGGCAAAACTGTCCCGGGTGCAGGTGCAGGTAAATGCAAAAGACGGCATACTCACAAAAGATCCTTTGTCCGCCGATCTGTACAAGGGAACCTATGCAGGCAAGGTGGTGCTGGATGCCACAAAAAATATCCCGAAACTTGCTATTGATACAACCCTGAAGGGGGTGGAGGTGGAACCATTGCTCATGGACATGACCCAAAATGCCCTCATCCGGGGAACCGGGGATGTGACAGCCGACCTGACCACCACAGGCCTGGATGTGGATGCCATGAAGCAGAACCTGAACGGGAACATGGCGTTTTCCTTTAAAAACGGAGCAGTCAAAGGATTTAATGCGGGAAAATTTCTGCGGAGTCTGAAATCTTTGCGGGAAAGCCGGACCTTTGCGGTGTCGGAACAGGAAGAAACGGATTTTACCGAACTTACCGGTAATCCTGTGGTGAAAAACGGGGTGGTTTTCCTGGATGATCTTGCGGGAAAATCTCCTGCTCTCCGGGTTTCCGGCACCGGAATAGTGGCTGATATTGTCACGCAAACCATTGATTATACGGCGGTTATCACGGTGGTGGAAACCTCCAAAGGCCAGGCAGGAAAGGAACTGACGGAACTTGCCGGTGTCTCTGTTCCCATATTTGTCAAAGGTGCGCTTTCCGATCCATCCATCACGCCTGATATCACAGGGGTGATCACTTCGATTATCACCAATGTCCCGCCTGAAACCGTAGACCAGCTGAAAAAGAGCGTGGAAAAAGAACTGGGAAGGTTTTTAAAAGGCTTGTCCAATTAATGGCAGTGCATGATTTGACGGCATCACATAAATTGACGGCACAAGATTCATCTATGGGGGATATATGAAATACGGGGCTGCAAGCTTTCCGATCAAACCGGTGATGGATGAAATACAAAAAGTGTCGGATCTGGGGTTTGATTTTTTTGAACTCTCCATGGATCCGCCCCAAGGTCACTGGGCCAGGATCCGTGACATGGAAAAAGACCTGGTCACAGCCCTGGAAAAGGCGGGTCTGCCGGTGGTGTGTCATCTGCCGTCCTTTGTGTATACAGCGGATCTCTCACCAGGTATCCGAGCTGCATCGCTTTCGGAAATGATGCATTCACTGGATGCAGCCGCAGGCATCGGTGCCAAAAAAGCAGTGCTGCATCCGGGATTTATCACCGGCATGGGGGCATTTGTTCTGGACACCGCAAAAGAATATGCCCAAAAAAGCCTGCAGGCCATTGTTGAAAAAGCAGCTTCTCTGAAAATAGCCCTGTGTTTTGAAAACATGTTTCCCGCCTATCACATCTTTTTTGACCCGGATCAGTTTGACTTTCTTTTCAAGGAGTTCAAGGATCTCAAAATGACGCTGGATACCGGCCATGCCAATATCGGAGACCCCGGGCAGTCGAAGCTGGTGGAATTTATCCACAGATTCCCCGACCGCATAAGCCATGTCCATATCAGCGACAATTTTGGAAAGTATGATGATCATGTTGCCGTGGGAAAAGGGAATATTGATTTTGACATCTGTATTTCAGCCCTTAAAAAGGCGGGTTACAACGATACCATCACCTTTGAAATATTTTCCGCCGATACCGATGATCTGGTGCAAAGCCGGGAAAAAATCGATTTTCTGCTGTCGCGTTGATTGACCCCCAGTGAACAGGGGCGTTAGAAAAATGGATCCGAACAGGCTTATGCAATACCCGGATGAAATAAGGAAAAAAAGCCCGCCGGCCTGGCTGTGATTCATGGCCAGGTCGGTTTCAATACCAGGCAGAAGAGGGGCCAGTCCGAGCCTGGAAAGCATATTGAAAAAGAAAATGCCGGTTAGAAACAAAATGGGATTTGTCTGTGCCCGGGGTATGCCGCCTGATTTATGAGGTTTCCGGGTTTTAGGGGTGGCGCTCATATCTGCCTGCCAGCATCTGTGACAAGGTGGATAATGCCTTGGCCTTGATAACCGTAAAATGCTGTTTCATGGCCATATGTGCCTTGTCAATATTTCGTGTGACCACCGCGTCGAATATCATCTGGTGCTGGGAACCCACAATCACTTCCGAGGCCACAAAAAGAAGACTTCCCCTGTATTTGAGATACAGCAGGTCGAACAGGTTCTGCAATATCTGCATCTGCACTTTCTTTGCTGCAATGGACGACAGTATGGTATGAAAATTGCGGTCCAGAACCAGGCGGGTGTTCAGATCGATGTCATTGCCATGGTCTGTTTGTAAAAAACCGCTCAGCCTTGTGATGCTGTCATTGTCCAGATTTTCAATTACCGCTGGCAGAAGGGAAATCTCCACCACCTCCCGCAGTTCATAAATTTCCTTGATCTCCTGAAGGCTCAGGGGTTCTGTATAATATCCTTTGTTGGGAATATGTTTTACCAGTCCCTGGAATTCTAAAATCTTGAGGGCCTGTATAACTGGCGTCAGGCTCATGCCGAGGGTTTCGGCAATCATCCGGTAAGACAGTTTCTGGCCGGGAAGGATTTTGTTTTCAAACAGCAGTTGACGGATACCTTCATGGGCCATCCGGGTGTGGTCATCCCGTGCTTTGTTGTTTTTTTCTTTCCGGTTCAAGAGGTCTCTCCTGCTTGTGTCTGTTGCATCTTAGCTGAAACCTGGTGAATGTAAACAATAAAAATAAAAAATTTAATTAAAAATCCAACCCGGATCTTTTGGCGAAAACCCGTTTGATAGTTTTTTTAACACACTGTTTTTTTGTGTGTTTTGGATAAAAAAATAGTATTTTGTCCTGGCGATGTCAAATAAATTTGTTGACATTAACGCCCGGATTTAATTAATAATGAGGAAACCAATCCAAATGGAGAACCATTGATGAAAACAATTGTTATCGGTGGCGGGTGGGCCGGATGCGCTGCCGCGGTGAGTGCGAAAAAGCTGGGTGCTGATGTGACCTTGCTGGAGCGCACCGATATGCTGCTGGGCACAGGCCTTGTGGGCGGAATCATGCGCAACAACGGCCGGTTGACCGCCACAGAGGAACTCAAAGCCATGGGCGGCGGCGATATATTTGCAGTCATAGAATCCAATTTTATCCACAAGGATATTACCTTTCCGGGTCATAACCATGCATCCTTGTATGATGTCTCCACCATGGAGCCCAAAATCAAAAGGTTCCTTGCAGACTGTGGTATCCACGTTGAGACGGGAGCCAGGGTGACGGATGTGGCAATGGATAAGAACCGGATCACAGCTGTCATGGCTAAAAAACAAAAACAGGATATCCGGTATGACGGGGATGTTTTCATAGAAACCACAGGCACGGCAGGGCCTGTGGCCAACTGCACAAAATATGGAAACGGCTGTGCCATGTGCATTCTGCGCTGCCATTCCTTTGGCGGCCGGGTCAGTGTTGCTGCCAAAGCAGGTGTCATGGAAATAAATGGACAAAAAGGCGGCCAGACCGGTGCGATGAGCGGTTCTTGCAAGCTGCACAAAGAATCTTTGGCCCGTGGACTGCAAGAAGAACTCAATGAAAAAGGCGTGGCTGTGATCCCCCTGGACGAAAGCCTGCGCATGACAGGCAAATTATCGTTAAAAGCCTGCCAGCAATATGCCATTGCGGATTTTGAGAACAATGTGATCCTGCTGGATACCGGCCATGCCAAACTCATGACCCCGTATTTCCCCCTGGATGACCTCAGGAAAATACCGGGCCTGGAGAACGCCCGGTTTGAAGATCCCTATGCCGGGGGTATTGGCAATTCGGTCCGGTATATGGGCATGTCTCCCAGGGATGATGCCCTGAAAGTGGACGGGGTGGACAACCTGTTCTGTGCCGGGGAAAAGGCAGGGCTTATGGTAGGGCACACCGAAGCCATCTGCACCGGCACCCTGGCAGGGGTAAATGCGGTGAAACAGACCTGCGGAAAAAAATACCTTGTACTGCCAAAAGATTCGGTTCTTGGTGATGCTATTGCCTTTGTCCGGCAGCAGATGCAGACCCAGGAGGGACTCGGCCTGAAATTTACTTTTTCCGGATCAGTACTGTTTGACCGCATGAAACAAAAAAAGATGTACACCACTGATCCGGATGCGATAAAAGGCCGGGTGAAAAAAACGGGCCTGGAAAAAATTCTGGCATCAATTTGACCGTTGATATGGTAATTTGTTTGATGCGGTAATTGTGTTGATGTGAAAATACCGTTGCGATGATGAAAATAAGGTAAAAAAGATAACTTCTGACCCCAAGGAGGCGCGATGAAAAAGTATGGGCGTTTATTGCTGGCAGCAGTATTGATGGTGGTGGTTCTGGCAGGCACCGGGTGGGCAAAGGCCGAGGGTATAACCATTGCGCTGGGCTCAGAGCCCACCACCCTGGATCCCCAGATCAGAGAAGACGGCGGGGAGCGGGCCGTGAATGACAATATTTATGACACGGTGCTCACCCGGACCCCGGAAGGGGACATGATGCCGTCTTTGGCGGCACAGATGCCCAAACTTGTGGATGCAGACACCTGGGAAGTTACGTTACGTTCCGGCATTACATTTCACAATGGGGAGCCCTTGAACGCTGATGCCGTGGTTTACAGCATCAAGCGGGTTATCGATCCGGAATTCAATTCCGAGCAGATTTCATTTTTTTCCACCATTACAGATGCCCGTGCAACAGGTGACCTGACACTGCACGTGATCACCGACGGGCCGGATCCCATCCTGCCCACCCGGCTGTACTGGCTCAAGGTGGTTCCCCCGAAACATTCCAAAGATCCCAAATTTGCTGAAAATCCCGTCGGCACAGGACCTTACCGGTTTGTGGCCTGGCAGCGGGGCCAGCATATTGACCTTGTGCGAAATGAGGATTACTGGGGGCCGGCACCACAGATTTCATCGGTGCGATACCGGTTTATTGAGGAACCCGGCACCCGGCTGGCCGGTCTTATGGCAGGAGAATTCGACCTGATCACCAACCTTTTGCCCGAGTTCACAAGCCATGTGCCCAAATCCGTTAATGTCCTGGGGCTGGAGCATCCCATTATTATTCTTAATGCAGATGACGGGGTGACAAAAGATGCGCGGGTGCGAAAAGCCCTCAATTATGCCGTGGACAAGCAGGCCCTGGCACAGGGATTGTTTGAAGGGTTTGCCCAGGTGGCCCAGGGCCAGCTGCTGAGCCCCTCGTTTTTCGGCTACAATGACCAGGTCAAAGCCTATTCCTATGATCCGGATAAGGCGAAAAAACTGATTGAAGAAGCCGGTGTCAAGGGGCAGACCATAGAGCTGATCGGTACCAGTGGCCGGTGGCTCAAGGACCGGGACCTGGTGGAGGCGGTGGCGGATTTTTGGAAAAAAGCCGGCCTGGATGTCAAGGTGCGTATTTTTGAGTTCAATGAATACCTCAACCGGCTGTTTGACCGCAAAACCCGGGCGGACGGGATTTTTGTGGTCTCCTCCAATGAGCTGCTGGATGCGGACAAAAGCTTTTCCGCCTATTACAAGGCCGGGGGCATCGGGTCTTCCAACACCGATGAGACCCTGGCGGGCCTGATTGATGCCGCACGGTCTGAAACCGATGAGAAAAAGCGCGAGAACCTTTACCACCAGGCGGTGCAGCTGGCCTATGACCAGGCCTATTTTGTGTGGCTGTTGAATATTGAAGATATTTACGGGCTCAGTGCGCGCTTAGAGTGGCCCGGGCGGGTGGATGCCCGGCTGCTGGTCCGGGAAATGCAGGTCCGGTGATACAGATGCCGGTATACGGGGACCAGTTTCAGCATGACCCATCATAAAAATGCCACCATACCAACAATACCAACACAAGAGATGATGCCATAATGGGACGGTTTATCTACAGGCGGCTGATTCACGGCCTGATTGTAATTATGGGTGTGACCATCATCGTGTTTGTGGTGACGCGCATGGTGGGAGACCCTGTCCAGGTAATGCTGCCCCTGGAATCAACCCTGGAACAGCGGGCTGCCTTTGAAAAAAAACTGGGACTGGACCGTCCCATCCATATCCAGTTTGTAGATTTTATGGCAAATATTGTCCGGCTGGATTTTGGCGAATCGTTGTGGCAAAAGCGGCCGGCCATGGATATTGTGTTTGAAAAACTGCCCATGACCATTCTGCTCACTGCCGTGGGTATCGGGTTTGCCTGTGTGGTGGCCATACCCATGGGCATCATTGCGGCTCTGCGGCCAGGCGGGGTGGTGGATCGGATCACAGTGTTCGTAAGTCTTCTGGGACTTTCTGTGCCCCAGTTCTGGCTGGGACTGTTGTTTATTGTTTTGTTTGCAGTGCAGTTCAAGATCCTGCCCACATCGGGTGCTGCCACCCCCGCTCATATCATCATGCCGGCGTTGACCATGGGCCTGCCTACCCTGGCCAGGCTGGTGATGCTGGTGAGATCCTCCATGATCGACGAACTCAACCAGCAGTATGTCAAAACCAGTTTCGCCAAGGGCCTGCCCTTTGTCCGGGTGGTGGGAATCCATGCGCTGCGCAATGCAGGGCTGCCCATCATGACCCTGGTGGGCTGGGAAGTTATCCGGTCGCTGGCCGGGTATTCTGTGGTGGTGGAAACCGTGTTTGCCTGGCCGGGCATCGGCCTGACCGCCATCCAGGCCATTGAGCGCGACGATTTGATACTGATCCAGGCCATCGTGTTTACCGCTGCTGTCTGTGTGGTGGTGATCAACATCTTCATGGATTTTGTTTACAAACTCATCGATCCGAGGCTGAAGCTGACATGAGCCAAACCAACGCAGATTCCCTGGAGCAGGCTCTGGAACAGCACCGCCATGAGTGGGTGGAAAAACTGTTTGAACTGGGCCGGGAACTCAAGCGGGACAAGGCCGGCCTTGTCGGGGTGATGTTGATCACGGCACTGGTGCTCATGGCGGTGTTTGCCCCGTACATTGCCCCCCATGATCCCACGGATCAGGATCTTACCGCCCGGCTGGCCCCTCCTGTCTGGTATGAAAAGGGCACCTTAAAGCATATACTGGGCACCGATCACCTGGGCCGGGATGTGTTGTCCAGGACCATTCACGGGGCCCGGGTCTCCTTGTGGGTGGGGGCGGCGGTGGTGCTTTTGGCCGGTGGATTCGGCGTGGTCATGGGCCTGATGGCCGGTTATCTGGGGGGCCGCACAGATGCTTTTGTCATGCGCTGGGTCGACACCCAGGTAGCGTTTCCAGGGCTCTTGCTGGCCCTGATCATCCTGGCGGTGATCGGACCCAGCCTCACCACGGTGGTGGTGGTGCTGGCCCTGAACGGATGGATGGTGTATGGCCGAATGACCCGCAGTGCTGTCTTGTCCATCCGCCAGTCCCCTTACGTGGAGGCGGCTGAAGTGGTGGGGTGCCGGTGGCCCCGCGTTATTTTCCGCCACATTCTGCCCAACCTTACCTCTCCGCTGCTGACCCTGGGTATCCTGGAATTTGCCAGAATTGTCCTGGCCGAAGCCGCCCTTTCATTTCTGGGACTGGGGATCCAGCCCCCGGCCACCTCCTGGGGCCTGGATGTGGCCATGGGGAAGAACTACATGTTCATGGCCTGGTGGCTGGTGACCATCCCCGGGTGCGCCATTGCCGTAACCGTTCTGGCCATCAATCTTGTGGCCTCCTGGCTGCGGCTGATTTCCGATCCCCAGGAGCGGGAAAAACAGTTTGCCCGGCACATGGCAGGCGCCATGCGCAAAAAAATGCATGCAACCATAAAAAAGGAGCTGGAAGCCCCATGAGTGCATCCCGAAATGTCCCGCTTCTGGAGGTTCGGGACCTGGTGGTGAATTTTTATACCAGGGGGGGCGTAGTCCAGGCATCCCGGGGGGTCAGTTTCCAGGTGGATTATGGACAGACCCTGGGTATTGTGGGGGAATCGGGTTCCGGTAAAAGTGTGGCGGTCCAGGCGGTGATGGGATTGATCTCTACGCCGGGTCGGATCGAAGGCGGGGATATCCTTTTCCAGGGCCGGTCCCTGCTGGACCAGGCAGGCAAAAAATTTGTGCGCGAGGTTCGGGGCAAGGATATTTCCATGATTTTTCAGGACCCCATGACCTCGTTGAATCCGGTGTTTACCATCGGCACCCAGATCACCGAGGTGCTGCGCCACCACATGGGCATGACCAGGGATCAGGCCCGCAGAAGGGCCATGGATCTGCTGGGTCTGGTGGATATCAATGCGCCTGAAAAACGTCTCAAACAATACCCCTATGAAATGTCCGGCGGGATGCGCCAGCGGGTGATGATTGCCATGGCCCTGGCCTGTGAGCCTCAGCTCATCATAGCGGATGAGCCCACCACGGCCCTGGATGTGACCATCCAGGCACAGATCCTGGAATTGTTGACCGATCTGCAGCAGCGGCTGCAGGTGTCGGTGATTCTCATCACCCATGATCTGGGGGTGGTGGCCCAGCTCTGCCACCGGGTGGCGGTGATGTATGCCGGCCGCATTGTGGAGGTGGGGGATGCGGACCAGGTGTTTGCCAGTCCGGTGCACCCTTATACAAAGGGGTTGATCCGGGCTACCCCCCGCCTGGATGTGGTTACTGAACGCATGGTTTCCATTGACGGGGTGCCGCCGGACCTGATTTCGCCCCCGCGGGGGTGTGCCTTTTCTCCCCGGTGTGACCAGGCGAAAAAAGACTGTTTACGGGCCCAGGCCCTCACCCCGCTGGGAGATGACCGCCATGTCTCTTGCTGGTGCGCAATAAAGGGAGACACCAGATGATTGGGCAGGCAAAAAATGCGACATCCTCTCCGGCAAAGGATGAGACACCCGATTCACCACTGATTCAAGTCAAAGATCTGGGCGTAGTTTTTGATGCCGGCCGGGCCGGATTCTGGGGCAAAAAACGTCTGCAGGTGCATGCGGTGGAAAATGTGAGTTTTGATATCCATCCCGGTGAAACATTAGGGCTTGTGGGGGAATCGGGTTCCGGTAAAAGTACCACCGGCAGGGCTATACTGGGCCGGGTGCCGGTCAGCAGCGGCCGGATATTTTTCCAGGGCAAAGAGATCACCCATGCCGGCAAAGAAGCAGTCCGAACCCTGAGCCGGCATATGCAGCTGGTGTTCCAGGACCCCTACGCCAGCCTGAATCCCCGCATGAAAATTGTTGATATCGTGGCAGAACCTCTCCTGGTGCACGGGCTGGTGAAAAATATAAAAGCGGCGGCAGGAGAGGTGGCACAGCTTCTGGAACTGGTAGGCCTGCCGCCGGATGCCGGAGCACGCTATCCCCACGCCTTCAGCGGAGGCCAGCGCCAGCGGGTGGGCATTGCCCGGGCTTTGGCGTTGAAACCACAGTTCATCGTGGCAGATGAGCCGGTGAGCGCACTGGATGTGTCCATCCGGGCCCAGGTGGTGAACCTGATGCAGGATCTGCAGGCCCGGTTCGGGCTGGCATACCTGTTCATCGCCCATGACCTGGCCGTGGTACGCCACATATCCCACCGTATCGCCATCATGTATGCCGGCAATATTGTGGAGCTGGCAGACCGGCATCTGATCTATGAATCTCCGGTGCATCCGTATACCAAAGCATTGCTGTCAGCCGTGCCGGTGCCAGACCCCCCGGTCCAGCGGGCCAGACAGCGCATCACCTGTCCGGGAGAAGCCCCCAATCCCATGAACCCGCCTGCCGGGTGCCGGTTTCAGTCCCGGTGTCCATATGCGACCCAGACCTGCCGTGACACCGCCCCGGTTCTGACCCGGCGCCGCCCCGGCCAGTCAGCCGCCTGCTGGAATTGTTGATTTTTGACCCCAGTTTTTCCGGTTTTTTAAGGTAAAAAAGTTACCTTCTGACCCCAAGGACGTCGTGTATTTTGGCAGCGATATCCTGCATGGAAAACGGTTTCTGGATAAAGTGAATCTCCGGGTCCAGCACCCCCTGATGGGCAATGACATTGGCGGTATACCCGGACATGAACAAAATTTTGATATCCGGATACAGGGCGGACAGTTTCCCGGCCAGATCCCGGCCGTTCATCTCCGGCATCACCACATCGGTCATGACCAGGTGGATTCGGCCCGCATGGGAGTGCGCCAAATCCATGGCCCTGCTGGGGGCAGCTGCGGTAATAACTTTGTAATTCATGTTTTCCAGCATGGTTTCCAGCATTTCCAGGATGGTGGTTTCATCTTCCACAATGAGAATCGTCTCACCGCTGCCCCGGGGCAGCGGTGCCATGGGTTTTTCCGGCATTTTTTCGGCATTGCCCGCGGTATGGCGGGGCAGATAGATCCTGAAACTGCTGCCTTTGCCGGGTTCACTGTACACATTGATGAATCCGCTATTCTGTTTGACAATGCCGTATACCGTAGCAAGGCCCATGCCGGTGCCCCTGCCGGTTTTCTTGGTGGTGAAAAAGGGTTCAAACAGATTTTCCAGGGTATGTCTGTCCATGCCGCAGCCGCTGTCACTCACCGCCAGCAGGACAAATTCACCCGGCGCAAATCCTTCATGTGCTGCACAATATGTCCGGTCAAACACTTTCATACCGGTTTCAATGGTGATCTTGCCTATATCTGTAATGGCATCCCTGGCGTTCACACACAGGTTCACCAGAATCTGGTCAAGCTGGGAAGGGTCCATTTTCACTGTCCACAGATCCTCGGCCGGCTGCCACAGCAGGTCGATGTCTTCGCCGATGAGCCGGCCCAGCATCTGGAGCATCGTATCCACCGTATCGTTTAAATCAATCACCCGGGGAGAAATGGTCTGTTTTCTGGCAAATGCCAGCAGCTGCCGGGTGATGTCTGCGGACCGGCCTGCAGCATTGAGGATCTGTGAAAGATCCTTGTACACCGGGTCGGAGGGGGATGTCTTTTTCAGGCCCAGCTCAGCCCTTCCTGAAATCACCCCCAGCATGTTGTTAAAATCATGGGCAATGCCGCCGGCAAGGGTGCCAATGGCTTCCATTTTCTGGGCCTGGGCCAATTGGAGATCCAGTCTTTGTTTTTCTTTTTCAGCCAGTTTTCTGTCGGTGATATCCAGAAGGGATGCGATGATGAACCTGACGGACTGATCCTGATTGCGAAAACAGGACACATTGAGATGGGTGAACACAATATCCCCGGTTTTATGGAAAAATCGTTTTTCCATTTCATAGCTTTCGATTTTACCTTCCATCATGCGGTTGAAACTGGCCATATCTGCTGCCAGGTCATCAGGATGGGTCATGGAAGACCAGGTTTTTTCTTTCAGCTGGGACTCGGTATACCCCAGCATGCGGCACAATCGGTCATTGGCACGGATCCAGCCCCTGTCAGGGGAAGTGATGGCAATACCGATATTGCCGAATTCAAACTGGGACCGAAACAGGGCCTCACTTTCCTTGAGCTGGTGAATCAGGCTCTGAACGGCCGCATCCCTGTTTTCAAGACCAGCCACCATGCCGTTGAATGAAACCATCAACTGGCCGAATTCATCGGAACCAATATCATCGATTCTGGAAAAACTGCCCGAAGAAATGTGCTTTGTGGCAGCGATCAGCCGGTTCAAAGGCCGGTTTATGAAAAGATAAAACACCACCCCCAGGGTGACAAGCATGGCGAAAAAAACCCCCACGGCACTCAGATAGGTGGCTTTATAGGCAATCTGGACCGGGTGCTTGTAGTCTCGGTCAAACACAAACCCGATGATATGCCAGTCCCAGAAAGGGAAAAACTGCACATGGGACCTGACGGTTCTGCCGTTGATCGTAAACACCAGTGCGGTATCATGCTTTCCTTCCATGGAAGGTCCGGTCCATTCCTGTGGTGAATTTTCAAGAGAGCTGGCTTTTACCGACCGGTTGGATTCCAGGACCATGAGATGGATATGGGGAAACTGCCGGCTGACAGCGTGTATCTTTTTCATGGCTTCGTTTTTCAATACCTGATTCATCTCAATGTTTTTTTCCAGCCGCAGGTCAAGCAGGTAATGGAAGCTTTCTTCACAGATCCGCAGGCCGGAAACAGATGCCACCTGCAGGTTGGCATCAAACTGTTGCGTCAAAAAAGTTTTCATGGGAGAGGACAGCCAGGCCACCAGTAGTGTGGAAACAATGATGCCGCAAATAACCACCGGTATCAGCAGCTTGAACAGGATGCGATGGTAAAACGGGATGTTTTTTATGGTCATGGGAAGCCCTGAAGATTATAAAACCGGTTTGGCAGTCTGCATTTTCCGGGGCCAGACAATCTGTTTTTCCCCGTTCTGCCACTGGATGATAAATGAATTATGGCCCACCTGTTTGCCGGTGGAGTCTACCTTGAACCGGCCAATGAGGGTCACCGTATCTAAAGCGGCAATATGGTCCCGCAGTTTTTTGTTGTCCAGGGATTCGGTCTGCACGACGGCCTGTTCATAAAGCTGACAGGCGGAAAAGGCGGAAACCGCATGAAACGAGGGCATATGTCCCGCAAACCGGGTGAAGTCTTCAACAAACCGCCGGGTGCCCGGAAATGGTATCCGGTCGTCGGGTTCCCATTGGGATGTGCTGAATACAAGGTCTGCCATTTTCCCGGCGTTCTTGTGGAAATCCGGATGTACCGGTGCAATGGGCATGGCCAGTACTGGCGGCCGGTACTGTTTTTTTCCCAGCAGGTCCAGCAGTGCATAACAATCCGGGGTATAGGCGGAAAGGATCAGTCCGGCGGCATGTTTGGATATCACCTTTGTCACCAGATCAGGCAGTTCCTTTTTCCCGTCCTGGTAGCCCTGTTCCAGCACGATATCGATTTTAAATGTCCTGGCCCACTCCTTTACCCCTTGTACCACATCGTGGTTGAACGCAGATGTGGCATCATAGAGCAGGGACAGGGTCTTATGATTGGCCTTGGCCATCATGTCCAGCAGCCCGATAAACTGCCGGTCAGCCGGTGCATACAGCCCGAACAAATAGCGGAATCCCCTCTGCCAGGGTTCCCGGGCCGCTGCGGCGCAGGCCAGCATCACCATCTCATGCTGTTCGCTGATGTCAGATGCTGCCAGGGTCAAAGGGGTACTGTAAGGCGAAAAAACCAGGTCCACACGGTCCTGTTCGATCAGTTCTTGATACAGTGCCCGGGCCAGATGGGGCTGGCTTTTGTCGTCATACAGAACAAGTCTCACCTGTCGTCCCAGAAGTCCGCCTTTTTGATTGATGCTATCTACCCAGAATTCATAGGCTGTCTGGATCATCCGGGACGGTTCCTGGAATTTTCCCTGCCTGGATACGGTGGCGCCGATGACAATGGGCTTTGAAACATCCTGTGCCCTGCAAACATTGCCGGTGATGAGAAAAAAACAGACAAATCCGATGACCCATTTAGCGTTTACTCCCATGAAAGCGTTCCTCTCACAATAGCCAAGGTTGATGGATGTTTGCCCTGCCTATTGATATATGCTTGTCTGCGGCAAAGTCAAGGCCAAATAGCGAAACAGCGGTGTCATAAGTTTACTTTTTTGCTATTTTTCAAAAAAGGTAAAAAAGTAAACCTCTGACACCATTAACATTAAGATGTTGACAAATTGAGGTCCGGGCATATATACCAAATTTTAGAACGGTGCTCGAAAAATGAATTTCATATACTGGATGCTTTCCGGCATCAGTGAAAAATAAAAGGAGCAATATACCGTGAATGGCAGACAACGCATTATCACCGCCCTTGAAATGAAACAGCCTGATTGTGTCCCGCTGTATATCCACGGCATAAACGAGGCCCCCATTATCGGCATTGGGCAGCATCTTACCGGGGGCCTGCCTGAGCCAAAAGATTTCAGGCGCATGGATGACCATGACAAGCTCAAGCTGGTGGACACCCTTTTTCTGATCCATGAACACTATGACATTGACGGGATTACAACCTTTGAAACCGGCCATGAAACATTTGTGGATAAAAACCATGTCAAAGATGGATTTGGTGTTGTCTACAGATTGTCAGAGCATGGAATTCCGGTTCCTGTGGGGCATCCCGTGCAGACCCGGAATGCATGGAAAAACTACACCCCGCCTGTGCCGACAGCAGCAGATCTGGGACTGCTGTACCTGGCAGTGGACAGGTTCAAGGGCACAAAAGCATCCTTCTGGCTCATGCGGGGAATTTTTGTTCGCTCCTGGCGACTGATGGGCATGACCAACCTGATGATGAACATGGTTGCCGATCCTGAATTTGTCCATGAAGTTGCCCGGATGATGCTGGCATATAATCTTGCCCAGCTGGATCTTCTGGTGGAAGCCGGCCTTGATGTGCTGGTCGTCGAAGACGACATCGCTTCCACCAAAGGGCCGCTGATATCGCCGCTGCATTTTAAAACCTTTGTCAATCACTATAACCGGCAGATCGTTGACAAGGCCCACAAAAAAGGACTTAAGGTGGTCAGGCATTCCGACGGCAATCTGTGGCCACTTATGGACATCATCCTTGACACCGGCTATGACGGGATCAATCCTCTGGAACCTCAGGCAGGCATGCACTTGAAAAAAATGAAAGCAGCCTGTGGCGATAAAATCTGCCTTCTGGGCAATATTGACTGCGTGGATCTTTTGCCCTCCGGCACACCGGCCCAGGTCGAGGCCGCGGTCATACAGGCCATTGCAGACGGGGGGGCAGGCGGGGGACTGATTATCTGCTCTTCAAATTCCCTGCATCCCGGGGTTGATCCCCAAAATTGTATCGCCATGTTCCAGGCGGTGCGCAGACACGGCTGGTATGGACAAAAAAAGGATGCATCATGACAAAAAAACAATCCTGGAGGGTTTTTGGGCTGCTGTTTTTACTGTATATGTTTGATTACATGGACCGCATGGTCATCGTGTCCCTTTTTCCTTTCCTCAAGCAGGAAATGGGCATGACCGATGCCCAGTGCGGACTGCTTGTATCTGTTGTGTACTGGTCGATTCTGGGGTTTTCATTTCCAGTGTCCATTCTGGTGGACCGCTGGAGCCGCACCAAAAGTATTTCCATCATGGCGGCAATCTGGAGCATGGCCACTTTGGTTTGTGCATTCACCAAAACATTTCCCCAGCTTCTGGTGGCCAGAACCGTCATCGGCATTGGAGAAGCAGGGTATGCCCCGGGCGGCACCGCCATGTTGTCTGCCAATTTTCCCATGGAAAAAAGGGCACGGATACTGGGGTTGTGGAATGCATCTATCCCCCTGGGCAGCGCTCTGGGTATCGGCATCGGCGGATTTGTGGCCCACCATTTCGGCTGGCGCCATGCATTCGGACTGGTGGCCATTCCCGGACTGTTCCTTGCCATTTTGTTTTATTTTGTCACAGACTATGAAACCGTTAGGCTGACAAAAATTGAAAAAACCGGCAAAGAAACAAAGATGCAGTTCATGGATATGGCCAGGCAGTTTACCCATAACAAGACCCTTTTGTGCAACAACCTGGCCTTTGCCATGAATGTATTTATCACCACCGCACTTCTCACATGGCTGCCCACATATTTTCACCGGTTTAACAACCTTGCCATGGACAAGGCAAGCATGAAGGCTGGTTCCATTATGCTGCTTGCCATTATCGGTGCCCCTCTGGGCGGATTTCTGGCTGATGCATGGATGAAAACAAACAAGAAGGCCCGGATGCTGTTTCCGGCGGTGTCCTCTGTATTTACAGCATTCCTGCTTTTTGTCGCGTTTGTGTTTTTACAGGGAACCAGCCAGTATATGGTGCTGTTTTTGGTGGGCATCACTGCGGTGGCCTTTGTTCCTTCCGGAGTGGCCGTGACCCAGGATGTGGTGCACCCGGGGCTTTGTGCTGTTTCCCTGAGCCTGAGTATCATCATACAGCACCTGCTGGGTTCAAGCCTTGCACCGGTTGTCATAGGAAATCTGTCTGATATCTACGGTATTGACAAGGCATTGGCGATTTTGCCTGTGTTTGCATTATGTGCTGCCATACTCCTGTTTACGGGGTCACTTTTTTATCAGAAAGATCTGTATAATGAGGCATAATTTTTGTCTGTGAAATTTTTTTTCAGATCGATTGATTGTCCTGGATGGCTGATAATTCTTCCCGGGACAGGTGCCGGGGAATGTATATTCTGAAGGAGGTGCCTTTTTTGGGGATGCTGGAAACCTGTATAAAACCATTGTTCTGTCTGACGATGCCGTACACGGTGGCAAGGCCAAGGCCTGTACCCTTTCCCACGCCCCTGGTGGTAAAAAACGGTTCAAACAGGTTGTCCAGGACCTCTTTGTCCATGCCGCAGCCGGTATCACTGACGGTAAGCAGGACAAAGTCACCCGGGATGGCATCCGCATGTTCGGCGCAGTAAGCCTGGTCAAAGGAGATCATACCTGTTTCAATGGTGATGTTTCCCCCATCTGTTACAGCCTCCCTGGCATTGGCACATAGATTGGCCAGGATCTGGTCGATCTGGGAAGGATCCATTTTTACAGGCCACAGGCATTGGCCCGGTTTCCATACCAGATCAATATCATCGCCGATGAGCCGTCTGAGTACTTTACGCATGGTTTCAATGGTTTTGTTCAGATCAAGCACCTGAGGGGCAGCGGTCTGCTTGCGGGCAAAGGCAAGCAACTGGCTGGTGATATCTGCGGAATGCTCTGCGGCTTTTAGTATTTCCTGGAGCGAATGGTGAAGAAAATTATTGGGATCTGTCTGCTCCATGGCAAGTTCTGCATTGCCAATGATGATGCTGAGCATATTGTTGAAATCATGGGCCACCCCACCTGCCAGTCTGCCCACGGATTCCATTTTCCGGGCCTGGTTGAAATGGACTTCCAGGCGCTTGCGCTCTGATACATCCCGGGCGATTCCCAGTATCACCGGTCGGTCGTTGAGTTGAAACGGGCAGGTGCGGATTTCCACAACAATTTTTTTGTCGTTTTGTGTGATCAGCGTGACCTCATCCGGTCCGGTCATTTTCCCCTGGAGGTTGGTTTCTAACAGTTTAATGGCCTTTGGCAGTTCATCAGGGGGCAGAATGTTCAGGTCTGCAAAATTTTTTCCGATGAACCTGTCCCGGGATATGCCCAACAGTGTCTCTGCTGCATTGTTACCGTCTATAAAAGTGCCTTCCAGATCTGTAAGATACATGGCATCAGGGGCCACTTCAAACAGGGTTCTGAACTGAAGTTCACTTTGTCTGCGTTTTTTTTGGGCCAACGCCCGCTGCTGGATCTCTTTTGACAGTTGTTCATTGGCATGGCTGAGTTCTTCAGCCTGGTGATGCACTTTTTGAACAGAGCGGATCAGATGTTCCTGCAGCATACCGGCACCCAGGATAAGGGTGCCGGACAGGAGGATGAAAACCCCGGCAGCTGTTATCCAGGAAATCAGTTGATCCGTGGTGGCCGGCATTCCCGGCGTAATGGGCAAAATATGAACCACAAAACAGATACCGACCGCCACCACGGAAACAAGGCACAGACCGGCAGCAGCAAAACCTGTGCGTATCCCCAGCAGCACCGTTGCCAGCACACAGACCGCTAAAAAAATAGTGATGCCGGCCCCTGCAAAAGAAAAATGAATCAGATTAAACAGGGCCATCACATACAGGCCTCCCAGCATCACGCCGGTGCGCAAACCAAACGGCAGACGGTTAAACCCCAGGGTGGCTGTAACAACCAGAAGATACACCACGACATATAATATGATACCGGCAATCTGGTTCAGTTTCACTGCTTCTAAACAGGCAATGATCAGTGCGGGAAGCCCCAAAATTGACAGGGCAATGAGTATGCCGTTGAGCAGTTTGCTGCGCATGGTAAACAGCGCATCCAGGGGGTGGTTTTCAGTCATGTTTGCGGGTTTGATCCTGTCTGGGTCAGATGTTTTTATTTTCATGAAAAAATCCGGTTTCAGTTATCTGCGCTGGGGGATAGTATCAGATTTTTTCCCGGGAAAACAGACAAAACTCACTGATGTTCAGGGCAGTACATAGATCCTTCCAATACACCATCCATTATGGCAGATAGTGCAGTTTTTTCATTATATGCTTGACACCGGATAATTGTATACAGTACACAATATCATGCCGCCTGTCATGAAACATTGGTAAAGCGAATTGTTTTATGGCCTTGTTGCAGCAGCAGGTTGCCCGAATTTCATCTTTCAAGGATATGTCATGACTGCAAAAACACATGAAAAAGAACGGGAAAGGCTGAAAAACCTTCAGCAAAAAGCATTGATGGGCGGCGGGGAAAAAGCTGTGGCCCGTCATCATGCTGCCGGAAAACTTACCGCCAGAGAGCGCCTGGATATGTTGTTCGATGCCGGCAGTTTTGTTGAATTACATGATCTGGCCGAAAGCCAGTGCATGGAATTCGGTATGGAAAAACGAAAGGTTCCCGGAGACGGTGTGGTCATTGGATATGGCAATATCGACAGCCGCCTGGTGTTTGCCTATGCCCAGGACGTAACGGTTCTGGGGGGATCTGTGGGCACCATCCACGGCCAGAAAATCTGCCGGATCATGGATGAGGCATTGAAAGTCAAAGCCCCGGTGGTGGGGCTTTTTGATTCCGGCGGCGGGAGGCTCCACGAAGGTTTTTTTGCCTCCAAAGGGGTGGCAGGCATGTTTTTCAGAAACACGGCCGCATCCGGGGTGATTCCCCAGATCTCCTGCATCATGGGGCCGTGTGCCGGGGTGTCGGTGTATTCCCCGGCCCTGACCGATTTTATCGTCATGATTGAAAAGCAGAGCCAGATGGTGATCACCGGTCCCAAGGTGATCCATGATGTGACAGGGGAAACCGTCACCCTTGAAGAATTGGGGGGAACGGGAGTTCACAGCAAAATTACAGGCCAGGCCCATTTTGTCACCCGGACGGAGGAACAAAGTATCAGCCTCATCCGGTATCTGTTGAGCTTTCTGCCGGCCAACCATGAACAGAGGCCGCCCGATTTTCCCTGTGATGATGACCCGTTGCGTAAAAACAATGTACTTACCGATATTGTGCCTGCAGATTTTAAAAAAGCCTATGACATGCACAAGGTGATTGAAGAAATTGTGGACAACCATGCATTTTTAGAAGTGTTACCGGAATTTGCACAGAACATCATCACCGGATTTGCCCGCATGGACGGCAGCTCTGTGGGCATTGTGGCCAACCAGCCGCAGGTCATGGCCGGGTGCCTGGATTACCAGTCCGCAGACAAGGCAGCCCGGTTCATAAGGTTCTGTGATTGCTTCAATATTCCCTTGATCAATCTGGTGGATGTGCCGGGATATTTTCCCGGGATTGGCCAGGAATATGCCGGCATTATCCGGCACGGGGCCAAAATGCTGTATGCCTATGCTGAAGCCACCGTGCCAAAGATCACCCTGGCCCTGCGAAAAGAATACGGCGGTGCGGTCATGGCCATGTGCTGTGCCGGCATGGGGGTGGACCTGATGATGGCCTGGCCCGTGGCACAGCTGGTGGTGCTGGATACCACTGCAGCCATTAATATCATCTATCGCAAAGAGATCCAGGAAGCCGATGATCCAAAAAGTTTCAAGGACCAAAAGATTCAGGAATATGATTATCGATATTCCAATCCATTTCATGCAGCCTCCAATATGCTGGTGGACAAAATTATTGAACCCTCTGACACCCGGGATCAGATCATCAGGGGTCTGGCCATGCTGAAAAATAAAAAACGTCCCTTACCTTTCAGGCGGCATGGAAATATCCCCTTGTAACGGCCATGGGCGCTATGGATGGAATGATGCAGGTCCTGCAGGATATGGGAGTTCAGCGATACGATACAGACAATCATATGAAAAACGGTATGGACAAGGAGGGGATCAGTGGATTTTTTATTGTCAAAAGAGCAGAAATCAATTCAAAAAGCAGCCAGGGAATTTGCCAGAGGAGAACTGGCCCCTGTGGGCCGTGAACTTGACCTGACAGAAACCTATCCGGACAAAATTGTGAAAAAAGCAAAGGAACTGGGTCTTATCGGGCTGTTTGTCCCGGAAAAATTCGGGGGTCCCGGACTGGGGTATCTGGAACAGGCCATTGTGCTCGAAGAACTGTGGAAGGTGGATCCCGGCATCAGCCAGCAGTTGTGCTCTTTGACATTCGGTGCGGAAGAGTTTCTGCTTTTCGGCACCGATGAACAGGGCAGACGGTTTTTAGACCCCATATTCAACGGAGACGGGGTCATGGGATTTGCCATTACCGAACCGGATGCCGGGTCCGATACCCTTGCGGCAGCCACCACTGCAGTGAAAGACGGCAATGAATGGGTGCTCAACGGCTCCAAGGTGATGATCGGAAACGGCACCAAAGGATCCTTTCTGCTCATTTTCTGCCTGACGGATCCGGACAACCCGTCCCGGTCCAAACGCCACAGCATCATTGCCGTAGAAACAGACCGCAACGGCTACAAAGCCGAGCCCATGCACGGCAAAATGGGGCTGCGGTGTTCCGACACGGCTGCGGTGTATCTGAACAATGTCCGGGTGCCTGAAGATAACCTTATCGGCACGCCCGGCAACGGGTTTCATCAGCTTATGGCATTCTTTGACCGCAGCCGGGCCTATGTTTCCGCCCATGGGGTGGGGCTCGCCCAGGGGGCACTGGATATGGCGGTGAAGCACGTAAAGGGCAGAAAACAGTTTGGCAGACCCATCGGCAGTTTTCAGGGGGTGCAGTTCAAGATCGCGGACATGGCGGTGAAGATCGAACTGGCCAGAAACATCATGTACAAGGCAGCCTGGCTGTTGGACAACGGTACGCCGGACACCCATGTCACTGCCATGGCAAAGCTGTATGCATCTCGCATTGCCGTGGAAGTGGTGGATGAGGCATTGCAGCTCCACGGCGGATACGGGTATTTTGATGATTATGATATTGAGCGCTTTTACCGGGCCGCCAAGGTGCTGGAGATCTATGAAGGGGCCAAGGAGATCGAAAAAATGATCATCGGCCGCACCATTGTGGGGCGGTAGAAAATTCATATTTGTGCTTGACAGGGTAAAATTGTATACTGTATACATCAAATAAATCACGAGGATTCTTATGAAACAAGCGTTTTTACTGGGAAACGGTGCCATGGCCCTGGGACTTTTAGAGGCAGGCTGCCAGGTGCTGACCTCCTACCCGGGTACCCCGAGTTCGGAAATCCTGCCCGAGACGGTGCGGTTTTCAAAGGCGGCAGATCTCAATACCGTTATTGAATGGTCCGTTAATGAAAAAGTGGCCTTTGACAATGCGTTTGCTGCTGCCATTTCCGGAAAACGGGCCGCCTGCTGCATGAAAATGGTGGGGTTGAATGTGGCGGCTGATTCTTTCATGTCTGCGGCCTATATAGGCAATATCGGGGGGTTTGTGGTGATTTCCTGTGATGATCCCGGCCCCCATTCTTCCCAGACGGAGCAGGATTCCCGGTTCATGGCCCGGATTGCCAAGGTGCCGGTGCTGGACCCGGCCAGTCCCCAGGAAGCCCGGGCCATGATCAAAGCCGCATTTGATATTTCAGAAGAATTTCAGGTACCGGTGCTGGTGCGGCCGGCCATCCGCATCTGCCACGCAAGGCAAAATATTTCCTATGAAGAATTGAAAAGCAACCTGACCCCGGCTGTCTTTACAAGAGAGCCCACCCGATGGGCATCCACCCCGAAATTTCGTTTTCTCCAGCACAAGGCCCTCAATGAAAAACATGTAAAAATCGCTGAAAAATTCAACACGCTGGTACCCTACAACCGGCACACCATCCAGCCGGAACAAACATTTGCTCTGGGCATTGTGGTGGGCGGCGTACCGTCGGCCGTGGTGGAAGATCTGTTTGCAGAATTCAACAGAGATGATATTCCCATGCTCAAGCTGGGAGCGCCATATCCGTTTCCGGAAAACCTGGCCAATCAATTCATGGATGCCTGCGACCGGGTTCTGGTCATTGAAGAGACCGATACGGTGATTGAATATATGCTGCGGGACCGGCACAAAACCTGGGGACGGCTCACCGGCCATGTGCCCATGGAAGGGGAACTGGTGCCGGAAAAAATTTTGGCCTTGGTGAACCAGGCTCTGTCCGAAAGCGGTCTCCCACCGTTGTCCACCACTGATACTGCTACACAAGCCTTTGCACTGACCGCTTCTCTGGACCTGCCCATCCGCAAGCCCACCCTGTGTCCGGGCTGCCCACACCGGGCCTCTTTTTACGCCATCCGCAAGGCGGTTCCCAAAGCGATCTATCCATCTGACATCGGGTGTTATACCCTGGGATCCAACCTGGGGGGCGTGGATACGGTTCTGGACATGGGCGCCGGCATTACCATGGCCTCGGGTTTCTGGCACGCATTTCAGCAGGATGGAAAAGCAAAACCCATCATTGCCACCATGGGGGATTCCACCTTTTTTCATTCCGGCACCACCGGCTTGATCAATGCAGTGTACAATGACGCACGATTTGTCCTGGTGATACTGGACAACGGCATCACGGCCATGACCGGCATGCAGCCGGCCATTACCCAGGGAGCCCGGGTGGATGGCAGAAAAGGCAATGCCATTGCCCTGGAAACCATTGTCAAAGGCTGCGGGGTCGATTATCTTCAGGTGGTGGACCCCTATGATGTGGACCATACCATCGCTGAAATCAAAAAAGCCCATGAGTGGGCCCTGTCACCGGAAGGGGGCATTGCCGTGATCATCTCCCGACACCCGTGTGTCATTGGACTGCGGGACCAGGCCCTGCCGCAAATTTTTGAAGTGGAAATCACAGATGAATGCGATGACTGCGGGCTGTGCCATCTTCGTTTTGAATGCCCGGCCATGGTGAGAAATCCGGATAAGAAAAAAACGGAAATCAATCCGGTGCTGTGTTCCGGTTGCGGGGTATGCCTGAACATCTGTCCCAAGAATGCAGTGCAGACCGTTTCGTAAAGGAGAGGATATGAAAACCTGTAATTTCGTACTGAGCGGCCTGGGGGGGCAGGGCATATTGTTCATGACCAAGATCCTGGCCCAGACCGCCCTGAACAAGGGATACAACATTCTGGGGGCGGAAACCCACGGCATGGCCCAGCGGGGGGGATCTGTGGTCTCCCACCTGAAAATCGGAGATGCCGGGTCCAGCCTGATCCGGGCCGGGGCAGGGGATTTTCTCATCTCCATGGATGCGGCGGAAGCCTACCGGTTTCTGCCCTGGGTTCGGCCCGGGGGGATGGTGTTTGTCAATGGATCGAACGACAGGTTTCCAGATGAGCGTGTGACACCCTTTCTGGCAGAACACCACATTACCTGTTTTGCCATGGAAGCCGGTAAAACTGCCCTGGAACTGGGGGCACCCAGATCCACCAACCTGGCCATGGTGGCGTTTTTTTCCGCCTTCGGCCAAGGCCCACTGGAAGCAGAAGCCCTGAGGACCACAGTGGAAGCAGCGAGCCCTGACAGCGTAAAACAGATCAATTTGAAGATATTTGATGTCTGCCATGATGAAGGGAGAAAATTGTGTTGATAAGGAGAAAATATGGAACTTTTTAAGAACCTGACGGTATTGTCCCTTGAACAGGCCACTGTGGCACCCTATCTGACCTATCGCCTGGCCCAGGACGGCATGAATGTCATCCGCCTGGAACATCCGGTGTATGGTGATCCCAACCGGTTCATCGGGGAAAAGGTGATGGATGAGGAGCGCATGAATGCCTATTATCTGTGCATCAACGCCGGGAAAAAAGCCTTGACATTGAACCTGGCCGAGCCCGAAGGCAAACAGCTTTTCAAGGAATTGATCCAGAAACTTTCTGTGGACATCTTCATCACCAACCAGCTGCCCAAAAATTATGAAAAACTGGGCATTGCCTATGAGATTATGAAAGAAATCAAACCGGATATCATCTGGCTGGGGGTCACGGGATTCGGCCCTGATTCCAATGAAGGGGCCTATGACCCCATTCTCCAGGCCCGGTCCGGACTCATGGACCTCACCGGTGAGGCGGACGGCGATCCCCAGGTGATCGGGATTCCCCTGCCGGACATGGGCACCTCCGAGCACGGCTACGGTCTGCTCATGAAAGCGTTGTTCAAACGGGCCGTAACCGGAGAGGGCTCCCGCCTGGACATGTCCATGTTTGAATCCTCAGTGTCCTGGCTCACCGTACCCATTGCCCTGGGAAAAAGTTTCGGGACCCCCATCACCCGCCGGGGCAACACCCATGAGTTTTTCTGCCCGGTGTCGGTGTACAAAACCAAAGACGGGTTCGTGTACCTGGCCGTGGGCAATGACCGGCAGTGGGCCGCCATGACCTCCCAGGAGATGTTCACGTCCCTGAACAAAGAAGCATACAAGAAAAACCAGGGCCGGATCAAGGATGTGGCCAACCTGAACCAGGCCATCAATGATATTACCCAACAGCACACCACGGCCGAGCTGGTTGACCTGTTCACGGCCATCACCGTCCCCATCTCCCCCATCAAGGGTGTGGAGGAGGTGACGGGGGATCCCCTGGTGAAAAAAAGGCTGCTGTCATCAAAAGATGCTGCCACCGGCATCTCACTGACCCTGGCTCCGCCCCCGAACATGACCCCGTTTCTGGAAGACTGCAACCGTAACCTGACCTTTCCACCGCGGTTCGGGGAGCATAATCAGGCCATTTACGGAGATGTCCTTAAGTACACACCGGACACGCTGGCACGATTCAGTGAAAAGGGAATCATTTGAAAGATGAAACTCAATGCCATAGCAGAACGAAAATCTCTGGGACAGGATGTGTATGACCACCTGAAGCAGGCCATCATCGACCAGGATATTGACCCTGGTGCAAGACTGGTGGAAAGCCGTATGGCCAGGATGCTGGGTATCAGCCGCACCCCCCTTCGGGAGGCATTGCACAAGCTGGAGCGCGAAGACTGGATCGAAAAAATTCCCTCCGGCGGGTTCAAGGTGGTGGTGCTCACCCGTGCAGATATCGAAGAAACCTTTGGCATTCGGGCCGTGCTGGAGGCCTATGCAGCAAGGCTGGCTGCTGAAAAACACCGGCCGTCTGACCTGGCGCCTCTGGAAAAGGTCATGACCCTTTTCCAGGACTGCCTGGACAAAAAACACACGGCCCTGCTGCCGGACATCAACACCGATTTCCATGACCTGCTCTATGCCATGAGCGACAGCCCCCGGCTGATAAAGATGATCAGCCAGCTTCAGGCCCAGATTTCCCGGTTCAGGCAGATCATCCTCAGGCAGGAGGCCTTTGCCGTGGAATCCTGCCAGGACCATATAAAAATGCTTGCAGCCATGCGGCAGCGGGATGCAGACCAGGTGGAATCCCTGGTGCGGGCCCATATTCTCAAGGGCAAGCAGGCAGTGATCAGCCGGCTCAAGGAGGAAGATGCCAGAAAAAGCGCCTGACATACGTTGTGATATCCCATCCGGGATAAACCATATTCTGGATGGCGATGTCATGGCAGGGGCCCGGTTGATCCGGCGTATTGAAGCGGGCGATCCCGCAGCTGCCCGGATATTGGGACAGCTGCATCCCCATGCAGGAAACGCTTTTATTATCGGTATTACCGGCCCGCCCGGTGCCGGCAAATCCACTTTGATCAGCGCGTTGATCACTGTGTTTCGCAAAAAAGACCTCACCGTGGGGGTGGTTGCAGTGGATCCGTCCTCCCATAAGACCGGCGGGGCAATTTTGGGAGACCGGGTGCGCATGCAGGCCCATGCCGGTGATCCGGGGGTGTTTATCCGTTCCATGGCAGCTCGGGGTGCTGGGGGCGGTCTGGCCCGGGCAACCAGAGATACCTGTCTGGTACTGGATGCCATGGGATATGACATCATCATTGTGGAGCCGGTGGGTTCCGGCCAGGCAGACATCGATATCGGCACCATGGTTCACAGCCTGTGCCTGGTGGCCATTCCCGGCACCGGAGACGGCATCCAGTCGGTGAAGGCAGGAGTTCTGGAGGCGGCGGATCTGTTTGTTGTCAACAAAAATGACCTGCCCGGCGCACAGACCGAAAAGTTGACCCTGGAAAATCTGGGGGCCATGCGGTCATCGGCACCAAACGACTGGCAGCCTTTGGTGGTGAGTACCTGTGCCAGAACCGGAGAAGGGGTGGACCGGCTGGCAGACCTGTTTTTAGACCACCGGCAGTTCATGAAGGAGAACCGGGTGCTGGAAAAAAAGCAGACCGCCCAGGCCAGGGATTATTTTACCACCTTGGTGCGGCAGATGGTGATGGACCGGATCGATCCATGGATTGACAGGCAGGTGGGGGCATTTCTGGATACAGCGGCACAGCAGGCAGAGGTGGCGGCAGATCCTTACCGGGCGGCCCGGGAGCTGGCAGACCGCCTGACCCGGTCTCTGGGGGAGCCTGGCAGTGTGGACCGGGAGGGGGAGTGAATTTTTTGGCCGATTTGGCGCCAAACCGGACAGAAACCCGGGAGATACCCGTGTCGGGCAGGTCTTGCAGGCCTCACCCGTCTGTCCCGGTTGACAGGGTGCAGGGCATGCTGCACTAAACGGCAAAAACTGCGGGCAGGTATGTCCTCAAACAGTTTGCCGTTCGTAACGCTCCGCATGCCCAACACCCTGTAACAACCGCGGCAGAATGGGATTCGACCCGCAAGACCTGCCCGACACTGGACCCTGCCCCGAATTATCATTATCGGGTGACACAAACCAGGGGCTTGGCTATTCACCCGGCGCGAAAAGGGATGAATCAGGACTGGAAATTAAGTTGCACAGCAGGGGCCCCACCTCTTTACAAAAGGGGATTATTTACACAGGGGATATAAAAATGTTGGAGATATCCGATTCATGGAGCAAGTTTGATCGGTTTTGGAGGGACAAGCGCATAGCGATGTAACAATATATTGACCAAGCCCCCTGTGGGTGCCTTGTGACAGGACCGTCAGATGGGTCATCTCGGGCCGGTCACAAGGCACCCACAGGGGGCGGGTATCAATCAACCGAATAAGAATTGGTTATATGCAAGTGCACTGCTCAAAGAGTCGGGGGAGTCGTTGAAGATAATCGTTGTACGGACTGTTTGATGTTGCATGTCTGTCTGTGACCTGCAACATAAAGAAAGGAAACCAAGGCGTATGGAAACAGTAAACAAGATCCGGGTGCTGGTGGCAAAACCGGGCCTGGACGGTCATGACAAAGGGGCCAAGATTGTGGCACTGGCCCTGCGGGATGCGGGCATGGAAGTGATCTATTCCGGGCTCCACCAGACCCTGGACCAGATCATATCCACTGCTGTTCAGGAGTCTGTGGATGTCATCGGCCTGTCCATCATGTCCGGGGCCCATCTGCCCATCTGTGAAAAACTGACAGCCATGATGAAAGAACACACACTTGACAATGTACACCTGGTGGTGGGGGGGGTGATTCCCCAGCAGGATATCCAGCCCCTCAGGGACATGGGCGTTGCAGCGGTGTTTCCCGGCGGCGCCTCTTTTGATACCATCGTGTCAGGCATTCATGCGTTGTTTCAATAGCCGGCCGGCTGGTACAGAGACCGGCTGTTTTTATAAGGGAGCGGAATATGGGCGTTGCCAGATATATCAAGGATGAAAAAGGGGCCATCACAGAGGTGGTCTACCAGTCAGGCATAAAAATTAAACCCGTGTATGGACCAGAGGAACTGGCTGATGCCGGGTTTACTTATGAAAAAGATCTCGGGGAGGCCGGTGAATATCCATTTACCCGGAGCCTGCATCCGATGGGGTACAGGTCCCGGGCCTGGACCACCCGGCAGTATACCGGGTTCGGCACACCGGAGCAGACCAATGAGCGGTTTAAACTCATGATTGCCAACGGCCAGAACGGGTTGAATGTGGCCTTTGACCTGCCTACCCAGATGGGGTATGACTCGGACCATCCCCTGGCGGAAGGAGAAGTGGGCCGGGTGGGCATGGCCGTGGATTCGCTGAAGGATTTTCTCACCGCGTTTGACGGGATCCCCCTGGACCGCATCGGATCAGGGTTGACCATCAATGCGGTGGCCTCCATCATGATGGCCATGTATCAGGCCTTAGGAGAAACCAAAGGGTTTGATAAAACAAAAATCTCCTGCACCCCGCAGAACGATATCCTCAAAGAGATGATCGGCAGAGGGGCCTGGATTTTTCCGGTGGAGCACGGGGTGCATCTGGTGGGGGACACCATTGAATATGCGGTCAGGGAACTGCCCCGGTCCAACCCGGTGAGCATCTGCGGATACCATATCAGAGAATCCGGCGCCACCCCGGCCCAGGAAATTGCCTATGCCTTTGAGATCGCCCGGGCCTATATCGACACCGTGGCAGCGCGGGGTATTGACCCGTCCGATTTTGTGGGGCGGTTTTCCTTTAATTTCAATGTGTACGGCAACCTGTGGGAACAGATTGCCAAGTTCCGGGCCGCCAGAAAAATCTGGGCACAGATGCTTAAAGAAGACTACAAGGTCACGGAAAAGAAAAAACTGTTTCTGCGGGGCCTGTTCGGGGGCGGCGGGTCCGGTTTGACCAAGGAAGAGCCGGAAAACAATATCATGAGAGGTGCGTTTTATGCCCTGGGGGCGGCCCTGTCCGGGGCCCAGACCACGGCGCTGTGCTCCTTTGACGAAGCCTATACCATACCCACCCCCAGGTCCGCGCTGCTGTCCCTCAAGACCCTGGAGCTGCTCATGGATGAGGTGGGACTCAGAGATACTGTGGATCCTTTGGCCGGGTCCTATTTCATTGAAACCCTGACCCTTGAGATGGCAGATAAGATCAGAGAGGAAATGGCCTGGGTAAGAAACATGGGGGGCATTGTGTCCGGCATTTCCGAAGGGGTGATCCAGAAAAAGGTGTCTCAGCAGGCCTATGAATTTGAAAAAGGGCTCCAGTCCGGAGAATACAAAAAAGTAGGCAGAACACCGGGCAAAGAAGATGATGCCGCAGATGTGGAACTGCATCAGTACAACCGGGCATGGGCCCAGTCATCAAAGGACAGTCTGGCAGAACTCAAGCGGACCCGGCATGAAAAAGCGGTGACAGATACCTTGCGGTCCCTGGAAAAGGCGGCAAAAAACAAAAACAATGTCATGCCGTATCTGGTGGACTGCTGCAAGGCGTTTGCCACGGTGGGAGAAATGGCGGATGTGTTCCGCCAGACATTCGGGGAATGGCAGGAACCGGGTTTTTATTGATAAGGAGGTCAGATTTGGATCAATCAGGTTTTCGACTGGGGTGTGATATCGGCGGCACGTTTACGGATTTTGTTCTGGTGAACACCCGGACCGGGGAATTTTTCACCAACAAGTGCCTGACCACCCCGAATGACCCGTCTGATGCCGTGGAAAAGGGCATCAAAGAACTGCTGCAGGTGAAGCCGGGATTTTTGGACCAGGTGGAGGATGTGATCCATGGCACAACCCTGGTCATCAATGCCATTATTGAGCGCAAAGGGGCAAAAACCGGGCTTATCACCACCAAAGGATTTCGGGATGTGCTGGAACTGGGCAGGGAAATCCGGTACGATGCCTATGATATTTTCAGCCAGTACCCGGCACCCATTGTGCCCCGGGCCCTGAGAAAAGAGATTGATGAACGGGTGACCGCTGACGGACGGGTCCTTGCGCCTGTGGATGAAAAACAGGTACGGGCTTTGGTGACCGATTTTCAAAAACAGGGTATCGAGTCCCTGGCCGTGTGCTGCATCAACTCCTATGAAAACCCGGTGAATGAACAGGTGCTGCAAAGAATTATCCAGGATGCGGACCCGGATCTGTCCACCTCGTTTTCCTTTGAGGTACTGCCCCAGATCAGGGAATATGAGCGCACCTGCACCACAGCGGTGAACGCATATGTCAAACCCATCACCTTCCAGTACCTGGAAAGACTTACCCTTCGCCTGGCTGACATGGGATTTTTGGGACGGTTGTACATCATGCTTTCTTCCGGCGGCATCACCTCGGTGGAAACCGCCAGAAAATTTCCTGTTCGCATCATTGAATCCGGCCCCACAGCTGCCGTGATCGCGTCCCAGCATTATGGGAAAATGTTTCATATCAAGGACATGTTCTGCTTTGATATGGGGGGTACCACGGCCAAGTCCTGTCTGATCCAGAAAGGCAACGCCGGGCTGGTCTCCACCTTTGAAGTGGGCCGGGTCCAGCGGTTTAAAAAAGGTTCCGGCCTGCCCATCCAGGTGCCGGTGGTGGATCTGATGGAAATTGGTGCCGGCGGGGGCAGTATCGCCAAAATCAGCAGCCTGGGACTTCTGGCGGTGGGACCTGAAAGTGCCGGGGCCGATCCCGGCCCTGCCTGTTACAACCAGGGGGGAGAGAACCCCACTGTCACGGATGCAGACCTGGTGCTGGGATATCTGGACCCGGATTTTTTCCTGGGAGGCACCATGGCCCTGGATATCGGAAAATCCCGCACCGCCATTGAAGAGAAAATTGCGAATCCTTTAGGCACTTCGGTCACCGAAGCGGCCTTCGGGATTCATGATCTCATCAACGAGACCATGGCAGCAGCCGCCAAGACCCATATTGCGGAAAAAGGGGGCAACCCTTCCTCCGTGGTGATGTCTGCATTCGGCGGAGCCGGCCCGGTGCATGCCTATGGCCTGGCAAAGAAGATCGGGGCAAAATCGATCCTGGTGCCCCCTCTGGCCGGGGTGGGATCGGCATTGGGGTTTTTTACAGCCCCGGTGGCATTCGATCTGTCCCGCAGCCACCGTCTGGCCCTGGGAGAGGCGGATTTTGGTGATATCGAAGACCTGTTCGCCCAGCTGGAAAAAGAAGGGGCCGCCATACTGGCGGATGCAGCCAAAGACACCCGGGTCATGTTCCAGCGTACCCTGCTCATGCGGTTTGTGGGCCAGGGTGCGGAGACCGATCTGGTCATTGATCCCAAGCCTTTTACCCAATGGTCCCACAAAGAGATCAGAGACCGGTTTGATACAGAATACAAAAGGCTGTACGGTCGGACTTATCCGGAAACCCCGGTGGAATTCGTTACTTTCAAGGTGCGGGCCAGCCTGCCCCAAAAGCCGTTTTCCATGCCCAGGCTCACCGGAAAGGCAAACACCCTTGCGGCCTGTATCAAAGGACAGCGAAAAGCATTTTCCGTGGTGAATAAAACCTATATTGATTTTACCGTATATGACCGATCCCTTCTGTTTGCCGGGGCCGGTTTCGCCGGCCCGGCCATTATCGAGGAACGGGAATCCACCATTGTCATGGGAGAAGATGCATCCGCTACAGTGGATGATACCGGGTTTGTGTGGATCCGCATCGGGGAGGAGACAAGATGAAAAAACAACACTTTGATCCCATCACCCTTGAAATTTTGTGGCGCCGTCTGGTGTCCATCGTGGACGAGGCAGACGCATCCGTGGCCCGGACCGCTTTTTCCAGCCTGCTCAGAGATGCCCATGACTATACCTGCATGTTCACGGACAGCCGGGGCCAGGAACTTGTGCAGGGAACCTTCTGCACCCCGGGCCAGGCCGGTGCCATGGCCCTGGGGGTCAAGAAGATCATCCAGTCCATGCCCCTGGACTCCTATAAAGAGGGGGATGTGTTCATTGTCAACGATCCCTGGCTTCTGGCCGGTCACCTCAATGACGTGTGCGTGCTCAGCCCGATTTTTTTCAAGGAACGTCCTGTGGCGTTCACCGCATGCGTGTTTCACCATTCCGATATCGGAGGAAGGGTGTCGTCGGACAACCGGGAGGTGTTTGAAGAAGGCATTTATATCCCGGTGACACGGTTGTATGATGCCGGGGTGCTCAACCAGGATCTGCTCAACATGATCCGGTGGAATGTGCGCACCCCGGAAGAGGTGACAGGGGATATCCGGTCCCAGGTGGCGGCCAACCATGTGTGCGCCGAAAAAATCATCGAGATGATGACAGAGGAGAATCTCACCACCCTGGATGATCTGGCCGACGAGATCATCACCCGCACCGAAACCTCCATGCGCGCTGCCATTGAAAAGATCCCTGACGGCACCTATGACCACAAAGGGGTCATCGAGGGTGCCGGGTCCCGGCCCGACATTCATGTCCAGCTTGCCGTCACCGTGGACGGATCCGACATCCATGTGGATTTTGCCGGCACATCGAGCCAGGTGGACTGGGGGGTGAATGTGGTGTACAATTTCACCTATGCCTATGTGTTCATGGCCATAAAATCCGCATTTGATCCGGATATTCCCATTAATGAAGGGGCTATCCGGCCGGTGCACATGACCGCACCCGAAGGGTCCATCATCAACTGCAGATTTCCTGCGGCTGTTGCCGCCAGGATGCAGGTGGGTCATTTCATGACCGAGATGGTGTTCAATGCCCTGGCACCGGCCACACCGGACCGGGTGATCGCCGGCTCCGGCGGGACCCCGGCCCAGACCAATATTCTCTATGGCAAACGGGGAAACGGCAAACCCTGGCATACCATGATCATCCGGGGGGGAGGCATGGGGGCATCCCGCAACATGGACGGCCACCACTGCGCCATCTTTCCGGCCAACGGGGCCAACACCCCGGTGGAGATCCTGGAAAGCGATACCCCGCTCATTGTGACAGAACGGGGACTGGTCACGGATTCAGGCGGACCCGGCAGGCAGCGGGGCGGCATCGGCCGGTTGATGACCCTGCGGGTGCCCACGGTCGAAGAATCGGGTGGCCATCCCCCCTCCAGGACCACCATCGCGGTCCAGGCAGGCCGGTTTGTGTATCCCCCGGACGGAATTTTCGGTGGAAAACCCGGGGCCTGCGCCCGTTTTTTGAAAAACACAGAGCCGGCTGATCCCAGCGGGTTAACCTTTCTGGATCCCGGAGACAGCATCACTTTTGTATCCGCCGGGGGCGGTGGATACGGCGATCCTGTGGAACGGGATCCGCAGGCGGTGCTGTGTGATGTACAATACGGGTATGTGAGTGTGGAAAAGGCCAAAACAGATTACAAGGTGGTGATTGATCCGGATGCACTGACACTGGATCTGGATGCCACCAGGATCCTGAGACATAAACCCAAGGGAGTGTAGAATGGAAAAACGGTTTATCCCGGATATCCCGGATGTTCAGACCCTGCTGGACCTTCAGCTGGCCGGTCTTAAGTGGACGGTGAATCATGCCTGGAATGGTTCCGCTTTTTACCGGCAGCACCTGTCGTCCGCCGGTGTTACCCCGGACGACATTCAGTCTCTGGATGACCTGTCCCGCCTGCCTTTTACCACGTCCACCCATCTCAAAGACGGGTATCCTCTGCCGCTGCTATCCGTGCCGGAAATCGATGTGGTGCGCATCCATGCATCGTCGGGCACCACCGGAAAAAGAAAGATTCTGGCCTATACGAAAAAGGACCTGGATGACTGGATCGATATGTTTGCCAGGTGCTATGAAATGGCAGGTCTCACCAGAGAAGACCGGGTCCAGATCGCAGTGGGATACGGGGTGTGGACAGCGGGCATGGGATTTCAGCTGGGATGCGAGCGGTTCGGGGCAATGGCCATTCCCGTGGGACCGGGCAACATTGACATGCAGTGTCAGTTTCTGGTGGATCTGGCCCCCACGGTGTTCTGCTGCACCGCGTCCATGGCCCTGCTCATGGCGGAAGAAGTCCACAAACGGGGGTTGCGGGACCAGATCAACCTGAAAAAGGTGATTTTCGGATCCGAACGCAGCTCGGCCGCCATGCGGGAGCGGATTAAACATCTGCTGGGCCTGGAAGATATGTTCGATATCACCGGCATGACCGAACTGTACGGGCCGGGCATGGGTCTGGACTGCCACAAACACGAAGGGATCCATTACTGGGCGGACAGGTATATTCTGGAAATTCTGGATCCAGATACCCTGCAGCCGGTGGCAGACGGAGAAGTCGGAGAAATGGTGGTCACCACCCTGTGCAAACAGGCGGCCCCGCTGATCCGATACCGGACCCGGGATCTCACCCGCAAAATTCCCAGCACCTGCTCCTGCGGCCATCCATTGTTTCTGCACGACAGTATCCTGGGCCGGTCCGATGACATGATCATCCTCAAGGGGGTGAACATCTATCCCGGCCAGATCGATGAGGTGCTGTCCGGCATCCCCGGTATGGGCAGTGAATACCAGCTGCACCTGTCACGCACCCATGACGGTAAAGAAACCATGACCATTATGGTGGAGGCAGGCAGCCAGGGGTTTGCCTCCGATGCCGACGGGATCCGGGACAGGGTCCGCCAGGCGGTGCGGGCAAAGATCATGGTCTCATGCGAGGCCCGGGTGGTAGCTTATGGCGAACTGCCCCGGGTGCCGGGAAAAGCCCGGCGAATATTTGATAACAGAGGGTAAGGAAAGGAAACCATATGAAACCATTTACACTCCTGACACCTGCCACCGTGGAAGAGGCGGTGGCAATGTTCGGGCAGCACAAAGAGACCGCCCGGTACATGGCCGGTGGAACCGATGTGATCGTCAAGGTCAAGGAAGGATGGATGGGACCGGATTATCTGATCAACCTGAAGCAGATACCGGGCCTGGATGAACTGCATAAAAACGAAAATACTGGAGAATTGACCATCGGGTCCCTGGTCACCCATGCCATGCTGGAGCAGTCCCTGCTCATCCGCAACGAATATCCCATTATTTACGATGCGGTCTCCAATATCGGATCTTTGCAGGTGCGCAACATGGGCACCATCGGCGGCAACCTCATCAATGCCGTGCCATCTGCGGACGGAGCCATACCGCTCATCGCCCTGGACGGAACCGCCCTGCTTGCCGGGCCAGCCGGCGAGCGGTCTGTTCCGGTCAAAGACCTGTTTGTAAAGCCCTATGAGACCGTTCTCACACCGGGTGAAATTTTGAGAAAAATCACCATCCCGGCCCAGGCAAAGCGCACCGGCAGCGCCTATATCAAATTCGGACGTCGGGCTGCCATGGAACTGCCCCTCATCGGTATCGGCGTGCTGCTGGTGGTGGATGAGGATCTTGTGACCTGTACCCGGGCAAGGATCTGCCTGGGGGTGGCCGGCCCGACCCCCAGGCGGGCGCAGAAGGCGGAAGATCTGCTGGAAGGCAAGCCCGTCACAGCAACATTGTTGACCGAGGCCGGTACACTGGCGGCCGAAGAATCACAGGTGAGAGACAGTGTCCGGGGACAGGCCTGGCACCGAAAAGAAATGATCCGGGTTCAGGTGCGGCGCATGGGGATCAAATGCCTGGATATCATTAACCAAAAGGCGCAACAGACAGGCCGTCAGGTATAACCATACACAGTGACCAAACAGGAGTGACCATGACAAAAACCATATCCTTTATCTTGAACGGGGATGAGATTTCCTGTGATATTCAAGACCACTGGACCCTTTTGCACCTGCTCAGAGAAGAACTGGGCCTGATCGGTACCAAGGAAGGCTGCGGCAATGGTGAATGCGGTGCCTGCACCGTGATTGTGGACCAGCTCGCCATCAATTCATGCCTGTTTCTGGCAGCCGATGTCCAGGGAAAACAGATCCAGACCATCGAAGGCCTGGCCGTGCATACGGGCAGCCTCCATCCCATCCAGCAGTCCTTTGTGGACAACGGCGGGATCCAGTGCGGGTTCTGCACACCCGGCATGATCATGTCGGCCAAAGCCCTGCTGGACAAGAATGCCCGGGCGGACAAAGAAGCCATCAAACACGCCCTTGCCGGCAACATCTGCCGGTGCACCGGGTATGTCCAGATCCTGGACTCCGTGGAAGCGGCCGGAAGGCAGATGGCCGGAAATCAGGGGAAAGGTGCCGCTGCTGCCAAAGATCCAGGGACCATAACCCAGCAAAGTATGAATAAAAAGGCCGGGGAGGTGATCACATGAGCGGATACAACATAGTGGGACAGCGGGTCCCCAAGCTGGATGCGGCCCAGAAAGCCATGGGCCGGGCGGAATATATCCAGGATGTCAAACTGCCGGGCATGCTGTACGGCAAGATTCTGTACAGCAAATACGCCCATGCAAAAATCACGGCCATGGATATCTCCAGAGCACTTGCCCTGCCCGGGGTTCATGCCGTGCTCACGGGAAAAGATATCCCCCCCAAAATGCGCATGGGGTTTTACAAGGACAACCCGCCCTTAAAAGCGGACAAGGTGTGCTGCTTCAGGGATGAAGTTGCAGCCGTGGCTGCGGTATCAGAGCAAGTCGCAAAAAAAGCCGTCAGCCTCATCGAGGTGGAATACGAAGTGCTGCCGGCGGTGTTCGATCCGGAGGCGGCCATGGAAAAAGATGCCACCCTGGTGCATGAAGCCCACAAGACCAACGTACTCAAGCTGCCCTGGAAACTGCATTACGGGGATGTGGAAGCAGCGGAAAAAGATTCCGCCTTTGTGGTGGAGGACCGGTTCACCACCACCTGGGTCACCCACTGCTGTCTGTCCACCTCCGGGGCCGTGGCCCTGTTCGATGCATCAGACAATTTGACCGTCTATTCCAACACCCAGATTCCGTCCCTGGCCCAGAAGGATTTTCTGGAAACCCTGGGGGCCATGGGGCTGAAGGGTAAGCGGGTCCGGGTGATCAAGCCGGTCATCGGCGGTGGGTTCGGCTCCAAGCTGGACACCTATGCCTATGAACACATCGCCATTCTGCTGGCCCACAAGTGCAGAAAACCGGTGAAAATTCTTTTTGACAGAAAAGAGGAGTTCGAGGCCACCTCCACCCGCCAGCCCACAGTGATCTATATCCGCCAGGGGTGTGACAAAGAGGGACATCTCACCTTCCGGGATATCCGCATGGTGCTGGACAACGGGGGAAGGACCTCCTGGGGGGCCACCACTCCGTCGGTGATGATGATGCCCATCACATCCCTTTACCGGGTCCCCAATGTACGATATAATGCCAAGTGCGTATACACCAACAATACTTATTCCCAGGCCATGCGGGGGTACGGCAATCCCCAGGCCACCTTTGCCATCGAGTCCTGCATGGACATGCTGGCCCAAAAAGCGGGAATCGATCCGGTGGCATTCCGGCGCATCAACCAGAATGAACCCGGCGATGAAACCCCCCAGGGGTTCAAAATCACCTCCTGCGGTCTGGCGCAGTGCATTGATGCCGTGGAAAAGGAACTGACCCAGGGCAGCCCGCTGGAAGACGGGGAAGGCATCGGATATGCCTCTCTCATCCATGTGGGCGGGGGGGCCAGAATTTATAAATCCGACGGATGCGGCGCCATCCTCAAGATGGATGATTACGGCCGGGTGGATATTTTTACCGGCGGCACCGACATGGGTCAGGGCCTGGACAACATGATCGCCCAGATCGTGGCCGAGGAACTGGGGCTGCTGGCTGAAGATATCAACGTGGTGCATTCCGATACTGATGTGTGTCCCTGGGATGTGGGGGCCCATGCCAGCCGCTCCACCTTTGTGGCGGGCAATGCGGCCCTGGGGGCAGCCAGACGGGCAAAGCAGACCCTGCTGGCATTCGGGGCCAAATTGTTTGAAGTGGCACCCGAAGACCTGGTTATGGAGAACCGGACAGTGTCAGTGAAAAATGACCCGGAAAAAACCATGCCCGTGGACAAGCTGCTGCGCAAGGCCCATTTTTCCCCCGGCGGCACCATGCTAATGGCGGATTATTTTTATGATCCTCCCAATGAAAATATGGGCAAGGATTTCAGGTGCAACCTGTCGGTGACCTACTCCTTTGGCGTACACGGGGTGCGGGTCCATGTGGACAAGGAAACCGGCAAAGTCCTGGTGAAAAACTATGTGGCAGCCCATGATGTGGGCCGGGCCATCAACCCCATGCTGCTGGAAGGCCAGGTCTATGGCGGGGTGATCATGGGCCTGGGGTATGCCCTGTCCGAGGAGGTGATGATAAAAGACGGCCAGATCAAGAACCCCAACTTCAGGGACTATAAACTGTTTACCGCAAAGGATGCCGTGCCCATCATGGCCCCGGTCATCGAGACCCATGATCCCGACGGCCCCTTCGGTGCCAAGGGTATTGGAGAGCCAGGGTGCGTGCCCACGGCACCGGCCGTGGCCAATGCCATTTACAATGCCGTGGGGGTGCGCATCAAGGATCTGCCCATCACCCCGGAAAAGGTGCTGGCGGCGATCCAGGAACAAAGCAAGGGCAGCTGAAAAGCTGGGAGTATACTTTTGTAATGCACCATTTTGTAATACATTATTGTTTTTTAACACACTAATTTTTTGGAGGTGAAGTCATGATCAAACGAACCATGCTGTTTGGCACAATCTTTGTTTTCGTTATCGTCACCTGCCTTTCCCTGTTTGCAACTGTTGCCGTGGCAGGCAAAATCACCCTGAACTATGCCAATTTCCCGCCGGCCCCCACCTTTCCCTGTGTCCAGATGGAACGGTGGAAAACAGAAGTGGAAAAACGCACCAGCGGCCAGGTGGAGGTGAAAACCTTTCCCGGCGGCACTCTTTTAGGGGCCAAGGAGATGATGGACGGGGTGATTGCCGGCCAGGCCGACATCGGCAATATCTGCATGGCCTATCAGCCGGGCCGGTTCATTGTCACCAATGCCACCAGCCTGCCTTTAGGTATTGCAGATGCCAGATCAGGATCCATCGCTCTGCTCAAGCTGTATGAAAAATACAAACCCGAGGCGTTCAAGGATGTGGTGGTGCTCACCATGTTCACCAATGCACCGGGCAATATTATGTCCAAGCAGCCGGTGCGGAACATGTCAGACCTCAAAGGCATGGACCTGCGGGCCTCGGGAGATTCCGCCACCATCCTCAAGGCCTGGGGCGCCAACCCGGTGGGCATGCCCATGCCCGCCACCGTGGAAGCCCTGCAGAAAGGCACGGTCAAGGGATTGTTTTCCTCTCTGGAGGTGATGAAGGATTTCAAATTTGCCGAAAACTGCAAGTACATCACCATGGTGGATGCCGGGATCTACCCCTTTGCCGTGATCATGAACAAGGACTCCTGGGCCAAACTGCCGGCAGATGTCCAGCAGGTGATGATGGATCTCAAAGAGGAACAGGCCATCTGGACCGGAGAATACATGGACCAGCAGATCAAAGATGCCGTGGCCTGGTCCAAAGAGGAGCAGGGCGTGGA
This sequence comes from Desulfotignum sp., assembly GCA_011390635.1. Taxonomy (GTDB): domain Bacteria; phylum Desulfobacterota; class Desulfobacteria; order Desulfobacterales; family Desulfobacteraceae; genus Desulfotignum. The sequence continues at coordinate 104,920 of JAABSA010000003.1, read as the reverse complement.
GGTGATCACCCTGCCGGCGGATGAAAAGGCCGAATGGGATGAAAAAATTACCTTTATGGTGGATGACTGGATTGAAAATGCCAAGGCCAAAGGGTTTCCGGCAGAGGAGATCATCAACGACATCAAGACGTTCATCCAATAGCGTTTATTAAACCGCCTGTCCGGCCGGGGTGCCGGACAGGTTTGGAGGCTGCAAATGGAGATGCTGTCCCGCATCAATAAATATTTGAACATGGCCCTGACCCTCACTGGCGGGGTGTTTCTGGTGGGTATGATCCTGCTGACCTGTGCCAACATCTTCAGCCGCCAGATCTTTGTGCCCATCCCCGGCACCTTTGAATTGATGGGATATGCCGGGGCTGTGGTCACCGCTTTTGCCCTGGGCTATACCCAGTTCACCAACGGCCACATCAGTGTGGATGTGCTGGTGAATATGTACCCCAGGCCCGTAAAACGCCTGGTAATCCTGATAAATACCGGGGTGTGCTGCGTCTTTTTCGCTCTTGCTGCCTGGCATGTGATGCAGAAGGCCCTGACACTGATGCGGGTGGGAGAATTGTCCGAGACCCTGCGAATTATTTATTACCCCTTTACCCTGGCCGTGGCTTTCGGGTGCCTGATCCTGTGCCTGGCTTTGTTCACAGATTTTTTAAAAGCCCTGTTTCCCCAAAAGGAGAGACCATGAGTATTACCCTGGTGGGCATTATCGGTATTGTGGTGTTGCTGTTCATCCTGTTCGTGTTCGGTATCCCGGTGGGGTTTGCTATGGGGCTGGTGGGGTTTGTCGGGTTTTCCTATGTGATCAATCTGAATGCCGGATTCAACATGCTGGGGGCGGTGATCTGGGACACCTTTTCCAGTTACGGCCTCACCGTGATCCCTTTGTTTATTTTCATGGGCCAGATCGCGTTTTACTCCGGGGTCAATGAAAAACTGTACAAGGCCGCCTACACCTGGGTGGGGCATGTAAAGGGCGGGATTGCCATGGCCACGGTTATGGCTTGTGCTGCCTTTGCCGCCATCTGCGGGTCCAATGCCGCCACCGCCGCCACCATGACAACCGTTGCCCTGCCCCAGATGACAAAATACAAGTATGAACCCATGCTGTCCACCGGGGCCATTGCCTGTGGCTCTACCCTGGGCGTGGTGATCCCGCCCTCGGTGGTGCTGATCATCATCGGTTTGTCCACGGAACAGTCCATTGCCCAATTGTTTTACGGCGGACTGGGGGCCGGGATCCTGCTGGCCCTGCTGTTGACCCTGACAGTGTGGGTGGTGTGCCATATTTATCCTTCCTGGGGCCCCACGGGCGAGGCCACCAGTTTCAAGGAGAAAATCCGCTCACTGTCCGGGGCTGTGGAGATGCTGGTGCTGTTCATGGTGGTGATGCTGGGGCTGTATTTCGGGTTGTTCACCCCCACAGAAGCCGGGGCCATCGGCGCGTTCTTTGCAGTGGTCATCGGCGTGGTGCAGAAAAGCCTGTCCTGGGAGGATTTTTACAATGCCGTGTTCGACACGTTGAAAATTTCCTGCATGGTGATCGTGATCATCACCGGTGCCATGGTTTTCGGCCGTTTTCTCGCCATCACAAGGATTCCCTTCAATATTGCCGACTGGGTAGTGGCGCTGCCGTTTTCCAAGGTCACGATCATGGCCATTATCTTTTTGATTTACATTGTGGGCGGTGCGGTAATGGATGCCCTGGCCCTTTTGCTCATTACCATACCCATCTTTTTTCCGGTGGCCATGGAGCTGGGGTATGACCCCATCTGGTTCGGGGTGACCATCACCATCGTCACTACCCTGGGGGCGGTGACCCCGCCGGTGGGGGCCACCACCTATGTGGTGGGGGGGATGGCAAAGGATGTGCCTCTGGAGCGGGTGTTCCAGGGGGTGGCCTATTTTCTGCCGGCCTATATCCTCTGCGTGATTTTGATGATGCTGTTCCCCCAGATTGTATTGTATCTGCCAGGTCTGTTAAAATGAGCCAGCGTCTCGGTAGAGGCGGCTGCCAGGACAGACGTATTTCCCTGCCGCAGACCGGGACCTGACAGCTAACAGCTAACAAAGGAGAAAGACACGTGCGGCTACCACAGTTTACATACCACAGCCCCGACACCCTGGAAGGGGTGCTGGCGCTTTTAGATGAACACCGGGACAATGCCGGGGTTCTGGCCGGAGGCACTGATCTGCTGGTGCGCATGAAACATCGGCTGGCTGTCCCGAAAGTCCTGGTGAGCCTCAAACACCTGGATACCTTGTCGTATATCAAAGAAACGTCCGAAATGGTGTCCATCGGAGCCAAAACACCCATCATCGATGTGATCCGGTCGAACCGGGTGCAGCAGCAGGCCCCGGCCCTGGGCCAGGCCTGTGAGCGTATCGGCGCGGTGTCCATCCAGCATTTTCGGGGCACCATCGGCGGCAATATTCTCCAGGACAACCGGTGCATCCATTACAACCAGTCACAATTTCACCGGACCGGCAGACAGCCCTGCCACAAGGACGGGGGCAAGATCTGCTATGCCAGGGAGGAGGCGGACCGGTGCAATTCCACCTGCCAGTCTGACGGTGCAGCGGCTCTGATGGCGCTGGGGGCGCAATTGAACCTGTGCAGTTCCAAAGGGGAGCGCCAGGTGAGCCTGGATGCCTTTTACACCACGGACGGGATTCATCCCTTTGACATGCAGCCCGATGAACTGCTGACCAGAATCGATATTCCTATAGTGCCGGGGGCGGTGTCCGTCTATCAGCGGCTCTCCTTTCGATCTGCCATCGATTATCCCATTGTTTGCGCCGGAGTGCGGCTGGTGCCGGACCCGGATGATGCCGGGTGTATCAAGTCGGCCCGGATCGTGGTGGGGGCCATGGGCCGATCTCCCCTGTTCCTGGCCAAGGTATCCCAGTCCCTGGCCGGTAAAAGGTTCGATGACATTGCCGCCGTTGCACAGGCCGGTAAAGATGCCATGAACACGGCTGCCGCATTTGCGGCCCACAATGCCGGGGCCGCTCTGCCTTACCGCCAGGCCATGGTCGAAACAATGGTGATCCGGGCTCTGGAATTGGCAGCAGCGCAGGCATCCATGAAAATAGCGAGGTAATCATGCAGACCATTGATATAACATTGACAGTAAACGACCAGCAGCAGACCCTTCCGGTAAAGTCAAATGACACCCTGCTGGAGGTGATTCGGGATTACCTGGACCTGACCGGGTCCAAAGAAGGGTGCGGCGAAGGGGTTTGCGGATCCTGCACCGTGCTGCTGGACGGACACCCGGTGCGGGCCTGCCTGACCCTGGCCCTGGAAGCGGACGGCTGTGCCGTGACCACGGTGGAAGGCCTGGCAGATGAGGACACCCTGTCCCCTTTGCAGCAGTCTTTTATCGATCACGGGGCGGTGCAGTGCGGATTCTGCACGCCGGGCATGCTCATTTCGGCCAAAGCCCTGCTGGATGAAAATCCTTCCCCGGACCGGCAGAAGTTACGCCAGGCACTTTCCGGCAACATCTGCCGGTGCACCGGGTATGCCAAGATCGTGGATGCCGTGGCCCATGCGGCCCGGCCCGAATCCGGTTGCCCGGACTGCCATACTAAAGACTCAGGAGGGGACCATGACTGATTATTCCATTATTGGAAAACGGATGCCCCGGGTGGATTCCCGGGCCAAGGTCATGGGAAAGGCCCGGTATACGGCCGATCTCAAGCTGCCGGGCATGCTGGTGGGAAAAATTTTGCGCAGCCCCCATGCCCATGCAAAAATTGTAAATATTGATACATCCAAGGCTCTTGCCCTGCCGGGGGTCAAGGCCGTGGTAACGGGCGCGGACACCGAAGGGGTCAAATGGGGGGTGTTTGCCTATACAAGGGATCAGCAGTTCATCCAGACCGAAAAGGTACGGTACATCGGTGATGAGGTGGCCGGCGTGGCTGCCGTGGATGAGGAAACCGCCCTGGCCGCTTTGGACCTGATTCATGTGGAATATGAGGTGCTGCCTGCGGTATTCGATCCCATGACCGCCATGACCACGGATGCAGAACCCATCCACGAGGAGTTCCCCAACAACATCAACATCCATGTCAACATCGATACTGGATCCGTGGATGAGAATTTCAAGAAAGCGTACTACATCCGGGAGGACACCTTTACCGCGCCTGAGGAATCCTATTTTCACGGGGAGCCCTATGCTGTGGCGGCCCGGTTTGATGCTGACGACTGCCTGGAGATCTGGATGCCCAATGGCGGGCCCCACATGAAATCCAAGCCGCTGTCCAATGCCTTCAAGATTCCGCTGCACAAGGTCAAGGTGAGAAAGATCACCATCGGTGGTGCCTTTGGGGGCCGGTCCGAGATCTGCCCGGCCGACTATATCTGTGCGCTGCTGGCCAAAAAAACCGGATGTCCTGTGAAGATCGTGTTTACCCGGGAGGAGAACACCATTGCCACCCGCCAGGGCCATGCCATGATCACCACCCATAAGACCGGGGTGGACAAGGAGGGCAGGGTTCTGGCCAGAGAAACCACCTGCTATATGGACGGCGGGGCCTACTCTTCCACCGGTCCCATTGCCACGTCCGTGCCGTTTTTGTCCATGGAGCAGGCCTACCGCATGGAATCGGTGCGGTACAACGGGTACCGGATTTACACCAACAAGCCCATCCGGGGCATGATCCGGGTCCACGGCCGCGGGTTTGCCTGCGGCCTGGACACCCAGCTGGACATGATCGCCGAACACTTAGGGATCGATCCGGTAGAGATGCGCCTGAGAAATTCCCGGCAGCCCGGAGAGTTCACCAGTACCGGATCCCAGGTGTGGTCCTGCGCCATGGATGAGACCATCAAAAAGGCGGCCGCCGCAGCCAACTGGCACGAGAAATTCGGCAAACTGCCGCCGTTCCACGGCATCGGTATCGGCACCAACTCCGTGCAGACAGGCTTTCCCATGGGGATCCGGGGCGGATCCCAGTCTTTTATCAAGTTCAATGAAGACGGTGAGGCCACGGTGATGTCCGGGGTGGTGGACAACGGCCAGGGCAATGAAAACATGCTGGTGCAGATCGCGGCCGAAGAACTGGGGCTGTTGCCTGAGGATATCCACCTGGTATCTGCGGACACGGAAACTACCTCTTCGGATCCCGGGTCCTATTCCCAGGTGTCCACCTTTGTGGGGGGCCAGGCGGTGAAGAATGCGGCGGCCAACTGCCGGAAAAAACTGTTTGATGTGGCGGCCAAAATCCTGAAGACCGATCCGGACAAACTGACCGCCAAAAACCGCATGATCTTTGTGACAGATCACCCGGAAAAATCTGTGTCCATCAAAAAGACGGTGCGGGTGGCCTTGCTCAATTTCACCTCGGTGAATGCGGAAGGCGGGTACTGGCCCAGGGTGGACATGAAGCGGGAATGGGTGTCCAACCCCTATGGCCAGATGTGCGAGGCGTTCTCCTTCGGTACCACCATTATCGAGGTGAAGGTGGATCCGGACACCGGACAGGTGACCGTGCTCAATGCCGTGGCCTGCCAGGATGTGGGAAAAGCGTTGAATCCCCTGGTGCTGGAAGGGCAGTTTGAAGGGTCCGTGGCCATGGGCGGGCAGGGGGGTATGCTTACCGAATACCATGACTGGCGGGAGGGACGGTGCCTGAACCCCACCATGCTGGAGTACAAGGTGCCCCTGGCCTGTGACATGCCGGAGATCACCGGTATCATCGTGGAATCGGTGGATCCCAGGGGGCCGTACGGTGCCAAGGAGGCGGGCATGTCCATTGCCATGTCTGCGGCCCAGGCCTATGCCGGGGCGGTTTCCAATGCCATCGGGGTGTATATGGACAGTTTTCCGTTGACGCCGGACAAGATTGTGGCGGCCATCCGGGAGAAGCGGCAGGCGGTAAAATGATCCGCCTCCACGGCAGATCCGGCCATCCTGTGTGGGACCCGTGTGGGGCGGGTCTTGTGTGTCTCACCCGTCTTCCCCGGTTGACAGGGTGTAGGGCATGCTGCGCTAAACGGCAAAAACTGCGGGCAGGTATGTCCTCAAACAGTTTGCCGTTCTTTACACTCCTCATGCCCAACACCCTGTAACAACCGCGTCAGAATGGGATTCGACCCACAAGACCCGCCCGACACTGGACGCTGTCAATCTGATTGAACAGTCGGAGCCCTCCGGGGAGATCTCTATTCGAATTGTCAGGGCTTCGGGGATCCCTGGCCGGATACAGGGTACTCACATGTAGATGCAGCGTCACATATATTGACATAGCCCCCTTCGGGTGCCGTATGACAGGACCGTCAGATGCCAATCTCGGGCCGGTCATAAGGCACCCGAAGGGGGCGGGTATAAAACAGCTGAACAGGATGGTTTGCAAAAAATATGGATGCCATTGAAAACAATATGACCGATGCCGCGCAGGTAAATGAGGGAGGCCATGTACCGTCTCTCAAAGATCTGGTCATCGTGATCAAGGGGGCCGGGGAGATGGCCACCGGCCTGGCCTGCCGGCTTTTCAGGGCCAATTTTCGGCACCTGGTAATGCTGGAAACAGATATGCCCATGGCGGTGCGGCGGTGTGTGAGTTTCTGCGAGGCAGTGTATGACGGAGCCATCACGGTGGAAGGGATCACCGCCCGCAATGCGGGTAACCTTTCCGAAATATCCCGGATCTGGGATGCCGGGGAGATTCCGGTACTGGTGGATCCGGGGTGGGTTGTGATTTCGGATCTTGTCCCCCATGTGGTGATCGATGCCATTATTGCCAAAAAAAATCTGGGTACGGGTATGGGGGAAGCCCCGTTGGTCATTGGACTGGGACCCGGGTTTTGTGCCGGAGAGGATGTGCACTGTGTCATCGAGACCAACCGGGGGCATGATCTGGGCCGGATTATCGAAAAGGGGTCGGCCCAGGCAGATACCGGTATCCCCGGCATCATCTGCGGGGTGTCTGCGGACCGGGTGCTCCGGTCCCCCTGTGACGGCCAATTTGAATCCATACGGGTTATCGGTGATCTGGTGAAAAAAAATGAGATCCTGGGTCAAGTGGATGGTATAGCGGTGACAGCAAAAATCGATGGTATGATCCGCGGTATGATCCGCAACCGCACCCGGGTGCCGGCAGGATGCAAAATCGGGGATATCGATCCCCGGGGTTCCGCAGCAGTTCATAACACCATTTCTGAAAAAGCCAGGGCTGTCGGCGGTGCGGTGCTGGAAGCCATATTGAAGCGGTACAATCAGTGATAACCTCATATATAAACCAGACATGTCAGGAAAATCCATTATGTTGACCCATGCATTCATTCCCTATAAAGGGTATTATTCCTCACCGTTTGCCCGGTGGCAGGGCAGTTTTGCCAATGAACACGCCATTGTGCTGGGGGCGGCTACCGCCAGATCCTGGCTGGCATCCCGGAACATCGCTCCGGATCATTTTGACTACCTGATCCTTGGGGCTACGGTGGGACAGCCCCATATCTTTTACGGCGGTCCCTGGGCTGCGGCACTGGTGGGAGCGGACACCATCTCAGGTGCCTGGCTTTCCCAGGCCTGCTCCACCTCCACCACCGCCGTGTTCCAGGCGGCCATGGGGATCGAAACCGGGTGTTATGCCTGTGTGTTCACCCTGATGACGGACCGGTGCTCCAACGGGCCCCATACGATCTGGCCCAACCCCAACGGTCCCGGCGGCCAGGTGATCAGTGAAAACTGGGTCATGGACCAGTTCAACCATGACCCCTGGGCCAAAAACGCCATGATCCAGACCGCTGAAAATGTGGCAAAGGAAGCCGGCATCACCAGAGAACAGTGCGACGAGGTGGCCCTGATGCGGTATGCCCAGTACCAGGATGCCCTGGCAGACGACCGGGCGTTTCAGAAACAGTTTATGTTTCCGGTGACCCTGCAGGTGTCGAAAAAGAAAAGCGTGACCATTGAGGCAGATGAAGGCATCATGCCCACCACGGCGGAAGGCTTGTCCAAACTGAGGCCGGTGCTGCCGGACGGGGCCCATACCTTCGGGTCCCAGACCCATCCGGCGGACGGAAGCTGCGGCCTGATCGTGACCACAAAGGAGCAGGCGGCCCGCTTGAGTCACAACCCGGACCTGGATGCCGGGGTGGTGTCCTATGGATATGCCCGGGCCAAAAAAGGGTTCATGGCCATGGCGGTGGTTCCGGCGGCCCAAATGGCCCTGGAAAAGGCGGGCATAACGATTGAGGATGTGACAGCGATCAAGACCCACAATCCGTTTTCCGCCAATGACATCTATATGGCAGACCAGATGAACATCGATCTTTCCACCATGAACAACTATGGGTCATCGCTGGTCTTCGGCCATCCCCAGGCTCCCACAGCCGGGCGCCTGATCATTGAAGGCATTGAGGAACTGGCAGCCAGGGGCGGCGGGTACCTTTTGTTCACGGGCTGTGCTGCCGGCGATACCGCCGCGGCCCTGATCCTTAAAATATAACACAACAAGGGGGTCAACAAAAGGATCCTGAGGTGGGATCAGCAACAGTATAAGTGGTTGCCCCACCACGCTGGCCCCAAACGAGGAGGAGATTACATGCGAGCATTGATTATCGGCGGTGTTGGTGGAATGGGTCAGGGGGTTGCCCGGGATCTTGTAAAACAGGACAAGGTTACGGAGATTGTTCTGGCAGACCTGTACCCGGACCCGGAACGTCTGTCAAAAAAGTTGCGGGAAAGTGATAAAACCACACTGGTGAAAATGGATGTCAATGACCATGATGGGATGGTAAGGGCATTCAAAAATACCGATGTGGTCATCAACACAGCTGGCCCGTTCTACAAGACCGCTGTGCCCGTGGCAAAGGCGGCGGTGGCGGCTAAAAAAAATTATATTGATATCTGTGATGATTATGAAGGCACCCAGATTCTGTTTGAATCAGACATTGACCAGCTTGCAAAAGAAGCCGGCATCACCGTGCTCACCGGCATGGGCTCTGATCCCGGCACCAACAATGTTCTGGTGAAATGGTATGCGGACCGCTTAGATGAGGTGGATGACATCTATCTTTACTGGGTGGTGAGCATTGCCGAGCTGGCCGGGGCCGCCTGGGACCATTCCTTGCACATGACCCTGGGCAACATTCCCCAGTATATCAACGGCGAGCTGGTGCAGGTGGAAGGGGGTACGGAGGTGGTGGCCGAACAGTTTCTGGACCCCCTTGGTATCTGCCATGTCCGGTATGTGGGCCATCCCCAGCCCCTGACCCTCCCCAGATATATCAAGGGGGTCAAAAACGTGATCATCAAAGGCGCCCTGATCCCGTTGTGGGTGGATGAACTGATTGCAGAACAAAAAGCCACCGGGCTGTTGAGCACAGAGCCTTTGGACCTCAAGGGGATCGAGGTTGCCCCCTATGACCTGGCGCTGAAACTGTGGGAGAAAATTCCCCGGGGCCGGGATAACGGACCACAGTCTTCGGGCCTGAAAGTGATTGTAAAGGGCAGGCGGGCGGGCAATCGTGTCACCTATACTGCGGACATGGTGGGCCGCATGGCACCGGGCACCGGACTGCCGGCCTCCATTGCCGCCCTGATGATGGATGACGGCCATGTCACGGTCAAGGGCGTGGTGGCACCGGAAGGCTGCATCGACCCGGATATCTTTTTGAAGATTTTCCTGGGCCGGGGGGCGAAGATCCACCAGAGTGAGAAAATCGAATCCATGTTTACACCGGACAAATAAAGAGCTTACCTGTCACAGGAGATATGCCATGAAAGAGACACCCAGGCTGAATATCAGCCAAAGCCTTGAACTGTTTGAACAAGCATGCACACTGGTGCCGGGCGGGGTCCTGGGAGCCAGAAAACCCACGGATTTCATCAACGGGGAATATCCCATTTTTCTGGAATCCGGCAAAGGCTGCCGCCTTACCGATGTGGACGGCAACGAATTTGTCGATTTTCTGTGCGGATACGGCCCCATTATCTTAGGGTATAGAGAAGAAGAAGTGGACAGGGCCGTGTATGACCAGGTCAGCAGCAAAGGGTTCTGTTTCACCCTGACCCAGAAATTTCAGAACCGGCTGGCGGAGAAAATCCGGGATCTGGTGCCCTCGGCAGAGATGAGCATTTTTCTGAAAACCGGGTCGGACGCCACCACCGCCAGTATCCGCATCGCCCGGGCCCACACCGGCAGACTCAAGGTGATGCGGTGCGGGTATCACGGATGGCATGACTGGTGTGTGGAGATGAAGGGCGGGATCCCGTCCAAGTTTTTTGAAGATGTGTTCGAGTTCCAGTACAACCGTCTGGATCAGCTGGAACAGCTCATGGTTGAACACGGATCCGACACCGCCGCCATTATCATGACCCCCTTCGGCCACCCCAACCACCAGGAGATGCAGGTCCCGGTGCCCGGATTTCTGGAAGGGGTCAAGGAGATCGCCCGTAAATACGGCGCGGTCCTGATCTATGACGAGATCCGCACCGGGTTCCGGGTGTCCATGGGCGGTGCCCAGAAGTACTACGGGGTCACTCCGGACATCAGTGTCCTGGGCAAGGCCATTGCCAACGGATATCCCATCTCTGTGGTCACGGGAAAAGAGGAGATCATGATGGCCGCATCCCACAAGCTGTTCATCTCCTCCACGTTCTTTCCCAACAGCGATGCATTCGTGGCAGCCCTGAAAACCATCGAGATCCTGGAGCGGGACCAGGTTCTGGAAGATATCTGGCAAAAGGGGGAAGCGTTCATGGCCAAAATCCAGCAGGCCATCGACACCCATGATGTGGGAGCAAAACTCACCGGCATTCCCCCGATGTTCTATATCACCTTTGACAAGGATCCGGAAGGCACCTACAAGGCCAAACGTACCGATTTCTACACCCAGCTCATCCGCAAGGGGTTTTTTTTCACACCCTTCCACCACGCCTATATATCGTTCCGCCACACCCGGGCGGACCTGGACCTGGCCATGACCGCCATCAATGAATCTCTGGCGTTCCTCAAGGCCAAATATCAGGGATAGTTTGAGGTGACAATTTAAGAAATTATATGAGGAGATAACGAAATGATCCATGTCATTGCGTCAATACAGATAAAGCAAGGGCAGGTATCCAGATTTCTGGAAATTTTTACATCCAATATGCCGGCAGTGCTCAAAGAAAAGGGGTGTATCGAATATGTCCCGACCGTCGACGTTCCGACAGGTCTGCCTCCCCAGGAGAAAAATGATCATGTTGTCACGGTCATCGAAAAGTGGAACAGTTTGGGGGATTTGACGGCACATTTGTCCGCACCACATATGCTTGCTTACAAGGAAAAAACAAAAACCCTTGTTGAAAAAATATCTGTCAGAATTTTGAAACAGGTATAGAAAAAAGGGCAAAGGCCATCTCCACCAAATTTTTTAACAGGTACAAAAATGCGTTTTGGATGAGTGAAATTACCATGACCTATAATTTTGATCCGGATAAATGGTATGACAACGAATTGTTTATAATTCAATCACGATTAAAAACCGGTAAAATAAAACAGGATGAGTATGATGAAGCAGTTGAGATCCTGGATAAAAAACTTGAACAAATGTGGAAACGATTGGATGGAAGTTACCTGATAAACAACAAGAATTGATAATGGGACCAATATCAAAATAAGTGATAGATGGATTAAAAAAAGCTGTAAGCGGAAGGGATAAGCATGACGGTAAATATTCATATTCATTTGGTGCACCGGCAGCATACCGACGGCAGAAAGGACATCACTGCCCAGGGGGATACCGTGGGCCGGGCCTTGGCGGATCTGGTCAGCCAATATCCGGACATGGAAAAGGAACTGTTCAATAAAAAGGGGCAGCTGCATGGTCATATTGAAATCTATCTGAACGCGGAAAGCGCGTTTCCCGGTGAGCTGGAAAAACCGGTGAAGCCCGGGGATGATATCCAGATCGTCACCTTCCTGGCCGGGGGGTGATCCAGGTTTTTGAAAGACTGTGTCAAAAAACCCGATATCAAAATCCCAGCAGGTTCCCCAGCCGCAGCATGGGCCAGCTGTGAACCGCTCCGCCTTTGGGGGTCTTTCGCATTTTTGCGGCAATCTCCATGATGTCATCCTTGCGCCACATGGCGCCGATGAGAAGGCCTAAACCGTCGGCAAATGTGCCGATGGCCTGGCCCCCCACTATCTGGTTGTTCAGCAGCACCACCCGCAGGTAATTTTTGCCGTCTTCTCTTTCAATGATGCGTTTGTCTCCCAGGATACAGTCGGTGGCACGCTGGGTTTTGCCGAAAGTGGCAGCATGGGTGGAAAAAAAATGGGCACGGGCAAAGGCATAGGCCCCCAGGTAACGGGCGGGCTCTCCCGTGATGTTTCTGGCAACCACCTGGGCCTGTTCAATGGCGTTGTGCTTGAGTTGGAACATGGCGGTTTCGCCGGTGCAGGCGTCAATGGTTTCCACGCAGTCGCCGCAGGCATAGATATCGGGTACACTGGTCTGCAACTGCCGGTTCACCTGGATGCCCCGGCCGGTGTCGATACCAGCAGTCCGGGCAAGGGCCGTTCCCGGTACCACACCGGTGGCCACCACCACGGTGTCACAGTCAATGGTGCGCAGGTTTGTCACCACGGCAGTGACTGTTCCCGCGCCTTTGATTTTAATTACCTTTTCTTTGGTAAACACATGAATCCCGTAACCGGTTAATTCGGTTTCCAGTCGTCCGGCGGTTGCTTCATCAAACAGGGAGGGCAGAATCCAGTCCATCAGTTCAATGACATATACGGCATATCCTTTTCTCTTTAATGCTTCTGCCGCTTCGATACCGATGGCACCCGATCCGATGACCACTGCACTGCGGCCGTTGTGGGCCGCCAGTTTTTCGGTTTCCGCAAGCTGTTTGCAGGAAAACACCCCCTGGTTGTCAATGCCGGGAATGGGGGGGATGAACAGGTCACCGCCATGGGCCAGCACCAGGGTGTCATAGCTGATATTTTCGCCGGTGCGGGTAGTGACGGTTTTTGATTCGGGGTCGATGGACAACACCTGGCTGTCATACACAAGGTCAATGCTGCTGGCCGCATAGTCGCCTGGTTTTCTTCTGAAAACATCCGCGTGCCTGCATTCGCCCCCGAGATAATAGGGCAGAGAACAGGGGTCGTATTCAGGAACATTTTCTGCAGAAAGAATAACAATCTCGGCGTTTTTGTCTTTTTTGCGGACATCAAACGCCACCTGGTTGCCGGCAATGCCGTTTCCAATGATGACAAGTTTCATAACACGCCTGCCTTTATATAAAATTGTTACGCATTATTTGCGGGGGTATGTTTTTCTGGACCGGTCAGCGGCCTGTCTTGCACTGTTTTTGGATATGGCGCCATCTGTACACATCTTCAAGGCGCCTTCCTGCCGGCAGGCGGCCACACACCAGGGTTCGGTTTCACCTTGGCACATATCACAGGTCATTGTCTTTCCTGTGTGAGGATTTATTTTCGGGCTGCCCACAGGACAGATGTACACGCAGGCCCGGCATCCGATGCATACATCAGCATCTGTAACCACCGTACCGTTGGCCTGCCGGATCCGGGCGTTCATGGGGCACACCTTGATGCAGGGGGCAATGTCGCAGGCCATGCAGATGACCGGCACATCAAGTTCCTGGGGGGTAAGCCGGATCACGTCCACTCTGGAAAGGCCGGGATCGATTCGGCCATGGTGCTTCATGGAGCAGGCAATCATGCATCGCCTGCACCCGGTGCATTTTTCTGGATTGATTTCCAGTTGTTCTCGCCGTAATTGCATATTATGGTCCCTTTACAAGTTGGTTTGCATGAAAAATTCAACATGGCGAACAAAAATGGTTACCAATATTTTTATACTGAAACGGCCGATATGTCAAATTAAAAATAAAAGCTTTGATATATATAGGTATTTTAGTAAAAAAAAGAGTTGACTTTTGATGATTCTCTGATATAAAAATTCATTATAATGAACTGAAACGGTATGTATCGTTTTTAAGGGTCTGGATAAAATTTGTCCCAACCATTTGTCAAGGAGTGTACCATGGCTGAACAACAAAGAGTTTCTTCCTCTGAATCGCTTCGCAGCACCCGAACCTTCGGTAAAGTGAGGTGCCACAACCCCAGCTGCATGGGACGGCTCTCACCGGCTCCCGGCAGCAAGCAGATCTCATGCCCCACCTGCGGCATGACCTACCGCCTGTTCTGGGTGACACCGCAACTGCCCAGAATCCGTGGTCCTGTTTGGGATGTTAACCGTAAACTGGCCCAGGACATCCTGGAGAAAAAAACCGGAGCGTCTGACGGCGATTCCAATTAGATTAAGGAGGGAATACAACATGGCATTGGACCGTAAAATAGCCTATATCAACTTGTCAACCGGTGAGGTGGAGATCAAACCCATCCCTTTGGAACTGAGGAAAAAATTCATCGGCGGCCGGGGTATGGATGCTTATCTGCTTTACAACCACGCACCCGAAGGCTGCGATCCTGTGGGGCCTGAAAACCCCTTGATTGTCAGCGGCGGGCTGTTGACCGCCACCTGTGCATCTGCCACGGCCCGCACCCATGTGATGGCCAAATCCCCGCTGACCAATCTTCTGGGATCGTGCAACATGGGGGGATTTTTTGCCCCTGAAATGGCATGGGCCGGATTTCACCACCTGGTGATCACGGGCAAGGCGGACAAACCCGTGTATCTGTGGATCCACAATGGAGACATCGAGATCCGGGATGCCGGTCATCTGTGGGGAAAAAACAGTACAGATACCCAGTGGGCCATCCGGGAAGAACTCGATGACCAGGAAATAAAAAGCATGGTCATTGGCCAGGCAGGTGAAAACCTGGTGACCTATGCCTGCGTCATGACCGGTATCAAAAATGCCGGGGGCCGCACCGGCCTGGGCTGCGTCATGGGATCCAAAAATCTTAAAGCCGTGGCTGTCAGGGGTACCATGGATGTGAAGATCGCCCATCCCGTGGATGCCCTGGAGCACAATAAAAAATTCATCGAACAGATCACCAGCGCCAAAGTCAATCAGATCCAGGGCGCCCTGGGGACTCCGTTTATCTGGGGGGCCACCAACTGCTGGGGCGGAGTGCGTACCAGAAATTTTCAGTACAACCAGATGGAATATGCCGATGAAATAGAGCCTGAAGCCATTGACGATATTGCCACCGAAACCATCGGCCCCCACCACATGACCGGATGTTTCGGGTGCCAGGTGCATTGCCGTGCCCAGTACAAGATCCAGTCCGGGCTGTATGCCGGCAAATATGATGAAGGCCCGGAATACACCTCTTTGGGAGCATTCGGTGCGGAACCGGACTGCAAGAGCGCGGAAACCGTTTTGACAGGCAACCACCTGGTGAACCAATACGGAGTAGACAACCTGGAGATCGGCAGCATGATCGCCTGGGCCATGGAGCTTTACGAGCTGGGGATTCTCACAAGCAAGGAGACCGAAGGCCTCGACCTGCGGTTCGGCAATGATGAGGCGTTGCTCCAGATGGTGCACAACATCTGCACCCGCACAGGCTGGCTGGGCAATGTCCTGGCGGACGGCGGGATTCCGGCTGCTGAAAAGATCGGAAAAAATTCCTTTGACTACCTGATCCAGGTCAAGGGCATGAACAACCTGCACTCGGATGAGCGGGCCACCCCGGGCCTGGCCCTGAACATCGCCACCGCCTCCAGGGGATCGGACCATCTGCGTTCCCGGCCGGCCATTGATCTGTACCACCTGCCCGAACCTGTGCTGCGTAAGATCTATGGTTCTCCGGTTCCCTATGACGGGCCCTTGTCTTCCGAACACACCGAATATATAGGAAAACCCTGGCAGGTGTTCTGGCAGGAAAATGTATATATGGCAGTGGACTGTCTGGGGATCTGTAAATACCACACCGTGTTTCTGGGCGCCACACTTCCGAACTTTGAAGACTGGCCCAAGGTGATTTATTACAATACCGGGCTTGAATTCACCCCCAAAGAGATCTGGGATGCAGCAGAACGGTGCAACAACCTGGAACGGCTGTTCAACCTGAGAGAAGGGTTGACCCGCAATGATCTTAAAAAAGGCGATACCCTGAACCACCGGTATTTTGATGAACCCTGCCGCAGAGGCGCCCCGGATGTGATCGGTAAAAAAATTGACAGAGACAAGTTCAACACCATGATTGATGAATTTTACGAACATCACGGATGGGATAAACACGGGGTGCCCACTTCTGAAACCTTACAGCGGCTGGGTCTGGAAAATGAACCCACCCGTCTGCTCTAGATATGTATGAGGAGAAAACAATGGAGAAATTTCTGACAGTTGATGCGGATAAATGCACGGGCTGCCGTCTGTGTGAACAGGTATGTTCCGTCATGCACGAAGGGGTGTCCAACCCGGCCAAAAGCCGGATCCAGGTGGTGAAATGGGAACAGGAGGGAATCTACATCCCGGTGATCTGCAAGCAGTGTGAAGATGCCCCCTGTATGAATGTGTGTCCTGTGCGGGCCATTTCCAGGGACCCGGACTTCGGATTTGTAAAAGTGGACCATGAGGTGTGCATCGGGTGCCGTTCCTGTGTGGGTATCTGTCCATTCGGTGCCATGGGGTACAATATGACCACCCACCAAGTGTTCAAATGTGATCTGTGCGGTGGTGATCCCCAGTGCGTGCGGTTCTGCGATGTCAAAGCCGTGGATTTTGTCTCCGTAGACCGTGTCACGGCCCGGAAGAAGCGCAAAGGCGCCGCCCGGCAGTCGGCCGCTGAGAGACAGGCAGTGGCCCTGGGATAACATTGAACCGCTTGGCATGTATGCCGCCCCCGGTGGTGCCTTCCTGCCGGCCTGAGATCCTTGGGGGCTCTGACAGTCCTGCAGGAAGGCACCACCGGGGGCTCCCGCCTTGCCATGGGCCGTCAGCTTTATTTCCTCGGCTAGTGGGGGGTGGTGCTGGTTGCTCGAATCCCATTCTGGGACGGTTGTTACAGGGTGTGGGCATGCGGAGCGTTAAGAACGGCAAACTGTTTGAGGACATACCTGCCCGCAGTTTTTGCCGTTTAGTGCAGCATGCCCTACACCCTGTCAACCGGGACAGACGGGTAAGGGCAACCAGCACCGCCCCCCACGGGTCGAACCCAAAGAGTACAAGCGGACCACAGAACACCTGCATCGAATTGTTTCAGGTCCACGAAAGGATTCCAAATACATGCGGATGTTTTCAGGCAGATGACGGACTGTCGGCCGCAGCGGCCGGGCTGGTATGCAGCGGGTTGAAACACACAAACTGTTTTCGGGGCAATATCTCTTTTCCCGGCATGTTCAGGGCCAGCAGGTTGTGAACCTGTTGGTACCGGTTGCCCAGCAGGGGGGTGACCCGGCTGAAGTGCAGTTTTTCCGGGGCAAACCGCTCCCCGGCTTTTGCTTCCATTAGAATCAGGCGGTCATTTTTTTCAATGAGAAAATCGATCTCCACTCCGTTCTGGTCCCTGTAGAAAAACAGGTCTGTGCCCGGATGAAGGTCCATGGTTTTGATCAGTTCCATCATCACCAGATTTTCCCAGAGGCTGCCTTTAAGGGGGTGGTCATGCCATTGCGCGTCACTGTCAATGCCCAGCAGGTGACACAGCAGACCGTGATCACCGAAATACAGTTTCGGGGATTTGACCAGGCGTTTGCCGATATTGGCGTAAAAGGGCGGCAGCAGGTAAATCAGGCCGCTGATCTCCAGGGCGTGGATCCATTTTTTGATGGTGACGTCGGAAACCCCGACATCTGCAGCCAGACCCCGGTAATTGAGCAGCTGGCCGGTCCGGGTGGCAGCCACCCTGAAAAACCGTCTGAAATCGCTCAGGTTTTTTACATCTATAATGGTTTTCAGGTCCCGTTCCACATAGGTGCGGACGTAACTTTCAAAAAAATCGGTCATGGTCAGGTGTTTGTTGGCCCACAGTTCCGGATATCCGCCCCGGAAAAGAAACCGGTCCGGATCAGGGACCTTTGCCTGCCGCAGTTCCATGGCGCTCAGGGTTTCAAGGCGGAGCAGGGCGATTCTTCCGGCCAGACTCTCGCTGACCTGTTCCATGAGTGAGAACTGCTGGGAGCCGGTCATCATCCACCAGCCGTAACGCTCTCGATGATTATCGATGACAATTTTCAACTCCCGGAACAATTCAGGGACATACTGGATTTCATCGAGAATCACCGGATCCAGAAACCGGGAAAGAAACTGTTCCGGTGCTTCCCTGGCTGCTTCCACCTGTTGCAGATGATCAAAGGTGATATAGGTGGTGTCAGGGAACATGTGCTGAAGCAGCGTGCTTTTTCCCGTCTGCCTGGCACCGGTTACAAGGATAGCCGGTCGGGACTGTACACAGCGGTTCACCCGGTCTTTGATCTGACGTTCAATCCACATATCGGCCTCCTTACTTTAAGATATTTCGAATTATAACTTTGAAATATCTTAAAGTAAAGGTTTGAATACCATTCATCAGTCACCTTCGGCAGTTCTTGAAGACCGGATGGATGAATCGCTTTGTCACATGAACCCGCGGTAGCGGTGTGGTTCCAGGGCATGGAACACATAATTGATCATGGTGATGTAATCAAACACCGGCAGGCCCGTGGCCTGGTGTACGGCCCGGGCATAGGGGGGCAATACGCTGCATTCCAGTAAGATCGCTCCCACTCCCTGTGTCCGAAGACTCCGGGCAGCTGCCGTTACCTCATCCTGGATTTTATCCGCATCCAGGCTGCCTTTTTCCGTCAGAACGGCAGCGGCAAATTCCGGACAGGTTTCCAGGCCCTGGATCACCAGATCCGGGCCGGGGGGGATTTTGATCTTTTCCAGAAAGGCCGGGGTCAGGCCCTGGCTGTCAGCTGTGATGATGCCGATGCCGGTTCCGACAGGCACCAGGTGCCGGATAAAGGGGATCTGGAGCAGCGAAGATAAAAACACCGGCAGCCCCAGGTCCTGCTGCAGCCGCTGCTGGTGCAGGGCCATGAATCCGCAGTCTCCGGTGACGGCCCGAACCCCGTTGGCAGCCAGATCCCGGGCTGCCGTCAGAAGATCTTCATAAACGGTGTCGTCTTTGCCCACGGCCCGGGCCACGCTGAACCCGGGTATTTTTTTGAACCGCACGGGAAAGTCATAGGTGGTGGCATTGGCCACATCCCCCGGAATAAACGGGATGACCGAGTCCAGCAGCAGTATGCCCATGGCTTCTCCATAGGATACCTGCTGATTTTTGATGGTGTATTTCATCTGATCTCCGGCGGTTATCTGTTTTTTGGTTATCCCCCCATGGCCAGGCTGGGCAAAAACAACGCGATCTGGGGAAAGGTGATGAGCAGTGCTGTGGCCAGAATCAGGATGAGCAAAAATGGCAGGGCATGGCCGATGACTTCCAGGTAGGGCCGCCGGAAAATAAGCTGGGCCGTGAAGATGTCACAGCCGAACGGCGGGGTGGCGGATCCGATGGCTGCCTGGAGGGTAACCAGGGTGCCCAGCAGAATAGGGTCCACACCGGCACCCACCACATAGGGCTGAAATATTGGGCTTAAAATAAAGATAGCCACAATGGGGTCCACAAACATGCAGGCCACAAAATATACCACCACCACGATGGTGATCACCCGGAGCATGGAGGGATCGGTGCCGAACAGCGGGGGCAGAAACTGGTCCGGCAGCTGGAGAAATCCAATGAGAAAGGAAAATGCCTGGCCCGCCCCCACCAGGATGAATACCACCCCGGTGATCACCCCTGTCTGGAGAAAGGCATCCAGAATCCGTTCAAAGGTCAGGCTTTTGTAAATAATTGTTTCAAGGACCAGGGCGTAAAAAACAGCGGCAGCCGCCGCTTCCGTCGGACTGAAAATCCCGGTGTAAATACCGCCGACAATGATCAAGGGAAATCCCATTACCGGCAGGCCCCCTTTGATGGCATCGATCCGTTCGGCAGTGGTTGCTTTGGGCAGGGTCCCCACATGGTTGATTTTTGAATAAAAATAGCAGTAGATGGAGAACATCACCAGTATCATTAATCCCGGCAGAATACCTGCGAGAAACAGCATGCCGATGGAGGTGGAGGTGGCTACCCCGTATACGATGAACCCGATACTGGGGGGGATGAGAAAGGCAATGTCACTGGAATTGATGATCAGCCCCAGGGTAAAGGAGCTTTTATAGCCCGCATCCAGGAGCATGGGCCGCATGGTGCCGCCGATGGCGGCCACCGTGGCCTGGGTAGACCCGGAGACCGCTCCGAACAGGGTGCAGGATGCGTTGGTGGTTATGGGCAGACCCCCGGGCAGGTGGCCCACAAACACCTTGATCATGCGGATCAGTCGAAACGCCGATTCCCCGGAGGTGATAATGGATGCTGACAGAATAAACATGGGCACGCAGACCAGGGCCGGCGGGGTGACCCCGGTGATGACCTGCTGAACCATGGTGACCAGCATTCTTGGGGCAAATTCGGGCATGTACACAGCGATATAGAGAATCAAAGACCCCAGCAGGGTGACCATAAAGGGAAACCCGAACAACAGCATAACCAGAAGACTGAGTCCGAAAAGCATCATGGTTTATGGTCCTCCTGTGATTTCATCTTCATATTCGCTTTGCTGGTCCGGAGACTGCCAGGGATCCGGTTCCGTGAAATTTTTGATGATGGTGCGAAAATACTGGATACCGGCCAGGCCGAAACCGATGGGCATGATCACATAAAATGTCCATTTGGGCACCCGCAGCGCCGGTGTCATGTGTCCCCTGGACATGGCATTCATCAGGTAATCCCAGGAAGAGATGCACATGATGCCCATGACAACAGCAGAAACAAGACAAATGATCATGATAAAGGTTTTTTCCATTTTCGGTGGCATGGCATCTAAAAATGCGCCCATGCGTATGTGGCGGGCTTTTCTCACCCCGTAGCTCACCCCGGTAAAGGTGATGAGCATGACCAGGAACATGGAGACTTCTTCTGCAAAATACAGACTTTGAAAAAAGGTGCGGGCAAACACATTGGCCATGAGAAGGATGGCCAGGGCAGCCACGCAGGATACCAGGATGGAGACCTCCAGTCCGTTGACCAGAACCCCGATAATATGGTTGAACTGCTGGAGCCGGGTCCGGGTGGGTTTTTGCTGCAAAGGGTTCATGGTGTGCCTCTGGTGTTAAGGTGCGGGGCAGCCCCGGTTGACAGGGCTGCCTTTTTTTCAAGTTTTATTTCAGGGCTTTTTTGGCATTTTCCACATCCTTGAGCAGGGCTGCCAGAATCTCATCAGCCCCTTCCCCGCCAATTTCGGTGAATTTGGGATATACGGTTTCAGCTGCTGCCTCGAATTCGGTGATGGCGGCATCATCCAGCACATTGAATTCCAGTTCGGGTTTGGCTGCCAGCATCTTTTCCTTGTCTGCTGCATTTTTTTCCATGATCCATTTACCGGCCGGAATAATGGCATCCACCCAGAATTTTTTCATTTCATCCTGGACATTTTGGGGCAGGCTGTCGAAAAACTCCTGGTTCACGGTGGGAATGCCTAAAAAAGGCTCACTCTTGAGCTGGGTGCAGTATTTTTGTACTTCATAGAATTTCATGCTGTTAATGGCGAACAGCGGATTGACCTGTCCGTCAATAAGCCCCATCTGCAGACCGGAGTATACCTCGCCGTAATCCATGGGGGTGGGAACCGCACCATAGGCTTTGTAGCCTTCCACCAGCAGTTTGGAGGACATGACCCGCAGTTTTTGCCCCTTGACGTCTGAAAGCGAGGTGATTTTTTTGTTGGATGTCACCCATTGCCATCCTTCAAACATGACAGCCAGGGGCACCAGCCCGTTTTTCCGGAACGCTTTTTCCAGCAGGGGGAAAAATTCTCCGTTGCGCACGATCCAGTCAATGGTTTCAGGGACGTCTTCTGTGGGAAAGATGTAGTTGAGGGTCAGTACCTGGGCCTGGGGAACAAACGCGCTGATCCAGGCATAATCGGAGAATACGTATTCCACCACCCCCATCTGGGCCAGTTCATTGATATCGCCGAGAGTCCCCAGGGTGCCGTATGGATAGACATTGATATCAATTTTGTCGTCGGACCATTTTTTCATGTGATCTGAAAAATTTCTGGCCCACACGGTCATAAAATCGCCTTCAAGTTCTTCTGATGCCAGTTTTGCCTTGATGGGTTTGCCTGCATAGTTGGCAGCAAAGGCATGGGAGGCTGTCAGGCAGAAAATTCCTGCCAGAAAAATGATTGCCAGTTTGGAAAGTGTCTGTTTCATGGCGTTCTCCTTCGTAAAAAAATGTTGGATAAATTGTTTTCGGGTTTCCAGGGTACCTTATCCGTTCAGATATGTGAGGGCACCATGGACATGAAATTCCGCTCCTTTCTTGAGTATGGATTCATCGATTTTGAATCCCGGGTTATGGTGGGGGATATCGGTTCCTTTTTCAGGATCCGCACATCCCAAAAACACAAACACCCCGGGTACCCGGGATGTGAATTCACTGAAATCTTCACTGGGAATATACCGGGCAGGCACAATGACATCCGGGCTGCCGAACACCTGAACAGCTGTTTTTTTGGCCAGCAATACCATGGCATTGTCATTGACCAGCGGGATGTTTTCATGGTCAATGTCAATTTTGCAGGTGCACATGTGGGCATCACAGATGTGCCGGCAGATACGGATGAATTTCCGGGTGGGGTTTTCCGGGCTTTCTTCAGGTGCGGCATGCAAAAACCGGATGGTGCCTTCCAGATCCACATGGGAGGGGATGATATTGGCTTTTTCTCCGGCTGCAATTTTACCGAACATGATGACGCAGGGTTCCTGGGCATCTATTTGCCGGGTCTGGACCGCCTGGACCGCCTGGATCACGCCGGCGGCGGCAATCACCGGGTCCACCGCCTTGTGGGGATATCCGGTGTGGCCGCCTTTGCCGGTGATTCTGATTTTAAATACATCCAGGCCCCCCATGACCGTGCCCGAAGAGATGCCCACCCGGCCCGAAGGGATCTGGCTCCAAATGTGAATGCCCATGGCTGCATCCACTTTCGGATTTTCCAGGACCCCCTGGTGGATCATGTGAATGGCGCCGGCCACTTCTTCATTGGGCTGGAATACCAGTTTGATCCGGCCCAAAAAGGCATCCTTGTGCCGGCAAAGCACGCTGGCCGCTGCCAGGAGCATGGCCATGTGGGCGTCGTGGCCGCAGGCATGCATCACTCCGGGGTTCCGGGATGCATAGGAAAGGCCGGTGGCTTCGGTAACAGGCAGGGCATCCATGTCGGCCCTGAGCATCAGGGTGGGACCGGGCCGTCCAGAGTCCAGCACGGCCACCACACCGGTGCCGGCCACCCGGAAAGGGGCGAGGCCCAGGTCAGTCAGATAGGTTTCGATGAACGCAGCGGTCTGGAACTCCTTGAATCCCGTTTCCGGGTGCTGGTGAAAATGCCGGTACAACCGGATGATTTCCGGTTCCAGTTTTGTGATCTCCTGGTCTATCCATGCCATATTTGCCGGGTCCTGAGTCATGGGCGCCCCTTTTACCTGATGACGAACAGTTTGCGGTCAAACGTGGCAAAGGTTTCGGTACCAGTGGCTGTGACCCGGAAAGATTCCGAGCACTCAAACCCGAAATTGTCCATCCACATGCCCAGAATCATGTGAAAGGTCATGCCCGGTGCCAGAACGGTTTTGTCTCCGGGCCGCAGGCTGGCGGTGTGCTCCCCCCAGTCCGGCGGATAGTTCAGGCCCATGGAATAGCCGATGCGCGATTCTTTTTCAAACCCTTTTTTTGCGATATGCTCCCGCCATACCCGTTCCACATTTTCGCCGGTCATGCCCGGTGTGATGGTGTCCAGGGTCAGGTTCAATCCCTCCACAGTGATGTCTGCCAGATCCGACAGTTTCTGCGGCGGATTGGGTCCCAGAAACGCGGTACGGGCAATGGGGCAGTGGTACCGGTGCCGGCATCCGGCCAGCTCCAGGTTCACGGCCTGGTTGGCCTGGTAGGGTTCGTCAGTCCAGGTCAGGTGGGGGGCAGAGGTTTTCTCTCCTGTGGGCATCATGGGCACGATGGCCGGGTAATCACCGCCGAACTGCCGGGTGCCCGATGCCTGGGCCTGTAACACCGCAGCCACGGCATCGCATTCCCGCCGGCCGGGCACCAGGTTTTCCAATGCCGTGGCCATCACCTTTTCCGCAATTTTGCCTGCCTGGCACATCAGGGCTATCTCTGCTTCAGACTTGATGATGCGCACCCAGTTCACCAGCAGATTCGCATCTGTCAGTGTGTCTTTGCCCAGGGTTTTTTTCAGTTCCGCATCACTTCTGGCTGTGTAGTAATAGGCATCGGTTTCCACGCCCACGTTTTTTTTGTCCCACCCCTTTTGTTTGATAACGTCGGCCACAAAGTTCATGGGGTGCTTGACCGGGGACTGGACATAGTCATCCGGGTACCCGATCATGTTTTCTTTTTTAATAAACGCGGTATGCACCGCCCCGTTGACATCCATGTTCCGGCCGATCCACACCGGTTCCTCCTGGTCGTCGATCACCAGAACTGCCTGGGGCACATAAAAGGACCAGCCGTCATATCCGGTGAGATAGTTCATGTTGGCAGGATCACACACCACCAGAAGCCCAATGCCCCGGTCTGCCATGGCTGTCTTGGTCCTTGTGATGCGGTCCATATATTCGGTGCGGGAAAACAGGGTCATTTTGCCACTCCTTTTTCTATACGTTTTAAGGCTTCCTGGAGGTTTTCGGAGCTGGTGGCAAAAGAAATTCTTACATATCCTTCGCCGTTTTCACCGAAAATGGATCCCGGCACCATGGCCACTTTGTGGTTTTCCACCATATGCCGGGCAAACTCCCAGGAGGACATGCCGAATGAGGAGATGTTGGCAAAGGCGTAGAACGTGGATTCCGGTGTGATGCAGGAGATACCCTTGATGCTGTTCAATCCGTCGATCACAAGATCTCTGCGTTTGGCATATTTTTCCACCATCTGGCGGACACACTCCTGGGATCCGTCAATGGCGGCCAGGGCCGCCCGTTGTGCCACACTGGTGACCCCGGATACCATGTGCTCCATGAGCTTTTCCATTTCGGCAATAATGGTTTTGTGGGCTGCCACATACCCCACACGCCACCCGGTCATGGCATAGGATTTGGACAGGGTGTAGATGGAGACGGTGAGATCCTGCATTCCGTCCAGGCTGCCGATGGATACATGGTTGTTGCCGTCAAACAGGATGTGTTCATAAGGTTCATCGGAAATGACGATAACACCGTGCTTCTGGCAGACGGCAGCCACCTGCTCCAGGATATCCCTGTCAAATATGGCACCGGTGGGGTTGGAGGGGGTATTGAGGATAAAGGCCTTGGTCTTCGGGGTGATGGCCTGGGCCACCTCTTCGGGGTCGATCTTGAACCGGTTTTCTTCTCTGGCAGCAATGCGCACCGGCACTCCGCCGAACAGCCGGATCTGGGAGTAGTAATCATATCCCGGGTCCACCACCAGTACCTCATCCCCGGTATTCAACAGATGGAGCATGATGTTGAATATCCCCTGCATGGCGCCCACGGAGATAAAGATTTCCGCATCCGGGTCTGCCTGGATTTTGTTTTCTTTGGCCAGTTTTTTTGCCACTGCTTGTCTCAGATCGACAAATCCGCTGGCCGGGGGGTACCGGGTGTATCCCTGGTCCAGGGCAGTTTTGGCCGCATCCCGGATATGTTCCGGGGTGTCGAAATCCGGCTGGCCGATCCCCAAGTTCACCACACCGTCGATCTTGTCTGCCATGGCAAACATGATGCGGATGCCGGACCATTCCACCCCCTGGTTTCTTGCTGCAAATAATTTTTCTATATCCATGACTGGTATCCTGCTATGGTTCAGGGTTTGGTTAAAACCAGATCTTTGGCCCCTTTTGGAGAGGTTTTCATCTCCGGTGCATGCCGTTCCATCAGTTCCATGACAATGGAGGCGATCTTCACTTTTTCCTTGATAAAACCGGCATGCCACGCTTCTGTCACCCAGGGCATGTAAATATCACCCTCCGAGGTGCCGGGCTCGAATTTAAAATAGCACGGAGAAGCCACTTTTGCAATTTCCGGACATTCATACCCCCTAAAGTTCCCGCCAAAGGCGTTCACGATAATGGTGTAGATATCCAGCGGAATGTTAACCGCTTTTCTGATGGATGACAAAATGGGCAGGGATACATCGGAAATGGGGTTCAAAGAGTTGGCCCCCATGCTTTCAACGACCTTGGCGCCGGCAGCAGAGCAGTATCCGCCGAACACGGAAAACTTGAATATGGTCTCTTTGGGGATCAGGCCCTGTTCCCGCATCTTGTTGAGGAGAAACAGCACCCCTTCGTCATACACCAGAAATCCCCGGAACCCTGCCTCGATATTGCGCATGATGTCAGCTATATGAAATGAGATGTTGTCGGATCCTCTGAGGCGGAACCCCTGCATCTGGCCTTCACTGGTCGCCATCTCCTTGGCGCCGGTATCCCAGCCCTTGCGGTGGCCCACGGTCATGATCACTTCAATCTGGGCGTCTTTTGCCATCTGGGCCATGTCCTTGAGTTCGGCAAAATCGCAGTAGGTGGAGCCGCCCACCGCGGCAATGGCCCGGTGGATGACAATATTTCTGCGGTCAGCTTCCTTGATCATGGACGCCATGGTGGTGGCCCGTTCCACACCCGCAATTTCAATTCTGAAATTGGCACCGTCGGCAAAGGCCTTGCCGGATGCTGCCAGATCATATCCATCCCTTCCCGGGATCCCCTGTTTTTCCATGAAATCTCTGATTGTGTTCAATACGTCGCTCATTTTTATTATCCTTGCTGTAAAAGTGTTTTCAGTTTTGCCAGTTCGCCTTCTTTCATTTTATAGGTATGTTCTGGTGCGGGAAATTTTTTCTCCAGTACATCCTGCCGGTATGCGGAAAATGCCTGGATGGTTTTTTCCCCCAGATTTTCATATTTTTTGACAAATTTGGGGGTAAATGCCTGGAACACCCCGGCTACATCAGATGAGATCATCAGCTGGCCGTCAGCATCAATGCCGGCCCCGATGCTGTATACCGGAATAGTCAGGGTCTCTGTGATGATCTGACACACCTCCGGGGGAACAGCCTCCACCAGCAGGGCAAAGGCCCCGGATTCCTGGATGGATTCGGCATCGGCAATGAGTTCAGCGGCAGCTTCAGCGGTTCTGCCCTGGGCCTTGAACCCCCCCAGCTGTCCTGAACTCTGAGGGGTCAGACCGATATGGCCCATGACCAGCATACCGCCGTCGGCTATGGCCTGGATCTGGGGACATACCCGCTTGCCGCCTTCCAGTTTGATGGCATCCACGCCGGCTTCCTTGTGAAACCGCCCGGCATTGCGCACCGCCTCCGGCACACTGACCTGGTAGGACAAAAACGGCATGTCGCCGATAACAAATGTGTCGTGAGCGCCCCGCCGCACCGCTTCACTGTGGACAATGCACTGGTCCATGGTTACCGGCACCGTGCCTTCATAGCCGTATACACACATGCCCAGAGAATCTCCCACCAGGATCATGTCCATGCCGGCGGCTTCGGCAAAGGTGGCGTTCCAGTAATCATAGGCCGTGATCCAGACGACCTTTTCCCCGGCCTGTTTTTTGTTCTGCAGGTCCCATCGGGTCAGTTTTTTCTTTTTCATGCTGCCTCCAAAAAATATTCAGGATATGTCACATATAGTGTGACTATTGTTTTTATAGTGTGACATTTTAGTGATAAAAAAAATCCCCTGGCTTTGTCAAGGATTTTTTACATATTTTTTGAGGTTTGAAGGGTGGGGTTTTTGAAGTTTAAGAGAGAAGACGGGAAAATAAAAGAGAAACAGGATGGGGAATCAGTCCTGGATCAACTGCCCATTTTATGGGACAGGTCTTCAGACACCTTGAGGATCTGGGGTTTTATTTCTTCCAGAGTCCGGTGGGTCAGGCGCATGGCCGGCCCGGAAATGCTGACGGCATAGGCAGGATAATGGTTGTGATCAAAGATGGGGGCCGCAATGCAGCGCAGCCCGATAGTCATTTCTTCATCATCAATGGCATAGCCGTTTTGGCGGACCCGGGACAGCTCCTGCAGAAACTCATCCTTGTCCGTGATGGTGTTGGGGGCCAGAGGCCGGCGGTCCACCGTGTTCAGATAGTGATCCAGTTCATGGTCCGGCAGAAAGGCTAGGATGGACTTGCCCAGTCCGGTGCAGTAGGCCGGGGCCTTGTCCCCTAAGGCCGAGTCCATGCGGAGTACCTCGAGGCTGTCGATTTTGTCTATGTGGATGATTTCCTGGTTCTTGAACAGCCCCAGGTTGATGGTTTCCTTGTACAGTATGGACAGCCGGTGCATATGGGGTTTGGCCATGCGCCGGATCTCGAACCGGTCTGCCACCTTCTGGGCCAGAGTCATGATTTTCAATGTGGGCTGATACTTGTTGCTGCTGTTTTTTTCCACATACCCCAGGTCTTTGAGGGTGGAGATGAACCGGTGGCTGCCGGCCCGGTTGGTGTCCATGAGCCGGGCTGCCTCACTCACGCTCAACTCCCCGTGGGCAGCCAGAAGCTCCAGCATCCGGATGCCTTTTTCAAGGGAGGCGATGTTGTAATATTTTTTTTCAGTCATGGTTGTTTCACCCATCCTGGCATGGGTCATTCCAGATTATACGTCACACATTAAAAGACACGTGTTGCATAAAGTGACACCCATTATGGCAATTTTACCGGCCATGTCAAGGATAAACCGTTGCCGCTGGTTTCCCGCAAAAGACTGTCGGAGGCCTTTCCGGTGCCGGGCAGCGGGGAGTGTGGCGTAACCAATGCTGCAGAAAGGCCGCCCCCTGTGGTTGCTTCCTGCCGGCCTGAGATCCTTGGAGGCTCTGACAGTCCTGCAGGAAGCAACCACAGGGGGCTCCTGTTTTACAGCTGGGACGTGATACGTTCCATCACTTGTTCACTGGCTGTCCGTTATATGCCTTCCAGTGCCTGTTGCAGATCGGCAATCAGGTCCCGGGTATCTTCAATGCCGGTGGAATACCGGATCAGCCCTTCTGGAATCCCCATGGCAGCCCGCTCTTGTGCGGTACATTCCACATGGCTGGTGGTGGCCGGCGGTCCCACAATGGTTTCCACCGACCCGAGGTTGGCTGCTGAATGGGCAAATGTCAGCCGGGGAAGGAATTTTTTTACCGCCTCAAGAGAGTTTTGTTTCAGCTCAAAACTGAGCATGCCCCCGTACCCGCGCATCTGCTGTTTTGCGATCTCATGATTTTCATGGGATTCCAGGCCCGGGTAGTGTACTCGGCCCACGGCCGGATGATCTGCCAGAAACCGGGCGATTTCCAGGGCGCTTTTGTTCTGCTGGGCTACTCTCAGGTGCAGGGTTTTCATTCCCCGCAGCAGCAGGTAGGCTGCCATGGGGTGGAGGGTGGCGCCGTTGATTTCCCGGAAATGGTAGATCTGCTTCACCAGGTGCTTGTCTCCGCAGATCACCCCGCCCAGGGCATCGGCATGGCCCCCCAGAAATTTGGTGGCACTGTGGAGCACCAGGTCCGCCCCGTACTGCAGCGGATTCTGGTTGATGGGGGTGGCAAAGGTGTTGTCCACGATCACAATGGCTCCCGCCTTTTTGGCGGCCGTGATCAGCCGTTCCAGATCCACCACCTTGATGGTGGGATTGGTGGGGGTTTCCAGGTACAAAAGTCTGCACCCTTTTGCCACTTCCGCTTCAATGGCTTCATGGTCCGTGGTGTCGCATAATGTCACATCCACCTTGAAACGGGGCAGAAACTCGATAAACAGCTTGTTGGTTCCGCCATAGGTGTCTTTTACAGACACCACCCGGTCCCCGGAAGAAAGCAGGCCGAACAGGGCGCTGCTGATGATGCCCATGCCGGTGGCGGCACTGGTGGCGGCTTCACCCCCTTCCATCTGCCGCACTTTTTCTTCAAATGCCTGGACTGTGGGATTGGTGTTCCTGCCGTAGATATGGCCGGGTTTTTCCCCCTGTGCCACCTGGATCCATTCATCCAGATCTTTGTATCCAAAAGACACACTGTGAACCACCGGCACCTGGGTGGCACCCTGCATCAAAGAGTGCGCTTCTCCTCCCCAGACCGCCAGTGTACCGGCGTGTATTGCATTGTCCATGGTTTCTCCTGTCCATATTTTGATCATGTTTTATTTAATTAAATGGGCTGTATACAGAATTTGCAGCCATAAGTCCAGACAATCCGGCACAATCCCGGGGCCATGGCATGTTACCACATCCTGTTCGGCTGCTTGATACCCGCCCCCTGCGGGTAGCGGTGTGACCGGTGGGAACTGGATATTTGTTATAGTAGCGTGCACGCTACTATAACAAATATCCAGGGTGGGAAAACGGTCATTGAATGGTGAAACAGTCAATGGTATAGTACCTGCCTGCTATACATCTTTACACTTTAAAACTGTCTTTTTTTATCTGTATGACATAAGGAGGCATGGCAGCAGCATGGTTGAAAAAACAGGCGATCTGGTGGTGCTGGCGGGAAAAACCGCTTATGAACATATACGAAAGAACGGGCTGTCCCCGGATGACATCCGCCTGGTACTGGGGGCATCAGGCGCTGCCAAATGGCTGGTGATCCACGGCCTGGACAGTGCCATATTCTCCCACTGGTTCAAAGACCGCAAAGATCCGCTGCTGGTTCTGGGCACCTCCATCGGTGCCTGGAAACTTGCCGCAGCAGCCCAAAAAAATCCGGCCCTGGCATTTGGTGCCTTAAAATATGCCTATATCCATCAGTATTACCAGGGCCGGGTGACCCCTGCCCGGGTCACCCGTGAATCGGTGCGCATCATGCAGGCGTTTCTTGACCAGACCCGGGTGGATGATATCCTGTGCCATCCGTTTATCCGCATCGCGTTCGGGGCGGTCAGGTGCCGGTATCTGCTTGCTTCCAGGCACCGGCCGGTCCAATTGCTGGGCATTTTTGCAGGGGCCTGCGTGAACCGGGTGTCCCGGAATCTGCAGCAGATCTATCTGGAACGGTTTGTGTTTCACCACCCGGAATTTGACACCCGGGCCGTGGATTTCTCTGATTTTCCCACCCGGTTTGTGCCGTTGGGAACGCAAAATTTGCAGCCCGCCCTGACCGCATCCGGTGCGATTCCCTATGTCATGGAAGGGGTGGCTGATATTCCCGGCGCACCCACAGGCATGTACAGAGACGGCGGGATACTGGATTATCACCCTTCCTTTGCCTTGTCTTCAGGCAAGAAAGGGTTTATTCTCTATCCCCATTTTTATCCGTATCTCATTCCGGGATGGTTTGATAAAAAAGATGTCAACCGCCGCATCAAAGGATCAGCTGCCGACCGGATCATACTTTTGGCACCGTCAGAAAAATTTGTGTCACGCCTTCCCTTTGGCCGGATCCCGGACAGAAAAGATTTTACCCGTCTCATGGGACAGGATGGGGTGCGGATAAACGCCTGGGAAAAGGCGGCTGACATGGGCCGGGTTCTGGGGGATGCATTTCTTGAAGCCACAAAAACCGGCCGTATTCAGGATATGGTCCGGCCCCTGTCGTAACCATCATGCTTTTGATAACGCATTCAGTATGGCCCGACAGGCCAGGTCAGTTCCCCCGGCCCGGGCAGTAACATAATCTATGGCCTTTTGCCGCTGTTTGTTTCTGTCCCCGGGGTGTTCCAGGTGTCGGACCATGGTATCGGCGGCTGTCTGCCAGTCTGGCTTTTTTGCCACAAGTCCTGTGTCAAACACGGCAGTTCCCACCCAGAAAAAATCATCCCAGAAAGGACCTGTCACCACAGGGGCTCCCTGGAGGAGCGGCTCCATAAAGTTCTGTCCGCCCAAAGGTGCCAGGCTGCCGCCCATGAACACCGCGGCAGCATGGCCAAAGGCGGCGTGCATTTCTCCGAACCGGTCCCAGAGGATGATACCGGGCCGGCTCAGGGGGCATGCCATTTGGGACCGCAGATAAAATGGATGTCCGGTCTTGGCCAGCAGATGTTTCCAGGATGTTATTCTGTGCATGTGCCTGGGGAAAACCGCCACCACCTGTTCTGGAAATTTGTCCAGCATGTGATGGATCATCCGAAGGGCCTGGTTTTCCTCCTGACGTCTGATGGATGCCAGAATGGATAACGGCAGGGGGCAGGGAAATATGCCTGCCGGAAACCCTGCCCCTGTTTCATGGGGTTCAGGGGAATATATGTCAAATTTGATGTTGGGCATCACAGAAATTTTTGCCCGGTGAAACACCTGCTTATATCTGGCAGCATCCCGGGCCGAGATGGCCAGGACCTCATGGGGGCTGACACGGGACCACAATATTCTGGTCCATCGGTACCGCCGGCCGCTGCCATGGGACATGCGGCCGTTGACCACCAGAATCTGTGTGCGGTTCTGTTTGAGGAAATGCAGCAGGGCCGGCCATAATTCGGTTTCCAGCAGTACCATGACCTTTGGATGCACCGCCTTCACTGCTGCCTTTGCCACCGCAGGCTTATCAAAGGGAAACCATGCCAGAGACAAAGATACATTGGGGTGGAAAATTGGTTTTTTTTGTTCTGCCTTCAGAATCTGCATGCCCTGGGCTGTGGTGGTGGTGACCAGCACCCGGACAGGTTTTGCAGGGGAAAGGTGCCGGACCAGAGTTGCGGCAAGAAAGGCTTCTCCTGCTGATGCGGCCTGGATCCACAGATCCGCCGGTACAAGATGCGCTTCACAGATGCGCTGGTCAAAAGAATCAGCCAGTCTGGGGCTTTTTTGCAAAAAAGGCAGGGCCGCTGTCCAGACGATGTTGTAAAATGCCATAAAATTGGGTATAAAGGCGGTCTTTGTCATGGAAACATATGCTCTCATGTTTTTAAATGATTGACAATAGGTCTGGAACCAAAGATATAAGGTTTATGGAGAAAAAACAGGCAAATCTGTCCGGATCCCGGCGCAGAAAAATACTGGATCAGGTGTTGCAATACCGGACATACCTGATCATTGCGGCCCTGTGCATGATCGTTGTGGCTGCAGCCAACGGGGCTATGGCGTTTCTGGTCAAACCGGTGATCGATGATATTTTTGTGGCAAAAAACAAAGACATGCTGATGCTGATTCCGGGGCTGGCTGTACTGGTGTTCCTGCTCAAGGGTCTGGGCACATTCGGATCGGAATATTTGATGAACTATATCGGGGAGCGCATCATCCGGTTTTTCAGAGAGTCTTTGTATGAACGGATCACAGATCTGCCCCTGGCCTTTATCCACAAGGAGAAAACCGGTGCCCTCATGTCCCGGATCACCAATGATGTGAATATTGTTAAAGGCATGGTGTCCACGGCCGTGATCAATATATTCCGGGATTTTTTTTCCATCATTGCATTTTTATTCGTGATTTTTTACCGGGACTGGCAGCTGGCCTGCGGTGCCTTTCTTGTCCTGCCCCTGGCTTTTTATCCCATCCTGGTGTTCGGCCGCAGGGTACGCAGGTTTTCCACCGGTACACAGGAAACCATGGCGGAATTGAATTCTTTTCTCCATGAGACCTTTACCGGCAGCAAAATTATCAAGATTTTCAATCTCCAGGCCTTTGAAAAACAGCGGTTCCGGCATAAAACCCGGCTTCTGTTCCAGCTGGAAATGAAAAAAACCTTTGTCAAAGCCCTGTCTTCCCCGGTCATGGAGTTTCTGGGGGGACTGGGTATTGCCTTTATCATCTGGTTCGGGGGACTTCGGGTCATCAACGGAACCTCTACCCCGGGAATCTTTTTTTCCTTTTTAGCCGCTGTGATTATGCTGTATGATCCGGTAAAAAAGTTATCCAAATTGAACAACACCATCCAGGAAGGGGTGGCAGCCGCATCCCGGATTTTTGATGTCCTGGAGGAAGACCAGACTATTCAAGAGGCCCCCAACCCCGGGATGCTCTCCGGCAAATCCCTGGACGTGGCATTTGAAGAGGTTTGTTTCACCTATGGTCCGGAGGAAGCACCGGCATTGCAACATATCAATCTTACTGCAGCGCCCGGTGAAGTTCTGGCCATCGTGGGCATGAGCGGGGGCGGCAAAACCAGCCTGGTGAACCTGATTCCCCGGCTCTATGATGTGACATCAGGCCGGGTGACCATAGGGGGAAAGGATGTCCGGGACCTGTCCATAAAATCGTTGCGGGACAAAATCTCCATTGTCACCCAGGAGCCTATTCTGTTCAATGAAACCGTGAAAGACAATATCCGGTATGGCCGAATGGATGCAACAGATGAGGAAATTGCCGCCGCTGCCAAAGACGCTTATGCCCACGATTTTATCACCGGATTTCCCAAAGGCTATGATACGTTGATCGGAGAGCTGGGCTCCCGGCTGTCAGGCGGGGAAAAACAGCGCATCTGCATTGCCAGGGCCTTGATCAAGGACGCACCGGTGCTGATCCTGGATGAGGCCACATCCGCCCTGGATTCCCAGGCGGAGCATGTGGTGCAAAAAGCCCTGGAAAACCTGATGAAGGGCAGAACCTCCTTTGTCATTGCCCACCGGCTGTCTACCATTGATTATGCCTCCCGCATCATCCTGCTCAAAAACGGCACCATTGTGGAGCAGGGCACAAGAGACCAGTTGATGGCCCAAAAGGGGGTGTTTTATAACCTGGCCATTTTGCAGACAGCACCCGGTATCCAGGTCACATCCCCTGAAACCGTCCTGTCACGCAAGGCATAAAGCCGGTTGAAAACATCATATGCAAAAGCGATTACCACATAAAAAATTCAGGATCATCATAAAAAACACAGGATCATAAAAGGAGACAAAAAATGGGTATTTCCAAAGACCTGCTGGAAATTCTGGTGTGCCCCAAATGCAAAGGACAGATTTTTTTGACCGAAAAACAGGATGGCCTGGTGTGTGACACCTGCAGGCTCGTGTATGAGATCAAAGATGATATTCCCATCATGCTGCCGGAAGAGGCAAAACCGTATACCTCATGAGTACTCCCAGACCCCCGGATCCGGCCAAGCTGGTGATGTCGGTTTTCATGAAGGACAAAACCTTGTTTGCACAGGTGTTTGCCCGGCTGGAAGCCATTGGCGGGCCCGTGGATCTGCTCTCCAGATGGCTTGATTTTGATTTCACCGACTACTACCACCGGGAAATGGGGATTCCTCTTTACCGGCGGATACTGGCGTTTAAACCCCTTATTGATCAGACAGACCTGGCATCCATCAAACTGGCATCCAATGACATTGAACAACTATTTGTCGTTAATGGTAAACGCAGAATCAATATAGATCCGGGATATCTGCTGTCTTCCAGATTTGTTCTGGCCACGGGAAAAGACTACTCCCACAGAATTTATATTGGAGATAATATATATGCCGACCTGACGTTGATGTATAATACACGCCAGGGGTTCATTTCTCTGGACTGGACCTATCCGGATTATGGAGGCCCTGAGATTACAGGTTTTCTGGAAAAGGTCAGAGACAAATACCTGCTGGATACAAAGACCGGCAAAAGGAAAAAACAATGATAAAAAGCATGACTGCTTTTGCAAAAGCGATCCACACCCGGGGAACCATCACAGCAGAGGTGATTGTCCGTTCCTATAACTCCCGGCATCTGGATTTTGCCGTGTATCTGCCCGAAACCTGCCAGGCCTTTGAAGAGGATATAAAAAAGATCATTACCCGCTTCCACCAGCGGGGCCGCATGGAGATCCGCATCAGTGTTCAGGACGATGCCCCTGACCCGGATCAATTTGAGGTGGATGAGCCAAAAGCCAGGGCCTGGTTTCAGGCCTTACAGCAATTACAGCAGTGTGTGAATATTTCTGGTGATCCGTCACTGGACCATATCCTGGCCGCAAGAAACATTATTATGCCGGCAGCAAAGGAACTGGACCAGAACGTGTTATGGGAGGCGGTGTCCCGGAGTGTGGAAACAGCGGCAAAAGAACTGGACCAGATGCGGCAAAAAGAAGGGGTCCATCTCTACCAGGACCTGACGGCCAGAATGGATGCCATTGAAAACCAGATGGCTCTTGTCAAAGAACAGGCAAAAGAGATCCCCATTCTTTACAAAAAGCGGCTGGAAGAGCGCCTGGCAAAGCTGACAGCAGAACAGGGCGGCATTGACCCCATCCGTCTGGCCCAGGAAGTGGCCTTACTGGCGGATAAAAGTGATGTATCCGAGGAAATTGTCCGCATTGTAAGCCATATCCAACAGTTCCGGGAGATCATGAAAGCAGACAGATCCCAGGGGCAGAAACTGAATTTTCTGATCCAGGAATTCAACCGGGAATTCAACACCATCGGATCCAAGGCAGGCAATGCCGCATTATCCCATATGGTGGTGGATGTAAAATCCCGCCTGGAAAAGATCAGGGAGCAGGTGCAGAATATTGAGTAGTACCATCAGATTAATGTGTTACGGCATTGGAAAATACTATGGAACAGGCGCTGTTGAACATCGGTTTCGGCAATACGGTTGTGGCTGAACGGGTGGTGGCCATCTTATCTCCCAACTCAAACCCCATGAAGCGCATCAAGGATGAAGCCCGTGAGGAACGTTTCCTCATTGATGCCACCCATGGCAGAAAAACCCGGGCCATCATTGTCATGGACAGCAATCATGTGATCTTGTCGGCCATCCAGGCCGAGACAGTAGCTTCCCGGTTTGAAGCCCTGATACAGGACGGGGAATTGCACGAAGAGGAATAACATGGATCAGAACGGACGGTTGTTTGTGATATCAGCCCCGTCAGGGGCCGGCAAGACCACCTTGATCAAACGGGTTCTTGCACGATTTGACCGGGTGTCTTATTCCGTTTCCCATACCACCCGGTCCCCCAGACCGGGGGAGATTCACGGCAAAGATTATTTTTTCATCAACCAAGACCAGTTTGTGCACATGATTGATGCCGGTCACTGGCTGGAATGGGCCAGGGTCCATGGCCATTATTACGGCACATCCAAAGCCTTTGTGACAGAACAGATAGAAAAGGGCAACATCCTGCTGCTGGATATTGATGTCCAGGGAGCTGGTCAGATCATGGCATCCGGCCTGAATCCGGTATCGGTATTCATCATGCCCCCCTCCCTTGCCATATTGCGCCAGCGCCTTGAAAACCGCGGCACCGATGATCCACAAACCATTGCCCGGCGCCTGGAAAATGCACAACAGGAGATCACACAAAAACATATGTTCCGGTATGTGCTGGTGAACGATGACCTGGAAACCGCATCTGCGCAGTTGTGTCAAATTTTTGAAAAGGAAATGGAAACCCCGTGACAAAAAACAGCGGCAAAGAAAACACAAAGGAAAAAAACACGGACATCCTTTTTGGATTTCACAGTGTTTATGAGGCACTGAAGGCAGGAAGACGGCGGTTTGAAACCCTTTTTATTTCCCGGAGCCGTTCTTGTAAACGGGGGGATAAAATTGTATCTCTTGCGGACAGCGCCGGCATAAAGGTGTCTGTTACGGATGCAGGATACCTGGATGAGCTGACCGGATCAGACAGCCACCAGGGCATTGCCGCCAGGACTTCGGTTTTTCCCGTGTACAATGGATCTGAAATCGTGTCCTGGATCAAACAGCACCAGACCCCCTACTGGGCGCTTGTGGTGGATCAGATAGAAGATCCACAGAACCTGGGGGCATTGATCCGTACAGCCCTGTGCACAGGGGTGGATATCATCATCATTCCCAAAGACCGGTCAGCTTTGCCCACCCCCGGGGTTTCCAGGGCTTCTGCCGGGGCCATGGAACATGCACGGATTTTTGTCGTCACCAATACGGCAGCCACCCTCCGGACCCTTAAGCAGCATCAGGCCTGGATCGCCGGACTGGATGCCAAAGCGGATACCCTGCTGTCCCAGGCAGATCTGACAGGCCATCTGGCCATGGTGGTGGGCGGGGAACACAAAGGCATTCGGCCCGGGGTTCTCAAGGAGTGTGATTTTCTGGTGTCCATTCCCATTACAGGACCTGTCAATTCCCTGAATGCTTCTGTCGCCGGCGGCATGGCCATGTATGAAGGGTTGCGTCAGCGTACCATATGCTCTGTCGGATAATGTAACAACATCCATGGCCTGAGAGACCACAACAAATGATGAAAGCTGTTAGCTGTTAGCTGACGGCTTTCATAAAACCATTATTTTGCAAAGGATAGAAAAAACACAATATGTCAGCACACATTTCAATCGATTCTGACGGTACCTGGCTTGTTCCGGATAATCCCAAAATCGCCTTTATCCAGGGAGACGGTATTGGCACTGATATCTGGCCTGGTGCCAGGATGGTTCTGGATACTGCTGTGGCAGCGGTATTCAGCAACCAAAAAAAAATTGACTGGGTACCGGTTGCGGCCGGAGCAGACAGTTTTGAACGCACCGGTAAATGGCTGCCCGAAGAAACACTGGAGACAATGCGCTCTCTGAAAGTTGCCATGAAAGGGCCGTTGGCAACCCCGGTGGGAGATGGCATCAGAAGCCTGAATGTACAGATCCGAAGAACCCTGGACCTGTATGCCTGTATCCGGCCGGTGCGGTATTACCCGCCGGTGCCCAGCCCCATGAAGCATCCGGAACAAGTGGATATGGTGGTATTCAGGGAAAACACGGAAGATGTGTATGCCGGCATTGAATGGGCATCCGGCTCCAGGGAATCCCGGCAGCTGCTGGGCCTGCTCAAAACCCACCTGGACTGTGACCTGCCCGGTTCCTGTGCCCTGGGGGTCAAGCCCATGTCCCCTGAAAAAACCAAACGCCTGGTCAAAAAAGCCTGTGAATACGCGTTTGAAAACAATAGAAAAAGCGTGACCCTCATGCACAAGGGCAATATCATGAAATTTACCGAAGGGGGATTTCGCAGATGGGGATATGAGACTGCCCTTGAAAGTTTTGGTGACCGGATGATCACCGAAGATCTGTTGTATGAAAAATATGAAGGCATCGTGCCTGACGGCCATGTGGTGATAAGAGACAGGATTGCAGACATGGTGTTTGCCGATGTGTTGCTCAAGCCAGAGCAGTATGATATCATTGCCTGTCCCAATCTCAACGGAGATTATATTTCAGATGCCCTGGCTGCCCAGGTGGGGGGGCTGGGTATTGCGCCGGGGGCCAATATAGGACAGGCCTGCGCCGTATTCGAAGCCACCCACGGTACTGCACCGGATATTGCGGGAAAAGACATGGCCAACCCCTGCTCCATGATTTTATCCGGTGCCATGATGCTGGATCATCTGGGGTGGCATACCGCAGGAGATGCTGTACGAAAGGCTGTGGCAAGGGCCCTGGCCGGCGGCAGGGTAACCCCGGATCTGGCAGGCCGCCTCACGGGGGCCAAGGAAGTTTCATGCACCAGATTTTCACACATCATAGGGGAAAAACTGGTGGCCGGTTCCTGAAAAAAACCGCCCGGTTTTTCCAGGAACTTGTTTTTCCCTGCCAGTGCCTGAACTGCCGGGTTCTGCTGTATACCGTCAATGCAGAACCCGGTACCAGCCAGGCATATTTTTGTCCATCCTGCATGTCCAGGGGACTGCCCCGGTTTGAACCCCCGTTTTGTCCCAGATGCGGTCATATGTTTGATACGGGGGAAAACCACATCTGTGAAACCTGTTTGAAACATCTGCCCCGGATACACAAGGTGCGGGCTGTTCTGTCATACCAGGGGCTTGTGCGGGATATTCTGCCCCTTTTCAAGTACCAGGCCAGGCTCTCTTTGTCCCGTTTCTTTGAACCCCTGATATTTGAATCGTTCCAGCAATTTTTTGGAAACGCAGACATTGACCGTATACTGCCCATCCCCCTGCATGCCAGAAAACTTCGCCAGAGGGGGTTTAATCAGTCTTTTCTGCTGGTGCGCGGTTTTGCACAAACATATTACGAGATCCATGGTGTGCGGCCGGTGTGGCAGGTGGATACCACCTCTTTGAAGCGGATCAGATACACCGATCCCCAGACCGGGTTTGACGTTGCTGTCCGCCGCAAAAATTTGAAAAACTCGTTTCAGGTGACAGATTCTGCTGCCATCCGGAATCGCAATATATTGCTGGTGGATGATGTATACACCACCGGCGCCACCTGTGCCGAGGCCGCCCGGATGCTTCTGGCTGCCGGTGCCAACAGGGTGGATGTGCTGGTTTTGGCCCGGGCATGATCCGGCCGGGACTTGACTTTGTTCCTGGTTGGTGCTTATAAACGGACAGGATCATAAATTTTTGCATGTCAGTGTATAAATTCGTCTTAGTCAGGTGCGCTCAAAAATGCCGGATAACCATCAGATCAGCCCGGAGAAAAAATCTGCCAGGAAAATTGCCGGGATCTACCTTGCGGTCTCCATTCTGTATATCGTTTTTTCCGATAGACTCCTCATCTGGCTGGTGTCTGATCCGGATCTTTTAACCCGCTTTCAAACCCTCAAAGGGTGGGGATTTGTTCTGATAACAGCGGTTCTGATCTATTTTCTGCTGCAAAAAGAAATCCACCTGTACCTGCTTGCCAGAAAGGAATTGGAAACCAGCGAAGAAAAATACCGGGCGGTGGTCAATGCAACACCCGATCTGCTTTTCAGAACCGATATGAAAGGGCAGATCGTGTTTATATCTCCGTCTGTACGTCAGTTGTTCGGGTATTCAGTGTCTGAGGCCCTGGGGCTGGATATGCCGGAAATGGTGTTTGCAAGTCCTGAACAATGGGCAGAACTGAAAGAAGAACTGCAAATCCATGGGATGGTGCAGAACTTTGAATCCCGGTTCAAACGCAAGAATGATTCCATCTGGTGGGCTTCCACCAATGCCCATTTTTATAAGGATGTGGACGGTACCATCCAGGGAGTGGAAGGCATTACCCGGGATGTCACCCGGAAAAAAACATCGGAGCAGGCCCTGCTGGCAAACGAACAGCGCATGCGGGCCATACTGGAGGCAAATCCCGATCCCATGGTCATGTATGATCTCAACGGGCATCCCCAATACCTGAACCCGGCATTTACCAAAGTGTTCGGCTGGACCCTGGCTGAACTTAAAGGCAACACCATTCCTTTTGTTCCCGATGACCAGACAGCATTGACCGACCGTAAAATTGCCCGCATCATGGAGCAGGGCAATCCGCTGCATTTTGAGACCCAGCGGTTTACCCGGGACCGCAAGCGCCTGGACATCCATCTGAGTGCCGCCGTGATAAAAGATGCCAGAGGATTGCCCTATGGCATGGTGGTCAATCTGCGGGATATCAGCGGCAAAAAGCTGCTGGAATACCAATATGAGCAGGCCCAGAAAATGGAATCTTTAGGTACCCTGGCCGGTGGGATTGCCCATGACTTCAACAATTACCTGAGCGGCATTTTCGGATACCTGGACCTGGCCCTGAAAGATACCGCAGATGAAAAAGTGGCTGAATATCTGTCCCGGGTACTGGCCTCATCAGACCGTGCCAAATCCTTGACCAGTCAGCTTCTCACCTTTTCCAAGGGTGGTGCGCCAGTGAAATCGGACGGGTATCTGCTGCCTTTTTTACAGGAAACGGTGCAATTTGCATTAAGCGGTGCCAATGTTGCCTGTATATTTGATATGGCGCAGGATCTGTGGCCATGCCGTTATGACAGAAACCAGATCAGCCAGGTGGTGGACAATATCGTGATCAATGCCCTGCATGCCATGCCCGATGGCGGCAGTATCCATATAATCGCCGCAAACATGCGGATAACAGAAAAGGACCCGGTTGCCCTGGATCCGGGCAAATATGTGAAAATAAGTATTTCAGACACAGGAACAGGCATTGCGTCCGAACACCTGAACCGGATTTTTGATCCCTTTTTTTCCACCAAAAAAACCGGATCCGGCCTGGGACTGGCCACTTCCTATTCCATTGTCAAGCGCCACGGAGGTGTGATACAGGTTGCCTCCCGCCCGGATGAGGGTACATCGTTTCATATCTTTTTGCCGGCCATTGATCGCCAGCCCCGATTAGAACCTTCAAAACAAGAAAAAAAATTTTCAGGCAGCGGGCCGGTGCTGATCATGGATGATGTAAAACTGATAAGGGATATGCTGGCACAGATGCTGTGTCAGATGGGATTTGTTGTCACTGCCACTGCAAACGGACAGGATGCGGTAACGCAATTTATTGCCGCCCGGAAAACAGCGGCCCCTTTTGTGGCGGTGATTCTGGATCTGACCATTCCCGGCGGCATGGGCGGAAAACAGGCAGTGGCAGAAATCAGGAAACTGGACATGCAGGTACCGGTTATTGTTGCCAGCGGCTATTCGGAAGATGAAGCCATTTCTTCACCCCGGACCTTCGGCTTCACCGCTGCCATTGAAAAACCGTTTCTCATGTCAGACCTGGCCATGGCCCTTTCCAACTGCCTGTACAGATAGTAAGGGACACAGTCCGGCGGTGGTGCGGCTGTCCCGGGCCTGCATGACGGGTATCGTCTTCCACACCGGTTTGCAGACATAATCATTGGATTTTTTTGATAATGGCTTGCACCACCTGTTCGGCAGTATCCCCGAACAGGGTCTCCACCGGTACCAGGTTGAGAAATTTATCATCCCAGGCAATGTTTTCGCTTTCCACAACCCAGTCCTTAAGACGGGTATATTTTCCGCCCAAAGCCTTGATTTTCTTCAGCAGGGACACAGATTCAGACGGTTTGAAATCCACATTCAAAGACAAAATGAATTCAATGATATTGGGGGTGGCCGGTGATGCGGATATTACCGGAATCACCAGGATGCTTTTTTTGTCCTTGCGGCCTTTGCCGATATATACATTGCCTTCCCTGACAATAATGTTCTTGGTGCCTTTGAGCTGGGGATCGGTCTCCACACGGGATGTTTCATCTTTCAACATTCCCGTTTTTTTGTTCACCTGGATCCGGGTCTCAGGGGTGACTTCCCCCAGAAGGTTGAGGCCGGTCACCTGGTAAAGCAGGCCTCCGTTTACCCTGGCAATGACCTCCTGGAGATTCTTGATGACCAGAACGTTTTTATTGGTGATCTGAGAGATCTGGATATCATGAAAAGCCAGTTCATCAAAGACCAGTCCCTGGAAGGTTTCCCGTATGCGGCTGGTACCCACGGTTACCGTCTTGGCCTGGTGCTTGATCGCATCCACGGGCCTGGCCATATTGTTGATGGCAAGCCCCAGATTTTCAAAAAAGGTGTTGAGCATATTGGAGGGCGTGCCCTTGGTCATGAAATCGATTTCAAAATCAGAGACCGGCAGTCTGCCGGACAGGTATTTGAGCAGCAAAGTGATATTGGCTACATTGTCCAGCCCCATGGCAGCCGGAAAAGCATTTTCTCTGCGTTTTTTTGAAAACTGGTTGTAAAAGGCTGCAATGTGTTCCCTGAATTTTTTTTCCAGCAGGACCTCATATGCATCATGGCCCATGGCAGTGAATTCATCCAGTATTTCCTGGACATGTGCCCGGCAGTCATACATGAACCGTGAGCCTTCGTTTATGGCAAGGGCAGCATAATACCCCCAGATATGGCCCACCAGGGTATTGAGGATCGGGGCAAACTGCTCTTTTATCTGCGGCACTTTAAAAACATCTTCCGCATACAGATCAAAGCGGTTTTCTCCCTGGGTGGCAATGACCAAAGGAGTGGCTTTATGGGCGTGGAAGATGGCGGTGTCCTTGATGATGTCGCCGAGAACACTTTCTCTGGTGCCGGCTGCACAGATGATGATCAACGGTTCTGATGACAGGTCAATGTGTTTTTTGTCCTCTACAAAATCAGAGGAAATGGTTTTGTAGCACAGTTCCGATAATTTAATGCGGATTTCATCAGCAGAGGTCTTGTTGGCACCGGAGCCCACAGTGGCCCAGTAGTTTTTGGTGACCGCCAGACGGAAGGCGGATGCCTGGATCTGGTCCCGCAGGTGTAAAACAATCCGCATTTTATCCGGGATGGACAACAGTTCCTGGATCTCTTCTGTGATGTATTCTGCCGACCTGGCACCGGTAATGGCGGCAATCTGCAGGCCCAGGACGGCGCCTGCGGCAATCTGGGAATAAAATGCCTTGGTGGATGCCACCGACATTTCAATGTCCCGGCCGGAACTGGTGTACAACACCCCGTCCACCTTGAAGGTGAGGTCTGAATCTCTGCGGTTGACAATGGCCAGGGTCCTGGCGCCGCCGGCTTTGACCATATCCACGGTCCGGTTGGTATCTGTGGTGGTGCCGGACTGACTGATGGCCACCACCAGGGTA
The DNA here is from genome assembly GCA_011390635.1 of Desulfotignum sp. Classification (GTDB taxonomy): domain Bacteria; phylum Desulfobacterota; class Desulfobacteria; order Desulfobacterales; family Desulfobacteraceae; genus Desulfotignum. Next base: position 60,674 of record JAABSA010000003.1, on the reverse strand, counting down.
TTGGACATGGCCGTGGCCGGATCATCTCCTTCCACCATACAGAACCCGGACAGTTCCGAAGATTTCAACGCACGGATATCAAAATGCCGGTCTCCCAGATAGCATGTCAAAAGGTCTGCACATCCCTGGGCTGCTACCCCGGCAGTTCCCTGGCCGATGAAAAAAATCTTTTGCAGTTTTCCGGCTGCAAGTTCTTCTCGTATGGTCTCCGGCATGACCCGGGTTCCCAGCTGGATGTCAAACAAATGGGTATCCGGATCCTGGAAAAATTTATTTTCAAGGGTCTTTTCCACAGATTCCGGGGCTTCACAGATCTCTTTGAGAAAATAATGGGAAAACTCCTGGCGGTCAATATCCCTTGAGGTGATCTGGCTGGTCTGCAGGTCCTGCTCCTGGATGGGGATATGATCCCCGTTGTAGGTAAAAGAGCGGATACCTTCCAGACCGCCGGAAGAAAGCTGGTCCAGAATAACAATCTGTCCTTTGTCAGCACCGTTGAGCTTGATATAATAAGGGGTTTCTTCCACGATGCCGTAAAGTTCGGAAGCAGCCATGTAATGGTCGGGGGTGATACCCACAAAGATGGCCTGGCCGCTGCCTTTCTGGGCAAGAAAAATGTTTCCCGGGGCAAGGTCTGTGTGCATGGATATGGCATGGGATCCCTCAAAATCATTTACCGCCAGCCTGAATGCCTCCTCAATCTCCGCCCCCTGTTTGAGATGGTGCTGGATCTGCAGCGGGATCAGCTTGGTGTCGGTATTGATATCCGGGTGGATTTTGTCGTACCGGGCTTCATACTCGGTTTTCAGTTCCAGGTAATTGTCAATGTCTCCGTTGAGGCAGACATGAATAATGCCCAGTTTTTCAATTTCATGATCTGTGGGGGTGTTGTCCACAGGATGGCAGTTGGCTTCGGTGATATCCCCCACAGATGCCCACCTGGTATGGGCGCTGACCGAATGCGATACAAATGTGAACCCCACCAGGAGCTGGAGGATAAGATCGTTTCTGATCTGGCTTCTGATGAATGCGGCATTGTCTCCCAATGCACCCACTTCAGCGGCAAATTTGTAGACAAATGTAATGGATACCCTTTCTTTTTCCCGGGAGGTCACATGGTGGATATTGATGCTGTTATTGGACAGAACCAGGTGGTTGTTACGCTGCTTTAAAATATCTGTGAGCCCGGCTTTGGTGATGCGGCTGCGGAAATTATCAAATTCAGATGGGTCAAGGGTGAACATCACGGAGATACCTGCGGAATCCCGGCCCCGTACCTCTAAGCGGTCAATGCTGTTGAGCACGGCATTGATCCGTTTGAAAACAACCATACCACCGGGGGTAAGGGTGTGGGACAGATCCACGGTCAACGATTTTATGGCCGTAATATTGTCCAGCACTTCTTTTTTCAGGCACCAGTATATATCTTTGAGTTTTTCAATCCCCAGTGACCTGATTTCCACTGTCTGTGGGCACAGATTGGGTTTTGTCTGTTTGAACCGGGCCTGCTGGGTACTGATGATTTCAAAGAGTGTTTTTGTGGTATCAGCAATAGACTGGATATGGTCGGCATTAAAAAATATCTTCTGGAAAACCGATTCCTGCTTCAATGACTGGGCGGATTCCCACAAACGGTCCAGCACCGCATCTCCCCCGAGAAACTGATCAGGTTCGCAAATGGCATCCGGTGCATCGGCATTCACGGTAACAGATTCAATGTGGGCGACCTGATCCTTGAGATCAGACAGTTGTGGCGCGTGATCTTTCCCTTTGAAGGCCACCAGTGCACAGATGCCGCACGACAGGTGATTGGGGAGAAAAGGAAATAGAACAAGGGTGTTTTCAGGGATCTGATCCAGAGATTTTCCCACCTGGATGTGTTTGAATAGACCGGTGATCAGGTGTCTGAACCGTTTGATGAACTGGGGTATCATATTTCCTCCGCTGTTGGTGCTAAAGGTTTGGGCTGCTGGTTTCAGCCGGATGGAGACGCAGGGGGTGCCGCAAAATAGTGTTGTAAAATGGATCTGGCATGGGAGGTTGCCCGGGTGCCGATATATTTGCCATGTCCCACCACAATGGATACCACAATGGCACGGTCACCGGTTTTTTCTTTGCCGAATCCGGTGAACCAGTCATATTTTATGGTATGTTCCCGGTTGGAAAGAGATCCGGTTTTACCGCCGATGACCAGATTGGACAGGGTTTTGTCCCGGGAAATCATGCCAAAGGATTTTTTTGCCGTCCCCTGGGAAACTGTTTTTTCCATGAGACGGACAATGGCGGATGCTGATTCAGGACCGATGGCGGATGCAAGGTATTGTTTTGTGTGTGTATACACGGTTTCTCCTTTGGCATTGGTCACATGGCTTACCACGGCCGGCAAAAGGATCCTGCCCTGGTTGAACAAGGGGGTGAGCATCATGGCACCGAACACCGGTGAGATAAGGGTGTCCCGGTTGAAACCGCATCCCAGTTCCGCCAGGTGAAAACTGTCTTCATTAATGGAGAATCGTCCCGGCTCAAAAACCAGATCCGCGTCAAATGCCTGGTTGAAGCCGAAGGCATCGGCATAGGTGGATAGTGTTTCTTTCCCCAGGTAGGTCTGGCCCAGTTTCCCGAAAACCGGGTTGATGGAGTCGGCAAATGCACTGGCAAGGGAAACCTGAATGGTATACTTGTTTTTCACCTCTTTGAGCTGGCGTTTGTAGAGGGTGTACTTGTTGCCGTTAAAAAACAAAGGGGTCTGTGGGGTATATCCCAGGGCATCCACTGCAGCGGCAGCGGTTACAATTTTAAAAATACTGGCAGCCGGGTAAATGGCTGCAGTACAGGGATTGGTATCCGGGTTTTCGAGATCAAACCCGGCCATGGCAAGGATATGTCCCAGATTTGCGTCCATGACCACCATGGCGATCTGCCTGGGTTTTCCCCGGGTCAGGGTTGTAAGGTGATCCAGGGTTGATGTGAGATGGGCCATCAAATCCGGATCCAGTGTTGTGGTAATGTGAAAACTTTCCTGCGGGGTGTCCACAAAAAAAATGTTTTCCGGGGCATTCAAAAGCGCTTTTGTCTGTATCATTTCCCGGATCTGGGCCCGGGACAATGTTACGGGTTCGATCACAGGGCGGCTGACCTTGTGGGATACGGTGGCCGGCGGACTTTGATACAAAGACTGGATATGCCGGTTTACACTGAAATACTGCCATGCCCCCATGGCAGCAAACAATACCAGACAAAAAACCGATATCTTTCTGGCAGCACTTTGGAAAAACCTTTTTTTGCGCTCCCGGAGAATAAATTCCGCCTGGTGCTCCCGCCAGGAATTTTCTTTTTTATAGATATACACGGTGCTGCCTTTTTCTGATCTGTTGCGGGCAAAAAGCCCCGGGTTATCTGGTTTTGTGCATACGTTTATTTTACAGCAGTGCCCGGTAAAACCGGCGCATCAAATCCGGCCAGTACCAGTTCTTTTTTTGTGCCTGCAGCCAACACCATCCCCTGGGAGGTTACCCCCATGAGGGTCGCTTCAGCCAGATTGGCCACCACCACTACCTGTTTTCCCACAAGGTCTTTGGGGGTGTAATATTTGCCGATACCTGCCACCACCTGGCGGGTGTCGGCACCCAGATCCACCTGCAGCGTCAAAAGCTTGTCTGAACCGGCAATTTTTTGGGCCGAAAGAATGGTACCTGTGCGCAGATCAATCCTGTCAAAATCACCAATGGTGATGTGTGGTTTCAGTTCGGGTGTATATTCTGCGGATGCTTTCTTTTCAGGGGCTGTTTTATCTTGAGAAACAGCCTTTGGGGGCACATCGATTCGCGGGAACAGGATGCCGGGTTTATCAACGCGGGTGCCGGGCTGAATTTGTCCCCAGGAATGAATCTGCGCCAGCAGGTAAAACCCTTTGTCCGGTATTGCCATGCCCAGAGCGGCCAGCATTTTTCTGCTGGTGCCGGGCATGACCGGATGGATCAGACAGGCCACGGTGCGCAGCCCCTCCAGCAGATTGCAGATAACAGCAGCCAGCATGGGTCGGGTCGATGCTTCTTTTGCCAGGTTCCAGGGTTCATTTTCATCAACATACTTGTTCATGCGTGAAATGAACTGCCATACACCAGCCAGGGCTTTGTGAAATTCATATCCTGCCATGGCCTTGTGAAATGTATGGATGGCTTTTTGTGCATCGGATTCCAGGCTGAGATCAGGGTGACGGTCGAAATCCATTTGGGGCACAATGCCCTTGAAATATTTACCATGCATGGACAGCACCCGGGAAAACAGATTTCCCAAATCATTGGCAAGGTCTGCGTTGATCCGGGACACCAGCACATCTTCGGTGAAATTGGCATCCAGACCAAACACCATTTCCCGCATCAGAAAGTACCGGAACGCATCCACTCCGTATGTGTCGGTTACCGCCACAGGATCGGTGACATTGCCGACGCTCTTGGACATTTTGCTGCCTGAAACATTCCAGAAACCATGGACATTCAATCCGTCAAAAATATCTATGTCTGCTGCCTTGAGCATGATGGGCCAGTAAATGCCGTGGGGCTTGATGATATCCTTGGCCACAAAATGCCGGGCACCGGGCCAGAATTTTTGAAATAACGGGCCGTCCGGATACCCTAAAGCGGAAATATAATTGACCAGAGCGTCAAACCAGACATAGGTCACAAAGTTGTCATCAAAGGGAAGGGTGATACCCCAGGTGAGCCGGGATTTGGGCCGCGAGATGCACAGATCTTCCAGGGGTTCCTTTAAAAAAGACAGAAGTTCGGTTTCATACTGTCCCGGATGGATAAAACCCGGATGGGTTTTGATGTGGTCAATGAGCCAGTCCTGGTACTGGCCCATTTTAAAAAAATAATTGGATTCTTTGATGAGAGAGGGTGCCACCCCATGGTCCGGGCATTTGCCGTCCACAAGTTCCCGGTCCTGGTAAAACCGTTCACACCCGAAGCAGTACTGGCCTTCGTAGCTGGAAAAATAGATATCTCCCTTGTCATGGATCCTTGTGAGCAGGTTTGTTACCACCTGGATGTGTGCCGGGTCAGTGGTGCGGATGAACTGGTCGTTCCGGATACAAAGTCTGGGCCACAGGTCCTGAAACAGCCTGCTGATTTTATCCACATACACGTTTGGGCGCAGGTTTTCTTTTTGTGCTGCCTGAACAATTTTATCCCCGTGTTCGTCCGTACCGGTGAGAAAATGGGTGTCATGGGCATCCATCTGCTTGAACCGGGTGGCCACATCTGCGGCAATGGTGGTGTAGGCGTGTCCCAGATGGGGTTTGGCATTCACATAATATATGGGGGTTGTAAAAAATTGTGTGCGGGTTTGCATGTCATATCCTGTTTTCAGATGGGGGTGTTATCCATCACATTATTGGTCATTATGTTGTCATTCAATTTTCGGAGCTGGCTGACCCCGTTCATCATTCCTGAAATCCGAAAGTTGGGCTTGTCAGTCATCATGGCTGCAATTCAGAGATGTGTTTTTCTATTTCCGACCGGTCCTCCATGCGCACGGTGATGCTCTGTTTGAGGATATTCTGACGTACCACTTTTCCGGTTCCCTGTTCCAGGACAATGGTTTTTCCCAGCCTTGGCATCTTTTTTTTCAGATGCTGGTATGTTTGATTTTCAAAGGTGAGGCAGCACATGAGCCGGCCGCACACCCCTGAGATCTTGGTGGGGTTTAAAGAAAGTCCCTGTTCTTTGGCCATTTTGATGGAAATGGGCTCAAATGTGTGCAAAAAGGAAGAACAGCAGAATTCCCTGCCGCATTTGCCGATGCCGCCGCAGTGTTTGGACAGGTTTCGGATTCCCACCTGGCGCATTTCAATACGCAGGTTGTATTCTTTTACCAGCAGTTTTATCAACTGCCTGAAATCGATTCTGCCGTCTGCTGTATAGAAAAAAGTCAGTTTGTTCCGGTCAAAGGTACTTTCCACGCAGAAAAGATTCATAAGCAGGCCCAGATCATTGATGCACATATTGCAGAATGCATGGGCTTTTTTCTCAAGTGCCATGAGTTCCTGGCGCTTGAGAAAGTCTTCTGTGGTGGCAATGCGGATAATCTGTTTATAATTTTTGCCGGTTTCATTTTTTTGTTCCGGCGGCCTGACAACGATGCCGAATCCCTGGCCCTGTTCGGTTTCAACGATGACCCGGTCCCCGACGGCAAGGTCCAGCATACTGCTGTCAAAATCATAAATTTTACCGGCTGTTTTGAATGTAACGCCTGCCACGGTTATCATGGGGTCGTATTCCTCATATTCTGTATCATATGCAAAAAAAACCGGTCCATGGTCATGCGCACTGAACTGTTGGAGGCCAGCCGATGTTCGGTTTCATGAAGCACGGTCATCCACATGAGACATTGTCTGTCGTCAATCTGTTGACCAATATCTTGGAAAATGTCAAAAAAATCAAGGTTTACTATTTTTTTCGGGGCATGTCTGAAAACACACATATCCCTGAAAAAGGTGCGCATGATGGCCAGGGCCGGCATTACCCGTTCTGTATCCAGGCTAATCTGCCAGGAAAGAGCCAATGCGGTTTGTACTTTTGCAGCAGACGGGCTGGATATCAACGCAAAAAGCTGCTGAATTATCCAGGCACGGCCTGCCTGCCAGTCCATTTCAATTTTGCTGGTATCGGGCAGGGTGTCATCATCCGGGGGGTATGGCTTGTTTTGTATATTCAACAGTGTCAGGGCCAGGTTGAGATCGGATCCGGCTGTGGCTGCGGCAATCCGGGCAGCCCCGGGGTCTGCCCTGCATGCTGTGCACAGGTGATCTGCTAAGGGGGCACCGGTAAGGGGTTTGAACTGCAATACCCGGACCCTGGATCTGATGGTGGGCAGCAGTGCTGCCGTGTCCCTGGCTGTAAGAATGAAAAACGTGCCTTGTGCAGGCTCTTCCAGCCCTTTGAGGAGCGCATTCTGGGCCTGGATATTCATATGATCGGCATGGGATATCAACACCATACGGTATCTGGCTTCATGGGGTTTCACAGCTGTCAATGCCTCCATTTCCCGGATCTGGGAAATGGTGATGACCTTTTTTTTCTCGGGCAGATCCACACGGATCATGTCCGGATGCATCCTGTTGTCAATTTTCTTACAGGACCGGCACAAATTGCATGGCTGAGGGCTGTCTGATGCACAATTTATGGCTTTGGCAAACATGAAGGCGGCCTGCTTTCTGCCGGCACCCGGATTGCCGGTGAACAGCAGGGCATTGGGGATTTTTTTGCTGTCGATGATCTGGCGCAGTTCAGATATTGCCGTCAAAACCACGTTTTCTGTGCGGGGCATGCTGTGATCATGGGGCATGGGGCTTATAGTCTACCCGTTCTTTCAGTTCTTTTCCACATTTGAAAAAAGGCAGGCGCTTGGGGGGAATCCGGACTTTATCCCCGGTTTTGGGGTTTCTGCCTACGTAACTTTTGTATTCCTTGATGTGAAAACTGCAAAATCCCCTGATTTCAACCCTTTCTCCGTTTATGAAGGCCCGGGAAAGAGAGTCAAAAAATATTTTTATCACTTCTGCAGCTTCCGCCTTGGTCAGGCGGGTACGGTCTTTTAATGTGGAAATCAATTCAAGTTTGTTCATACATCCTCTGTGGTTTTTATGGAAGACAGCGTGTCATAGGGAAAGGGTTTATTGAAAAATGAATAAAAAGTCAAGGGGTTATGATAATAATGCCGGTATTTTTTCCACATTGTCCCCATCCATTTCAACACCGGCATACTGGCCCAGCAGTGTGATTTTAATGATGACCCTTCCTTTGCCCTTGTGCTGGAAAAACTCGCCTCTGACACCTGCCATGGGGCCTTCCAGCACCATGACCGGATCTCCTTTTTTCAGCTGGATGCAAGATCCTGTAATCAAATCTGTCCCGGCTGATGTCATGATTTTCAGGGACTGGATCTGGGTGTCGGGTATGGGTGTCGGACCATCGGTATTGCCCAGCATCCGCACCGCACCAAGTGTTTTCAGAATGCTGAGCTGATGGGCGGATGCAAAGCAGGATCTGACAAACAGGTATCCGGGAAACAGCGGCACGTCAATAATACGTTTGCGGTCCCTGCGGCGGCTGGTTTTTTTTGTCTTGGGCAGGAATGCAGTGATGTTTTTTTTGGTAACCTGGTCAAAGACGATCTGTTCAAAATTGCTCCGGGTCAGAAGGGCAAACCAGTGAAACGGCTGTGTCATTGTGAGCTGAACTCTCCTATCCCTTTCAGGGTAATCATAAAAGCGATACCCATGTCTGAATCTGATTCCTTGAATTCCAGGCCCATGGTCCAGCAGGCCTCTTCCAGGATGATGCCGGTGCGGGTTTCAATGGTGTTTTCACGGGCAAGATCCAGTTCAAAGGAATAATAGGCGGACAGGGCCGGGGTGATCCGGGCTTTGAACCGCGTATACCAGGTTTCATTGGTGTCCATGGTATACCTGTACGCTGTGGTGACGGCATCCCCGCGTTTGTCTGTCACAGTGGCATCAACATTAAAGGTTGTGAAATCGTAATCATAGGGAGACCAGGCCAGGTCGGTTCTCATGGACAGAAAAGAAAATGGAAATATTCGGGTTTCCATCTGTATGTCGGACCAGGATCTGCCGTCAGCGTCATCCCGATCATTTGTAATATCATAGTCCTGGAAGAATGTAATCCACGCCAGTTCATTGTAATTGTTTTGGACAGTCTGGTCCGGGCCGGCAATGGTTTTTTTTGCGAAAAACCGGTTGGTCAAAGACCAGGTGATTTTGTTTTGTTCCTGTATGTCATCCAGAGCGTCAAAAAACGGCAGATCCTGCTGATCCACCCGGGGGAGAAACCGGTAGCCCAGTGCCGGTGTCACCTGGTGCTGTATTTTTTCGGCAAATGCGGTATTCAGCATAAAAACCCGGTTCAAACGGGTGGAAATATCTGCGCCCAGATCATACAATCCCCGGAATCTGAGACTGTCATCATCTCCGGTGGCATCAATAAAACTGTCCGCATGGTAGACGGTTCCCCGAACTCCGATAAACGGCTGGAAAGCCACGGACTTTCCCAGTTTCATGGGATAAAACACGCTGGGGTTCACATCCAGGCGCTGGCCCCGGGTTTTTGCACTTGTTCGGTCGATTGTGGCCATATCCCGGGTATCCTGGCGGAAAAAAGACTGAAATTGTGTATCCATGGCATAATAAAAACCAGTGGATCCGATCTGCTGGCGCAGTGCATAAAATTCCAGGCCCGGCAGTGTCTGGAGGGTGGTGTCTTCGGTGTCGGCACGTCTGGCAATGACATCATCATACCAGAGGGCATTGGCCACCAGGGCATGCTGGGACCAGGAACGGTCAATGACCAAACTGTTTTTTCTGATGGTATCATCATATTCATCCAGACCTCTTCCAAACTGATCCTGAAACATCTTGTTGGTGTCATCATATCCGGTAAACCCGTCTTTGAACTCCAGCAGATAATCCGCATCAGATACTATATCCACATCCAGTTTGGCAAAAAATCCATTGGGCAGTACCCGGTCGGTTTTCATGCGCAGCCAGTAACGGTCTGTATTGGTGCGCAAAGGGGTGGTGTCGAACCGGTAATCTTCGGTGGCATCAGTGCCGTCATCGGTTTTGTCGTCCGACAGATAATCCAGGCGAAAGAGGCCTTTGGACCGGGCATCTGACAGATACCGGTATTCACCGGCAATTTTGGGGCCCCTGTCCGACAGATATCCAGCATACAAGGTGGCATCATTACTGGGAGAAAGGGACCAGAAAAACGGCTGCTCATATACAAATCCCAACCGGTCGGAAGAAGCGATGCGGGGGATGAGAAAACCGGTCTGGCGTTTGGTTTTTACGGGAAATGTGAGAAAAGGGACGTACAGGGCCGGCATGTTTTTTGCCCACAGGGTGACATCCCTGGCAAGCCCGTACCCTTCGATGGTGACCCTGATATTGTTGCCGGTGATTTTCCAGTCCGGGGTATCACCGTCACAGGAGGTGATGGATCCTTTTTGGGCAGTATACGTTATCTTGCCGGTTTTGCGGATATTTTCACCATGGATATAAAAATGGTTTTTCTGTATAAAAATGGTGCCTTTGTGAATAAACCCTGTCTGGGTGGCAAGGTTGATTTCCATGGCATTGCAGGAAATGACATCTCCGCCGGAAATCAGTCTGACATTGCCCTGGGCCACCGCATCCTTGGTCGTGTTTGAGAATTCCACATAATCAGCTTCCAGCCGGGTTCTGCCTCCGGTGATCACCACATTTTCTTCGGCAATGAACAGGTCACGCGTATCATCATAGGAGACTGTCATGGCTGAAAGATGCCAGGAAACAGTTTCAGGATCTTTTGGCAGATCAACTGCCTGTCCTGTGCCGGGCAGGCAGGCAACAAGACAGATCACAGTAGAAACTGCATACATAATCAACGAAATTCTGGAGAAAAAACAGCGCATGAACCTGCCAGTAATCAATTGCACAACCATTAAAATTACTGTATAAAGCCATTTTATGTTGTAAAAGTCAAGCCGGAATCCAGACCTTTTTGCTGTAAATCAACCGGTCTGGTTTGCCGGCATTGAAAGGACCCCATGACTGACTCCATCATAGACGCCATCGGAAATACACCGGTGGTGGAAATCAGGCGGATGAATCCTGTGCCCGGGGTGAAAATATTTGCCAAACTGGAATACATGAACCCCGGGGGATCAATCAAAGACCGGGCCGCCCTTTATATGATCACTGCAGGGGAGGCATCCGGCCAGTTGACAAAAGAAAAAACCGTTATAGAAGCCACTTCGGGCAATACCGGCATCGGTCTGGCCATGATCTGTGCAGTCAAAGGCTATGATCTTGCCCTGACCATGGCGGAAAATGCCAGTGAAGAGCGCAAAAACATTCTTCGGGCCCGGGGTGCAAAAATCATCCTGACTCCCCGGCACCTGGGATCCGACGGAGCCATTGAAGAAGCCTATCGCCTGGCCCGGGAAAATCCTGATACCTATTTTATCACCGACCAGTACAATAATGCGGCCAACTGGCAGGCCCATTACCACACCACAGCACCGGAAATCATGGCACAGATACATGATAAAATAACCAGTGTAGTGGCCACGGTGGGGACCTCGGGCACGCTTATGGGATTGTCCCGGTACTTTACAGAACACAGCCCGGAAACCAGCATTGTCTGTGCCGAACCGTTTCTGGGCCATGGTATCCAGGGGCTCAAAAATATGAAAGAGTCCTATACTCCCGAAATTTTTGAAAAAAAAAGACTGGACAAGGTGCTGCACATTGACGATGATCTGGCCTTTGAAACCGCCCGGCAGCTGGCTTTACAAGAAGGGCTGTTTGTGGGCATGAGTTCGGGCGCTGCCATGGCTGCTGCTGTAAAAGAGGCCCACAGGATACAAAAAGGTGTTGTGGTGGTCATTTTTCCCGATTCCGGGGAACGGTATTTATCCACACCATTGTTTTCCGTAAAACACAAAATCCAGTTACACCTGTTCAATACCCTTGCCGCTGAAAAACAGGGGTTCAAGCCGTTGAAATCCGATACCGTAACCATATACACCTGCGGCCCCACGGTTTATCAGCGGCTGAACCCCGGGCGTTTCAGACGGTATGTGTTTACAGACCTTCTGGTGCGCTATCTGGCCTTTCACAGGATAAACATCAATCATGTGGTCAATATAACTGATTATGATGACCGGACAATCCAGGGGGCAAAGCAGGCCGGGTGCAGCCTCAAAGATTTCACCAGGCCCCATATTGAGACCTTTTTCCAGGACCTGGAACGGCTCAGGATCAGGCCTGCCCAGGGATACCCCAGGGTGTCGGACCATTTTTCGGACATGGCGGCTTTGACCCGGAACCTGCTGAACCGGGGCCATGCCTATGAAAAACTGCACTCCGTGTATTTTGATATATCCAGTGTTGCTGAATACGGACACCTGTCCAGGATGGATATCCAGAAAATCCGGGTGGGATCCACAGTGGACCTGGATGAATATGAAAAACACAATCCCCGGGATTTTACGTTGTTCAAGCGGGTCCGTTTGTCAGAGCTGCGCCAGGGCATAGGGTTGAAAACCGAATGGGGGACGGTACGGCCGTCACTGCACCTCCAGTGCGCAGCCATGTCCATGGCCCATCTGGGGGCGCCCTTTGATATCCACACCGGCAGCCGGGAGCTTGTGTTTCCCCACCATGAAAATGAAAGGGCCATTGCCAGGGCTGCCTGCGGACAGCAACTGGCCAATTTCTGGCTGCATTGTGACCCGGTGCAATATGACGGCTCTCTGGGGATACAACACATGGATGACATCACCCTGGATACACTGGCACAACAGGGGTGGGATAACAATACCATCCGTTTCTGGCTCATGTCCGGCCATTACCGCAGGGGCCTGGTATTGTCATTCCGGGCCCTGACCGATGCAAAAGCGACCCTGGCCAAAATCAACCGGTGTATTGCAACCCTTGGAAAAATCAGGTCTGCAAAAATTGCACAAGGCCACGCCTATGGCGGCATAGACCAGCTGGTGTATGATATCCGCCAGGGAATTCTGGCAGCCATGGCCGATGATTTGAAGATTTCTGCTGCCATTGCCTCGCTTCTGGCAAATGTCAAAAAAATTAATGCCCTCGTGAGCCAGAACAGCATCAATGCTGCCAATGCAGAACAGATTCTGGACTGTTTCCGGGAAATGGACACTATTTTACAGGTATGTGATTTTAGCAAAAAAATGGAATATACCGATGAGGTTACATATCTTATCGGACAACGGGATGATGCACGGCGGAAACAGGACTGGAAAACAGCGGACATGATCAGAGAAAAACTTGCTGCAATGGGTGTGCAGGTGCATGATAAAAAGGTTGGTATGACATGATGGACATGGTCTTTTTTCCCTTTTCCCATGTGGATCATGATCAGTGCCGGACCCTGACAGCGGTTTTTCCCCATTTTCAATACCTGCCACTGGCAGCACAACTGCCCGAAAACCACCCCATGACACCCTGGGTGGAAAAAGGGGTGGTAACCCCTGTGTTTATGCCGGGCAAACGTCTTGGACAACTGGAATCACAGGTTGCAGCCTGGCTGAACTGGGCAGAACTGCACAAGGGCAACCGGAGAAACCTGAAGGCATTGCTCAAGGCTGGTCCGTATTTCAGTGAGGTTGGAGGAACGTTTGCCATTCAATCTGAACTCAGGGCGAGAATCCGGCAGGGAGCATGCAGTGACAACCAAAACCCGGCATCTGTTGATCCGATGCTGTTTTTGAAAATCGCTCAGCTCACCGATGCCCACAATGAGACCATTGATGCTGACCTGGCAGGCCTGGAAAAAAAACAGGCTGCCCTGTTTTCGGATTTGAAAGGGGAGCTGTATCCGGAAAAGACCCTGCCGCGTGCTGCTGATGGTCCATCCCGGGACCCGGGTGCGGCCATGACACGTGAGCGCATCTTTGCCTGGGCTGCCTGTGCCGGGGAAGAAAAAATATTTGCCGGTCACCGGCCCCTGGTGTTGATTACCACCAGCAGTGCGGTTTTTGAATACCTGGCCGCAATTTCTACAAGGGCCATAAATGCCCTTGACATTGATTGTATAAAAGTGCATGAAGATGGGTGTGCCCGCAAGCTGGAATGGCAAAACCATTTTCTGGGTATGCTGGAAAAAATAGTGACAGACCAGTATCCAAAAGACCAGGGACCGCTGGAAAAAGACCTGGTGGAAGCCATGGACGGCTGCAGGCTTTTGGCCCGGATCCAGGTGGGTGTTTTTTCGGGTCCGGACCTGGAAAGACATACCGGGCTGCCCGGCAAAAAAGTTGTGGTCTGCCGGGTGACGGTAAAAGCATAAAAAGCTTGATTTTACCAAAGAAGATGTTATAAAAGCGTTTTTTAAATCAGTTACATCAAATTGATATAAAAATGGGTTTATAATCGAATGATGTTAATTTATTTTAGGAGGCTGTAAAAATGGCATTTACCCCAATTGTTGATGAATCAAAATGCGTTGGTTGCGAAGAATGTGTTGACGTTTGCCCCGTGGAAGTATTTGAAATGGAAAACGAAAAATCAGTTCCGGTCAATGCGGAAGAGTGCATGGGATGTGAGAGCTGTGTGGAAGTTTGTGAAGAAGACGCAATCGTTGTTGAAGAAGATTAACCCGTTGTACCTTATGGCATCTGCCGGACCATTGTAGCAGAAGTTTTCTGCTGTTTGTCCGGTGCCTGCCTGGATGCCGGAACCGGCCCTGTAACAAAAAACAGGGCGGTTCCGGCATTTTTTTTATAATCCGGATATTGCGGCCCCCTTGGCCTGCCTGGTTTAAAACCGCAGAGACAGGCAGCTCAATCCCCCGTCCAGTTTTCTGAATTCTGATACATCCACTGCAATGGTTTCATATCCCTGGTGTGCAATCATGTCCCTGGTTTTTGCAAATCCTTCCGGCACCAGCACCCGGTCATTGATCCATACGCAATTGGCGGCATAGGATTCGGTGTCATCCACCGGCAGCATTGTGAATCCGGCCAGTTCCGGTTTGGTTACAAATTCCCCCCATGCCAGCAGACAATTGTTTTCCAGATAGGAAACCCCGGTTTTCAGGTGGAGCACAGAAGTGAGTGCAATGGGGGAAACCGTATAGCCATATGGTGCCAGAATCTGTTTGAGCTGGGATATCCCTGCTGCATTGGTCCGGTCGGAAAGCCCCACATAAAAATGGTCCTTTACCATCATCACATCTCCGGCATCCAGGGTGGCTGGAGCCTGGATAGCGGCCATGGGCCGGTCAAACCGTTCCATGGCCTGTGTGACAGCATGGATTTCTCCCTGTCTGGACACAGCCCCGGGACGGGTGATAACCGTGCAGCGGCCGGTGACCAGGCAGGTATCCTCGATAAATGTGGAATCCGGGAAAGCGTCATCAGGGTCAAGGACAATAACTTCCAGGCCGCAGGATGCAAGTGCCTGTATGTAGTGTTCATGCTGTCTTACGGCCAGGGCATAATCAGGTGTTCCCAGGTTGGCGTGACTGATGCCGTTGACCATATTCTTGCACGGTGTTTTGACTATGGCGTGTGTGAACATTGTGTTTCTCCTGTCGGCTGCTACGGGGACGGTACTGTCAGGGATTTGTCCGGCCGGGTGGTCAGATAAATGCCGGAAAACACCAGAGCTGCCCCCACCAGAATCGCCGGTGTGAGGGGTTCATTCAGAATCAGGTATGACAGAACAATGGCACTGACCGGAACAAAATTGATAAAAATGCCGGCTTTCATGGGGCCGATCTCCTGGATGCCCTGATAATACCAGAAAAATCCCAGCACCGTGCCGAAGAACCCCAGGTAAAACAAAGCCCACCAGCTGCCTGCCGTATAAAGGGGCACAGCGTGAAACAGGCCCTGGAAAAGTGCCGGGAAAAACAGCATCACCGTGCCGGCCAAAGAGGCATAGCAGACGGCTGCCACCGGGGACAACGTTTTCATCAATTGTTTTCCCAGAAGAGAATAGGAAACCCAGGAGATCACGCATCCTAAGATAGCCAGTTCCCCCGGCCCTATACCGCTGTGCAGAAGCTGTGACAGGCGGCCGTTGGAGATGACGGTTACAGCGCCCGTCACCGAAAGCAGCAGCCCTGTTATCTTCGTCCGGGTCAACGGCTCCTTGAACAGGAGTGCGGCAAACAAGCTGATAAAAATCGGATTGGTGGCAATGATCAATGATGCCCGGTTGGCATTGATAAAGGTCAGGCCTGTAAAAAAGAAAAGGTTATAGGCAAAGATGCCGGTCAGCCCCGATAACATGATCCAGATCACCTGGCTGGGCCTGATGCGGGGCAGTTTGCCTTCTAAACGAATGGTCAGAATCACCAGAAAAAAAGAGGCAATAGCAAATCTGAGGAATGCGGCACACTGGGGATCCACATGGCCGGCAATTTTTTTTCCGGCAATAAAGGTCCCGCCCCAGAAAAAAGCGGTTAGAAAAAGTTTGACAATGGTCACCCGGGTATCCTTGATATCTTGGGGATTATAAAAAATGGTTGTATTTGCACAGAGTTCCGGTCAAAAGTCAAGGCCCGGATAATATATGCCAGGGGATCATCTCTTTACAAGGGTGTCGTGTTTGCCGTATAAGAGTGATGACAATTTTTTTTGAGGTTCAAGACGTTATGGGATCACTGATCCTGTTTCAATCCTTTGCAAGGGGCTGTAAATGCATGTGCAGCAAAACAACCGGTTTTCATCCCAGAACATCTGTAAAATTATGGTATATGCCGGCCTGATATCACCGGACCAGGCAAAGGATCTGCTGCGGCGGGAAAAAGGGGTGAAAGAAAGTCTCTATAACGCCGGGAAAAATACGGGATACAAGGGGCTTTCCAGGCAGGAGGCAATGGCCCGCATGACCCTGATTGACGTGATGGTCCATCTCAGGCTCAAATGTGTGAACCAGCCGGGTGCTGTTCTGGATGAAGACATGATTTACCGGGCCCTGGCAGATGCCTGGAAAATAGCATATAAAAAAGTGGATCCTTTGAAACTGGACCTGAATCTTGTGACGGGGTTCATTTCCAAATCATTTGCTTTTAAACATCTTTTACTCCCTGTGAGTGTCGAGTCTGGAAAACTGGTGGTGGCAACACCCGATCCCTTTAATTTTGAAGCCATAAAAGATGTTGAAATGGTGTCCAAACTCAAGGTGGTACCGGTGCTCAGCCCAAGGTCGGACATCGAAAAACTGATCCAGGAGTTTTTCGGGTTCCGGTATTCCATTTCAGCAGCCCAGGATCTGTTCTCCGGCAAAGGGGTGGATTTAGGGAACCTGGAACGGTTTGTAACCCTGACGTCGCCGGATGACCTGCCCCCAACGGACCAGCACATTGTCAACGCAGTCAACCATCTGTTCACCTATTCCTTTGACCAGAAAGCCAGTGATATCCACATTGAGCCCAAAAGAGATATCTGTCTGGTGCGCATGCGCATCGACGGGGCTTTGCATACGGTGTACAAACTGCCCAAACAGCTTCACAATGCCGTGATCAGCCGGATAAAGACCCTTTCCGGCCTGGATATGGCTGAAAAAAGAAGGCCCCAGGACGGCCGCATAAAAATGGTCAAGGAAGACACCGAGGTGGAAATCCGGGTGTCCACCATTCCGGTGGCATTCGGGGAAAAAGTGGTGATGCGGATCATGGATCCGGATATCCTTTTCCAGGACCTTGAAAAACTGGGGTTTTCCCGGCAGGATTTTACAAAATACAAGAAATTGATCACCCTTCCTTTCGGCATTGTTCTGGTGACAGGTCCCACAGGATCGGGCAAATCCACCACCCTGTATTCCAGTCTGCGCATGCTGTCTTCTGCTGAGGTGAATATCACTACCATTGAAGACCCCATTGAGATGATCCATGAGGAGTTCAACCAGATTTCCGTGCAGCCGGCCGTCAATGTGACCTTTGGATCAGTGCTGCGCAATATCATGCGCCAGGATCCGGACATTATCATGGTGGGGGAAATCCGGGACCTTGAGACCGCCCAGGCTGCGGTACAGGCAGCCTTGACCGGCCATCTGGTGTTGTCCACCCTGCACACCAATGACAGTGTGTCTGCTGTTTTCCGACTGCTGGACCTGGGCATACCGCCATACCTGGTGCATGCCGCCCTGAACGGGATTGTCGCCCAGCGGCTGGTGCGTAAGATCTGTCCCCATTGTGCCCAGACCATTGAAATGGATGCCAGAGAGCTGGCGGAACTGGGGCTTGTTGTTGCAAAAAGCGGTACCATTCGACTGTGCCATGGAAAAGGATGCAATAAATGCCGCGGGACAGGCTATAAAGGACGGATCGGTATTTATGAAATACTGCCCTATACAGAATCTTTGAAAAGGTTGAGCAGCCCGGAAGGCAGCCTGAAAGCGATGCGGGAAAAGGCAATGGCCCAGGGCCTGGTGCTGCTGCGCCAGAACGGAATTAAAAAAATGCTCCAGGGGGAAACCACCTACCAGGAAATTTTGCGCATTACCTGGGACCAGTTTTAACAACTGCTTGAAATTCCAGCTTGAAGCGCCAGGGGAATTCTTGACTTTTGCTGCAGGCCTGTTTTATAAAACCCCGGTAATTATTACCGTATACATTTTTGGAATTGATAAAAATGAAGCAGATTGCCAATCTTTTGTTTGAAGCCAGGATACTGAAAGATCTGAATCGGTCAGGGTATGCATTTTTAGGCGGTGGAAAAGAAAGCATCGCAGAACATTGCTTCACCACGGCATTTATCTGCTTTACCATGGCCCGGATGGACCCGGAGGCAAATGGTGAACGCCTGATGGCCATGGCCCTTGTCCATGATATGGCGGAAGCAAGGACAGGGGATTTCAACTATGTCCAGAAACACTATTCCAAAACTGATGAATCCAAAGCCATTGCCCATTTGACCAGGGATCTTCCCTTTGGTCCGGATATCATATCATTGACGTCAGAATTCAACCTGGGGGAAACAAAAGAAGCACAGCTGGCCCGGGATGCAGACCAGCTGTCTTTTATCCTTGAATTGAAAAAACTCAAGGATACCGGCACGGTTACTGCGGATAAATGGCTTGCCGTGGTTCTGGAACGATTGAAAACAGATCTGGGCCGGCAGATGGCCCGCAGCATCATGGAAACCGGATGGGATGAGTGGTGGCTTTGTGACTATACGGAATAAAACAACAGCAGCATAGGCGGACAATGGCATCAGGTTCCATAACCGTTCTTTTTGTGAAAAATACCCATGGGCCGGGCAGGACGGATCCCTTTGAACAAGCTGATGGATTTGCTGTCCAATATGGGGAAAACCAGGCCCGGTGCCTGAAGATTGCAAAATGGTTCCACCCGGATATCGTATTGGTGGATCCGGGACCTTTGACCACCATGGATGAGCTTCGAAATTTAAGGGGCTGGCTTGCTGAGATTCCATTTGCCTTTACACCCGGATTTTTTCTGGTTCTGGAAACCCCTGCTGCCATGGAAGATAAAAACCGTTTCAGACAATGGGGTTTTGATGAGGTCATATCAAGACCGGTGTTACCCCAGGACCTTTCCTATCTGGCACATGCCTATCTCAGGCATAAAATACTGGAACAAAAATTATGTACCAGAGAACAAACCATACAAAAGGCCCGTACCTATCTTGACAGGTTCAAACACACACTTTTTACCGTCAAAACCGAACTCACCAGAGAAAAAAACAGTCTTAACAATGCCCTCAAACAGATCCATCATATGACCAGAGAGCGTAATCATCTCAAAGATCAGGTCCAGCGGATAAAACAAAATCTTGTACAGAATATGGACGGATTTGAAAAACTGCTGGCCAGTCTGATTCGCAACCAGGTGGAAACCAGCCGGGGCCATGGAGAGCGGGTGGCCCACATTGCCTGTTTTGTCGGAAAAGGTCTGGGATTCGACGAAAAAAAGTTGGAGAATCTTCACAAAGCTGGTATGTTGCATGAAATCGGGCTTGTTTTCATGCCCCGAACAGCTGTGACAAAATCTTTTGACCAGCTCACCGCTTTTGAGAAAAACATGCAGGACCAATATCCGGTGAAAGGAGCGGATCTTCTCAGCCATTGCAATGCCTTTGAAAAAGTGGCACAGATTATCCGGTATATGCATGAAAATGTTGACGGTACCGGTTACCCCCGGGGATTGAAAAAAAACGATATACCAATGGCATCCCGGGTGCTGGCCGGCGCGGATCTATGTGATACCCTGAAAAATGGACCACAGATATGCGCCCTGGAAGACCTTGTGGCTGCATTGGAAACTGCGGCAGGCTCCCGTCTGGATCCCCTGGTTGTGAACTGGCTTGAAAAATATGCCCTGCTGCACATGGGATCCGATGCCTTCCAGGTTCGCGGGGTGGGAATGGAAGCGCTTGAACCGGGTATGCGGCTGGGATGCGCACTGTGTACGTCCACAGGCACCAAACTGTTCAGTGCCGATACTGTGCTGACAGAAGCGGCGATTAACAAGATCATACAATACAGCAGGGAATTCCCTGTGGATGACATACTCTACATAAAGGTTTAAAAAATGGACATTTCTTCGGTTATCGGTGTTGTCTCAGGAATGGGATTTGTTCTGGGTACCATATTGCTGGGCGGCAGTATCATGATGTTTGTGAATATTCCTTCGGTGCTTGTTGTGGTTGGCGGCACATTTGCCGCCACCATGATCGGTTATCCCCTGGCCCAGTTTCTGGGTGTGTTCAAAACCGCCATAAAAGTGTTCATCTTTAAGATTGAAAATCCCCGGGATATCATTGCCAATCTGGTGGAAATTTCCAATAAGGCCCGAAAGGGAGGACTTTTGTCCATTGAAAGCGATATCGAAACCACACCAGACCCCTATCTTGCCCAGGCCCTGCAGATGACCGTGGACGGGGTGAAAACCGGAGATATTGCCGCCATCATGCAAAAACAGATGCAGTTGACCAAAAAAGGACTGGATACCGGGGCTGAGATATTTGGTGCCATGGGGGCCTATGCCCCGGCGTTCGGCATGGTGGGAACATTGATCGGACTGATCCAGATGCTGGCCAACCTGGATGATCCCTCCTCCATCGGTCCCAAGATGGCGGTTGCCATGATCACCACGTTTTACGGGGCAGTCCTGGCAAACCTGTTTTTCATTCCCATGAGCGATAAGCTGCGGGGCAGAAATGAAGAAGAGATCACCAATATGAACATTATTTTTGAGGGCATTCTCTCCATCCGGGAAGGAGAACACCCCAAGCTTATGGAAGACAAGCTCAATATCTACCTGTCTGATACCAAAAAAGAAGAAAAGAACGCATAACTTTCATGGAAAAGAGCAACTTACATGGCTGAAGATACCGACACACAAGCACAGGTACCAACCCTTGCCCGGCCGCTGCAGGAAGACAAGGCAGACACCAGGAAACCTGCCACCTGGCTGGCCACCTTTGCCGATCTTGTCACCCTGCTCATGTGCTTTTTTGTTCTGCTGTTCGCCATGAGTACCACCCAGCAGGAAACCTATAAGGAACTTGTCAAATCCCTTCGCAGTGCCCTGGGCGCCCAGACGGTACCCGAAGCCGGCACCAGAGAAGGCCTGACCATGCACGCCGTCCCTTCTGAAGAACCTTCCGAAAACCAGCAGATAGATGAACTGGGGGGAATGATCGAAAAAGAGATGGATGAGATCGTCTCTGAAGTCCGGGAGCTGGTGCTGTTCAACAAGCTGGGCGGAGAGGTCAGCGTGGTCAAAACCGAGTCCGGGGTGGTGATCACCATGTCGGACCTGCTCTTGTTTTCCGAAGGCGGCACCCGGTTGTCTGACAAAGGGCTGGATATTTTGGGCAAGGTGGCATCAGTGCTTTCCAAACTGGCTTACCAGGTCAAGATCAAAGGGCACACCGACAGTTCTCCCATATCATCTGCTTTCTATCCTTCCAATTGGGAGTTGTCCGCTGCAAGGGCTGCCAGGGTGGTCCGCCTTCTGGTGGCAAACGGTGTGTCGCCCCAATATATTTCCGCAGAAGGATACGCCCATTATCATCCGGTTGCCACCAATGACACACCCCGGGGCAGGGCATTGAACCGGCGGGTGGAAATTGTGTATGAGCGCGACAGTATTGCCCGGCAGTTTGCCGGCATGAACAGCCAGTGACGGTTGCCGGGTTCTTGTGAAACATTGACATCCTCACCTTAAGGGAGGGGATGTTCGGCGTTTTGGATGCAATTTTCAGTACATGGGCCGGTTGGTGTTTGCATCTTCCAGTGCGATTTCAAGCTCTGCGATGCTGATCTCAGATACCCCCAGAATGTCGGCTTCTTTGGAACTTGCCAGCCCTGAAATATCCTCATTACTATTTGTCTGTTCCATTTTGTTGCATACCTGGTTCACCAGCCGGACAACAACCAGCAGCAGATTTGTGACGTCAAATGTGCCGGCGTGATGGTCCCTGGCGATTATTCTGTAGGTTTCCGGCAGATGCCATTTGGTGAGCAGATTAAATCCCAGCGCTGGATGCAGATTGTGTAAAATTTTTTCGATGAGCTGGGGAGGGGGCACAAACGCCATGGTGTTGTCAATGAGAATTTTTTCCAGCGCGGTCAATAAATACAGCTTGCCCATATCATGCAGAAGACCGCCGATAAAGGCTTTGGAAATCAACTCTTTCATGGACAAATGGCGCACCAGCCACAGGGACCCGATGGCGGTTGATACACTGTGATGCCACAGCCGCTGCTGGTGGGACCGGATCAATGGAATGGTTGATTGAAAATGTTGTTCCAGTATCACCTTCATGATGACATTCACCATTTCATCCTGTCCCAGGCGGACCATGGCATCTTTTATGGTTTCAACATCATCAAGCCCCCGGTAAAAGGGTGAGTTGGCGGTCTTTAAAATCTGGCTGGTAAGGGTGGGATCCATACGGATCAACAGGGCCAGGTTTTTAAAGTCCGGATGCTCCATGGCAGCTTCTTTCTGGAGTTTCATGGCATGGGGATTGAGGATCGGCAGTGAATCTTCTTTTTTGATCTGCTGTTTGATGATATCAATGATGCTTGGGTTGTCGTGCATGCGTTACAACCCTCCCGAAAGTCGGTTGATTTCATGGATGGGCCTGGGTGCCAGAAGTCTGGGGATGCACCTGAAAATTTCCTCCATGGTGGTGATCCCCATGGCTGTTTTGGTCAGGGCATCCTCCATCAGGGTAACCAGTCCTGCTGTTTCAATGGCGATACGCCGCAGCTCATAACTGGATTTGCGCAAAAGTATGGCTTCTTTGATAAATTCATTGAGAAAAAGGATTTCAAATACCCCCACCCGGCCCTTGTATCCGGTGTGGTTGCATGCAGCACAGCCGGTTCCTTTTTTGAAATCATATTTTTTCATCTCTTTTGCATTGTATCCCAAAAATTTCAGGTCGGCGGATGAAAGCCTGTATTCTTTCCGGCAGTGGGCGCATACCCGTCTTAACAGGCGCTGGGCCATAACACAGACCACGGTGGAGGAGATCAGAAACGGTTCAATATCCATATTCATCAAACGGATCAGCCCACTGATGCTGTCTTCGGTATGAAAGGAGGTCAACACCTTATGGCCGGTAAGGGCGGCATGCACTGCCACATTGGCTGAATAATTGTCCCGGATTTCTCCGATAACGATGACATCCGGATCCTGGCGGACAATGTGGCGCAGGGTTTCTTCAAATGTCCGGTTTATGGCCGCGTCAATGGAGCACTGGGAAATTTCCTGGAGCACATACTCCACCGGATCTTCTGCGGTGACAATACTGATCCTGGGATTGCTGATATCTGAAACACAGGAATACAAGGTGGTGGTTTTGCCGGACCCCGTGGGGCCGGTGATGATCATGACACCGGAAGGGACTTCGAGAACATCTTTTTTGAACCGGTCCAGTATTTTGGGCTGCATACCGATGTTTTCCAGTGTGATGATCTGATCGATGCGGTTGAGAATCCGCAATACGATTTTTTCACCAAAAACAGTGACAAAAAATGAGGTCCGCAAATCAAAATAGTTGCCGTGGTGGTCAAAGGACATGCGCCCGTCCTGGTGCCGGCGTTTTTCCGCTATGTTGGCTTTGCATAAAATCTTTATGCGGGCAGATACCATGGAAGCGGCATTGGTGGGAAACATTTTATAGGGAACCAGAATGCCGTCAATACGGTATCGGACCTGGAGCCTGTCTTCAAAAGGTTCGATATGGATATCACTGGCCCCTGAATCAATGGCATTGCCGATAATGGAATCCACAATGCCGATGGCGGTGTTTTCATCCACTATCCTGGATTTTATGCTGCCGGAGCCCAGTTTCTCCAGGCGCTTTTCAATGATGCCGGGGCTGGCAAGGCCGACGATAAAATTGTGGCCGAACAATTTTTCAGCACCACTGATATCCTCTTTGCTGAAGGGATCGGCAAAGGCCACCAGGGTCTGGTTGTCGATTTTTTTGACCGGCACAAAATTATGGGACATGCACCATTTTATGGGGATGTTTTCAATGACTTCGGGTGCAATATCCTGGGTGGAAAGATCAATGAAGGGAAATCCCATCTGTATGGACAATGCATCAATAAAGGCGGCTTCGGTCATGAACTGGTTCTCGATGATAATCTGGCCCAGTCGTTTGTTTTTCTGGGTTTGCTGCATGCTCAGGGCAGCATTGAGATTTTCTGCGGAAATATAGCCAAATTCCCTGAGCAGGTCACCGATACGCAGGGAGAGACGGTTGGCCCGCAATACACTTTTGACCTGGTCATCGGCAACATATTTCAAGTCCTTGAGGGTATCCATCAGGGTTCTGGATTCCCCGAGTTTGGATTGGACCCGCATGGCGTA
This sequence comes from Desulfotignum sp., assembly GCA_011390635.1. GTDB lineage: Bacteria > Desulfobacterota > Desulfobacteria > Desulfobacterales > Desulfobacteraceae > Desulfotignum. The sequence goes on along the minus strand of JAABSA010000003.1, from coordinate 36,267 downwards.
CCGGACCTTATCTTCTGTCAGAAGGCCTTCTTTTATGAGCAGTGAAACGATTTCTCCCAGGGTGGTGTCTTCTGGTTCCATAATCCCCCATTATCCGGGTTATGCCGGGTCTGGTTTCATATCGGGTCCGGCTTCATGCCGCTGCCTGGTTCTGCCGGCAGGGTGATTCTTTTTTTGCGTTCCCGGGAAACAATGCGGGTAAGATCTGAAAAGGGAATCAGCGGCCTCATGCCCGGGCAGGCCGAGGCCATGGCATCCCAGTTTTCAGGATTGGCCACAAGGGTTTCAAGAAACGGCCATTCTCTGCACATGCAGGGTTTCACCGGATGGATGGTGCATTGCTCTTTTTTGTCAAAAAAAACGCAGTACCCGTCCGGCCCCTGGGATAGCACCGGTCTGGTGCCGGCCATGTCACAATAGGATGTGACAAATGTATCCGGATCAGCCTGGATATAGGCACTGATGCGCACAATATCCCGGTCTGTGACATAGGTGCCGCCAAACCCGTGGCAGCACCGGCCGCACAATTGGCATGCAAAAATATCATCGCCGGTTTTATATTTAGAATCCATACCGTTTTTCCATTGCTTTTTGCATGGTCAGCGGATCCACATACTGGAGATCTCCCCCTATGGGAACACCGGAGGCGATCCTGGTAATGGTGAGGTTCCGGGATTTGAGCCGGTCCAGAATATAGGCGGCGGTGGCTTCTCCTTCCACATTGGTGCGGGTGGCAATGATGATCTCCTGGACCAGACCGGGATCCGCCCGGCCAAAAAGTTCTGCCAGCCGGATGTCATCAGGCCCGATGCCGTCAATGGGAGACAATGCCCCCCCCAGCACATGGTAGCATCCGGAAAACGCTTTTGATTTCTCAATGGCTGCCATGTCCGTGGGATTTTCCACCACGCAGATCAGGCCCTTATTCCGGGAGGGGTCTGCACAGATCCGGCATTTTTCCTGGTCACTGAGGGCAAAACAGATAGAACAGATCCGTACGGATGTTTTCAGCTCAATGATGTCGGCTGCCAGGGCTGCTGCTTCATGATCCGGCGCATGCAGCAGATGAAGGGCCAGCCTTTCCGCGGTTTTTCTGCCGATCCCCGGCAGGGTGGAAAAACTGGCAATCAGTTTCAGGATGGCATCGGGATAATGGATCACAGGCTTACAGGCCCGGGATATTCAATCCACCGGTAAGTTTGCCCATTTCAGCGGACACCATTTCCTGGGATTTGTTCAATGCATCATTCACCGCTGCCAGAACCAGGTCCTGGAGCATTTCCACATCTTCAGGATCCACCACTTCCTTTTCCAGAACAATGGATTCAATTTTCTGGCTCCCGTTGGCCACTACTTTGACCATACCGCCGCCGGCAGTAGCCTCGACCGTTTTGGTTGCCAGATCCTGCTGGGCCTTGAGCATTTTTTTCTGCAGCTGCTGGGCCTGCTTCATCATATTATTCATATTTTTCATTGGGTACTCTCCTGATGGTTAATAATTGATAATTTCACCATTGAACATATCTGTGGCTTCCTGTACCAGCGGGTGATGCAATGCCGTCTGTCTGGCTTTGAAATCCGCCTGGTCCGGTGCGGCCCGGGACAGGGGATTGGTCTGGGACATTACCCGGACAGCCAGGTGTTTCCCCAAAAATGTCCGGCATTCTTTTTGCAATTCATCCTGTTTGGTTTTCAGCCGGTTTCGGTCAAACGCGGAGCAGTTATGCAGCAGCACTTCCAGGGTACCGGGTTCGGATTCTTTGACCTGTGCCTTGGACAGCAGTGCAGACAAAAACGGCAGGTTGTTTTCAATACGGTGTAAAAATTCCTGCCAGGTTTTTTCAGGTGCATGAACCTGTGCCCCTGGAGCATGCACAGGAGGGGATTTGTGTGAAGATGCCGGATCCGGCTCACCTGCAGCCGTCTGCCGGACGGAAGGCGGCTGCTGACCATAAGCGGTCTGCTGCACAAAAGCATTCTGCTCCACAGAAGCTGGCTCATGAACACCAGAACAGGCTGTTTCAGCAGATTTTTCATACACCGGGCTGGAAGGGTTTTGTGCAATCTGCCGGGCCAGGGAGTCCAGTCTGTGTATGATCTGGTCCAAAAGGGCACCGGGGCGGACCTGGAGCAGTTTGAGCAATACCGTTTCAATGGCGATTTTTGTATGGGATGAAAATTTCACCATGGATTCTTCGTGCAAAAGCACCTGGAGCAGCATCCCGATATATCCCCGGGGATGTGCGGTTACCATATGATGCAGCTGCTGTTTTTGGGCGGCCGTCATATTTACAGCCGGGTGCTCGGGACCGCAGAGTTTGATCACGTTCAGATTCCTGAAGTGCAGTATGATATCCCCATAGAATTTTTTTAAATCCATGCCCGTATCATTGATGGTTTCAATCAGGGCGATCAGGGCGGGACCATCTTTTTCAAACAGGGCAAGGGTGAGATCGGACATCAGTTTTTGGTCAATGACCCCCAGCGCGTCCACCACCATGGCATAGGTGATCTCTTTTCCCGGTGCAAAGGATAAAATCCGGTCCAGAAGGCTCAAGGCATCACGCACTGATCCGTCCGCTTCCAGGGCAATCAGATCCAGGCCCTGGTCCTGTACGGTGAAACCTTCTTTGGTACACATTTTTTGTAACAGACCGGATATGGCTTCCAGCGGAATACGGCCCAGATCATGGCGCTGGCACCGGGACAGGATCGTGGCAGGAATTTTGTGCACCTCTGTTGTGGCAAAGATGAACAAAACATGGTCCGGTGGCTCTTCCAGTGTTTTTAACAGGGCATTGAAGGCAGCTGTGGACAGCATGTGCACTTCATCAATGATATAGATTTTATAAGAAGCGGCAGCCGGCAGATAGGTGACGTTTTCCCGCAAATCCCGAATCTGGTCCACGCTGTTGTTGGAGGCCCCGTCAATTTCAAACACATCGGAACAGTGACCGGTGATGATTTCTGTACAGGTTTTGCACAGGTTGCACGGAGACGGTGTAGGGCCGTTTTTACAGTTCATGGCCTTGGCCAGGATTCGGGCAATGGTGGTTTTGCCCGTACCCCGGGGACCTGTGAACAAAATGGCATGGGCCACCCGGTCCTGTTCAATGGCATTGACAAGGGTGGTGGTCACATGGGACTGCCCCACAACATCGTCAAAGATCTGGGGTCTGTATTTGCGTGCTAAAACTTGATAAGACATGGTGTCCGGCATGGTGTGGCGGAGAGGGAGGGATTCGAACCCTCGGTACCCGGTTAGGATACACACGCTTTCCAGGCGTGCACCTTCAGCCGCTCGGCCACCTCTCCTTTGTCAATTAATCTGGGAAAAATAGTATTTTTTTGTTCCTGTGTCAAGGATTAAAGCACTGATCTGGACATTTGCCATAAGTATGCCGGGTTTTGAATCGTTTTTTGCAGAATTCTGTTTCCGGACCCGCCCCGGGTGGTGTTCTGTGCCCGGCCCGAGATCTTCCGGACCCGCCCCTGTCGGTTTCCTGTGCCCGGCCCGAGATCCTTTGGGGCCGGTTGTCAGTGTACCCGGAGGAAGCAGGAACAGGTGAATCAAAAAAGCATCTGTCGTTCCGTCTGTCAGCCAGGCCCCTCCGGCTCTGACGGTCCGGTCACAGGAAACCGACAGGGGCTACCGCCGGGGTTCTCACGCAGTGCAACCTGCAGTACAATCCATTGCGGTTATATGCAGATATATACAGGGTTTGTCAGGATACAAAATCACCACGCCAACAGTCTGAGGTGGTCAGCCGTGGGGGTGCCGTCCGGGTTGTAGAGATACAGGGGGGGGCGGATTGTGCAGGATTTGCCGGGAATTTTGCCGGCATTGACCAGAACTCTTCCGGCAGTTTCTGTGGATCGGAAATGGACAAAACGGATCCAAAGGGGCCGGAACCCTGAAGATTCAAGGCAAAACAGGAGTTCCTCCAGGCGGGGGGCGGGGAAAATCAGGCAGAACTGTCCTTCTGGTTGTAATAAAAAGGATGCTTTGCGGGAAAGGGTGGTGATATCTAAAGTGATTTCATGCCGGGCCAAAGCCTTGCCCGCATCCGGATTTACCCGTCCGGTGGCTTTTTTTTTATAGGGGGGATTGGAGATGATGATATCAGCCGGGGTCGAGATATCATCCAGGGTAAGTGACATGATATCCCGGTGCAGAATCCGGACCCGGTGATCCAGACGGTTCCGGGCTGCATTTTTTCGGGCCAGCAGGGCAAGGGTTTGCTGGATTTCAACGCCCAGGATATGCACCTCTTTGTGCCGGGCCCCCAGGATAAGGGAGAGGATGCCGCAGCCGCATCCCGCATCGATGATTCGGTCTCCTGGATCCGGCTGGATGTGGGCTGCCAGGATAAGGGAATCCAAAGAGAATCGGTAGCCGGTTTTTGGCTGGAAAATGGTTATTGGGGGATCAAACAGGGTATCAGCTGTGTATGTTTCCAATTTTAAACCGGATCTGACGGATCAGACAGGCCCCCACGTGCTGGTTGATATTGGATATGATCTGCTTTTCCAGGAATTTGAGCTGGTGAATCCAGGATGAACTGGATACATTGACAATCAGTACCCCGTCTTTGAAGGTATCTGGTTTGGCATTCATGGCAATGGGCCGGCCGACGGCAGTATCCCAGATATCCCAGATGCGTGTCATTTCCGTGTCTTTGGCCGGCCGGTATTTTTCCAGGGCGGTTTTCAAGATGTCGCTGATATGGATCATCTTATGGTCGTTTTTTTTGGTGTTCACCTGTCCTATCCTGTTTTTATGTCCTGCACGGCGTGTGTCAGCCTGAAATTTACAGCCATATTATGCATACCATATTCCGTGATCAGAATACACACAATTTTCTGTAAACTGCCGGTGAAAAATTTCGACCCGGGTCCTTAACCAGAATAAGAAGGGATCGGTTTCTGAAGATAGCCCCTGGCGGTGTCCTGTGTCCGGACCGTTAGAGCCGGAGGGGCCGGAAAAGATGCCTGGATGTCGGGGAAGTATTCGGCTGATCTGTTCCGTTGCTGAAAATGATCACGGCAACCGGCCCCGGAGGATCTCGGGCAGGGCACAGGACACCGCCAGGGGCGGATATCCCGATCCAGCAACCAAACCTGTACCAGGAGAACTGATGCCTGGCAATAATCCCTGGTGAATGCGTTTTAACAGGGATTTGTCCGTGCGGGTCCGCCAAAAAATATTGCGTTTTGTGGTTGATGATACTATAGTAAATAATTAATTTATCAAATTTATCGGCCAAAGTTTGTATGCAAACAACTAACAGGAATCTATTTTTATGAATTGGGATTGGGAAAAGCTGAGGGAAAATCAGCAAAAGTATGAAAAGAATAAAGGCGGCAGCGGTGGGCCGGGTATGCCCAGGCCGCCCCAGATGGATGAAATTTTCAATAAATTCAAGGGATTTAAATTCCCGGGTATATTCCTTGGGATCATTGTTCTGCTGGTATTGTTCTTTGGGTCTTCCATTTTTTACACCGTGGACAGAAGCGAGGTGGGGGTTGTGCAGCGGTTTGGAAAATACGACCGCCTTGGCCAGCCGGGCTTGAATTTCAAACTGCCCGCGGGTATTGAAAAGGTCACAAAGGTCAATGTCAGGACCCCTGAGACCGAAGAGTTCGGCGTGAGGACAGCGGAAGGTGCAGGGGCTTATGGAGACGCATCCGAGTCATCTTTGATGCTCACCGGCGATCTGAACGTGGGGGTGGTGCCCTGGATCGTCCAGTACCGGCGGGCAGATCCCCGGGCCTATCTGTTCAATGTCAAGGATGTGACCTCCCTTTTGCGCAATATGTCCGAAGCCACCATGCGCACCATTGTGGGGGACCGCAGCATCAATGAGGTCATCACCGAGCGGGCCGAGATCGCCCAGGCGGCCAGGGATATGCTCCAGGCCGAGCTGGACAATGCCAGAGCCGGCATTGCCGTTGTGAACATTGAAATGAAACGCACCAATGTGCCGGAGCCTGTACAGGCATCATTCAATCAGGTGAACCAGGCGATCCAGGAAAAAGAGCAGACCATTTACAAGGCCAGGGAAGAATACAACAAAGCGGTTCCGCTGGCCCGGGGTGAAGCCCAGCGGGTGATCAAGGATGCGGAAGGGTATGCCATCGACCGGGTCAACCGGGCCCAGGGTGATGCCGCCAAATTTGTGTCTGTCTTCGAGGCCTATGACCTTGCCAGGGATGTGACCCGAAAACGCATGTATCTGGAAACCATGGGAGAGGTACTGCCCAAAATCGGTGCCAAATATATCATTGATGCAGACCAGAAAAATGTGCTGCCCCTGCTGAACATGGGGGATGGTGCATCAACGCTTCAAGACAGATATCTTCAAAAAGGTGAGTAACATATGAATGCGCAGCAAATAAAAGTATTGGGTGTGGCCGTCCTGGTCATACTGGCAGTGGTTGTTTACGATGCCGCGTTTATCGTGGATGAAACCGAGCAGGTGGTCATCACCCAGTTCGGCCGGATCACCGGAAAACCCGTGGTGGAGCCGGGGTTGAATTTCAAGGTACCCTTTATCCAGAAAACCAATTATTTTGCCAAAAACCTGCTGGAATGGGACGGCAGTCCCGGCCAGATTCCCACCAGGGACAAAACCTATATCTGGGTGGACACCTTTGCCAGGTGGCGGATTACCGATCCGCTGACCTATTTTGAGACGGTCAAAGATGAATTTTCCGCTTTAAAGCGTCTGGATGACCTGATTGATCCGGCTACCCGGAACCTGATCAGTTCCTATCCTCTGGCAGAGATTGTGCGCAATACCGACCGGCCCATGGATACCTTTGAAGGGTTCGGTGCGGACACAGAAGCCAAGATGGAAGAGGAAGCCCCCAGAAAAGTCCGGTATACGGTGAACCTGGGGCGGGATGAAATCACCCGCCTCATTGTTGCACAGGCAAAGGAAAAACTTGAAGAGTTCGGTATTGAACTGGTGGATGTGAAGATCAAGCGCATCAATTATATTGACAGTGTCAGGCGGTCTGTGTATGACCGGATGATTGCCGAACGAAACCAGATTGCGGAAAAATTCCGGGCGGAAGGACGGGGAGAGGCCAGCAATATCAGGGGTGAAAAGGAAAAAGATCTCCAGGTGATCAAGTCCGAAGCCTATAAAACCGCCCAGACCACAAAGGGTAAGGCAGATGCGGAAGCTGCCGGCATTTATGCTGCAGCCTATGGAAAGGACCCTGAGTTCTACGCATTTTTAAAGACCATGGATCTGTATTCCCAGGCACTTGAAAAAGACAGTACGCTGATTTTGTCCACGGATTCCGATTTGATGAAGTTCATGAAGGGGGTTGCAGACTAAGGCGGTACGGGTTGCCCCGGGATAAACCGCCATAAGCGGCGCAATCAAAAAAACACAGGTACGCCTGTCGGGCCGGGCAAAGACCGGCCCGACAGGCGTACATAAAAAATGCTTATTTCTTCTTTCTCTGGTGCCGTGTTTTGGCAAGGAGCTTTCTGTGTTTATGCTTGCGCATTTTTTTTCTTCTCTTTTTAATAACACTGCTCAAAAAAATCACCTCCTTTGTATAGTGATATGGTAAATTGTATCAGACTAAATTCTAACAATAGCATAATGTTGTAATAAATGTCCATTTTTTTTTGCCTGGTCCGGATATTTGCTATAGTAGGATGGTGGATCACGAGGACCTTGACAGCACACCTCCAGGGGCGGGCTTTGGTCAACCGAACAAGATTGCATTACATGCGATTGCCCTGATCCGGCGAGGAAACCAATGAAATGAAAACAGACCGGCACTTTAACAGGGCGGAACTGGAACAGGTGGACCAGGCGGCACTGATCTGCGAGGAGCTGGTAAATGACTATTACAAGCTGTCTCCGGGCCAGTGGCTCAAAAACCGGTATGATATAAAAACAGCCAGGGATCTTTCCCCCCATGAACAGGTGGCAGGGCCGTTTGCCCAGGTGGTCAAATATGAGGGCCGGAAAACGGATGTTCCCCTGGGATCTTCCCGGTTCAGCCTGTATACGGTCTGCATCCAGGATCCTGCCGTTTTATCCACGGTGGCTGCCCACCAAAACCTGGTACTCTTTCCCTTTCTTTTATATGTGCTGGTGCATGAACTGGTGCATGTGGTGCGGTTTCTGCAGTTCAGTCACCGGTATGAACATACGTCTGAAGCATCGGTTACCCTTGCAGAAGAAAGAAAAGTGCATGGTCTCACCTATGGCATCTTACAGCCGGTATCCATTGCCGGACTGGACCAAATATTTGATTTTTTTGAAAAATGGCGTGTTGTTCATGGGCAGTGACCTGAGAAAAAAAAATTAAAAACCTGTGTCTTGACAGGGGGAAAAGACTTGTTATTTTATCAATGATTTTTCAAGCAGTCATTTACGCTTAAAAGGGAGAAAAGAAAATGCCGGTTTACGAGTACCAGTGTTCAGCGTGTAAACGCATTGAAGAAGCATTTCAAAAAATTTCAGACCCGCCTCTGGCGGTTTGCCCCAATTGCAAGGGGCATCTTGAAAAATTAATATCTCACAGTTCTTTCCATTTAAAGGGATCTGGATGGTATGTCACCGATTACGGCGGCACAAAAACACAATCGGATTCTACGGAAAAAACACAATCCGCATCTACAGAACCAACGCCTGCTGCGCCATCTGAAAAGACCAAAGATGATTCCAAATAGCAGCCGTTGATCATTACAATTTAAAAATATACAACCAAACCAAAACGTTAAAAGGAGTATTGTATCATGAGTTTGAGACCACTGAGTGACAGAATTCTGGTTCAGCGTGTTGCAGAAGATGGAAAAACCAAAGGCGGGATTATCATCCCTGACACGGCAAAGGAAAAACCGGCAGAAGGCAAGGTTGTTGCCACGGGTAACGGCCGCATGGGTGAAGACGGCAAACTGCTTCCCATGGACGTAAAAGTCGGGGACCGGGTTTTGTTCAGCAAATATGGCGGAACCGATGTAAAAATTGATGGTGAGGATTACCTGATCCTCCGCCAGGATGATGTCCTGGGAATTATCGAATAGCGTTGTCGCAAAAAAACCGGGTCATGGAAAACCGGGTCATGGAAAACAGGTGAAAACCTGCGCATTGATTCCAGATACCTTATTATTACAGACACGGTATGCAGCATAAAAAATTTATGAAAACATTAATACATAATGGAATGGAGATGAATTAAGATGGCCAAAGAAATCAAATATGATGCCAAAGCGCGCGAAGCTATGCTCAGAGGCGTTAAAGCACTGGCAGATGCAGTTGTTGTAACCCTGGGACCCAAAGGAAGAAATGTGGTGATTGAAAAATCCTGGGGATCGCCCACCGTAACCAAGGACGGGGTGACCGTTGCCAAGGAGATCGAACTGGAAGACAAATTCGAGAACATGGGTGCCCAGATGGTCAAGGAAGTGGCTTCCAAGACCTCTGACATGGCAGGAGACGGTACCACCACTGCTACGGTTCTGGCCCGCTCGATCTATGAAGAGGGTCAGAAACTGGTGGTTGCCGGCAATAACCCCATGGGTATTAAACGGGGTATTGAAAAAGCCGTAGCCAAAATAATTGAAAATCTTGAAGTTCTTGCCAAACCCACCAAAAACCAGAACGAGATTGCCCAGGTAGGAACCATTTCCGCCAACAGTGATGAAACCATCGGCAACATCATTGCCGAGGCCATGGACAAAGTGGGCAAAGAAGGGGTTATCACCGTGGAAGAAGCCAAATCCATGGAAACCACCCTGGAAGTAGTGGAAGGCATGCAGTTTGACAGAGGATACCTGTCTCCCTATTTTGCCACAGACACCGAAAAAATGGTGGCTGCCATGGAAAACCCGTATGTATTGATCTGCGATAAAAAAATATCTTCCATGAAAGATATGCTGCCGGTGCTCGAAGAAATTGCCAAGACCGGCAAACCCCTCGTGATCATCGCAGAGGACATTGAAGGCGAAGCCCTTGCTACCCTGGTGGTGAACAAACTGCGGGGCACCTTGAATGTGGCCGCTGTCAAAGCCCCGGGTTTTGGCGACAGAAGAAAAGCCATGCTTGAAGATATTGCCGTTCTTACCGGCGGCCAGGTGGTGTCCGAAGATATCGGCATCAAACTGGAAAATGTCACCACCCAGGATCTGGGCCAGGCAAAATCCATCACCATTGACAAAGACACCACTACCATTGTTGACGGTGCCGGTTCCAGAGAATCTCTGGAAGGCCGGGTGAAGATGATCCGTGCCCAGATTGATGAAACCTCTTCTGATTATGACAGAGAAAAACTGCAGGAACGCCTGGCCAAACTGGTGGGCGGTGTTGCCGTCATCAATGTGGGTGCTGCCACTGAAACGGAAATGAAAGAAAAGAAAGCCCGGGTGGAAGATGCATTGAACGCAACCCGTGCAGCAGTGGAAGAAGGCATTGTTCCCGGCGGCGGCGTTGCCCTGGTCAGATGCATTGAGGGTCTCAAGGACCTGGATGTGGATGGGGAAGAAAAACTGGGTGTTGCCGTTGTGGCCCGGGCCATTGAAGAACCTTTGCGCAAGATTGCCGACAATGCCGGTGTGGAAGGCTCTGTTGTCATCAACAAGGTAAAGGAGGGCAAAGGTGCTTTTGGCTACAACGCCAGAACCAATGTGTATGAAGACCTGATTGAAGCCGGTGTCATCGATCCCAAGAAAGTGGTGCGGTTTGCTCTGCAGAATGCAGCTTCTGTTGCTTCTATCATGCTCACCACAGAGGCCATGATTGCGGAAAAGAAAGAAGACAACCCGGCTCCTGCAATGCCCGGCGGCGGCGGCATGGGCGGCATGGGCGGCATGGGCGGTATGATGTAGCCGCAAAAAAAGTTTCGATTCGTTTATAAAGACTGATATAAGCCCCTTTAACATCGTTTAAAGGGGCTTTTTCATTGGAGATTGACTTGACAGGATATGCTGTCTCATATACTTAATCGGATAAAATATTGTGCTGATGTAACTGAAGAGAGGGTTTATGACCACCGAATCAATTGGACTGCTCTACATGCTCACGGATGCCGGGCCTGTGGTAAAATTTGTGATGCTGCTGCTGCTGTTTTTTTCCATCATTACCTGGGCCATCGTTTTTATTAAATTTCGGTATATCCGCAGATCGTTCCGGGAATCGGCCGATTTCACAGAAGTTTTCTGGCAGTGCCGTACCCTGGCAGATGCTTTCGCCAAGGCCAAGGCATTGCGCGCAAGCCCTGTGGCCAGAATTTTTATCACCACCTACCTGGAAATGGCACGGTCGGAAAAAAAAGATGGCAAAGCCGGTAAAACCGTTAAGACAGAAGCCTCCTATCTCCAGTCCATGGGCAGTATTCAGCGTACACTGCGGCGCTCCATCAGTGTTGAGATCCGACGTTTCCGGCAGCTGGTGCCTTTTTTGGCCACTGTGGGAAACACGGCACCGTTCATCGGGCTTTTTGGTACGGTGTGGGGGATCATGCATACGTTCCAGGGAATCGGACTGAGCGGGTCCGCCAGCCTGGCAGTGGTGGCCCCCGGTATTTCCGAGGCATTGATTGCAACAGCCGCAGGACTTGCCGCAGCCATTCCCGCTGTAATCGCCTATAATTATTTCACAGACCGTATCCGGGTGCTGGATGCGGAACTGGAGAGTTTTTCTTCCGATCTTTTAAATATTATTGAACGTGATATCCAAAAACAGATGGAGGCCTAATGCAGACAGGATCCGGAAATGATCCATTAATGTCGGATATCAATGTGACTCCCTTTGTGGATGTGATGCTGGTGCTGCTCATCATTTTCATGGTAACCGCACCCATGATGGTCCAGGGGGTGGATGTGGATCTGCCTGTGGCAACGGCAGCCCCCCTGACTGCCGGTGAAGATAATCTGATCATCTCCATTGACAATGACCTGAAGGTATACATCAACAACCAGGAGGTTTCGGTTGCATTTTTGTCCGAAAAGCTCGGGGCGGTCCTGGAAAATATGGATACCAATACGGTGTATCTCAAAGCGGATAAACAGGTTCCGTACGGGGTGGTTGTCAATGTCATGTCCCAGATCAAGAAAGCCGGGGTCCAGAGCCTGGGGATGATCACCCTTCCTGATGATACCGATGCATCCTGATATTTTATACATAAATGAATAGTTTTTCTCACTTTTTTGGCAAAAAAGACCATGGATATGCCGATTCCAGCCACAGCGGCAGACACATGGCAGTGTACCTGGGTATCTCGGTTTTCGCCCATGCCCTGTTTTTTTTGGCCTGCATATGGTTGGTGCAGTTTGAGGTATCGGCTCCTTTGTCCGAGGTGGTGCAGGTGGACCTGGTTTCCTTTGCACCGGGGGAGCCCGGGGGCCGGGAACAGACCCTTGCTGAACCCGTGCAGCCCGTGCCTGCGGCAGAAGAGATACAGGAAAAAGAGCCGGTTGATGCAGAGGACACCGTTGCTGTCCCTGACACACCGGAACAGCCTGCTGTAAATAATCCGCCGGATCCGGAACCTGTTCCTACAGTAACGCCGGACATCGGTTTGAAGACAAAGCCGAAAAACCTGCAGGAGCTGATGGCGGAACAAAGCAAAAAAACACCGGAAAAAAAACAAAAAAAACCGGAACCACAGCCAAAGCCTGATCCCAAAAAAGAGCTGGAAAAGGCCAGACAGAAACTGGCCGATGACATGGAAGCCCGGAAAAAAGAACAGCTTGCCCGGACCATGGAGCGGCTTGCCCAGTCCGTACAGCAGCAGGATGCTGAACCCCATGCCCGCTCTGATGGAAACAGCACAGGTCCCAGTGTGGGGTCCGGCACCGCTGCCGGTGCGGGCAGAAAAGGGGTCAGCCCCATTGATATATACAAAATGTTGTTACAAAGCGCTATTGAGCAGAACTGGGTGTTCAATGAAATGCTGGCCGGCATGGACCAGAATATTGAAGTCAGAATATTGATAAAAATTTTGAAAAACGGGGATATAAGAGATGTGGTTTATGAAACAAAATCCGGCAACAGATATCTGGACCAGAGTGCCAAGCGGGCGATCCAGCGGGCCAGCCCACTGCCGCCGCTGCCCAAAGGCATGGCCTCCTATGATGTGGTTGTCGTTTTTACACCAAAAGGATTAAAATAGATATGTTCTTGCATCATGTATACACCAGGTCGCTAAAAACCAGCCACAAACAGAGTTCTACCGCAGGTTCTCCAACGGGTTTTTGCATGGCAGCCCCCCGGGCCAGGCTGCGGGTGTTGCCCCTGCCCCGGGCGGTGCACATACTCCTGGTCCTGGCGGCGGTGTTTTTTTTGTGGCACCCGGCACAGGGGTGGGCAAAATCCTATGATACCATTAACATCAGCAACCCGTTTTTGAACAAAACCCCGGTGGCGGTCGCCGAATTCAAGGCTTTGACCGGAAAAGATGCGGAAACGGAGATCGGTGCCACCGCCCTGCAGATTCTCAACGAAGGACTGGCATTTACCGGGTATTTGAAACTGGTGAATCCCCGGGCCTTTTTATCAAATCCCGCCCAGAGCGGGATCCAGCTGGGGCAGATAAACTTCCGGGACTGGACCGGCATCGGTGCAGAACTGCTCATCACCGGCGGTGTTGAAATAGACCAGGACCAGGTACAACTCAAGCTGCGGCTGTTTGATACCTTTAACACCAAATTGCTCAAGGGTAAAATATACACCGGCCCGCCAGGCCAGGTCCGCAGAATGATTCATTTGTTCTGTGCCGAGGTTTCCCATGCCCTCACCGGCACATGGGGGGTATTCAACAGCAAGCTTTCCTTTATTTCGACGGTAAACGGAAACAAAGAGGTGTTTATCAGTGATTTTGACGGGCACAATCCCAGGCAGGTGACCCATCACAAAAGTATCTCTCTTTCACCGGCCTGGTCATCGGACGGGCAGTGGCTGGCCTATGTGTCCTATGCCGGGGGCAAACCTGACATCTATATCAAACATCTTGCAGAAAATCGCGGTGCCATTGTCAACCGGGAAGGCATGAACATTTCTCCCGCATGGATGCCCGGGCAGGAAAAACTGGCGGCTGCCATGAGTTTTTCCGGAAACCAGCAAATATATCTGTTGACCCGGAACGGAGAAATCATTAAAAAGATAACAGACAGCTGGGGGATTAATGTGTCTCCTGTGTTTTCACCGGACGGCAGGAAAATAGCGTTTGTTTCCAACCGCTCCGGCACCCCCCAGATTTATATTACGGATCTGGATACACAGGATGTCCGGCGGGTGACCTTTCAGGGAAACTACAACACATCTCCTGCCTGGTCTCCGGATGGAAACAAGATGGCCTATGTGGGGATTGAAAAAAACCGGATCGATATTTATATGATCAATCTGGCATCAGGCCCGGGCATGCCGGTACAGCTGACCCGGGACCAGAAGGATAATGAAGACCCTTCCTGGTCTCCCGACGGCAATCTTATTGTTTTCACCTCCAATCGGGAAGGCAATTTGCCGGCCCTTCATGTGATGACGGCAGCAGGAACGGATCAGCGCAGACTGCTGCACATGAAAGGCAGACAGACCCAGCCCGGATGGTCCGGGCCCATGACGTATGAAGACTGAAAAAAAAACAGAACATGATTTTTAACCAAAGGAGGCATGATGAACAAAAAACTGTGGATCAATGTTGTAATGGCGATTCTTGTGGCAGGACTTTTTTTGACCGTGTCCTGTGCAAAAAAAACCGTGGTGTCTGATGCCACCACCATAGAAGACCAGGCCAGTGCAGAAGATCAGGCTGCTGCCGACGCGGAAGCCCAGAGAAAAGCGGAAGCGGAACGGATCAGACAGCAGGAACTCGAGGCCCAGGCGGCCGGTGAAAAAGCGATTGAACAGGCCAGACAGCAGGCTGCTAAAACCCGGTTTCTGCACCAGAACATTCATTTTGCATTTGACAGCTCAGCGCTGTCATCCGATGCAAAAGACCTGTTAAAGGAAAAAGCCGAATGGCTCAAACAAAACCAGAAGGTGAGCGTGACCATTGAAGGCCATTGTGATGAACGGGGTACCACTGAGTATAACCTGGCCCTGGGTGAACGCCGTGCCAATGCAGTAAAAAATTATCTGCAGGACCTGGGCATAGGTGCCTTTCGTCTGGATACCGTAAGTTTCGGTGAAGAACGCCCCCTGGATCCGGGACAGACAGAAGCGGCCTATGCCAAAAACCGCCGGGCCCAGTTTGTGTTGAAATAATTTTACATGCATGGGATCAGGCACAGCGCAATGCCGGGCCTGATCCCTTTTGTCTTGTTTAGTGAATGATCAGGATCAGGCAGGCTGTATTTTTTTGTCTGATCTTATTATCTTTTTTGATTACGGCGGGGTTTTGCAATGAAACATGTTTTGGTATGGATCTGCGGGACGGTTGTATTTTTTTTGTTTTCAGGGTGTGTGACACCGGAACAACATCAGGTATTGGAAAACCGTATCACAGCGTTGGAAATGGAAAACAACCGGCAGATGGCATTGCAGGAAACATTTTTTGGCAAAGAGGCTGGTTTGGCAACAAGCCTTGGGGAAATTGAACAAAGAATCCAGAAAAATGAAACCCTGAACCGGGAAAGCACAGCGGAAATCAAGTATGAACTTACCCGGCTTCAGGAAAAATTCGGCCAGCTCCAGGGGATGATCGAAGAGGTCAACCACAGGTTCGGCAGCAAAAGCCAGGTGAACCAGCAGGATCTGGAAGCACGGCTGGACCGGCTGGATAATGCCATTTCCCGCAATTATACAAAAATTCTCACCCTGGAAAACTACCTGGGGTTTGAACCCACAATCGCCGACCCGGATGCAACCGCTGCAGTGGAACCTGACAGCGGCACCACAGGGGCTGTTGAGCAGGAAATCGATTCAGAACAGGGGCTGTATGCTTTTGCCAAAAAACTGTTTGATGACGGGGACATGGAACAAGCCAGGATCCAGTTTGAAAATTATATCAACAAATATCCGGATTCAGACAATGCAGACAATGCCAGGTTCTGGATTGCCGACAGCTATTATGTGGACAAATGGTATGAAAAAGCCATCCTGGAATACCAGAAAGTGCTCGAACAATACCCTGATTCAAACAAAACAGCCGCGGCCCGGTTAAAGCAGGGGTACGCCTTTGCAGAACTCGGGGAAAAAGCCAATGCCAGGCTGATTTTAAATGAACTTGTGAACCGGTATCCCGGGTCCAGAGAAGCCACCTTTGCCAGGGAAAAGCTCAAACACCTGGACTGAGTCTGCCAAAAAAAACAGATCAGGTCCGGCAAAAAAAATGATAAAGATTGTTGGGATTGATCCTGGCCTTGCCGGTACGGGAATAGGGGTTCTCGAAGGTGATATGGTCAGGGTGATCCGGTACTCATTCGGCAGTGTTGCAACCAGGGCGGATCATAGCACACCTTTTCGGCTCAACACCATTTATACACGTATATATGCGTTTCTCAGGGAGCAGGCCCCTGATTTTGTGGTGATCGAGGATATTTACTCCCTTGAAAAATATCCCCGATCAGGTATTATGCTGGGCAAAGTGTCCGGCGTGCTGCAGGTTGCAGCGTTCAAGGCCGGCATAAGGGTTGAGGAAATTGCGGTGCGGGAGGCCAAAAAAATTATCTGTGGAAATGGAAAAGCAGACAAAGATCAGATGGAGCGGGCGGTGCGGCATCTGCTGAACCATCCGGAACCCATCCGCCCGTTCCATGCGTCTGATGCCCTGGCGCTGGCCATTACCGGATATTATCGGCACAGGAAACACCATGATCGGATATCTTGAAGGACATATCATCCATTGTGAAGCAGATGCTGTTCTGCTGCTTGCCGGCGGCGTGGGGTATGAGGTCCTGGTGAATCCCTTTACCATGTCCCGGGTTACTGCCGGGGCCGGCAATGATGACATGGTCAGTCTTTATATCTATTACCATGTGAGTGAACGACAGCCCAAACCAGTGTTGATCGGATTCGCATCCCTGGAGGACAAAGCGTTTTTCCAGCTGTTTATCTCTGTTGCCGCCATCGGACCCATGAAAGCGGTAAAAGCCCTGGTCCGGCCGGTGGGGGAAATCGCCCGGGCCATCGAGCAAAAAGAGGTGTCTTTTCTGGGACAATTGCCTGGCATCGGCAGGCGTACCGCAGAAAAGATCATTGCCACCCTGAATGGTAAAACAATCGCGTTTATGGACGTTCCGGCAGGCAATGCCCCTGACCGTGCCCCGGCGGCGGGGCCCGATAAACAGCAGATCGCGATTCAGGTGGCAGGTGTGCTGGTGGAACAGCTGGGACATTCTACGGCCTCTGCCCAGCGTATGATACAGGCTGCCTTTGAAAAAGACCCCGCAATTGATACCCCGGAACATCTGCTTGATGTCATTTACCAGGAAGGATGCTGAACATGGCAGATGATATCCTCTCTTTTTCTTCTGATACCAAAGGGGTGGTGACACCCCAAAACACCCCTGAAGACAAGATGCCGGACATGGTTTCCCTGCGGCCTGTAAGGTTTGAAGATTATGTGGGTCAGGCCGATACGGTGGAAACCCTCAAAATTGCCATTCAGGCAGCCAGACTCAGAAACGAACCATTGGACCATATCCTGCTCCATGGTCCCCCCGGCCTCGGTAAAACCACCATCTGCCATATCATTGCCAATGAAATGGGAAAAGAATTGACCATCACTTCCGGTCCCACCCTTGAAAAGGGGGGGGATCTCATGGGTATATTAACCAATCTGTCGGATGGAGAATTTTTGTTCATTGATGAAATTCACCGGATTCCCAAGGTGGTGGAAGAGTTTTTGTATCCGGCCATGGAAGACTTTGCCGTGGATTTTGTCTTTGACAAGGGCATTCATGCCAGAAGCCACCGGTACAGGCTGCGCAGATTTGTGCTGGTGGGGGCCACCACCCGGGTGGGGCTGCTGTCTTCTCCTTTGCGGGACCGGTTCGGTCTTTTCAGGACCCTGGATTTTTATGCCATTGAAGAGCTGGTGATTATTATCAAACGGTCTGCAAAGCTTTTGGATACCCTGATATCAGATGATGGTGCCCTGGCCCTGGCCGGCCGGTCCCGGGGAACCCCCAGAATTGCCAATCGGCTTCTCAAGCGGGTCAGAGATTTTTCCCAGGTCAGATCCGACGGCCGGGTGAACCAGGACACCGTGCAGGCTGCCCTGGCTCTTGAAGGTATCGACAGCCTGGGACTCACCTGTCTGGATAGAAATTATCTTACCACCATTATTGATTTTTACAAAGGCGGGCCGGTTGGGATTGAGGCCATTGCCGCGACCCTGCAGGAAGAAACCGATACCCTGGTGGATGTGGTGGAGCCGTTTTTGTTGAAAACAGGCCTTGTTTTGCGTACCTCCAGTGGCAGAAAAGCCTCTGATAACGCGTACAGACACCTTAAACTGAACCCTTCGGGATAAGATGCCATCCCTTTTAAAAAAAATGTGATGTGTTGCCCATGAAAGCGTATGTATTGACATCTATATGGTTAAAATGCAGATGGTTGTTTTGTTTGCCGGCGGTATTGCTGATGTCGGTATGGCTGTCGATTTTTGTACCGGCAGTATCGGCGCAGTCTGTTCCGGCCGCCATCATTGCGCTGCCGGAAAATGAAAATGCCATTCTGGTGGAAAAACAGACCCAGAAATTTTATATTTATACAAATGAACCACCGTTTGACGGCATAAAAAAAGTGTTTGAAACTGCCTGTTCCACAGGAGAAGTGTTCGGTCCCAAACACAAATCCGGCGATAAAAAAACACCGGAAGGTATCTATTTTCTCATTGACGAGTATGAGGAGAGATACCTGACACCCATCTATGGGAAAAGAGCCTTTCCCATAGATTATCCCAATTTTGTGGATACCCGTCTGGGAAAAAACGGATCCGCCATCTGGATACACGGCACGGACAAAGCCCTCAAATCCATGGACACCAATGGGTGTATTGCAGTTGAAAATGACGATGTGGCAATGCTTTCCGATTATATCACCCTGCATGCCACCCCTCTGGTTATTGTGGAAAAAATCCAGTATATGACACCACAGGAACAGCAGCGCAAAAAAGAACTGGTACAGTCTTTTGTGGACAACTGGGTACAGGCGCACATCACCGGCAGTTATCACCATTATTTATCCTTTTACAGCCCCGGGTATCTGCCGGATATCTCCTGGTGGGAATCCTGGTTAAAACTGAGAAAAACCGCTGATGATCCCGCGGAAAATATCCACATCCAGATATCTGACATGGGTATTTACCAGCACCAGGATATGGTAGTGGCGGTAATGGATTTCCGGCTTGTTCTGAAAGAGGTCCGGGAGTTTTTAGGCAGGCGCAAGCTGTTTATCCAGGAGAGCAACTCCCCGACATTGCAGATCATCGGCGATACATTCCAGGTGCTGGACAAAGCCCATAAGGATAGTGCTAAACCGTTGGTTGCGGCAGCGTCTGTGCTGCATGCAGCCGCCGGTAAAACAGTACCGCAATCTGATCATGCATCAGCCCTTGAAATGGTCCACCAATGGCTGGCTGCCTGGTCAGCGCAAAACATGGATGCCTATGCGGCATTCTATGCTTCCGGGTTCCATTCAGACGGCATGAACAAAACCCAGTGGGTCAGCCGCAAAAAAAAGCTTTCCGGCAGGTACAGCTATATCAATGTGACCGGCAAAGATTTCAAAATCAAAAAAAATAAAAACGGGCTGGCGATTCGGTTTTTTCAAACCTATGAATCCAGCGGATTTTCAACCACGGGCATAAAACAGTTGACACTCGTTAAAAAGGATGGGTTATGGAAGATATCTCAAGAGAACTGGAAAGAGAAATAGCCCGGTCAAAACCAGCTCCCCGCAAAAAGAGCAAAAAAAAACGGATCGTGATTGTGGATGATCTGGGGGGGATAAAATCAGGGGGATACCTGAGATATCTTCTGCACATTTTTGTGGCTGCCGCACTGGTATGCCTGGTGGCTGCGGGCGCGTTTTTTATGCTTTTTGATAAATTGTCCCGTGAAAACAAGGTCCTGGCATCCCGGGCCGCCGCTCTGGAAAACCAGGTGGTTTCGTTGACCCGGCAGAAAGAAACCCTCATGGCACGCCTGGTGATCTCAGGCAAAGACCCGGATATTGCATCGGATATTGCACCGGATGCAGCATCAGGTGAATCCGACCGGACACCGGGGGATGGGAGTGAACCGGATACCGATGTCATACAAAACCAGGAAAAACCGGAAAAATCAGATATCCAGGCAGATGACGGCCAAAAGACAGACCAGGCAGATGCCGGCCAAAAGACAGACCAGGATGCAGCGCAAAGGGGTGATACAGATGCTTCATCTCCTGTCTCACAGACAACAGAAAACTCTGGTGCTGAGCAGCAAGGGGTTCCTGATATCCCGGTTGATGCCCCGGAAGCTGGAAAAGTAGACATTGAAAAATTTTCCGTAACCCGGGACAGGGACCGGGGAGATTTGCTGGTGCGCTTTGATATCCGCAATGTTTCAAATAAACCGGGAGAGGTGTCCGGCCGTATTTTTACCATTCTCAAACCGCAAAATCATTCCATAGACAATGATTCAGGCCAGTGGCTCGTGGTTCCCAGCTCTCCTTTGGACAATGGCATGCCGTCCCATACCAAAAACGGCCAGTATTTTTCCATTGCCCATTTTAAACCGGTGAAATTCAGGATAAAAAATGTGCCTGGTCAGGCATTTTTTACAACAGCATCCATTTTTATTTTCAATGACCAGGGAGAATTGATGTTTCAAAGTGATATTGACATTGGAGAGGAAGATCTGGGGTGATGCGCATTCTGTCAAAAAAACGCCTGGTTTTTCTGCTCTTCGGGGTGTTGATATGCCAGGTATTCTGTACCTTTGCCCATGCAGGCCGGCGTACCCACACGGTGTATTTTGAAGGACAGGAAAATGAACTGCACGTGTACCGGATCACCGGGTCAAAACCGGGCAAAACACTGCTTATTGTGGGCGGCATACAGGGGGATGAACCCAGTGGTTTTCTGGCAGCGGATTCCTATGTTGATTTTTCCCTTACATCCGGGAACCTCATTGTGGTGCCCAGGGCCAATTTTCCTTCCATTCTCAAAAGGGAAAGACAGATCAATCAGGATATGAACCGAAAGTTTTCAGATGACCATGTCCACAATTATGAAACCAGGGTGGTGCATGTGCTGAAAAAACTGATCTGTGAAAGTGACTGTTTCTTAAACCTCCATGAAGGGTCCGGCATATATTCTCCTACCTGGGAAAGCCAGATTAAAAATCCCCAGCGCTACGGGCAGTCCATTATTGCCGACAATAATTTTCTGGATCCGGCCAAAGAGGGGACCCCTGTGGATCTGTCGGCCATGGCAGAAAAGGTGATCGAAAAAATCAACCGGAATATTGATGATCCTTTTTACCATTTCCATTTCAACAACCACCGGACCGGCCATGCAGACACCCCCCACAAGGAGCAGCGCCGTTCCGCCACCTTTTATGCTGCAGATATCTGCAGAATACCGGCCTTTGGCATTGAATCGGCCAAATCCCTTCCCCTGGAGCAGAAGGTCCGCCAGATGGTTGATGCCGTAAACGGGTTCATGACGCTTCTGGATATCGTTCCCCAGACCCCGGGGATTGTTCTGGAAAAACCCCGGATGCAGTACATGATCATATCTGTGAATGATTCCATTCCTGTTGTGGTGGGAAAAATGCAGCGGCTGAAGATCCAGAAAGGGGATACTATACAGGTGCTGGATGTGGTAACCAATTATGAACGGGGATTGAGCGTGAATATCCTGGGGGTGGGCAGCCAGTTCAACGACCTGAAAAAAAAGGTCCGGATTCATGCATCCACCCGCATTGAGGCCAAAAAAGATTTTTATGCCTGCGGCAGCGTGTTTCTGGATATCGATGACCCGGTAACTGCGGTGCCGGTCGAGATGGTTGTCAAGAAAACCGGCACTGCTGAAACAAAAACCAGACCTTCAAAAAAAGATATCCAGTATAAGCTGACAATCAACAGCCGCCGGGTGGTTGCCGATAACTACAGCCGCATCACGCTGACCAAGGGCGATATCCTGGTGATAGAGGATATAGTGAACACACCACAGGACCCGTCCGGGTATGTGGTGAATTTCAAGGGGTTTGTGGGAAACAACAGCTTCAATTCAGGCGAAGACCGGGGATATCCCATTGATACCGGTAAAAAAGGCGTTTTGATGCCCCGGTACTCCCGGGATAAAAAAGGCAGGCATTACCATGTTCTGACCACTTTGGGGGACAAGGAAGTGGGCAAACTCTATATCGACATCCAATTGTAGGCAATTATAAGCAGGCAAGGAGACAGCCAGTGGGAAAGAAAAACACGAAAAACCTATCCATCATCGACCAGGAACTCAAGATTGACGGGTCCATATCCAGCAGCGGAAAGCTGATTATCAGGGGCCGGGTCACAGGAACCATTGACGGGGATGTGGTGATCATTGCCAAGGACGGCCAGGTCAATTCCTCTGCCACCACGGTGTCTTCCATTACCATAGGCGGAAATTTTCAAGGGGAATTAACCGCTTCCAAAGAATTGATCATCCTGAGCACCGGCAATTGTGCAGGAAAGGTGGAATGCCAGGATCTGATTGTGGAAAATGGCGGCATCCTGAACGCGGAAGTTTCCTGTAAAAATGCGTCCAGGCTGACGAAAAATACACAGCGTCCCTCTTCTCTGGCTGATGTAAAAATGGAAAAACACATTGAATTATAGATTTTACTTGACATGAACACCGATTGTGTATAAAAGTTTTCGGATTATGATTATGAATCAGGAGTATGGAAAGCCATGAAGAAATATACGTACAGTGCCAAAAGATCGGACAATAAGGAAAACTGGTGTGTGATTGACGCAGCAGACCAGGTTTTGGGAAGACTTGCATCACAGGTGGCTTACCGCATTCGCGGAAAGCACAGCCCTTTGTTTACCCCCCATGTGGACATGGGAGACTGGGTGGTGGTGATCAATGCGGATAAAATCCGTCTCACAGGCAATAAACTGGCAGAAAAAACCTATTACCGCCATTCCGGATATGTGGGAAGCCTTAAATCCCAAACAGCCGGAGAATTGCTTGAAAAAAAGCCCGAAGAAGTGATCAAAAAAGCGGTCCAGGGAATGCTGCCCAAAAACAGACTCGGCAGAAAATTGAACAAAAAATTGTTTGTGTATGCAGGCGACAAGCACCCGCATGCTGCCCAGAAGCCTGAACCAGTGCAAATTTAAGGAAAAAGGACACGATTATACCAATGGAAAGTGGAAACGTATTTTACGCCACAGGCAAGCGGAAAAATTCTGTGGCCAAAGTGTGGCTTGTCCCTGGTACCGGCAAAATTGTGGTAAACGACCGGGAACTGGATGACTATTTCGATATCAGCGTAAACCGGGATGCATTGGCATCACCCCTTGTGCTGACACAGCTGGATGACGCCTTTGATATCAAAGTTACGGTGATGGGGGGCGGGCAGACAGGCCAGGCCGGAGCCATCCGGCAGGGATTGTCCAAGGCCCTGGTGATAGTGGATCCGGACCTGAGAGCCGTGTTGAAAAGCGCAGGATTTTTGACCCGGGATTCCAGACAGAAAGAGCGTAAAAAATACGGTAAAAAAGGCGCAAGAGCCAGTTTCCAGTTTTCAAAAAGATAAACCGCCTTGTTTTTTTTACGGCAGAAGGGAACAGATATCGCTTTGTTCCCTTTTGCCGTTTTGTCCTGAATGCTAACCGCTAAAAGCTAACCGCTAAAAGCTAAAAGCTAATAGCTACCATACCATGAAAACCTGTCTGTTCTATGACCTGGAAACATCGGGTCTCGATCCTGCCTTTGACCAGGTATTGACCTTTGCCGGTATCCGCACCGATACACAATTGCGTGAAATTGACAGAACCAGCCTGACCATCCGGATGCGCAAGGACATCGTACCCTCCCCACATGCCTTTATCACCCATTGCCTGCACCCCGAAGTCCTGACTGACGGCATGTGTGAATATGAGGCGGCCCGAACCCTGCATGCATTGTTCAATACGGAAAATACCATCAGCATGGGATACAATTCCCTGGGATTTGATGACGAATTTTTGCGGTTCATGTTTTACCGGAACCTGCTGGATCCGTATTCCCATCAATACGCCAACGGATGTTCCAGAGCGGATATCCTGCCTGTGGCCGCGCTGTTCAAGATTTTCTGTGAGCCGGTTATCTCATGGCCCCGGCTGGAAAACGGCCACTCCACCCTCAAGCTGGAATTGATCGCCCGGGCAAACCGTTTTACCCCATCATCCGGTCATGCCCATGAAGCAATGGCGGATGTGGAGGTCCTGGTGGCCCTTAGCCGTGCATTTCTTGGCCATGCCGATATCTGGGATTATGCCATGGGGTTTTTTGACAAGTCCACAGACATATCCCGGACCAGGGCTATTTTGCCAACCTGCCGGGTGAAAGACCGGTTTTTTCGCACCGCCATCATGGTATCTCCTGTTTTTGGAGCGGATGCCGGATATCTGGCACCGGTCCTTTGCATAGGCGATTCCATTCCCTACGGGAACCAGCAGCTGTGGATCCGGCTGGACCAGGAGCAATCCATGCAGATTGATCCCGACACAGGTCTTTATTGCTGGACACCCATCCGCAAAAGGCCGGCAGACCAGTGGATCGTACTGCCCTGCCTGGACCGTTTCAGAAAACGTATTTCAGGGCAATCCCGTGACATGGCCAATACCGTACTGCAAGCGTTTCAATCCGATCCACAGCTGTTTTTCGCCACCATGGATGCCCATCGTGCCTATGCATATCCCGTGATACCGGATATCGACCCGGATGCAGCCCTGTACCAGGACGGGTTTTTTTCGCCGGCGGAAAAAAAAGAGATTGCACGGTTCCATGCAGCAGGTCCTTTTTCCCGCACCGGATCTGACGGGGCAGCAACGGTTCTGGATACCCTGCAGTGCCCCAGGATCAAAACCCTTGGCGCCAGGATACTGGCCCGCAATTTCAATGCACCGGCTCTGCCGGAATTTGCGGATCACCTGCACCGCCTGACAGCGCAGCAGGGTCGGATCACAGGATATCGCAGGGAGTCAAAATATACCCTGTCCCGGGCCATGGGCCATCTGGCAGAACTTTTGGAAAACAGTGCCGGACTGGATGCACGGCAGAAGGCGGTTCTGGCACGGGTAAAGACCTATCTTGACCGGCTGGCGAACCCGCACCCGCAGTAACCGGCGAACCCGCACCCGCAGGAACCCGCACCCGCAAGAACCAGCGAACCCGCACCCGCAGGAACCGCTGTCAATGCCCCAGCGCAGCCTGCCAGCCTGCACACAGGCGCGTCACCCCTTCGTCAATGCAGGATTAACGCATCTTCAGCGGATCTTCAACGCAGGGTGCTGAGCCGCTTGAGTTCAGCAATCTGGGCATCGTGGATGAATTTGTTGAGCAGGGTTTCGTTGTCCCGGGTTATCCGGATGATTTCCAGCCCTGCCAAAAGATGGGTTTTGGAATGGTCCGTATGGATTCTTTTGACCTGTACCGTAAGCGCAAGGGCGCCCACAGGATGCGCTTCTTTCGTGTCCACAAGCACCAGACCCATGGGCAGGACATCATGATGTTCCAGGCGGGTAAGCGGGTTGGTCCTGGTTTTGACTTTTTTGGGGATCATGATGCCCACACCGGCAAAGGAAATGTCCAGGATTTTAAAATCTGCCGCCGTATAATAGTCGGTTTCCCGAAAGAGCAGTTTGGCCCTGACAAGGTGGCGGCTCCCTAAAGGCAGGCGGAATGCAGCCCTGATATTGGTTTCAAACACCGGAAGATCGCAGTGCAGGACCAGGGCTTTGGACACGGCGCTGCCTGCAAGGGGGTATCGGTCGATACATTTTTGCACCCGGCATGCCATACCCACGCGCATGTGCTGGTGTCTGCCGGGAACAACCGAGGTCACATGCAGGGTGTCATATCCGCTTTCCGGTGAAACAGGGACAAACGGCTGTGCAATGGTAAGGGTGTTGTTGCTGTAGTCGGCATCAAAAATAATACTGGACCGGGACGTGGGTGCCGGTGCGTGCATATTACATACCAGATCCACACCCTTTCCAGGTGCAAATATCTTTTTGATATCAAATTTCATGGGGTTCATGGGGGTGAAAAACCATTCAGGCAGTATGCCTGTGCTGCAATACTGCCTGAATGGAAATCACCAAAATGACAAGATCTTACTTTACAGCTTCTTTCAGGGCTTTTCCAGGGATAAATTTGGGAACATTTCTGGCAGGAATATCAATTTCTTTTCCGGTCTGGGGATTTCTGCCTTTTCTGGCTTTTCTTTCGGCTGTTTTGAATGTTCCAAATCCAACCAGGGTCACAGAGTCATTGGTTGAGAGTGCATCTGTGATGGCTTTGACCATACAGTCGACTGCTGATTGGGCATCTTTTTTACTGTCCAGTACTTCTGCAACCTTGTTGATTAAATCGCCTTTGTTCATCTTGATCACTCCTTTTTTTTTTGGTTCTGGAAAAAGCAAAATTTTGAATTTTCTTTTCAAAACCGCGTTGCATGGGGTTAAACTCACTTGAAGCAGCTTTTGAGCGTACGTTACGTCGTTGAGAAGTGCGTGTCAAGTATTTATTGACTTTTTTTGAAAAATTCATTGTCCTGGCTGCAAAAAAAACATAAAATCGACCAAAACAGGAGAAAAATATGGACGCAGCCCTTGTCAATCCGTTTGTTGAAGGCACTTTGCATATTCTTGACACCACAGCCTCGGTCAAGGTGAAACCGGAACCGCCATTTTTGAAGACCGACACAAAGCCTCTGGCCGATATTTCAGGGGTGCTGGAAATCACAGGAGACCTTGTGGGATCTGCCGCCATCTCCTTCACAGAAGCCAGTATTCTGGGTATTGTATCCGCCATGTTCGGAGAAGAGATGACCCGGATCAATGAGGAAATTTTCGATGCAGTGGGAGAAATCAGTAATATGGTGGCAGGCCATGTGACCACAAAGATTGCAGAGCAGGGCAAAAAAGTAAAGGTGAAATTTGTCCGGATATGCACGGGTCCGGACCAGCCCATAGACCACATATTGCCCCTGGGTCCTGTACTGGCACTGCCTTTCAAGACCACCGTGGGCAAGGTGGTGATTGAAGTATGTTACCGACGGTAATGCACCAGCCTCACCCCTCATCCCTCACACATACCACCGGATCACAACATCCCCGTAAAACACATACACTATGGCCCCGGCCGACAGAAAAGGGCCAAAAGGAATTCTCATCTGCCCGCCTTTTTCCGGGGCCAGCAGCATACCCCCGATGCCGGCAATGGTGCCGAAAACAGATCCGGCAAAAAGGGTGAACAATACCCCGGGTACACCGGTGACAGCCCCGATCATGGCCAGCAGCTTGATATCTCCCCCGCCCATGCCCTCCTGTCTGCGGATCAGATAATACACCAGGGCCACGGCATATAAAATGCCGCCCCCGGTCACAATACCGTATCCAATGGCGGAGATCGGCATGTCCAGAACAAAATAGGCAAGCAGACTGAATATGACAATCCCGGGGATGCTGATGACATCGGGAATGATCTGAAAATCCAGATCAATAAACGATACCAGCAAAAGGGTGGCTGCAAAGGCAAACCAGACCCCTGCCTGGGGTGTGAGACCAAAGCGCAGGCAGATCAGCACGCCGGCAATGCCGGTTACGCCTTCCACCAAAGGATAGCGCGGTGAAATGGGGGCTTTGCAGAAAAGACAGCGGCCCTTGAGGGCAAGATAGCTCAAAAGAGGGATATTGGCATAAAAGGGGATGGGCCTGTTGCACACCGGGCAGGCGGAACCGGGTGATACAATGGATTTTTTGCGCGGGATCCTGTGGATGCAGACATTTAAAAAACTGCCCACACAGGCACCAAAAATAAAGGCCGGTATCAGGGTCAGCATATGCTGGCTTGTCATGGCGGCGGGTCCTTACAATAATAAAATTTTTCAGCCAAGATATTGTAAAAATCAAATTCTGCTTTATTGTACCATCACACATAAATACCTGATTTCAACAATTGTTACAACCAAATGAAGCTGTAACATGAAAAAGAAAGGCTGATCCGGTCGGCAGGATATGCGGCCGGTAAGTTATAATATAAAAGGAGTATCGATGGCGGAAGCTGATATTGATGACCTCATTGAGGTCATAGAAAAAGAAGGTGATATCGAGAATATACCAACATCCCTTCCCATGATGCCGGTAAGGGATATTGTGGTGTTTACCGATATGCTGCTGCCTTTGTTTGTGGGACGCGATAAATCGATCAAAGCCATGGAAGAATGCGTGGATTACGACCGGTATATTTTTTTGACGGCCCAGAAGGATGCGGAAGTTGAAAAACCCGGCATCGAAGATGTCTATGACATCGGGACGGTCGGACGTGTCCAGAAGATGATCAAACTGCCTGACGGCCGTATCAAGGCCCTGGTGCAGGGAATTGTGACGGCAAAGGCAGTGTCTTACGTCAAAAAGCGGTCATTTTTCAAGGTGGAAATCCAGATTATTGCGGACCATGATCCTGAAGAAATGGACATCTCTGTTGAAGCGCTGATGCGCAATGTCAAGGAAAACAGTGAAAAACTGCTGGCCCTGAAAGGCGAGCTGTCCGGGGATATCGGAGATCTGCTGTCCCACATTGAATCGCCCGGCAAGCTGGCGGATCTTGTGGCATCCAATCTGAATCTGCGGGTGGAGGAAGCCCAAAGTCTCCTGGAGATGAATGAAACAGCAGATCGGCTCAAGAAAGTCAATGACCTTCTGGCAAAAGAGCTTGCCCTGTCAACGGTCCAGGCCAAAATCCAGACCGATGTCAAAGATGAGATTTCCAAAAACCAGCGGGATTATTTTTTGCGTGAACAGGTCAAGGCCATTCACAGGGAGCTGGGGGAAAGTGATGAAAAGCTGGCGGAAATCAAGGAATTCAAGGCCAAGATAAAACGGTGCAAGCTGCCCAAAGCCGGTGAGGAAGAGGCGGCAAAGCAGCTCAAGCGCCTGGAGCAGATGCATTCGGATTCCTCTGAAGCCTCGGTGGTCAGAACCTATCTGGACACCATTGTGGAGCTGCCCTGGAGCCGTTCCACCAAAGATGTCCTGGATATTTCAAGGGCCCAGGCCGTGCTGGAGCAGAACCATTTCGGGCTGGAAAAGGTCAAGGAACGTATTCTGGAATATTTGAGTGTGCGCAAGCTCAATCCCAAAAAGAAAGGACAGATCATCTGTTTTGTAGGTCCTCCGGGTGTGGGAAAAACTTCTCTGGGCCAGGCCATTGCCAAATCCATGAAACGCAAGTTTCACCGCCTGTCTCTGGGCGGCATAAGAGATGAGGCGGAGATCCGGGGTCACAGAAGGACCTATATCGGATCCATGCCCGGCCGTATTCTCCAGGGGCTGCGCCAGTGCGGTACCAACAACCCGGTGTTCATGCTCGATGAGATCGACAAGCTGGGCAATGATTTTCGGGGAGATCCCTCATCCGCCCTGCTGGAGGCACTGGACCCGGAACAGAACTATGAATTTTCCGATCATTATCTGAACATGCCTTTTGATCTGTCAAACGTGATGTTCATATTGACCGCCAACATCGCAGATACCATTCCGTCGGCCCTGCTGGACAGAATGGAGGTGATCCGGATACCCGGGTATACCCATCAGGAAAAAATACTGATCGCCAGAACCCACCTGCTTCCCAGAAAGCTGCGGGACAACGGTCTGATACGGCGCTCCATCACCATCAGCACCAAAGCCATGGAAAGTATTGTCACCGAGCATACCCTGGAGGCGGGCCTGCGGGAACTGGAGCGCAAACTGGATACCATCTGCCGCAAAATCGCCAGAAAAATTGCAGAAGGCCAAAAAGGCAAGTTCACCGTCACCCGGCAGAACCTGACCCAGTACCTGGGACCACCGCAGTATATGCCGGAGCTGGACCAGGAGGAAAGTCAGGTGGGCCTGGCCACAGGCCTTGCCTGGACCGAAGTCGGCGGGGAAACCCTGTATATTGAAGTCTCGTTGTTTCCGGGCAAAGGCGAGCTGCTGGTAACCGGCCAGATCGGAGAGGTCATGCAGGAATCCGCCCGGGCTGCGTTGACATACACCAAAGCCAACCAGGATCGTCTGGGTATTGACAAGGATGCCTTTGACAACCAGGATATCCACATCCATGTGCCGGCCGGTGCCATTCCCAAGGACGGGCCTTCCGCCGGTATTGCCATGGTCACCGCCCTTGTGTCGGCTTTTACCGGCTGCAAGGTGAACAATACAGTGGGCATGACAGGAGAGGTGTCTTTGCGCGGACGGGTGCTGCCCATCGGCGGGCTCAAGGAAAAAGCACTGGGTGCCCTGCGGGCCGGGATCAAGCATGTGCTCATCCCTGAAAAAAACAAAAAAGATCTGTATGACATCCCCAAAAATGTCAAAAGCAAGTTGAAATTCACCTGTGTCAGGGATGTGGACCAGGTGCTGAAAATTGCCCTGGAAGAGACCCCGGCGGGTGAAACACCGGACCAGGAGACAGAACAGGCGTGAACCTGCTGGCCCTGAGCACGGCTGAACCCGGGTGCAGCCTGGCTGTTTTCCACCAGGGGCAGCTGGTGTATGAAAGCATCCGGCACAGCCGGCTCACCCATTCCAGGCGGCTTTTGGCCATGATTGCACCTGTCTTTCCCGACCAGGCCGGATTTTCCCTGTCTGACGTGGATGGGTTTGTGGCAGCAAAAGGTCCCGGCAGTTTTACAGGCCTGCGCATAGGCATCTCCACGGTCATGGGGCTGGCTTATGCCGTATCAAAACCCGCAGCAGGCGTGTCCAGCCTGGACGGCATCGCGTTTCGGTTTTCTTGTGCAGATGTGCCGGTGTGCGCCATGATGGACGCCCGGCGCAGCCAGGTCTACTGTGCCGTATACCGGTTTGACAAAGGACAGCTTGTGCACAAAACCCCAGAGCAGGTATGTTCCCCGGACCATGCATTATCTTTGGCCCATGATCCCGGGACCCTGTTTGCCGGCTCCGGGGCACTGGTTTACAAGGATCTGATCGTTGCGCATACCCGCGGTCATGCCCGGCTGGCCCCCCCGGACATGCACCATATCAGTGCCGCTGCCCTGGCCCGGCCGGCCCTGTCCGCCCCCGGCTTTTTTGCATCCCCTGCAAATGCCCTTGCCCCTGTCTACCTCCGGCATGGGGCTGAAGCGAACCCCTGATCCCCGGTTTTTTGTATTGACAGGGTGCAGGGAGATTTGGTATCCTTATAGGGATATGATTTTTAACGGCAGTACGAAAACAGATGGATAAAACGAAATGGCCGGCCCGCTCAGTGTTGCCTGTGGCGGTTCCGGGCATAAAATATAGTATATTGGCCATCCTTGTCACCGGGATGTTTTTTTATTTTGGATGGATGGCAATGGCCTGGGTGGCTGCCGGGCTCGGGATATTTGTGACCTGGTTTTTCCGGGATCCCGACAGGCAGGTGCCCCCGGGGGATGAGAATCTGGTCTCCCCGGCTGACGGCAAAGTCATTATTGTCGATCGGCTGGCCAGCAGTGAATACCTGGATGAACCCTGCCAGAAGGTGAGCATTTTCATGAATGTGTTCAATGTGCATGTGAACCGAATGCCCTTTGACGGGGTGGTGGAAAAGGTGGTCTACACCCCGGGTAAATTTGTCAATGCTTCCTTTGACAAGGCATCCATCCACAATGAACGCAACGCCTTTATCATAAGAATGGCGGACAGCAAACGCTTTGTGATGGTGCAGATTGCAGGTCTTGTGGCCAGACGGATCGTGAACGCAGCAACCGCCGGCCAGCGTGTCGTGCGTGGAGAACGGTATGGCATGATACAGTTCGGATCACGCCTGGATCTTTACCTGCCCATGGAGTGCAGGGTACAGGTCAAAAAAGGGGACAGGACCCTGGGCGGTGTCACCATTATCGGACAGATGCCCCGCACAAAAGACACCCTGGGTTCAGAGGACGAAATAATAAAGACCTGAGCACCTTTTTTTACCCGTAACGTAGTCAATTTTTACCCGTAACGTAGTCAATACCTGTAAACCATAGACAAACCGAACCCGATGTCCATAATACCTATAACCCCATAACCCGGAGTAATTTTACCGTTTTGGAGCAAATACCCATTACCACGCAAGGTTATCAGACCTTAAAACAGGAACTGGCAAGACTCAAAAAATTCGAGCGGCCGGAAAATATCAAGGCCATTGAAACCGCCCGTGCCCACGGGGACTTATCTGAAAATGCAGAATACCATGCAGCCAAGGAAAGACAGTCGTTTCTTGAGGGCCGCATCGGAGAGATCAGCTATAAACTGGGGGTTGCAAAGGTCATTGATCCGGAATCGGTACCCAAGGACGTTGTCCGGTTTGCCAGCCGTGTGCTGGTGGAAAATCTGGATTCTGAAGAGCAGGTTGAATATATGATTGTGGGTCCGGATGAGGCGGACATTAAAAAAGGCAAAATCTCGGTGTCATCACCGCTGGGCAGTGCCCTTATCGGCAAGCGGCCCGGTGATGAAGCAATCCTCCAGGCGCCGGGAGGCAAACGCATTTATGAAATAATTGATATTCTGTAGCAGTGATATGCGTGATAGGATAAAAATTTAAGGAGAAAAACCGTGGCAAGAGTTACCATAGAAGATTGTCTCAAAAACGTTGACAACCGGTTCACCCTGGTACACCTGGCAGCCAAGCGGGTCCGCCAGGTCAGGGAAGGGGCGGAGCTGCTGGTTTCCCGCAGTAAAAACGGGGACGTTGTAACGGTTTTGCGGGAAATTGCCGCCAACCGCATCATCTCCAAACCAAAGCCTGACAACCAGGATACCTGAATCGGGGAAGGCAGTGCAGGGCCCCCTTTTTTTTGATTATCTGTAAGGCGGCAAAGATGATAGACACACAGAACCAGCCTGATTTCAGGAAAATTCCCATTGACAAGGTCGGCATCAAAGGTCTTAAATACCCGGTAAAAGTGCTGGACAAAAACCGGGGAACCCAGTCCACTGTGGCGGAAATCAGCATGTATGTGGATCTGCCCCACCAGTGCAAGGGAACCCACATGAGCCGTTTTGTGGAAATCCTGCACCAGTCCAGGACAAGGATTTCCCTGGAATCTTTGACCACTATCCTGGCAGACATGAAACAGATCCTGGGGGCCCGGTCTTCCCATATCGAGATCACCTTTCCCTATTTTATCAAAAAACAATCCCCCAGCGCCGGGGTTAGCGGTTTGATGGATTACACCTGTTCCATCATCGGGTCTTCCAATGCCCATAATGCCACTGACATTATCCTGAAAGTCGCCGTACCCGTTACTTCTGTGTGTCCCTGTTCAAAGGAAATCAGTGACTGCGGTGCCCATAACCAGCGGGGCGAAGTCCTGGTGAGCGCCCGGTTCAAAAAGCTGATCTGGATTGAAGATGTGGTGAAAATAGTGGAAACCGCCGCCTCCTGCGATATCTTTTCCGTGCTCAAGCGCGAAGATGAAAAATTTGTCACGGAAAAAGCCTACAACAACCCCAAATTTGTGGAAGATCTTGCCCGGGATGTGGCCCAAGTGTTGAAAGCCGATGAGAACATCACCTGGTTTTCTGTGAGCGCGGAAAATTTCGAGTCCATCCACAACCACAGCGCCTACGCATATATTCAAGGGGTCAGAAGGTAACTTCCGACCCCAGGATGACAAAGGGATAGAGGCGGTTGTCTGTTCCCAGAAAGTACCCGGCCCGGGTTCTGATGCCTGAAAGGGTGCCGGTTTTGTAGTACTGGGTGGGGGTGCGGGCAAGCAGGGTGTGGCGGGGCATGAATGCCTGGAGCAGCGTTCCCATCTGTGCCGGGGTGACCCGGTTGTTCCGGGACAGGCCGGATCCTTCCACAATGTGTATCTTTTCCCATCCCAGGTGTTGTGCTGCAAACTCCTGCAGGGCCTGTGCTCCTTTGTCCAGGGTGGCAGGGGCACCGAACCGGTCAGCCCCCAGGGCCAGCATGACCTGGTTGGCCATAAAATTATTGGAATGTTTCAAAAGTTTCTGCACCACCTGTTCCAGGGAATAGGGAGATCTCATGGTCAGGATCTCCTTTTTTGCGGCATCCAATCCCCCGGGCGTGTCGGTTTTCCGGTCCTGCTGCCCTGAAAACGGTCCCTGTTCCACAGGTCCTGTCACAGTCACCCCCAGGGTGTTGAAAAAATGGGCCATGAGCAGTCCGGGATACAGGGAACGCAGTTGCCTGTCCAGCAGTATCCGGCCCTTTTGCAGCCCGGTTTTCCGGATTTTTTCTGTGAATACATCCAGCAGCGGGGTCTGGGGTTCGGCACTCACATAGGCTTGTGCGGCATTATCCCGGGTGAAATGGATGGTGTTGAAATTGGCGCACAATGCCCCGATGGTGGCATCATAGGGATTCAAAGACCTGCCCGTGCCCGGAATGTGAATATCCGGGGCAAAAAAAGACTGGTCCACAACAATTTTTTTGATCTGTGTGATGCCGGTTTTTTCCACCACCCGGCGGCAGAACTCCAGGATGGCTTCAGACACAAACAAGGGATCACCATAGCCCTTTACAAACAGGGTATGGGTGTCAGGATCATGGGCCGCCAGGGTGGCAAATCGGAAATCCGGCCCAAAATGTGTCAACGCGGCCAGGCTGGTGAGGATTTTGAGGGTGGATGCCGGCACCATGGGGGTGTTCATGTTTTGGGAAAACAAAATATGCCCCTGGTCGTCGGTGACCAGAATTCCGGCATTTTTGTCTCTGGCGGCCTGGTTCAGGGCGGCCCGGTCCCCGGCAGCAATATGTTGTATTTCCCCTTTGGATAAAACAGCGCCACTGGAAAGGACGGTCCTTTTGGACACCACATCACTGGTTTCCATGGCCCCGGCCGTTAGCGGAGCTATCATTCCCAAAACAAAGGCTGTCACCCAGCAAAAAACAGGTATCCTGCAAAGGAAGGTCATCCGGAAAAATGCAGTCACCGGAAAAATGAGGGTTTTCCGGCACAGGAAAACCCCCTGGAAAAACGCTGCCTCGCGTAAATATTGTATTGAAAACAATGGGATGGCTGCTGCGGTCAAAAAAGATCTCATGTCACGCCTCATCTGATCAATCATATCGAAAATCATCCTGCTGCTCCTTCCTCACTCCCTCATCCTCCTTCCTCATTTCCGTATCCCTCACTCCCTCATCTGATCAACTCCAGAAATCCCTCTATTTTTTTGCGCATCAATGCTTTGGTTTCACGGCGTTGCCACTGGTCGGGAAAGGCCAGGGGAGCAAACCAGGTGCCGGCGGTAAAGGAAAACACCGGTGGGTTTTCCGGACCGGCCGGCGCTGTTTCGGCATCAGGCACAATCTGGACAGGTGTGCGCACCACCCCTTCATAGCTGACAATGGTGGCCATGTTCCGGGTCTCCACTGATGTGAGCCCCCGGGATCTGAGCAGCTGTTTCAATGCCTGGTCCCTGGCCCGGGTCCACAGCCTGTTTTTTGACTCCCTGGGTGTCATGGATATGACACCGGCAATGCGCACCTGAGAAAATTTTTCCATCCGGAACTCATTTTGGGCCGGCACCATCAAGAGATTTTCATCTGCGACCCTGTGATTTACATAGATGATATCATACCGGACATAATAGGTGTCAATGCCGTCTGGCGCGGCAAAAGCCGGTATCTGTAAAATAAAAAAAACAGCAGCCGGGCAGATAAAAACCAATAAAATATATGATTTGTTCAAAAATGGCATGTTTTTTGTAATATGGCTTGTGTAATGGTCGTTTGCGTAATGGTCACTTTTTTATGGTCACTTTTTTTGGTCATTGCTGCAGGCATGGTTTTTGTAAAACGGTGATTATGTGATAGTCCCAGGTTGATGATGTGTGCATGGTAACAAACATTTTGAAAAAGAGGAAATAAAAATGAAATATCCACAGGCCGGCGTATTTTTTGTCTGCGTTTTATGGGTTTTTGCTGCCGGGTGCGGCATGTATGGGCAGAATAATGTCACAACAGCGCCGGGGCAGGTCCTGGGCCAAGACCAGAATCGGGAGGCTTCCAGAAAAGTGGTGACCTTTGAGGTGGTGGGAAAGGGACTGGAACCTGAAAAAGCGTTGACCAGGGGAGAAGCCATTCTCATGGCTGAGCGGGCTGCGGTGGCGGACG
>JAABSA010000039.1 GCA_011390635.1 Desulfotignum sp. | reverse complement strand
ACGGGTCGGTGTCATCCACAACAAATTGGTGGAATCCGGTGATAAAGGCTTTTCCGGTGATTTCAGGTATGATGGCGGGCCGGTTTTCCACATGTGTTTGTTCAATGATTTCTCCGGTAAACTCGGTACCGAAAACACTATGGTATATATAGGGTTCGCCGGTTTTCAGCAGGCCCTTATGGTGCAGAAATGCCATTTTGGCACTGGTGCCGGTACCGCAGGGGGACCGGTCGATCTGTCCGGTGCCGAATATGACGATGTTGCGGGGCGGGGTGCTATGCTCATAAATTTCGGTTAACGCAACTTTGCCGGGGATTCCAGTGCCCGGATGCTTTTTGCAGAATTTTTCGTTCACTGCTGCTCTGATGGCCAGACCAAGGGTTTTCAGGGTATCAAGATTCTCCGGTGTCACGGACAGCCCAAGAAGGGCGGCATCCACCAGGGCAAAATAATTGCCCCCATAGGCAATGTCAACAGGGATGCTGCCGATGGGGGTCACGGATA
Source organism: Desulfotignum sp. (assembly GCA_011390635.1). GTDB lineage: Bacteria > Desulfobacterota > Desulfobacteria > Desulfobacterales > Desulfobacteraceae > Desulfotignum. Next base: position 32,852 of record JAABSA010000039.1, on the reverse strand, counting down.
TGGTTATGGTTTCACAAAAAAAAGACTCCCGGTTCCGGATGGTCACTTGGGATACCCGGCCGTTTTCCATGACTGCCCGGGCATGGATCAGGCCGGCCGGGGTATCCAGATACAGGGTCTGCTCTCCATTTTTATCCGGGCTGTCCAGGCACAGCATCCCGGTTTCCAGCAATACGGTTACGGCCCCCATGCTGCCGTGGCCGCACATGTCCAGGTATCCACCCCCATCCATGAAGATCACCCCGGCATGGGCTGTGTCAGACACCGGTTCCGTAAGAATGGCCCCGAACATGTCCTGGTGTCCCCGGGGCTCCAGCATGAGCATGCGCCTTATGTGGTCCAGGTGTTCAGACAGCCAGTTTTTTTTGTCCACCATCTGTTTGCCGGGAATATGGGCGATGCCGGAGGTAACCACCCGGGTGGGCTCTCCCATGGTGTGGGTGTCCACTGTGGTGATGCTGTGGGTAAAGTTCATTTTTTCTACCGTATGCCGAATACGCTGTCAGGCAGCCACAGAGTGATCTGCGGGAAAAACAAAATCAACAGTACAACGGTCAACTGGATGCACAAAAACGGAAAAATGGAACGGTAGATATCCCCCATACTGACCTCAGGCGGGGCCACCCCCTTTAAGTAGAACAGGCAGAATCCAAAGGGTGGAGTCAGGTAATCCATCTGCACCTGGGTCATGAAAAGCACACCGAACCACACCGGGTCATAGCCCAGCTGTACAATAATGGGCAGAAACACCGGTACTGTGATCATGATCTGGGTGATTTCATCCAGGAAAAATCCCAGCACAATCATGGTCAGCAATATGATGCCGAAAATATACACCGGGTTTTCAATGCCCAGCATCATGTCACTGATAATCGTCTGCCCGCCGGTGCGGAAAAACACACTGGTAAAGCAGGTGGCACCGAAAAGGATCCACATGATCATCCCGTTGATGCCCATGGTCCGGTAACACGATTCTTTGAGCATCTGCCAGTTGAGTTTACCGTTTAACGCCGCACTGATCAATGCACCGCCGGCGCCTACAGCAGCAGCTTCTGTGGGAGAGGCAATGCCCTTGAAAATGGAACCCAGCACCGCAATAATGATCAGCACAGGCAGGATAAGGCTTTTTCCCAGGGCCAGTTTTTTACCCCAGGGCAGCCGGTCTTCAGGAGGGAGTGCCGGTGCCTGGCTGGGCTGCAAATAGCTTCTGATGCCGATATAGGCCACATACCCGAATACCAGGAGTAATCCGGGAACAATGGCCCCGGCAAACAGCCTGCCGATAGAAACCCGTGCAATCATGGCATAGATAATTAGAGATACGCTGGGGGGAATCAGAAGACCTAACGCCCCCCCGGCCAGTATGGGCCCTATGGCAATGCTTTTTTTATACCGCTGCTTGAGCATGATGGGCAGGGCAATGATGCCCATGGTAACAACCCCTGTGGTGCTGACACCTGACATGGCTGCAATAATGGCACAGATAAACACGGTTCCCATGGCCAGGCCGCCTCGCAAAGGACCCAGCATCTGGTGAATAAACGCATACATGTCATGGGCAACATCCGATTTTTCCAGGACACATGCCATGAAGATGAACAGGGGCATGGCGATCAAAATCATGTTGGACATCATACCAAAGACATTGGTGGCAACAAAACCCAGGCTGTCCGGACCTAAAAATATTACGGCGGCAATAACCGATGTACCCGCCAGTGTGAACGCCATGGGAAACCCGGAGATGAGTCCCATCATCAGCCCTGTGAGCAAAACCGCCATCGGAATCCATTCAGTCATTTTAATTCCTTTCCAGTAATTGCGAAGGTGAGAACCCTAATGAACTGCGCGATGCCCTGCAGAAGAAGGAGCAGGGCAGCCACCGGCACAGCAGTCTTGGTGGGCCACAAAGGCGATCCCCAGGGGGAAGGTGAAACAGTCTGTCCAATTTTTATGGCCCACAAGGCAATGGCTGCACTATACCACAGCAATAAACCGACAAACAAAAAGAAAACCAGATAGGTAAAAGAGTCAATAATGGCCCTGGCTCTTGGAGAAAAAAGATTGTAAATGATATCGATTTTCACATGCTCGTCATAACGCAGCACATATGCCCCGGCCAGCACAGACAAAAACCCGAACATGTGCATCGTCAACTCGTGGGCCCAGTTGGTGGGGGCGTTAAACACAAACCGCATGGCAACCTCATACAGCAGAATTGCCACGATGAAAACAATCAGAAAACTGACTATTTTGCCGCTCCATTCGCTGATACCGTCAATGACGGCCAGGATTTTTTTCATCCGTAATCCTCTCTTTTTCTATCCTGGATGAGTAGTTAGATGTGAAAAAGACCTTTCCGGATTTGCAGAAAGGTCTTTTTCATAAAGGATGTTTATTTTTTTTCCCAGTAACCCATTTCAACAGCCCATTTGTCAACGATGCTGAAAATTTCAGCAAAGGCAGGGTCTTTCAGATATTTTTCCGGCACCACTTCCCTGGCTTTTCCCGCCAGGATTTTGGCATCTTTTTCCGACCATTCGATGATTTCAATGCCTTTTCCTTCAACGTATTCCCATGCTTCAGCTATTTTGCGTTCAGCCTCGTAATCGTTTCTTGCTGTACCGGCTTCAACCGCTGTTTCCAAAATGGCTTTCAGGTCATCCGGCAGTTTGTTCCATTCTTTGAGGTTCACAATCAGGGCATCTGCTGCAGGTCCTACAGCTTTGGGATATTTGATCCAGTATTTGGTGACTTCATGAAATCCCATATCCACCATATCTGCTGCATGGGAAAAGGTAATGGCATCCACAGCGCCTGTGGACAGCATGGTATAGATCTCATCTCCGGGAACCCAGATGGTGCCGGCGCCCAGATCAGCCAGCTGCAGAGCGATCAATTCAGATGTCCTGAATTTCATGCCGTTGATATCATCCACACCGTTAATGGGTTTTTTGGAAATCATGAGGTTATCCAGTGTCCAGTACATGTTGCCCACCAGGTGTACCCCGTGTTTGGCATATTCCTTGCGCAGTATGTCCATGATTTTGCCGTCTTCATAGGTTTCATAAAGATAGCGCAGCTCTCCAATGGTTTTGGGAGCGGCAAAACAGTCGCCATGCATGAATGCAACCGGCAGTTCACCAGGGAAGTACCCCGGCCAGATGAATGTAGCTTTCATGATCCCCATGCCGACGGCACTGAGCTGCTCGGCAACCGGCACAATAGCGCCGGGTGAACTCGGGGTCATCTGCAGACGTCCGTTGGACATCTTTTCCACCTTTTTCGACACATAACCGATGGTGTCCCAGCTTACACCGGACGGGAGCCAGGATGACGGCTGCCATTTAAATACTTCGTCCTTGGCTTGTACCTGGGGTGCCGCTGTAATCAGCAGCAGCCCGCAGATCAATGATACGGCAAGTCCTCGAATAAACAGTCTTTTTTTCATCATGTTTTCCTCCTTGATATAAAATTATCAGCATGAATATATAGATAACATATCTATGCTGCTCTTGAAACCTCGATTTCCAAATCTCTTGTATAACCGCATCTACATGAATCCTGAAAAAGGACTGCGCACAAGTGCTGTATGCACGTAGTTGATCATGGTAAAAAAATCAAACACCGGCAGTTTGACCGCCGCCTGGACAGCATGGGCATACGGCGGCAGATCACTGCATTCAAGAAGGATGCTGCCGACATCAGGATGTTTTTGAACCAACTCTTTTGCCACTTCCACAACTTCATTCTGGATTTTGTCGGAATCCAGGCTGCCTTTTTCCAGAAGGACCGCATCCCTGAATTCCGGCTGGTTTTCCATTCCGGCCACCACCAGGGGTAAATTTTGTGAAACCCCCACGGATGTAAAATGCCTGGGTTGAAGGCAACCGGCATTGGCTGTTATGATGCCGATTTTTTTCTTTGTTATCTGATGGATAAACGGGATCTGTAAAAGACTGGAAAGAAAAACCGGGATATCCACACTTTTGGCCACTTCCTGCTGAAAAAGCGCCATGAATCCACAGGCGCCGGTCACGGCACGCACGCCCTGATCCTGAAGTTTTTGGGCGGCCTGTATGAAGGGTTCTGCCAGGGAGGGGTCCTGCTGATTGAGCAGGCGGTCGATGGATGCATCCGCCACCTTTTGATACCGCACCGGAAAATCAAAGGTGCCGGCATTGCCGATATTTCCGGGAATGCACGGGTAGGCTGCGTCCAGAATCAGGATACCAATGGATTCCCCATACCATGCCTGGGTCTTTCTTTTGATGTGATAAACAGTCATTGTCCTCCATCGAACAAAGGGGAAACCTGCCAGAACGTATGAAACTATTAAATTTCTATAAGAAATACCTTTATTTATATTACAAACCCTGTTAATGGTATACCAGTGAGTGAATTTTCATGTCAAGCTTTTTTATTGTGTTTTTGGTATAAATTTTTTACAAAAAGCGGCAACACTTTGCAGAGCGGTATTAACGATGTGAAACAAGGCAGATATTTATGAACCACACCATCTATCAGATCATGCGGGATCGGATATTGTATCTGGATTATCAGCCCGGTCAGATTCTCAACGAAAAAATACTGGCTGGAGAATTCGGTATCAGCCGTTCTCCTGTGCGGGATGTGCTCAATCGACTGGAATGGGAACAACTGGTCAGAATTATTCCCCGGACCGGCAGCATGGTGACAGAAATTGAATTCAGCAAAATAATGAACGTCTTCCAGGTGCGGTTTGAATGTGAGGCTTTTGAGGGTCAACTGGCCGGAGGCCAGCTCAACAACACCCATCTGAATCTTCTTTATGACCTGGGGAAAAAATGCGATGCCCTGATTGACGACAAAAACCGCAAAGCCCTTGCACAAGTGGACTTTGCCATTCGAGATATCATCCATGATGCCGCGGGCAACCCGGTATTGAAAGAGGTGACGGAACGGCTTTATACCCAGAGCTTCAGATTGTGGTATGTGGTTATGGACAAAGGTGACTGGAACGAAGAGGTCCGCAGCACGGCACAAGAAATCGATGAAATGTCAGATTTGATTACCTCCCAAAATACAAAACAGCTGGGTGCTGTCCGGCAAAACAGAATTAAAGAGCATTTTGAACGGCTGCGTCAGAAATTTTTTAATACCTCTTTATGAGCCACCTATAAAGTTACGCGTTTTTGATTTCATTTCACACGCAGTTTTCCAGCTTATCTGTTATCAAATGCCAGTTTCAGCCCGAAGGCGATAAAAACAATGCCGGATGATTTTTGCATCCAGATGCCGATACGGGCATTTTCACGCAGTGTCCGGGTCATAAGGCCGGCAGCCCGGGTTAAAATCAGGCACCAGATGGTCCCGGTGAAAAGAAAGGTACCCCCCAGGACCAGGAAAGGCAAAGGACCCAGGGCATCTGCCGGGTTGATGAACTGCGGCAGAAAAGACAAAAAAAACAGGGCCACTTTGGGGTTGAGTACATTGGTAATCACCCCCTGTTTGTAAATGGTGATCAGATCTCTGTCTGAAAACCGTGCATTCCTGGTCTCAAATGCCGGGACCCTGGATGTCAGCGCCTTTATGCCCAGAAAAATCAGGTAAAGGGCACCTGCCCATTTCACCAGAAAAAAAGCAACGGCTGATGTGGACAGGATTAAGGACAGGCCGAATGCTGCTGCCAGAACATGGACAACACAACCGGACATGATGCCTGCCACGGAAACCAGACCGGCCCGGCTGCCCTGGGCAATACTCCGGGTCAGAATATACAGGGTGTCTGCCCCGGGGGTAAGATTGAGAATAATGGCAGCTGCTACAAATCCGGTATAATTTTCGATTCCAAACATGACAAGGCCTTTCAAAAGCGATCCTGCCGAGCCTATGCCCGGCACCAAACCTGACAGTAACGCCGGCGAGTTGCGTAAAAGAGCAAAGATTTAAAAAAACAGGGGTGTGCAGGCACTGGGGGTAAAAAATCCCGGGTCAGTCAAACAATGCATTGATAAATCGGTCGGCTTCAAACGCCTGGAGGTCGTCAAGACCTTCTCCCACACCGATGCAGCGTATGGGCAGGTCCATAGTGCTGGAAACCGCAGCCACAATGCCTCCTTTGGCTGTGCCGTCCAGCTTGGTTACGGCCAGTTGTGTTACCCCCACTGCCTCATGAAACATTTTTGCCTGGGATATGGCGTTCTGGCCGGTGGTGGCATCCAGTACCATGAGCACTTCATGGGGTGCCTGCGGCATTTTTTTTGCCACGGTGCGCTTGATTTTTTTTAATTCTTCCATCAGGTTTTTCTGGGTATGGAGCCGGCCGGCCGTGTCGATGAGCAGGATGTCAATCCCCCTTGCCATGGCCGCTTCCACTGCATCATAGGCCACTGCTGCCGGATCTGCCCCCTGCTTGTGTTTGACAATGGATGCCCCGGCCCGGTCTGCCCAGATTTCAACCTGTTCAATGGCTGCGGCCCTGAAGGTGTCGGCAGCGGCAATGAGGACTTTTTTGCCCTGGCGGGTGAACTGGGTGGCCAGTTTGCCTAATGTGGTGGTTTTGCCGGTGCCGTTGACACCCACCACCATGATCACATGGGGTCTGGTTAGAACAGGTGGTGCTGCCGATTCCGGTTTTTGGGGAAAAAGGGCGATGAGTTCTTCTTTCAGTACGGATTTCACCTGGTCGGCAGTGGACAGGCGGCCGGAGCGTTTTCTTATCCGGTCCATCATGTCCATGGTGATATCCATGCCCATATCCGAGGTGATCAGCAGTTCTTCCAGCTCTTCAAACAGGCTGTCATCAATTTTCCGGTTGGATTTGAACAACGCATTGATATCTGTATTCAATACATCACGGGTCTTGCTCAGACCGGTCTTCAAACGGCTGAAAATACCGGTTTCAGATGGTTTGTTTTCTTGGTCTTTTTTTTTGAATATACTGAAAGCCACGGGTTTTTCTCCTTTGGTTCTTGTTGTGGATGTGTATGCCCTTTTACAATTTTCCCGAAATCAAATCAAGCATAGAAACCAGGCCACCGCCTGTAACTTCCATGTGCATAAATACTTTACTTTCCAAGGATAGACCGCTACATTATACATCACATCACCCAAACCCGAAACTATGGACATGCCATGAAAACACCAACTGAGGAAAAAGATGACCTGCTGCAGGAGCAGATCAAAAAACTGCAATCCCAGAAAAGTGAATTGATTAAGGAACTGGACAGCCTTGAGGAGCGGTTTGAACGTACCGAGCGCATGTACCGCAAATATCTGCCCCTTGTTCTGGATGTGGTGGGCACCGGGGATACCGCCTTTTCAAAGGCCTGCCGGAATCTGGGTCAGGCCTTTACCAAAGGGGCTTCTTTCGAGAAAATGGCCTATATATTTGAGCAGCTGAAAACCGCCATGATCCAGGATGACATCGGGCCTGTACCGGTGAAAAAGAAAAAAGGCATACTGTCCTCATTTTTAAAGCCGTCTTCTGAAAATCTTATCGATACCTTTAAAGAAGATTACCACGACGTGCTCAATAAGCTGCGGGCCAGCCTGGAAAAAAAATATGTATCCCGCCTTGACAATATTCTTGAAATGCTGACAAGAGCCAATGATACCAGTGATATTTCCGATATCAGGGAAAGCATTTTCAGTCTGGTGCTTGTGTATATTTCCGATACCAGCCAGGACCGGGAAAAAGTAATCATCTTTATTCGGGAAATTGTGGGTAAAATCCTTGAAATTGAAACCAAACTGGCTGATTCCTATGAACATACCCATTCCATGGTTGCATCCAACACTGGGTTTGAAACAATACTGAGTAATGAACTGCAGCAATTGCAGACTGCATCAGATGTGACAGACAGTCTGGAGGATTTGAAGCGCCAGGTCAACCAGCGCCTGGCGTCCATTGACAACGCCCTTTCCAAAAAGCAGTTGACAGACCAGTCCATCCGCCGGTCTGCAGAGAAGAACCAGCATGGATTCAAAACCGGGTTTGCAAAATTGCGGCAGGAACTGGATGAAGCCACCCGGTATTCTGAAGAACTGGAGAAAAAACTGCACCAGGACCAGTTGACCGGAGCTTATAACCGCAGGGCCTATGACAAAAAAATGGCAGATGAACTGGAGCGGTTCAAGCGATACGGCACCATGTTTTCCCTTTTGATAATGGATGCGGATCGTTTCAAGACCATCAATGACAGGTTCGGTCATGCCATCGGGGACCGATGCCTCAAGGAAATCATTGCCCGGACCATGCCGCTGCTGCGCAAAAATGATATGCTGGCACGCTATGGGGGGGAGGAGTTCACGGTGATCATGCCTGAGACAGATGAACGCGGTGCCAGAAATGTCGCTGAAAAAATCCGGCAGACAATTGAGAAAATAGAATTTTTATACAGGCAGGAAACGGTGCGGATAACCGTGAGTATCGGTATTTCCCAGATAAAACAAGGAGAAGATACCCATTCAGGCTTATTTGAAAGAGCTGATCTTGCGATGTATAAAGCAAAGGAAAACGGGCGGAACCAGGTGCAGGTGTACTGATTATCACATTGTCACAACCCATAAAACCAATAAGCTGCAGGAGTGTGTATGGGCGCAAAAGAGGTGCGCAAAACGGTGTTGAATCATCCGATTACAGACAAAATTACCGCAAGTGCCAGTCCGGAAGCCATTGAAAGGCAACAATTTGTTCCCAAACGTATCAAGATTTTTGATGCAAAGTGCACCCAGTTGTCTGAACAGCCACAATACAGGTTCGGCATGAACAGGGAGGCCAAAAGAATTTTGCCCGACATCATCAATAATTGCGTGCACAAGGTGATAGAAAAATCAGATGCATCAATGGCACAAAAAAAAGCATTTTGTAAAAGACGGCATATAGGGGTGGTTTTTTCCGGAGGGCCTGCACCGGGAGGCCATAATGTGATCGCCGGCCTGTTTGATGCCCTTACGGCCTGCAACCCTGAATCCAGGTTATATGGATTCATTCTGGGATCGGACGGGCTGCTTGAATCGCGGTATGTGGAAATTACAAAAGAACTGGTGGATGCCCACCGGAATATGGGCGGGTTTTCCATGATCAAGACCGGGAGGACCAAAATTGACACCAGCGAAAAAATGAACCAGGCCCTGAAGACCTGCCAGTCCCTGAATCTGGAGGGCCTGGTGGTCATCGGCGGAGATGATTCCAACACCAACGCCGCATTCTTAGCCCAGCACTTCACCGCTGCCGGCATCAGGGTGATCGGGGTGCCCAAGACCATTGACGGTGATATCCAGGTTTCAAGTGATGACGGCACAAAACTGCTGGCGGTTCCCTTTGGATTTCACTCGGCTGCCCGGGCTTTTTCCCAGAATATCAGCAGCCTGACATCAGATGCGGCATCCGATATCAAATACTGGCATGTGTGTAAAGTCATGGGACGGGTGGCCAGCCATCTGGCCCTGGAAACCGCTTTGCAGACCCATGTCAACCTGGTGTTCATCGGAGAAGAACTGGCCGAATATGTTGATAAGGAACGCCTTGAAAAAGCAAAACAAACGGGGGAGATCGACTATACCGCCTATGGCATCACCCTGCGGCACCTGTCCCGGATTATCTGTGATGCCATAGTCCGCAGGGCTGCATTCGGCAAAAATTACGGGGTCATGGTCATACCGGAAGGGATCCTGGAGTCCATTAATGAAATTCAGGTGTTCATCATCAAGCTCAATAAGATTATCGCAGATTTTAACACCATCCATGACCTGGATTTTCACCGGTCATTTCCCACGTTGAACGAAAAACTGGATTACCTGCGCCGTATCAGCAAAGGGATGCTGGACAGAAACGGTTTTCCCATATGGAACCTGCGCGATGATGAGTTGTTCAACCAGCTTCCGGAATTTTTCCAGGCCGGATTGCTGGTGGAACGCGACTTTCATGGCAATTTTCAATTTTCCCAGGTGAGAACTGAAAAAATCATCATGGATATGGTCACAGAATACCTGGGTGCCCTCAAAGAGCAGGGCATTTATAAAATCGGGATTGCACGTTCCTACTACCAGTCGTTCATGGCCTCCAGAAATCTGGACCCGGATCTCTATGCCGCTGCCTTGTTCACAGATCCGTCGGCCGTCTTTTTGCTGGTGAAACCCAGGATCATCTCTTTGAAAACCTTGAAGCAGGCCCTGGTCAGTGAAGCATTGCTGGGAAAGGATGATGAGATTCCCGGCCCGGTCACGGAAATATTTCGCCGGTCTGAACCCCGGTTTAAAATCCAGACCCATTTTTATGGATATGACGGCAGAGGGGGTGATCCCACAGGATTTGACTGCCATTATTCCTATAACCTGGGATTAACAGCCTTTCATCTCATGGCCCATGGGGCGACCGGCCAGATGGCAGCCATCAAAAACCTGGAACAGTCCTTTGAAAACTGGGAGCCCATCGGTATTCCCATTGCCAGGCTCATGCACCTGGAAGAACGTAAAGGCAGACTGGAACTGGTCATGGAAAAAAGCATGGTGGATCTTTCTTCCAATGCATTCCAGGTATACAAAGCCATGCGCAAAAAATGGATGGCAGCCGGGCCCGAAGAGGACCATTACCGTAAACCCGGTCCGGTGCGTTTTGACGGCAAAGCAGAAGAAGACCGGCCCATCACCCTGGTGCTCAATGCCATAGACAAAGATGCATGATGTGATGTGCCCAGCCTCAGATCCCCTGAGATCCCCCAGGGCGCTGACAGTCCTTTTGTAGGATAAACGCCGGGGGGGCGCCAAAGTCCTGCATTCCGCAAGCCTTGTCCGGTATCCTGTGAACGGACCGTCAGAGCCGGAGGGGGCCGCTGGTATAATATGCCGGGATGGTACCTTTCCACCCGGAACGCGGATTGCCGGACTTCATTATGCTCATGGGACAAGGCCCACGCAGGATCTCGGGCCGGGCACAGGATGCCGGACAAGGCGGCATGCTTCCCTGGCAGTATCTGGAATTTTTCATGCGAAGGCCCTGCAATCTGGCTGGTGAACGATCAAGGGTATCCGTAATTTTTTTATGGCTTTTTGGCGGGCTGGTAAGAACAAAGGGGTTCTTCTGCCAGGTAACTGCCTGTGGCTTCATAGGCCCTGGCCCGGCATCCGCCGCACACCCGTTTGTATTCACAGATACCGCATTTGTCTTCCAGCCTTGAAAAATCGCGCAATTCATTGAATACCGTGGAATTTTCCCATACATCAGCAAAGCTCTGCTGCCGGATATCCCCGCAGGTAACATCCAGAAATCCACAGGTCTGGACCCGTCCCACATGGGAGATGAAGCAGAAACCGGTGCCGGCAAGACATCCCCTGGTGACGGCATCCAGTCCGTGGGATTCAAAACTGATCTTTTTGCCTTCGGCATGGGCACGCTGGCGCAAAATCCGGTAATAGTGGGGGGCACAGGTGGCCTTGAGCTGAAGAGGCGTTTTGTCGCGCTGGTCATAAAACCAGTTCAGGGTCTGTTCATATTCCTCGGCATCAATGGCGGAATCCACGATATATTTTCCCCGGCCCGTGGGCACCAGCAGAAAAATATGGTGGGCAACCGCTCCCAGATTTTCAGCCAGTGCGAGGATTTTGGGAATTTCCGCCAGATTGGTTTTGGTGATGGTGGTGTTTATCTGAAATTCCAGTCCGGCATCTTTGGCAAAGTGAATGCCCCGGATGGCATCGGTAAAGGCATTGGAAAGCCCCCGAAAATTGTCATGGGTTTTGGGGGAAGCACCATCCAGGCTAACGCTGATGCGCTTGATGCCGCACGCTTTGAGTTTTTCTGCAATGTCGGGGGTGAGCAGGGTGCCGTTGGGTGCCATGACCATCCGCAGGCCCAGTTTGGTGCCATAGGCGGCAATATCAAAAATATCTTCTCTGAGCAGGGGTTCTCCCCCGGTGAGAATAATGATGGGGTTTCCCACCTCTCGAATCTGGTCCAGCAGGGTAAAGGCTTCTTTGGTATCCAGTTCATTTTCGTACGGATGGTCTTCTGCCACGGCCCGGCAGTGTTTGCAGGACAGGTTGCAGCGCCGTGTGGTTTCCCATGCCACGAGGCGCAGGGTATGTCCGGCCCCGGCGGTGTGGTTACCGGTCCTGTTGTTGTGTCCGGTCGGGCTGTTGTGCACGTTTGTTTTGCCGCGGGCCCCGTCGGCGTTGTGACCGCTTCCGGAATGACTCATGCCTCCTCCAGCTGTCTGGCCACCTCAATGGCGGAATAGGTGAGTATCATGTCGGCACCGGCCCTTTTTATGGCAACCAGGGTTTCCATTATCATGTCTGCGGCATTCACCCACCCCATCATTTCCCCGGCTTTCATGATGCTGTATTCTCCTGATACATTATAGGCTGCAATGGGCAGATCTATCTCCTGTTTGAGCCGGTATATAATATCCAGATAGGCCAGGGCCGGTTTGACCATGATGATGTCGGCCCCTTCTTCGATATCCATGGTGGCTTCCCGGAGGGCTTCCACCGCATTGGCCGGGTCCATCTGGTATGTTTTTCTGTCCCCGAACTGCGGGGCGGATGCTGCCGCCTGGCGGAACGGGCCGTAAAATGCGGATGCATATTTTACCGCATAGGACATGATGGGAATCCGGTCAAACCCTTCTTCATCCAGAACCTGGCGGATTTCGGTCACCCGGCCGTCCATCATGTCGGACGGGGCCACCATGTCTGCCCCGGCCCGGGCATGGGAAAGTGCGGTTTTTGCCAGCAGGTCCAAAGATGCATCATTTTCAATGATCCCGTTTTCCACCACCCCGCAATGGCCATGATCCGTATAACCGCACAGGCAGACATCGGTGATGACGCTGATGTCCGGCACCGCTTCTTTGATGCGGGCCACGGTTTTCTGGACAATACCGTCATTTGCATAGGCCCGGGTGGCCAGCGGATCTTTTTTGTCTGGAATGCCGAAAACAATAATGGCCGGTATTCCGACACCATTTGCCTGTTTTGCCAAGTCGACAATATAATCACCTGACAGCTGAAAATGGCCGGGCATGGAGTCGATGGGTTTTTTTACCCCGCTGCCTTCCACGGCAAACAAGGGAAGAATCAGATCATCTCTGGAAATTGTCGTCTCTCTGATCATCCGCCTGAAATTGGCATTGGCCCGCATGCGCCTGCCCCTGTAGTCCGGAAACAGCATCTTAGTTCTCCTTTGTGATTTCTTCGTCTGTAAGATAACAGGCAGGATCAGAATCCCAGGGATCATCTGCCACCGATTCCGCCCTGGCCCGAAAATTGCCGGCACAGATGTCCAGCCACCGGCATCGGGCACACCGGCCTTTGACATGGTTCTTTTTTTGTTTCAGTTTCATTAAAAATTCATTGGATTCATCGGTCCATATTTTGGAAAACGGCTGGTCCTTGATATTGCCCAGAGATTTTTCCCGCCAGAACTGGTCGGGATACACCTCTCCGTCCCAGGAAATGCATCCGATGCCCCGGCCGGAATTGTTGCCTTCATTCATTTCCAGAAGTGCCAGCACTTCGGCTGCCCGTTCCGGGTTTTCATCCAGGAGCCGCTGGTAGATATAGGGGCCGTCCGCATGGTTGTCCACGGTGAGAATTTCTTTTGGCATGTTTCTGTCATGCAGGTCACGGGTTCTGTCCATGATCAGATCCAGCACCTTCCGGGTTTCTTCATGGCTTAGGTCTTCTTTGGCAATTTCTGAACCCCTGCCGGAATACACCAGATGGTAAAAACAGGCCCGGGGAATATTTTTTTGTTCCAGCAGGTCAAAAATGCCCGGAATATCCTGGACATTGCGCTTGTTTATGGTGAACCGCAACCCCACTTTGATACCGGCGGCCTGGCAGTTTTCAATGGCTTGCATAGCTTTTTTGAAAGATCCTTTGACGCCTCTGAATTTGTCATGGGTCTCTTCCAGTCCATCCAGGCTGATGCCCACATAGGACAGCCCGATCTCTTTGAGGATCTTTGCCTTTTCCCGGGTGATCAGAGTTCCGTTGGTGGAGATGACAGCCCGCATGCCTTTGGATACGGCATACCGGGCATAGTCAACCAGCCGCGGGTGCACCAGGGGTTCTCCGCCGGAAAACAACAGCACCGGCACCCCGAAATCCGCCAGGTCATCAATCATGGCCAGGGCCTGTTCATGGGTCAGTTCATTGTCATAGGATATATCTTCGGATCTGGCATAGCAGTGCACACATTTTAAATTGCACCGCTGGGTCATGTTCCAGACCACCACCGGTTTTTTATCTATGGAAAACTGGAGCAGGTGGGAGGGAAGCTGTCCTGAATGCCGGGAATAACGCAGTGCGTCAGAAGGTTCAACCGTGGCACAGTAAAGTTTTGAGATTCCAATCATGTGATTTCTTTCCTGATAAGATTATTAAGATAGGTTTCACTGTCTTCAAGATCAGCCTTTGACAGGAAAAAACGGTTTTTGCCGGTTTTTTCTCTGATCAGGTTCAAACCATTATAATAATCGTTGTAAAGTTTGGACAACATTGCTTCAGACGACACCCCGTGCGTAATGAACTGGTCAATGAGAAAATCAATGGCATCTTCTTCAAATATAATTTGCAAATCAGCACTTTTGGAAATTTCCAGCTCCATTTCCTTGACGGTATCATGAAATTTTTTGATTTTCCGGATCGCATCATCTATTTCCATGACATGGGTGCAATAGTACCGGGCTGCCATATCACACCGGATCCGGGAAAGGGTGAGTCCGTGGAGAATGGACAATGATTTCCAGTTTTCCGTGATATGGTCGGTGATGTACGCAATCTCTTTTTGCCTTGCCTTGTGGTGCAAAGATGCCCAGTCATGGACAGGTTGATCAGCCAAAAGATCCGTGAGTACATCGGATGGTTCTGCTATCACCTGTCTGGTTACGACAAACCGGGTGATATTTCGGGATGGCAGTGTTTCTTCAAAGGGGAGCAGGGCATCTTCCACCACAGACACCAGGCCCCGGGCACCGGTGTTTTCCGTAAAGGCCATACCTGCCAGTATTTTCAATGCCTCATCTTCAAAGGCAATGTCGATGCCATAGGCGGCAAAATCCAGGCGCTTGCTGAGAATGACCGGGTTGTTGGGCATCTTGAGAATAGCATACAGGTCATTTTCTTCCAGGGTATCCAAAATACAGCGCACCGGAACCCGGCCGATGAATTCAGATTCAAACCCATATTTTACCAGGTCTTCGGCACGGGTCTGTTTTAACAAATCCATATCATTGCCAGTATGGGTGAGTCTGGAGCCAAACCCGATGGTCTGCTGAGACAAGCGCTGTTTGATCAGGTCTGTAAGACCGGTAAAGGCACCGCTCAGAATAAACAGAATATTGCCGGTATTGACCCGTCTGCTGGATCGTTTTCCGGTTCTCTGGAACGTTTCCAGTTCCTGCATCATGGAAACCGGGTCATGGGGGACTTTCAGATCCACTTCGGTTTCTTCCATGGGTTTTAGCAACGCGCGCTGCACACCGGTCCTGGAAACCTGTGCGCCGATCACATTGGGACTGGCTGCTATTTTATCAATCTCATCCACATACACTATGCCGCATTCAGCCAGTGCAATATCATCATCCGCCTCTTTGACCAGATCCCGGATCAAATCTTCCACATCACCGCCCACATAGCCGGTTTCTGAAAATTTTGTGGCATCGGCCTTGACAAAGGGCACGCCGATCTTTTTTGCAATCAGTTTAATCAGGTATGTTTTGCCAATGCCGGTGGGACCCAGCAGTAAAATATTGGACTTGATATGGCCGGTGATTTTTGTCCCTTTATCCTCGCTGGTTTCTTCATGGCGGATGCGGTTGAAGTGGGTGCAGATCTTGGTGGACAGCACCGACTTGGCCCTGTTCTGGCGCACCACATACTGGTCCAGGTAGGCGATGAGTTCTGCCGGTTTGATGTTGAAATTGATCAGCCCTTTTTTGCCTTTGCCGGGCGGTTTGCCTGAAATGACATCTTTATCGGGTTGGATCGAGGGGGAAATAATCCGGACCTTTCCGCCGAATTTTTTATTGAGAAACTCCCCCAGCTCTTTTTCTATTGTTTTGGGATCCTGTGCATATGGTTTGGGATCCTGTGTATTAATTGTATTTTTGGTTTTCATAATCAAATAATATAAGCCGGGTTTGGTAATATGCAAGACAGACAAAGGGTTATGACGATTTCTTTTTTGTCTGAAACAGCCGGCAGGGCTCACCTGAGGACTGAAAGACAACCATGGAAGGCAGCTGCCGGGTTTTGAATCCCATGGCTCTGCAGCCATTGGGATGGTTCGGATCCCATGTTACATAGAAGAATTTACATGTAAAGCAGTTTCTTCTGAAATCATCGGGCATGCTGTACCTGAAAAAATAAAAAAGCCATGAACATTTCTGCCCATGGCTGTATTGTAATGGTGCCGAAGGGGAGATTTGAACTCCCACGGGTCTCCCCACACGCCCCTCAAGCGTGCGTGTCTACCTATTCCACCACTTCGGCGCGCATATATGATTTTACTCCCCTGTCTGGTCAGCAGCCTGCTGGACCGGGGCAGGGTTTCCAGTGATGATGCTCTGTTCTGCCTTGTGACCGGAAAAATATGCCAGGGTCAGGGAGGTTACCATGAACACAATGGCAACACCGGTGGTAATCTTGGTCAAAAGCGTTGCCGGACCGGATGCCCCGAACAGGGTCTGGCTGCCGCCCCCGCCGATGGATACACCCATTTCCGCACCCTTGCCGCTCTGGAGCAGGACGATCAGGATCAGCAGGACGCAGACAGTGATATGTAAAGCAGTGATAAGTGTTGTCATAATATGGTATCAAACTTTATAATTTTGGTAAATGTATCTACATCAAGACTTGCCCCGCCTACCAGGGCACCGTCAACATCCTCGATGTGCATCAGATCTGCTATGTTTTCCGGCTTGACCGACCCGCCGTACAATATCCGTATGCTTTGGGCCAGTTCGGGGGAAAACCGTTTTTCCAGCAAAGACCGAAGATACTGGTGTACTTCTTTTACCTGGGCGACACTGGCGCTTTTGCCGGTGCCGATGGCCCAGACCGGCTCATAAGCCAGGATCAGGTCCTTGACTTCATCCGGACCAAAGCCTTGTAACCCATCTGACACTTGTTTGTCAAGGGTTAAAAATGTTTTTTCCTGGTCCCGCTGGGCTTCGGTTTCACCGACACAAAGGATGGGTGTAAGGCCGGCAGTCACTGCTGCCCGGATTTTTTTACAGACGGTTTCATCTGTTTCAAAAAAGTACTGGCGCCTCTCAGAGTGACCGATAATGACATATTCTGCACCTGCGGCATGCAGCATATCAGCGGATATCTCACCGGTAAATGCGCCCTGTTTTTCAAAATGCAGGTTCTGGGCGCCCGGGCGTACGGGTGTGTTTTTCACGATCTCCGCCACCAGGGGCAGTGATACGAACGTCGGGGCAATCATGATGTCAACATCAGTGATATCCTGACAGGCCGCAACCAGCCGGGTTGCAGTTTCGACTGCCTGGGGTCCGGTTTTGAACATTTTCCAGTTGCCTGCGATCATGGGCATGCGTTTCATGGGAGCCTCCTTTTTTTGTTACACTTGATGGTCAAGCTTTTTTACACTTGATCATCGCGTTACAGGGATTTTCCGATCATCAGGGCCACGTCGATCATCCGGTGTGAATATCCGGCTTCGTTGTCATACCAGGCATAGGTTTTCACCATGTTGCCATTTATTACGTCCGTACATGCGGCATCCACAATGGATGACAATGGGTTGGAATTGTAGTCGATGGAGACCAGCGGCAGTTCGCTGTACCCCAGAATGCCTTTCAGGTTCTGGTCTGCCGCAGCTTTGAGGGCCTGGTTCACTGTTTCTATGGTCAGGTTGTTTTTTTGTGTCAGCACCACCAGGTCCACCATGGAGACATTGGGGGTGGGAACCCGCACTGACATGCCGTTGAGCTTGCCTTTCAATTCAGGCAGTACAAGGGCCACTGCCTTGGCAGCCCCGGTGGTGGTGGGGATCATGGACAGTCCTGCCGCCCTGGCCCGGCGCAGGTCTTTGTGGGGAAAGTCCAGAATGCGCTGGTCCCCGGTATAGGAGTGAATGGTGGTCATCATGCCTGATATGAATCCAAAGTTTTCTAAAATGACCTTGGCCACAGGTGCCAGACAGTTGGTGGTGCAGGATGCATTGGAAATGATATGGTGGGATGACGGATCATACATATCATTGTTGACCCCCATGACAATGGTGATGTCCGGATCACTGGCAGGCGCTGAGATCAACACTTTTTTGGCCCCGGCTTCCAGGTGTCTGGAAGCGCCCTGCCGATCCCTGAAAATACCGGTGCATTCCATGACAATATCCACCTCCATATCCCCCCATGGAATCTGGGAGGGATCTTTGGATGCCGTGACCATCACCTTCCTGCCGCCCACTTCAATGCTGTCGTCAAGGGCGGTCACCGGTTTGTCAAACTGTCCGTGAACAGAATCATACTGGAGCAGGTGGGCGGTTGTGCGGGTGTCGGTCAGGTCATTGATAGCCACAATTTCCAGTTCCGGCTGTGTCATTGCGGCTCTGAAGACCATTCGGCCGATCCTGCCAAAACCATTTATACCAATTTTAATAGTCATTGTTCTTCTCCTGTTCAAAATGTGGGTTGCCGCGCGTAAGATTGTGCCGGCGGAAAAAAATATTTTATGATCCGTTTCGTCCGGTTCCCTTCAGGATACCGCTGGCAAGGCAGATACTGCGCTTGCCGTGTTCCACAAGGGTGGCGGTGAGTTTCTCCATATCCATCTTATGCCTGGCGGTCACCGCTTTGAGGAGGATGGGAAGATTCACCCCGGAAATTACCTCCACAGTCCCTTCATCCAGAAAGGAATAACTGATGTTGGAAGGGGTGCCGCCGAACATGTCCGTGAGAATGATCACACCGTTGTCGGACGTAACTTTTGTAATTCCCTGTTTGATTTTTTTTCTCAGGTTTTCCGGGTTTTGCTGGATGTCGATGGAGATGGACATCAGATGTTCCTGTTCTTTGCCCAAAATGAAATGTACCGTTTCGATCAGGGCAGCTCCAAGGGTTGCGTGGGTCACTACAAGTATTCCGATCATGTTTCTTTTATATCCCGGTCAAGATCCCGGTGAATGAGCCCGGGATGGTTTCCTTTCTGGTTAAGGTGTTCAAAAATACTGCGGGCGATGGCAACGCTTCTGTGCCGGCCGCCGGTGCAGCCGACGGCAA
This sequence comes from Desulfotignum sp., assembly GCA_011390635.1. GTDB lineage: Bacteria > Desulfobacterota > Desulfobacteria > Desulfobacterales > Desulfobacteraceae > Desulfotignum. The sequence goes on along the minus strand of JAABSA010000039.1, from coordinate 13,617 downwards.
TGGTAAGATATGCCTTGGTTTCTCTCTTGTACAAGGGTATCAGATAGTCAAGCAGATTTATATATTTTTCAAGAAAAATCTTTGCTTCCGGGTTGGACAGGACAAATTGTTTTACGGCTTCTGATTCGCCGTCAAGGTTTTTCAATTTTGGAACAAAATAGGGGTTGGCAAGAAACCGCATGTCGATCACCAGGTCCGCATCTGTGGGAATACCGTATTTGTATCCAAAGGACAATACATTTATTTTCATCAGTGCGACATTTTCTGTGCCGTCGTGGATCAGGTCCAGAATGTTGGACTTCAGCTGGTGCACATTATAGGTGCTGGTATCGATAATATGGTGGGCGGTTGCTTTGATGGGCTGCATCAACCTGATTTCCGAGTGAATGCTTTCCAGCAGGCTCTTGGTGCCGGAAACCGGGTGCTGACGGCGGGTCTGGCTGAATCGTTTCACCAGGGTGTTCACATCGGCTTCCAGAAATATGATGATGGGCAATATGCCAAGGCCTTCAATGGCAGATATCCCGCCGGCATAATTGGCAACAAAATTTTTGGACCGCATGTCCATGACAAAGGCGATACCCTTGATTTCCGGGCTTTCCTTAAAGGGAAGTTCCAGAAACTTGGGCACAAGCTCCATGGGCATATTGTCCACACAATAAAAAGATGCGTCCTCAAAGGCCTGGATCGCAGTAGATTTTCCGGAGCCCGACAGCCCTGTGATGATATAAACCGTTTCCTTTGGCATTGTCTTCAGTTATCCATTTAAAAGTCTTCATCCTGTTCCAGGATGATATCATAAATATCGTCAAGGGTGTCAGCGGTTTTCAAACCCTGCTTGAAATGCTCCATTTTCAGGAGTTTGGAAATCTGGGCCAGCACCTTTAAATGGCTGCCTGAGGAATTTTCCGGGGTCAGCAAAAGGAAAAAAATATGCACCGGCCTGCCGTCCAGAGAATCGTATTCCACACCGGACCGGCTCCGGCCGAATCCCAAAATCACCTCAGTGACGGCGGTAAGTTTTCCATGGGGAATGGCAATGCCGCCCCCGATACCGGTGCTGCCCAAAGTTTCTCTTTCCATCAGCACGGCGGCAATATCTTGTGCAGGGGCATTGGCAGCGGCTGCCAATGCCCGGGACAGTTCCTGGATAATACCATGCTTGGTGGTTGATACCAGATCGGGCACAATGGATTCTTTTTTTAGGATGTCGCTGATATTCATGTGGGTTCGTTATCCCCCGGGCTGGATCAATCCCAGCTTTCCGTTGTTGTGTTTGTAAAGAACATTCAATTGTTCGGTGCGGGCATTGTTGAAAACAAAAAATGCATGCCTGCCGGTATTGAATTCATTAACAGCATCTTCAATGTCCATGGGTTTGGTGTCGATGGTTTCCATGACAAGGTCGTCAAAAGCCGTTGTGTCCAATGCAAAGGCCTCCCTGGCATGGATGATTTCCGTCGTATCCGTAAGGCGCTGCTTTTTTCCGGACAGGTGGCGTTTGATTTTTTCCTTGTGCTTTTTGATCTGGGCCCTGACTTTGTCCACAAGGGTGTCAATGGATGAATACATGCTTTCAGATTCCTCTTTGGCATGGATGTTGAGTTTGTCACAAACCAGGGTTATTTCAGCAATGTGTCTGATCTTTTCCACCGATAATACCACATAGGCTTCTGCAGGACTGTCCAGCATTTTGTCGAATTTATCCAGTTTCTTTCGAACGTAAGACTTTAAAGGATCAGATGGATCAATTTTTTTAAAGGTAACGGTTGTCTGCATAAAAAAATACCTCCCTAAAGTTGTTTACGTTTATTGGAAGGCAGAATATTGAGCACCTTCCGGTATTTGGCAACGGTTCTTCTGGCAATCTGGATGTTGGCTTCCTGGAGGATGGCTGCAATTTTGTCATCGCTCAAAGGAACATCCGGATCTTCGTTCTCAATGAGCAGGCGTATTCTTTCCTTCACACTGGCAGATGCCATGGAAGCTGCACCGGTCCGTTCTATGGAGGAGTTGAAAAAATATTTCAGTTCAAACAGGCCCTGGGGGGTATACGCATATTTGTTGGTGGTCACCCGGCTGATGGTGGATTCGTGCATTTTGATATCTTCCGCAATGTCTTTGAGGATCAAAGGCCGAAGATAGGCAATGCCTTTTTCAAAAAATTCATACTGAAATTTAATAATGCTTTCCATGACCAGATAAATGGTTTTCTGGCGCTGGTGGATACTTTTTATGAGCCAGGAGGCAGACTGCATTTTTTCATTGAGATATGCCTTTGTCTCCCGGGATATTTTTTTGCCGTCGGCAATGGCATTTTTGTAAAACCGGTTGATCCGCAGTTTGGGCAGGCCATCATCATTCATGACAATTTTGAACCCGTCTCCCACTTTATATACATAAATATCAGGGATGATATAAGTGGCTTCCTCATTGGAAAATTTTCTGCCGGGCTTGGGTTCCAGGTATTGCAGAATTTTTACGGCAGCCCGGACATCTTCCACGGAAATGTGCAGGGCCTTGGCAATTTTTCTGCTGTTTCTGTTTTCAAGATTTTTCAAATGATGCTGGATGATCTGTGTGAGTACCGGATTTTCAATTCCCAGCTGCCTGACCTGAATGAGCAGTGTCTCACACAGGTCCCTTGCACAGACCCCGGGCGGATCAAGGGTCTGGAGCACGGATAACACCGTTTCCACCTGAGACGGTTCCACACCGGCTGTCTGGGCGATTTCCGCCACGTCCGAACACAGATACCCGTCCTGGTTGAGGTTGTCGATGATCATGTGGCCGATTCTTACCTCTTCTTTGTCCAGACCCCGGAGCATCAGCTGCCATTTGAGATGGGCTTCAAGGGTGGTCTTTTCAGATGTAAAGGCCTCGAAATTAGGGGCTTCGGTGTGTTCTGTTTCCGTGTAGATCCGGCCGGTGGAATTGTACTCATTGATATAATTTTCCCAGTCCGTGTCCGGCCGGACTTTTTCATCAATGGTGACTTCCTTGACAGGAGATTCTTTTTCCGGCAGCTGGGTTTCCGCATCCACCGCCGACAATGCCTTTTCTGCTGAATCCTCGGGACCCAGTTCTTCCAGGGCAGGATTCTGCTCCATTTCCTGCTGGATCATTTCAGCCAGCTCGACACGGGACAATTGCAAGAGTTTAATAGCCTGCTGGAGCTGGGGTGTCATCACCAGCTGCTGGGTCAGTGTAAGGCTTTGTTGTAATCCAAGTTCCATATTAGAGTCTGAAATTCTCTCCCAGATAGATTTTTTTGGCAATGTCACTGGCAATAATTTTATCCGGCGGACCTGATTCAATCACCTTTCCCTGGCTCATGATATAGGCATGATCGCATACTCCCAGCGTTTCTCTGACATTGTGGTCTGATATGAGCACCCCGATTCCCCGGTCTGTCAGCTGTGTGATGATCTGCTGGATATCTATTACCGCAAGGGGATCGATGCCGGCAAACGGCTCATCTAAGAGGATAAACAACGGCCGGGTGGCAAGGACCCTGGAAATTTCCAGGCGGCGCCGTTCTCCGCCGGACAAAGAGACTGCTTTCTGCCCGGCCAGATGGCTTATTCCCAGCTCCTGCATCAAATCTGCCGCTGTTGTCTGGATATTCATACCGTTTTTGGGCAGCACCTCCAGAATGGCAGTGATATTTTCTTTTACCGTCAGTTTTTTGAAAATGGAACTTTCCTGGGGCAGGTATCCGATCCCTTTTCGGGCCCGCATATACATGGGATAACCGGTAATGTCCTCCTGGTTCAGATACACATTGCCGCTGTCGGAACGAATCATTCCGACAGCCATATAAAACGTGGTGGTTTTGCCTGCACCATTGGGCCCTAAAAGACCGGTAACCCGGCCCTGCTTTATGGTTATGTCCGCGTTGTCAACAACGGTCTTGTTGTTGTAGGTTTTGACCAGTTTTTTGAGTGAAAGCTCTGTCATTTATTGATCAGCAGGTTTGTCTTCGGGGTTAAAAAGGGCTTGGACACGGTTTTTGCCTTCACTTTCCACCATGGCTCTGTTGTCTTTTCGGTACAGGGTGATTTTGGTGCCCTTCACCCAGCTGGAGCCGGTGAGAAGTCTGGCTGATGTGCCTGTGAGCACCAGGATTTCATCTTCGGTGGTATACACCGCCATATCACCAAAGGCTTTTCTGTCTCCGGCAGTATATTCCACATTTTGGGTGGCAATAATTTTTGTAACCCTGTCCCGGGTGCCTTGATCCTGTCCGGCTTTGGTGTCTTTGCCCGAGGGATGAAAGTAAATTTTGACCGAATCGGCCAGAAGGATGCTGTCTTCCTGAACCACCCGGACATTGCCTGAAAATTCCACCAGAGCCTCTGTCTGGTGGGCGACCATCTTGTCGGAGGTGATCTGCAAAGGCGCTTCAGTCAACCGGTCTGCATCTGATTTTTCCTCTTGCTGGGCAGCACCTGTACCCCAGCTGATCAAAATCAGCATGACAACAACAAGTGTTTTTAAAACCCGGTCAGGGCAGGGCAATCTTTTCACTGAATTTTCCTTTAACATGTCCTTGTAACGTCACGGTGTTTTCATGCAGTTTGATTTCCATGGTGTCTGCTTCGATCACGGAAATTTCGTCTGCAAGCCAGACAGGCGCATCTGAATGTATTATATGTGGTTTTTTTTTATAATGCAACTTATCAGTTTTCAGGACATATGTCTGGTGCCGCACCACCACATTGCCCACAAAGCTCATGTCATGGGACCGGGTATCCAGTATTCCCTGGTCGGATGTCAGAAAAACCTCACTATTGTCTGCGGTATGAAATACCACATTGACATCGGTTAACACAGCCCGGTCCTGTTTTTTCATCAGGGTGGCGGTGGCTGCCTCAAGCTCCCATTCAGTGATGCCGTTTTTTTTGGAAACCTGTTTCATGAGATTGAGTGTGAGGGCGGCTTCTGAATCAATATGGACATCCGTGAGGGTAGGGGAGTCATCCATGAGCCGGCTGGTGATGACAAAAATGCCGAGGCCCAGGACCATGGCAGCAAGCAGCAGTACCAGAAAAAGGATGCTTTTTTTTTTGTGCTGCTGCTTCATGATAAAAAAGGTTTCATGGCCCGGTCCCACAACCCCCTGGCCTTGAGAATCGCTTCACATATTTCTCTTACAGCACCATGGCCGCCTTTGGCCCGGGTAATGATGTCGGCCCGGGATTTCACCTCATCTGCGGCATCGGCCACAGCTACGGCCACCCCGGCACGGCCCATGGCCGGCAGATCAATGAGATCATCCCCCACAAATGCCATGGCAGAGGTATGGATACCGGTGCGGGCCGCAATCTGGTCCATGGCCTTTGCCTTGTCCTGGATGCCTTCACATATCAGATCAATGCCCAGATTCCTGCACCGGTGGGCCAGGGCGCCTGATGTTCTGCCGGTGATGATGCCCACCTGGATGTTGTTGTCCATGAGCATGCGGATACCAAGGCCATCCCTGGATAAAAAACTTTTTATCTGTTCTCCGGAATCCGTGTAGGTTATGCTGCCGTCGGTCAGCACACCGTCCACATCCAGCACCAGCATTTTTATTTGTTTGAGAAGGGATGACATGGGTTTATCCAGATACCTTTTTAATGGCCAGAAGGGTTTTGAGCAGATCTGCCATATCGTTGAGGGGCATGGAGTTGGGCCCGTCACACAACGCTTTTTCCGGATGGGGGTGGGTTTCCATGAACAGGCCGTGGGCACCTGCTGCAATGGCGGCTTTTGCCAGGGTGGGAATGAACTGCCGGTCCCCTGCAGAGGCTGCGGCACCGCCGCCGGGCAGCTGCACACTGTGGGTGGCATCAAATATCACCGGCACCCCCATCTGTTTTAAAATATGGATGGACCTGAAGTCCACTACCAGGTTATTGTATCCAAAACTGGTGCCTCTTTCCGTGATGGCAATATGGGGATTGCCGGTGGTGGCAGCCTTGTCAAGAATGTTTTTACAGTCATGGGGGGCCAGAAACTGGCCTTTTTTAATGCTCACCGGTTTGCCTGTGCGGCAGGCCGCCAGGATCAAATCGGTCTGGCGGCATAAAAATGCCGGAATCTGAATCACATCCAGTACCCGGGCAGCAGCTGCTGCCTGGTCCGGCAGATGGATGTCTGAAATTACCGGCAGATCCAGTTCGGATTTTATATTGCCCAGGATTTTCAGGCCCTGTTCAAACCCCGGTCCCCGAAAGGACTGGACCGATGTGCGGTTTGCTTTGTCAAAGGATGCCTTGAAAATAAAGGGAATCCCCAGGGCCCGGGTAATGGTTTTCAATGTCTGTGCAATGGTAAAGGTGGTGTCGGCGTTTTCAATCACACAGGGTCCTGCCACCAGAAAGAAGCAGGGGGAGGGGGTATCAAGCATGTCAAAAAAAAAATTATTCATGGGGGGTCCTTATCTTGAATTCATCTGGGCCAAATTATAATCTGGCATGCAAAAAGTCAAGAATGGAAAATTCCTTGATAAGTTGGGGTATAGCTGGTATTTTTATGGGCGTTTCGCTTATGTAATGCCAACCTCTTGAAAAAAATAGGTATTGTTAATGAAGAAGGTTTTTTTGCTGGTGATATGTGCTGTCATCCTGGTGCCCCTGGTCTGGTTGTTGATATACAAATATGAAGGCGCAGCACCACAGGTGGATGTTGAGATGCCCTCCTTGTATTTGAAAGAAGGCTATGAACTGTCCCTGAAAATAACTGATACACAAACAGGCCTCAGGGATGTCAGGGTCTCTTTGGTGCAGCAGCAAAGTGAGAAAATCCTGCTGGAAAAATCCTACCCTTTTATATCGGTTCTCACCCTTCTTGCCGCTGAAAAAAAGCAGGAAGACCAGCTTCTCATTCCTGTGGAAGCCCGCAAATACGGCATGAACGATGGAGAAGCACTCATCCGTATCCAGGTGTCGGACCAGGCCTGGCGGGGATGGAATAAAGGCAATGTAACTTTAGTGGAGAAAAAAGTTGTTATTGACAGCAACCCCCCCCAGATCCAGGTGTTGACCCAGCGCCATAATGTGGAACGGGGCGGCTCCGGCCTTGTCATATACCGGTTGTTTGAAGAAGATGTCAAAAGCGGGGTGATGGTGGGAGAGCGGTTTTTTCCGGGCCATTCCGGCATGTTTGAAAAAAAAGATATTTTTGCCGCGTTTTTTGCACTGGACCATACCCAGGGTCCGGGAACACGCATGTGGGTAACTGCAGAGGATATGGCGGGAAATACTGCCAAGCGTGGATTTCATCATTATATCCGGGACCATGATTTCAGAGCCGATGTGCTCAATATTTCAGATCAGTTCCTGGAATTTAAAATGCCTGATTTCAATCTCGGGGAAAAAGAAGCCCGCTTTGCTTCCGCACCCAATCCTCTGCTGGAAAAGTTCCTGGAGATCAACACCACCCTTAGAAAAGCCAATGTGGAAAAAGTGCTGCAGGTACCGGCTGATACAACAAACCAGCTGCTGTGGCAGGGACGGTTTGCCAGGCTGCCCGGATCCGCCACCCGGGCACAATTCGGAGACCGCCGCACCTACAAATACAAGGGCAAAGAAATCAGCAGCTCCTTCCATATGGGAATCGATCTTGCTTCCACTGCCAATGCCGGGATAGGCGCTGCCAATACCGGCCGGGTGATCATGGCCGAGGCGGTGGGAATATTCGGCAATACGGTTATCATTGACCATGGTTTCGGTCTGGCCAGTCTGTATTCCCATTTAAGCAGCATGGTTGTGTCACCCGGTGATATGGTGCAAAAAGGAGATATTATCGGAAATACCGGTCTTACTGGTCTTGCCGGTGGAGATCATCTGCATTTTTCCATGATTGTGCACAATGTGTTTGTCAATCCCCTGGAATGGTGGGATCCCACCTGGATAAAAAACAATATCACATCCAAAATTGATGAGATAAAAGTTCAATCTTTTAATTGACAGCGATCCTGTAATTGACAGCGATCCTGCCGAGCCGGTGCCCGGCACCAAACATGACAGTTACTCTTGCAGGTTACGGAGAAGAAACAAGGCAGCCATGAACGATCATAAAATCACCAAAACCTATGAACAGATAAACGAAAAAATTGCCCGGGGAGAAGCCGTGGTGGTGACTGCCGAGGAAATCATCGGCATTGCAAAAGAACACGGCATCGTGGAAGCGGCCAGCCAGGTGGATGTAGTGACCACCGGCACATTTGCACCCATGTGCTCTTCCGGGGCGTTCATTAACATCGGCCAGTCCAAACCCCTGGTGCGCACCTCCAAAACCTGGTTCAACAACGTGCCTGCCTATTCGGGCATCGCTGCGGTGGACTGCTATCTGGGGGCTACCCAGCCCTGTGATGATGATCCTTTGAACAAGCGGCATCCCGGGGAATTCAATTACGGCGGCGGCCATGTGATCCAGGACCTTGTGGCGGGAAAAACGGTCGAAATCCGGGCGGAAAGCTATGGCACCGACTGCTACCCCAACCGCCGCATCGAAAAAACCATGACCCTGAAAGAACTTCCCAATGCCATGCTGGTGAATCCCAGAAACGCCTACCAGAATTATAATTGTGCAGTGAACCGGTCGGACCGCATCAAATATACCTATATGGGTACCTTGAAGCCCGGGATGGGCAATGCCAACTATTCAACGTCAGGCGCGTTGAGCCCTTTGTTCAATGATCCGTACCTGAAAACCATCGGACTGGGCACCCGGATTTTTCTGGGCGGTGCCCAGGGGTATGTCACCTGGACCGGCACACAGCACAAGTCTGCTGTGGACCGGGGGCTGAACGGGGTGCCGCTGGGTCCTGCCGGTACCCTGTCTGTTATCGGGGATCTAAAGCAGATGTCCCCTGACTGGCTGGTGGGGCAGAGCATCCGGGGATACGGGTGCTCCCTGTCAGTGGGGCTGGGCATTCCCATTCCCATCCTCAATGAAGAAATCCTCAAATACACAGCTGTTTCCGATGAAGAGATATTCACCCAGATTGTGGATTACGGGTATGATTATCCCGAAGGGGTGTCCAGATCCTATGGCCAGGTGAGCTATGCAGAACTCAAAAGCGGCACCATCATGGTCAAAGGACAACAAATTTCCACCCATCCTTTGTCAAGCATGGTCAAGGCCAGAAAGATTGCAGAACTTCTCAAGTCCGCCATAAGGCGGTCCAAATTCCTTTTAGGGCAACCCCAGCACCTGTTTGTGCAGCAATAGAGGTAGAAATGGCCAAAAAGAAAAACGCCTGGCGGGAGAATATTGAAGCCATTCTCATTGCCATTGTAATTGCTCTGTTCATCAGAACCTTTGTTGTGCAGGCATTTAAGATTCCTTCGGGTTCCATGCTGGAAACCCTGCAGATCGGGGACCAGATCCTGGTGAATAAATTTATTTACGGGGTAAAAATCCCCTTTACCGACGGCAGGGTGCTGATTCCCTTCAAAGATCCCCAAAGGGGAGATATTGTGGTGTTCAAGTACCCGGAAGACCCGTCAAAGGATTTCATCAAGCGGGTGGTGGCAGTGGAAGGGGATACTGTTTCCATTATTGATAAAAAATTGCATGTGAACGGCAGACCGGTGGCTGATGAGCCCTATGCCATGTATTCAAACCTGCCTACCCATGCGGATAACATGAAACAGATCGTTGTGCCGGAAGACAAGCTGTTTGTCATGGGAGATAACAGGGACAACAGCCATGACAGCCGGTTCTGGGGATTTGTGGACCTGTCGGCCGTCAAGGGCAAGGCCTTTATGATCTACTGGTCCTGGGACAGGGAAGAGTTCGGGGTGCGGTGGAACCGGATCGGTGATCTGTTGATATGAAAGCTGTTAGCTGTTAGCTGTTAGCTTTTAGCTGTTGGCGGTTGGTGGTCAGCAGGGAAAAATTTGTAAAGGATGTGCAATGAGATTCATGAAAAAGGATATTCTGGATATCCATTCCCTTGATCCGGATGAAATCTCTCTGATTCTGGATACAGCCATGGGAATGAAGGAAATTTCCCAGCGGCCGGTGAAAAAGGTTCCCACCCTGCGGGGAAAAACCATTGTGCTTTTTTTCCAGGAGCCGTCCACCCGGACCAAACTTTCCTTTGAAATTGCCGCCAAGCGGCTGTCCGCAGATTCTGTGGCCATTACCAAAACCGGTTCTTCCATGGTAAAGGGGGAAACCCTCATCGATACGGTGAAAAATCTGGAATCCATGCGGCCGGATGTGATCGTCATGCGCCATTCCTCATCAGGGGCAGCAGTTCAGGTGGCCCGGCGGGTGGATTGTTCGGTGATCAATGCCGGAGACGGGATTCATGCCCACCCCTCCCAGGCGTTGCTGGATATGATGAGTGTCCGGGAAAACAAAGGCAGGCTCCAGGGCCTGAAGCTTGCCATGATCGGGGATATTGCACATTCCCGGGTGGCCCGGTCCAATATCATCGGGTTTTCCAAAATGGGGGCTGCCGTGTCAATATGCGCACCCCAGACCATGATCCCGGCGGGCATTGCCTCTTTGGGCTGTACAGTGGCCCCCACCATGGAAGCGTGTGTGGCAGATGCCGATGTCATCATGATGCTCAGGATTCAAAAAGAGCGTCAGAACGATGTGTTATTTCCCACGGAACGCGAATATGCCGGCTGTTTCGGCCTGAACAAAGCCCGGCTGTCCCTGGCGGCAAAAGATGTGACGGTCATGCATCCGGGCCCCATGAACCGGGGGGTGGAAATTGCCAGTGATGTGGCGGATGCAGCATGTTCCATGATCCTGGATCAGGTGACCAACGGGGTGGCCCTGCGCATGGCCCTTTACTATCTGGTGGCAGGAGGAAGCAGACATGCGGATACTGATTAAAGGTGCCCGGGTCCTGGATCCGGGTTCTGTTGATGAAAAAAAAGATGTCCTGATAGACGGTGAACAGATTGCTGCAATACTGGACCCGTCCGATGCTTCGCCATCCGGTGCGGTGCCGGAAGATACCGGTGATGTGCAGGTGATCGATGCCGCAGGTCTTGTGCTGGTGCCGGGCCTCATGGATATCCATGTGCACCTGCGGGAACCGGGCCATGAATACAAGGAAACCATTGCCACAGGTCTTGCAGCGGCAGCCAGGGGCGGATTCACTGCCGTGTGTGCCATGCCCAATACCGTGCCGGTGAATGACAACTCCCAGGTGACCACCTTTATTCTGGAAAAAGCCAGGCAGGCAAACAAGGCAAAGGTGTATCCTGCCGGTGCCATATCCAAAGGTTCTGCCGGCACCAACCTGGCGGAGATCCGGGATATGCAGCAGGCAGGCATCAAAGCGGTGACCGATGACGGTCTGCCCGTGGCAAATGCCCAGCTCATGCGGAGGGCCCTGGAATACTGCAACGGGCTGGCCATGCCGGTGTTTGTCCATGCCGAAGATATCGCCCTTGTGAACGGAGGTGCCATGAATGAAGGCCCTGCCGCCACTTTCTGGGGCATCAAGGGGATCCCCAGTGCTGCTGAAGCCGTGATGGTGGCCAGAGATATCCTGCTGTCACAGCTCACCGGTGCCCATGTGCATTTCTGCCACATCAGCTGCAAAGAATCCATCGACCTCATCCGTTGGGCAAAGCAGCAGGGCATCCGGGTGACCTGTGAAACCGCACCCCATTACTTCACCCTGATTGATGAAGATGTCAAAGACTATGACACCCATTTCAAGATGAACCCGCCTCTGCGCTCTGAGGAGGACCGGCAGGCGGTGATCCAGGGTCTGGTCGACGGCACCATTGATGCCATTGCATCCGACCATGCCCCCCACAGCAAAGAGGAAAAAGACCTGGAGTTCGACCAGGCGGCTTTTGGGATTGTGGGACTTGAAACCTCTTTGTCCCTGTCGTTGAAGCTGGTGCACGATGGTTTTTTGACCCTGGAAGACCTGGTCCGGAAAATGGCAAAAAATCCGGCACGGATCCTGGGCATGAACAATGATATTATCTCCGGCAGCCGGGCGGACCTGACCCTGATTGATCTGGAAAAAAAACATACCATAGATCCAGGCCGGTTTGTGTCCAAAAGCCAAAACACGCCTTTTGGCGGCATGGCGGTCCAGGGAAGGGCGGTGACCACCATGGTGGATGGTAAAATTGTCTTTCAACACCCCTGACGGCCGCATTGCCCGGATGCCCGTATCTTGGGTATTCACGGGCTGGACCTGTGGTTGGGGGTTCGCTGAACCGCTGCTGCAGGATTGCATGACAAAATGGCTGAACAACAGGTTTGAATCCAACCATTTTTGGGACTACAATGCATGAGTGATGAATACAACATACTGGTGGTGGATGATGACGAAAGCATGCGGGAGTTTCTGGAACTGCTGCTGGCCAGGGAAAATTACCGGGTTTTTTGCGCCAAAAACGGCAAGCAGGCATTGAACCTGATCCGGAAAGATGCCTATGACCTGGTACTGTGTGATATCCGTCTGGGGGATATCACCGGGCTGGATGTATTAAAAGAGGTAAAAAAACAGCACCCAGACACCGTGGTCATCATGATTTCCGCCTATTCCACCACGGAAATTGCCGTAAAAGCCATGAATGAGGGGGCATATGATTTTGTTCCCAAGCCCTTTGACAATGATGAGCTGCGCCAGACCATCGCCAGGGCACTGGCCCTCCAGACCCTGGAGCAGGAAAGAGAGCACCGCAGCTCTGAACTCAAGGACCAGCTGCATTTCAACCGTATTGTCGGCAAAAGTCCGGGCATGGCCGCCATTTTTAAACGCATCCAGCAGGTCAGCCCCACCAAGACCAATGTGCTCGTCACAGGGGAAAGCGGTACCGGCAAGGAACTCATCGCCCGGGCCATTCATGAAAATTCCGACCGCAAAGACAAACCCTTTGTGGTAGTCAACTGCGGCGGTATCCCGGATACCCTCATGGAAAGCGAATTTTTCGGCCATGTCAGGGGATCTTTCACCGGTGCGGTGGTGGATAAAAAAGGATTGTTCGAGGCCGCCGATCAGGGCACGATCTTTCTGGATGAGATCGGGGAGCTTTCTCCGCTGCTCCAGGTGAAGCTGCTGCGGGCGGTCCAGGAAACCGCTTTCAAGCCTGTGGGCGGCACCAGTGAAATAAAAGTGGATGTGCGCATTATTTCCGCCACCAACAAGAGACTGGAAGAGGAGGTGATTGAAGGCCGGTTCAGAGAAGACCTGTTCTTCCGCCTCAATGTCATTCCCATCAAGGTACCGCCCCTGCGGGACAGAAAAGGGGATGTGGCCATCCTGGCCCAGCACTTTGCAGAAAAATATTCTAAAAAAATGGGCAAGGATATTGTGAAGCTCTCCTCCTATGCCATCGATTTTCTCAACAAATACTCGTTTCCCGGCAATGTCCGGGAGCTGGAAAACCTGATTGAACGCTCGGTGGCCCTGTCCTCCACCAACATCATCCTGCCCGAAAGTCTCACCATTTCCATGCACAAAAAACGGCGGTGGATCGAGGTGGTGGAAGACCGGCGGTTCAACCTGGACGAGGTGGAGCAGGGCGTGGATTTAGATGAAATTCTGTCCACCATCGAGTCAGCCTACCTGAAAAAAGCCATGGAACTGGCCGGCGGCAACAAAAGCAAGGCAGCTGAATATCTCAACCT